>NZ_JAALFM010000006.1:0-355953 GCF_011800295.1 Paenibacillus sp. EKM301P | reverse complement strand
CTACCTTAATCCTCTATGCAAATGAAAAAAGGATCAACCAGAAAGAACTGGTTGATCTCATAATACGAACGGGCAGGATAGTTTAATAACATATCGAATTTTTTAAAAGTGGAAGGTTATACGAAGTGAGGCGTTGCTTAACTGAAGCGTGAAGTAGAGATAATCAAAAAGGAGATACCCAGATGGAAACAAATCAAAATATTCGTTTAGCAATCGAAGAATCTATACAGTTCCTTGAATCTACTTCGCATTTGGGGATGACTCACGGCGAGTGCAGCCGTCGAAAATGGGATGGAGCTTGGTGGCATATGGCTGCTCTTTATGAAATGGGAGAGGTGAAACTAATTCCCGAGTCTGCTATTGTCGGAGCAAAATATTTACTCGAAACTCAGGTCTGGCCGACCTTCATCATATCCGCCGATGACCATCCAACAAGTAAAAGTGACAAGATGAAGTTGGATTGCTGCCATTGTGAACTTGCCGTATACTATATGATTCTAATGGCGTATGGCTGTGATTTGGACAAGGAACTGCCTTGGATTCGCGAATGGCTCTTAAAGCATCAGTTACCTGATGGCGGGCTGAACTGCGACCCTGAAGCTTATACTCATTCTAAAAAGAGCTCTATTGTTTCAACACTTCCTCCGCTTGAAGCTATCTTATGGCATACAGATCGTGAATTTACTGAACAGGAAGCCGTTTTCTTAGATGAAGGAGCACGTTATTTAATTGAGCATCGTCTTGTATGTTCTAAACAAAATAGAAGCGTCATCGATATGGAATGGCTGAAGCCTTGCTTTCCGAGGTTTTTTGAATATGATATATTACGCGGTATGTCCTTCTTGGCAGAATGGTCCCGACGTAGGAACAAAACGCTGCCGGTCGGGCTGCTTATTGAAGGATTGGAACGATTGAACATCTTCAAGGAAACAGGAGGCTTGCGAATCGGTAGACAAGTCTTTGATCCACAAGGCCCGTGGGGTGGACAACCCTTTCCCTTGTTAGAAGCAGTAGCTGGCATTGGTGACGTTTCGCCTTATTTAACCAGACAGTTGGATCGAGTTATCGAACGATTGGGACCGGAGTATACCTATGCATAAAGACTTCCTTTAGAAAGGATCTCATGTTGGAAGAGGAACGGACCATGATGAGGAAGGCTTAGAGGGGAAAGTTACCGTAAAACGGGAAACAAAAGAAGAGGCTTTGTTGAGGTAGCTCAATAAACTAAACCATGAGGATTTGTTAAAATATATCTCATTCGTATCTGTTTAGTTATAAATGAAATAAAAGAACAGATGTTTTGTGTGGGACGATCATTGACATTTTTCCAAATAAACCGTTGCGTTTTTTTCATTGCTTCCCCTTTTCACACAACCTATAATAATGCCTTAAATGATAATCATTTTCAATTATTAGAGAGAAGGAAAGGGGCAACAAGTGTGAAGAAACAACATGGAAAGCAAATTATACTCTGGGTAGGGAGTTTCCTCCTGTTGTTGATAATATCGGCATGCAGTACTTCTAATGCTAATAGCAGCGTGTCTGATGAACAGAAAGAGGAAAGTGAGAAAACTGTTCAATATACAACGATAACAGGTAAACAGGTTGAAATACCTGCAGATCCCAAACGAGTGGTTTATATTGGCCAGACAATTGGTGATTTCTTGGCGATGGGCATCCCGGTTGTTGGTAATAACCTTCCCCAAGATATTCCTAGTTACTATGAAGGTAGACTTGAAGGAATCGTTGATGTTGGAAACCCGGGTGACTTAGAGACGATTCTGAGTTTAAAACCCGATCTGATTATTAATGGTTATTACAAAGCAGAAGCAGATCATAATGAGGCATTGTCGAAAATTGCTACTACTATCCCCTTTAACCCAGCTCTTCCTTATACAGAACGTGTAAAGGAGATGGGAAATATCTTTGGCAAACAGGAAGAGGCAGCTCAATTGATTGCTAAGTATAAAGAACAGTCGAAAGAAATGTTTGATAAATTTCAATTAGCAGACGGGGAGACAGCGACAATTTTCTACCAGTTGGGTAAAACTCTTTATGTTATGGGCGATCGTAGCCTGGGTGCTATTATTTATGGGGAGAACGGTTTTGCCGTCCCACCAGCTGTAAAGAAGAATATTCTTGATAAAGAAGGCGTGTCTTTCGTTAATATTTCAGAAGAAGTGCTTTCAGAATTTGCTGGTGATCATTTGTTTGTAGTTGTACAAGATGATGGTGAAAGTAAAACAGAAGCTGACCGACTGCTCCAAAGACCGATATGGGCAACTTTGCCTGCAGTTCAAAAGGGAAATGTTCATGTTATTCCTAGTGAATGGAATACAGATAATTTGTTAGCTTTGGAGCAATTGTTTAAACAGATGCCACAATGGATGGACCAACAGTAAGAAATTATTTTGGCACATTCAGTTCTTTATATCGCTAGTTTTCTAAAATAGTACATACTCCAACTATTAAAAGCTGAACTATAGTTTATAGTTGAAAGCAGGTCTTTATATGTTACAATAACGATAATGATTCTCATTTTCAATTGTTGGAGAGTTGCTTATGAATCTAGCACCCCTGTATATTAGGCTGCAACACTATGATAGGTTTCGATTTGACCAGATAATTCCAGCGAACGGCCACAATGAGGGGATGAATGACAATGAAACCAATTTATGCACATTATTGATAGCACTCAGTCACGGCATACGGCTGTATGTAGACAACATTGCAATCGATCTGCGACAAGGAAGCTGCATTCTGATTTTGCCTGTACAGCGCTATACTATGGAATCAAGCAACAAAGAGGCACAGCTTGTACGCTTTATCTTTGAAACCTTTGAAGTAGAAGGAATGACTTTGAATCCGGTTGCTCATCCACCTTTGCTTTGTGGTTCTCCCTATAATCTGTTAATTTCTCAAGTCAATCGAGTATTAGGGAAAGAAGCATGGATAAGTAACCAATGCTGTTCCTCTCCATCCACATCAGAAATGGCTATGATGCAAGGTAGACTTCAGCTCATTCTGGGGTTGATGGCTCAGCTCGATGAGCAAGTTTCCCAGTTGCAGAACAATGATAAGATAAACTTGGTTCAACAAACCGTACAGTATATGGAACAGCATTATGATGAGGACTTGACAGTTGAAAAACTTGCTACCATGGCTGGAATGGTCAGATGGAAATATAGTCAAAAATTTAAAATAATGACTGGCAAAAAACCAAATGATTATTTGGTCCAATTACGTATAAACCATGCAAAAGAGCTTCTATGTAATTCCACTGAGACATTGGGCAAAATATCTCGACAAATTGGGTTTAAGGATGAATACTATTTCAGTCGGCGCTTTCATAAATTAACTGGACACACTCCGCGTGAGTATTCTAATATTCATTTTCGTGCTGGGCAGAGAACCATTATCGATTCATTTGGCAGAAAGATTCAAGTTCCTAAAGATACAACACGTATCGTGACTGATGGCAAATTTACGCTTGGAGAATTACTCGTTTTAGCCATGCCCCCTATAGGGGCGGCCATCTCGATCATGAAAGATAACGTGATTTATCACAATAAGTTGCGAAATATTCATAATCTTGGGTATTGGGCAGATCCAGATAAAATTGCACAACTACAGCCGGAGTTATTATTGCTTAGCTATGTGCATCCTGAACAAGATTTGCAGAAACTAGATACGATCGCTCCTACTGTTATACTTAACAGTAAGTTTAGACTGTTTGAACGGTTACGGTATATCGCTAAACTAGTTGAACGTAGTAACGCTGCGGAGAAATGGATTACCAGATATGAGGACAAAGTAAGATGGTTACGTAGGCAATTAGCAGATGCTTATGTTGCTGGAGAGACGGCTGCTGTTTATCTCAAGTTTGGTACAAAACTTTATATTATGGGCCAGAGCGGATTGGCTGCCACCTTGTACGAATCTCTTGCCTTTCGTCCTTCTGCCAATGTGATGCACCTAATCGAGCAAGGGCAAGCATGGATAGAAATTCAGCAGCATCAAATAAATCACTATGCTGGCGATCGCAATTTCGTCTTGGCTCCTCGCCAGGAATTGCAAACGGTTGCTCACTGTTCACATATCGCGGCTTTAGCCGATTTAAGTAACGGTAACACTCATTTTGTGGATACTACATGGAATTATGATGATCCCATTACGCGAGGACGGTTGCTAGAGGTGCTACCGTATATATTTAATAAGAAAATTAAGTGATTAGAGGAGGCTTAAACCCTAAACACTATTAATTCAACTTTCGTCACAGGCTACGCACACCATTCAAAGGCGTTTTCGCCTGATCGCGGACAGCGCTTAACCAGCATAACTCGATTAACGAGGAATGTACTCAATTTTAGCGCAGGGAGCTCGCATAAAACAACAGTGGATGAAGAGCACAGTTTAAAAACCACTTTTGACGAATTGATGAAAATTGCTACGAAAATTCGAGAGTAATCTGATATGGGCTGCATCAAAAAAACACAAGCGCAATGCTTGTGTTTTTTTATTGCTTCTTATCTGGTAGGAGAGAGGATGAAAAGAATCAAGCAAGTGGGTAAAAGCCAGCATTAAAGAGAGTTCTGCCCACCTAATACGAATAACGAAATTTTCTTAGCTATTTCTTCTTTGTTCAATTTTGCTTTTCCAGAAGCCCATAAAAAACCAGCTTCATGGATTACATTTGCATAAATAGATACGAATAGATCTTTTTCCATATCGGTATATAAGTTTTCTATGCTCTTAAGCAAATACAATTTCAATTCACTCAATATTTTTTCTTTTAATTGGGGTATTACTAAACTTATATTACTTTGGCGACATTGTAATCTCGGTTGTTGGTAAAAATCACAAACAGCTAAAACAAGTTGGCTTATACTTTCTTGATCCAATTTTATTGATCCTGTTGTCCGTTTTGCAATAGCATTTGAAGCGGAATTTCCCATAATGTAATTCAATAAATCGTACTTATCGTTAAAATGTGCGTAGAAAGTAGCTCGATTTACTTGCGCTCCCTCTGTTAAATCTGCCACTGTTATTTTTTCAAAATCCTTCTTAGTTGCTAAATTAAAAAAAGCGTTAACTAAAGATTCCTTAGTATAAGTTGTTCGTAAATTTCTTACTTTTGTCCCCAATTGATTCACTCCTAACCCAATAATTCTTTAATATTGTTGCTATAGCAACATTGGTAACTATATTGTTGGTTGTTCGTTTTGTGTATTGAATTTAAGATGTTAAAACAACACGTGTTGTTATATGTATACCACAAAAAAAGGAGTTTGTATAAAATGAAGACTATAGCAATTATCGGTGCAGGACCTGGATTGGGGTTGTCCCTTGCAAAAAAATTTGGGGAGAAAGGATTTAGGGTTGCTGTCATTTCGCGTAACCCTAAGAAATTGGCCATAATCGTGAACGAACTAAAGAAGCTAAATATTGAAGCGAAATCTTATGTAGCGGATGTCAGGGATTTGCCAGTACTAAAACAAGCATTAGATGCTGTTAAACAAGACTTTGGTCATATTGATGTTTTGGAATTCAGCCCCTATGCAGGACCTACGCATTTCAAGCATGTGTTAGAAACAACAGCAGAAGATGTGTTAGAACAGATAAAAGGTTACTTACTCCCTGCCGTTCTTTCTGTGAATGAAGTAATACCAGATATGATAAATAATGCTTCGGGTGCAATTCTATTGACCACCGGAATATCTGCAATGGTTTCCTACCCGTCTGTTGGAAATGTTGGTATGGTAATGAGTGGTGTTCGTAATTATGCTACAAATTTGCATTTTGAGTTGAAAGAAAAAGGCATATATGTCGGTCATCTTTCAATTGGCACTGTCATACAAGCAGGTACGGCTGGAGATCCAGATCTTATTGCTGAGGCTTGGTACAATTTATATGAGAAAAAGGATTGTTTTGAAGATACTTTCCCACAAGAGATTAACCCAACCAAATTGTCAAACTAATATAATAAAAGAGATAAGTGGATGTCTTAAAAATCTTATAGGATTGACAGGGAGAGTAGAGCAGAAGAAGCGAGCCCGCTGTAGAATAATATAAGCCTATTAAACTGTCTTCAATAAAAACATCGGCAGCCGTGGACGAAAAAATAAAATCCTAGACTGCCGATGTTTGATTTAACTATTGCGTGCCTTTAGTTCAATCTTTTCTCTTTTTATAAAAGTTATGGTGCTAAGCTTTCTGCCATTAAAATTATGTCTTACTCCAAGTCACTTTGTAAAATTCTAATCCCCACCGAGTTCAATCGTTTTCGTGGCGACACGGTCATGAAATTCCCGATCATGCTCCACGAATACAATGGTTGGCGTGTACTCAAGCAGCAGCTCCTCAATTTGCATCCGGGAAATCACGTCGACAAAGTTGAGCGGTTCGTCCCAAATATGCAGATGAGCCTCCTCACATAGGCTTCTCGCGATCAGAACCTTCTTTTTCTGCCCGCCGCTGAACGCCGATATATCCTTCTCAAACTGGATGCGGGCGAAATCTAGCTTACGCAACACGGCCTTAAACAAGCTTTCGTCAATTCTGTGCTCTGCTGCATAATCGGAAAGCGTACCTCGCAAATGAGATGTATTCTGGGATACATAGGAAACGCGAAGCTGCGGATCCCGTTGAAACGTACCTGTATAGTGCAACTCCTCAGCGTTGAGCAGGTGAAGCAAGCTAGACTTACCTGAACCATTTGGGCCTGAAATTGCAATCCGATCTCCTGGTTCAATCGTCAGACTAACGTTCTTGCAAACTGCTCTTTCCCCGTAGTAAATCGTGACGTGATCCAGCATCGCCAGTTCCGATTTGGGATACACGAGCTGAGAGATCGCAAGGCTTTCTGATTGTTCGATATTTCGGAGCAGTTTTGATTTTTCCTCTAAAGCAGTGTGTTGCCGCTGTTCAATGGATTTTGAGCGTTTCATCATTTTGGCTGCCTTATGCCCGACGTACCCCTTGTCAAGTTTGGAACCGGAATTTCGTGTGCCGTTTTTCGATTTTTCGGTCTCGAAAGACCAGCTACTAGTACGTTTAGCGGAAGCTGATAAACGCTGTATGTCTTTGTACAACTTTTCGTTTTGTGCCATTTCGAATGTATCTTGGCGAGTTTTGTTCGTCCACCAGCTGGAGAAGTTGCCTTTTTGGATTTCGATATTCGTTTTGTTGATCGCTAGAATATGATCCACACAGCGGTCGAGAAAAGCCCGGTCGTGTGAAACAAGAATGAAACCGCGCTTCGTATTCAGATAATCGGCAACAAGCTTGCGTGCGTGCAAGTCGAGATGATTGGTCGGCTCGTCGATGAGCAGAAATCGATTGTCTTGGATGAAGAGCACGGCTAGTAATACCTTCGTCTGTTCTCCTTGGGACAGCGATTCGAATGGTCGGTACAACACGTCTTCTGAAACCTTAAGCAGGTTCAGTTCACGCATCAGCTTCCAGTTCTCAAAGCTTGGTACGATCTCTTCGACGACATCTAAGGTCAAATACTCCGGGTGTTCGACAGGAAATGGAAAATAATTAAAGGCAACTGGTGTGGAGATCGTACCGTTGTATTCGTACTTCCCCTGCAGCAGGTTTAAGAACGTCGTTTTACCTCGACCGTTTCGCCCCGTAAAGCCCAGCTTCCAGTCTGTATCAATTTGAAAATGAACATTTTCGAATATAGGGTCATAGCTGCCTGGATAGGCAAAAGTAAGATTGGTTACCTGAATGGCGGGCATGGCAATCATCCTTTCGTTTGGAAATAAAAAGAGCCGCAAGAAAGGTGCTTTCTTGCGGCTCTAATCCATACGAGGAAATAAGACCCCATTCTAAAGGGCCGTATGACTGTCCGGAGAGGGAGCGCAAACGAAATGCAGACCTTTCTTGCAGAGATGAAATAAAACGACCACAGCCAATCGCTGCGTCCGTTCTCTTCGTGATCTCGAGGCAAGAAAGTTCTACATGTATCCGTTCAACTCCCATCATCAAATTACATCCAGTTTATCACAATAGTAATTTAACTACAACCTGTGTTAGTTCCGTTTAGGCTGAAGCCTTGCGTAGATCGACATGCTATTTAGATTGATTACTGTTATTCAACAATCTTCTGCTGTCATTGCTTTGCAACCAGCACGCCAGAAAGAAATACCTATAGGTTTGGATATTACGGTAGGAAATGCATTAGCAGAGATAAATGAACAGTAATTGAAGGGAAAGAAACCAAACGAAGAGGGGTCAGGATAATTTTCCTGAGCTGAGATGGTGGAAGAAGGTTGGATAAGTGGAAGATTTTTAAATTCAGTGCCACTTTAGTTAGCGTTGTGACGTATTTTTACGGTGGGTGGTCGGGAGTATTGGGGGCGGTGTTTACTCTGGTTATTATTGATTATGTGATTGGATTATTTGCTGCTGGTGCAGAAGGTGGTGAGAAGGGAACCGAACCAAATTTAAAAAGTAAGATTGGTCTTCGTCGGCATCGCTCGAAAAGTATTTATTTTTGCAATGGTAGCAGTATCCCATCTGATTAATGGAGTCTTAGGCGTTTCGCACCTATTCCGGGATGCGGTCGCCTATTTTTATATGGCAAATGAGCTGCTGTTCATTTTAGAGAATGGCGGCAGACTCGGCGCACCTATCCCTCTCGTGGCCCGATAGGCCGTAGAAGTTTTGAAAAGTAAAAGTGGTAAGGAAGGAGAGAAAGAGGATGCAACGACGAAACAGTCGTAATGTAAGAGGGATCGACGTATCCCGTTATCAAGGAAAGATTGATTGGAAGGCGGTCAAGGAAGATGGTATTTCATTTGTCTTCATCAAGGCCAGTCAGGGTCAGCGTTACGTTTATCCGACATTCATTACAAATGCCAAAGGGGCTAAGGAAACGGGCGTATTGCTGGGAGCATACCATCTCCTAGATGCACCCAGTGTTGAGGCAGCGAAAGCGGAAGCAAGGCGTTTTGCAGAGGTATTGGAACAAGTAGGTGGTGGGAATCACTGGACTTGCCGCCTGTAATGGACTATGAAAACAATCCTGGCAACTTGTCCAAAACACTTATTAGTGCTGTAGCTTTGGCCTTCCTGCTCAAGCTGGAGCGACTTACAGGACGCAAGCCCATTATCTATACAGGCTATGCATTCGCCTATCCAACTAAAAAAGGATATGACCGGGATGAATGGCCGATGCTATGTGCGCCGAAGGTGGTGCAGGTGCTGATATCAGATACATAACCCCTAGTGATAACCGGGGAGCAAGATCATGGGTAAGTCATCAGTTAGATATGTATGCTGATGGAACAAAGGTAACATTCATAGTGAAATAAAGATAAGGACTCAACCAGTATAGAAGCTGGTATGAGTCCTTTTTCATACCCAATAAAAAATAAATATGCAAATATTTAGATTATATTTATAGATTAGCAAGTTTATGTTTAGACACATTTCAAGGAATATATTACCTTAGTATCTGTTTGATAGATCGAATAGGGGGAATAAACTTTATGAAACAAAATTTAAAAACAAAAATCGGTATGTTGTTTGGAATGTTGTTGTACATACTTATTGCCTTTTCACCAGCACAAGTATCTGCTGCTTCGGTTGGTGAAGCATTAACTACACCAGAAAAAGGTTGGATGCGTATTGATGATGCAGATATTAATGCCACTTATTCAAGTGGCTGGGGTGTATCAAGTTATGTAAGGCAAGGTTACAGTTTATATAAAGGTTCTGCTCATTATACTAGAGCCGGGGGAGCAAGTCTTAAATTTAATTTCTATGGGACAAAAATTCGTATCATAGATATTATCCAACAAAATAGGGCTTCTAATAACTCAATAACCATTGATGGAGTTACAGAAAAATATTCTGCTAATGGAGTGTCGGAAGTTAATCAAGCTATTGTTTTTGAAAAAATGAATCTGCCATTGGGATATCATACTGTAACTATTTCCAGCGGAGAATCCGGGTATTATTTACAGATAGATGCAATTGATATTGATGATAACGGTATATTTTTAAATATCAACACTCCATTGGATTTGAAAGCGAATCCGGGTGATAGTCTAGTAACACTAAATTGGAAGCCTGTTGATCTTGCTGATAGTTATACAGTTAAATATGGAACAGAATCTGGAAAATACACGGAAACCGTAACGGCTACTAAAGACACTTTCGGCAACTTTGTTATTCCAAGTTTGACTAATGGAACAAAATACTATTTTGTTGTAAGTGCTACTGTTAAAGGTAAGGAATCTAGCGTTTCAAACGAAGCAATTGCAACGCCACGAGGCGGTAATCAACCGCCTAATCCAGATCCAACGTCACCTGAGCCAGTATCACCTAATCCAACATCACCCGACATACCAACTACACCCCAAGAACCATCAGGCAACCGTGCAATTCTGGTAGTCACCATGACAACAGGCTTGGAAAAAGAATTCGATTTGAGTATGAAAGAGGTTAATGAATTTATTGCATGGTACGAAAGCAAACAGGCTGGTTCTGGACCAGCTTCATTCGCAATCAATAAGCACGACAACAATAAAGGCCCATTCAGCAGCCGTAAGGACTACATGCTGTATGATCGTATTTTAACGTTTGAGGTAAGTGAATACTCTAAATAAATTTAAAGGCTCTACCAGCCTTAATTGGTTTGCAGAGCCTTTTTTTCTAATCGATTTGAATTTAGAGTAGATGTCAAGAAGGAGTCGACTGGTATTTGACGAGTATGTGTCCTTTTTAATGCTCCATAAAAAATAAATATGCGAATATGTAGATTATCAAGTTTATGTTTAGAGAATATGAGAGTGTCAATCTATCTTTATAGATATAGAAGATATTCATAGGGGGTTAATAATCGTGTCAAAAAAATTTTTGACTACCGTTCTAACTTTTTTTCTAATCAGCATCATGTTACTACCATCAGCTACACATGCAGCAACATTGAATAAAACAGTTGAGGGAATGCTAGGATTCTCACCTCCAGATGGAACTACTGTAAAAGCAAGCAGGATTTATACAACTGATTTCAATGCAGAAAAAGCAATTGATGGAAATATCCAAACGTCTTGGAATGCCGCGACCTACAAAGGAAATATTGAATTAAATTTTCCAACTGCTATTGAGTTTAATTTTGTCCATATCACCACTAATGCATCGCCACCAAGAGCAGTTTCATATACAATCTACGGACTAAAAGACGGAAAATGGGTTCAAATAAGCGAAAGTATAACTCATACTTTGAAAGCTGCAAATACAACGCCACCCCCTATTAAGGTAAAGCAGGGCGCTTATAGTGGTATAAAAATTGATGGTGATGGTGGTTCGTCTTGGTTAGCAATTACCGAGATCACTCTGGGAACGTTCGAAACCATAGATCTTAGAGGCCAGCCACAGAATGCGTCTGCTAAGTTGAATTGGAATACAATTAAAGAAGCTACGAACTACAAAATTAATTATGGAACCCAACCCAATAAATATTCTGACTCAATTTCTGTAGAAAAAGATACAGAAGGTAACTATGTCATTCCAAATTTGATGAACGGGACGAATTACTATTTTCAAGTAGTAGCTATTTTTAACGGAGTCGAGACGGTTATTTCCAATGAAGTAGCAGTTACGCCAAATGATCCTCAAACGACTGAGCCGACAACTCCTGACAATCCTTCAACGGGAGAGCCAAGTAATCCGAGCGAACCTGGTACAACAAATCCTGGTGAACCATCGACTGGTGAGCCTACTAATCCTCAATCACCATCAGGCAACCGTGCAATTTTAGTAGTCACCATGACAACTGGCTTGGAGAAAGAATTCGATTTGAGTATGAAAGAAGTCAATGACTTTATTGCATGGTACGAAGGCAAACAAGCTGGTTCTGGATCAGCATCCTATGCAATCAATAAACATGATAACAATAAAGGTCCATTCAGTAGCCGTAAGGACTACATGTTGTATGATCGTATCCTAATGTTTGAAGTAAGTGAATACTCTAAATAAATTAAAAGCTCTGCCGACCCATTAAGGTTAGCAGAGCTTTTTAATGTCATCACTTCATTGCACTGGTTCGGCGGTAATCTCTATATATCTCCGTTAGTCCCAAGACTTCTTCCATTGTCAGGTTATTACGACGGTGATTCAGCGCTTCGGCGATATACAATGCTACCACTATTTGCTTTTGTTCATCAGTTCGTGGCCGTTCCTCTTGTAATTTGTCTTGTATGTTCCTGCGATGTATTTCTAGGAATCTTTCTAAATTCATAATCATCGCTCCTTTTTTGTTAAGCTGGATGGTTTTCATTTTAGCCTATTCAAATAGTAAACCATGATCACGGAATTCAAATGTCTGGACTTTGTGACCAGGTAGTAATTCTGTTTCCTTGTAGAAAACTTCAAACTCAATTAGCAGGCAATCAGTGAATTTATCAAAAGTACATATGACCAGGAGAAGATCTTCTATTAATATTCACAAAATAGTCCAATCGGATTATACTTGACGCGACGGATACAGAGCAAACCCGACAGCATCGATGACACCCTATGGCTCAAGCGAGTGAGTGTTTTTTGCGTTTGGGGAACTATACATAATGTCTAGCAGGGGGGAATATGAACAGGCGAATGAAATGAAGTAAACTGAAATTATATTCGAGACAGACATGCTATAATTGAATCCAATCAAGTATTAAAGTCCAGCAATAAGGAGAGATATTTTGGAGCAAATTAGAGAAATTGAAATTGTTGAAATGACATTTGATAACAAGGATGATTACGAATGCAAAGATCAACCTTTTATGGTCATAGGGAGACTTATCCCCAAACTAGAAAATGGCATATGGAGTTATCATGAAGAACTTTATGAACAACCTTATGAGTCAAAATATCCGGAACACGAAGATCTTGATGAATATATTAATAGCAATGACAGTATTGCTTTCTTATACTATTCCGGAAGGAAATGCTTGGGACATATAAGACTGGGGATAGTAGAGGAAACTAAATTTGCTTCTATTGACAGGCTTATTGTATTAGAAAGTAGCAGAGGAAAAGGAATTGGAACTGCCTTGTTAAACAAGGCAAGGGAGTGGGCATTACAAAAAGGAATGCAGGGATTTACGCTTGAGACGCAGGATGTTAATTTACTCGCTTGCCGATTTTATTTGAAAAATGGGTTTGATATTGGAGCAGTGGACACTATGCTTTATTCAAACTCAAAATACAAAGATGAAAATGCGGTATTTTTCTATTCAAAATTCTAATGCATCATGATAATTTAATGTATTGTATTTACAGAATCCCGTTATGCAATCCGAAAGTATCGGTGAAACCCTACTAGCCAAAGCCAGTGGGGTATTTTTACGTTTATAGTTGGTGGAATGCTATTATTTGAGACATGCGATGAGTTTTTTATTTCATTTCATGCGAAAAATTGAATGTTTATATTAGTCGAATAATATATTGACATATGGTTAATTATGGTGAAAAATGAAGTATGTTTTTAAAAAATATGGAATATTCAAGCGAAGGGTGGCTATGGCATGAAGCATACACCTACGATTCGGGCGGAATTAGACAGATACCTGCAACAAGAAGGTTTGAGCATAGCGCAATTTGGGCATATCGCAGGCATTAATAGGGGAATAGTAAGTGCCATTGTGACAGGTAATAAGTCTATGTCTGTTAATCAGCTTGACCTAATGACTGAGGCTATGGGTTTAACAGCGGGCTGCTTTTACGACTTATTTATAGAAAACTACATCATCGACACGTCCCCGAATATGAGACGAATCGAGCCATTTTTGTATCGTTGTGCAGAGTTGGACAAGTTGGGTGCGATCCGTCGAGTAGTGGGAACCATCATGGACAATCTACTCTACTCGCCCAAACTTTTTGACATTGCGGAGGAATTATTGGCACAGGGACGACATGCGGCTGCACTGCTGCTCTATGAGAGTGTAGCTGAAGCGGAGAAATACCAACATTCTGAGCGTTTGGCAGTTTGCCAATATCGTATTTTCACGATTCAAATTGGTGAGGACCAAAACCGTAATCTAAGAGCAGCCATACTATTTGAACCTTATATTGAGCGTCTGGACGAAATAGAGCAGCTTGACGCATTGAAGGATTTGGCAAACGTGTACAGGTCTTTACGTAAATGGGACAAGGTTGAGGAAATGGCACGGCAAATGAGAGGGAAAGCGGAAGTTCAATATTCCATAAAACATCAGGCAAAACGAAATTCTCAAGAGCTTGAAAAGGAGACAAAGGGCCCACTATTTGGATATATTGCTTACGCCGATTTGTTGTGTGCAAGTGTTTGTGAAGCCCAAGGCGATTATCAACAAGCTCTACAATATACATACGCCTATGCGGAATTAGACTGGGTCAAAGAGACTGACGAAGATACTCAATACTGGGTAAACTTGTTCAGTCAGTGGGCAGAAGGTAATACGTATGTAAATATGCTTCTGTCTGGAGATGTTAGTGTGCTACCGGCCTATGTTGAATATATAGCAGCCACATCAACCAATAATGAAAATGAGAAGCTCTCAAAGCTGTTGAACGTTATGATAGCGGCTAACCGATATGGAATAGATGTGAATGATGTCATTTCTCGTTTTGAAGCGGAGATTCATTCGTTTTCTGAACAGCCCACATCTGATGATATGTATACTCAACAAGTAATGCCAGACTATTTCGCGTGGTTTGGTTACGAAATTGCTCATTATTATTTACAGCGAGGAAACTACAATGATGGCTTCAAACAATTGATGTATGCAATGCTAAAGTCACATATAATAAATAATGAAACTTACTTTATAAATTGTATGGGCCTGTTTGTGCGTTTTCAAGTCCATGCGACTCCTGAAGTCAAAATGGAGTTTCACAATCTTATTGAAAAGGTGTGGTTAAGTAATGTTGAAAAGAATGGCATTGTTAATCGTTGCGAGTAGCTTTTTGTTTTTTATAACCGTACCCGCTCACAATCATGATCAGCTTGTTCAGACCTTTGTACAAATAGGTGGATTCTAAAGTAAAAGAAAGCTCTGCTAACCTTAATGGGTCGGTAGAGCTTTAACTGTTCACGCCTCTTATAGTGTATCAAGGTAGTCTTTCTGGAATTTGATAAAATCTTGCACACTATCGTGATAGGTAAATCTACCGCCATTTTTATTAATAATCCAGTTGATCTTCTCGTCATTTAACAAGACTCCATACATGCAATGATGAAGCAGTTCAATTTGCTTTTCATCCCTAATTCGGATCAAGTGTTTTTCTTGTTCGTCAATCAGATACCATTTCGTTTCTGTTTCATCTACATCTGCATCCACATACAGTATTGATACCGATAAGGGGAACGGCCAGTCAAACCAATGTTCTCGCTTGTCTTCTCCATAACCTTCAAATGCCATGGTTATTTCCTCCTACTTGGATAATTTCCTGATTAGTTTAAATGGATCTAACGTGTTGCGATTGTACGCTTTATTGATAACTGTTTTTTTGGGAACTCGCAGCTACTCTCAGCCTTTGGCATCTGGGCACCAATGCGGTGAATGACCTGCCGTTTGAGGTTGGAGCGAACTGCGATGCGTCTGTTTAGGCTGGGTTAATGGGGGGATCGAACTGGTAATCCTGGTTCAAGAGAGAATTTTCGGTAATTTCTTTTGGCAATGACGACGTAGGCTTTTAGGAATACACACATTAAATTTACTGCTGTTCTTGTCTTATTCTACTGGCTCAGGAATATCGCCCCCATATTCTTTCCATGGCTTATCGTGCGCCATCGTAAACTTCTGCAAAAGTTTAGTGTAACTTTGGCAACTCTCTATTCCGCTAATGCTGCATAATAGTTGTGTCCGCTTTCGTCGTTCATTGTTCTGATCTGTATAGTATACAGAAACGCGGGTAACAGAAGAGGTTGAATGTTTTGTTACCTGATATCGAACGCTACAACCAACGAAGACGGATACGCTCTATATTGTAATCATGGGAGGCTGGGATGGTGACCAAAAGATCATTACATTTCCTCGTCTGAAAATAGGCATTATACGGAATTAAACCTCCAATGATCCAGAGTTTATTTTTTGTACTCAAAATATAACTTGCGCATAACACATCAGGAGGCTACATACATGTCATGTCAATAAGACTCGAAGGTAATGGATTATGGGACCCACTGGAAAATACTGTTGATAACGTTCGGTCTTATAAAATAGAAAAAATATTGTATATGTGGTTGGTGAAAATAGCTTCATTAAATTGGATTCAAGTACCAACACGTATGAGCAAAAGCAATGGATTTCCGAATTTACTTCCAAAGATAGAGAGATATTCAATAAATTAATGGAAAAGTAGAGGGGAGCATAAGCAAATATGGTAGAATTTTATTTCAACGGCAGCCATGGACAAGGAAATAAAGTCCCAGACTGCCGCAGCTTTTTTAAAGTTAACATTCATCGTTAGTTTGCTCAGGAAACGACCTTTAGAGCTACACCAATATATATTTTTAACTGGCTAGTTTCAGCCCTACAGCAGAGCTAAGGACCAACCCTATACACAAAATACGCATTAATCCGCGTGGCTCGTTATAAAAGATCATGCCGAGGATAGCACCTCCAGAAGCGCCAATTCCAGTCCATACAGCGTAAGCTGTTCCCATCGGGAGTGTTTGCATTGCCAACGATAAAAATATAAAACTTAGACCAAAACCAGTAATCAAAAGAGTCAGCGATTTCCAACTGCGAGTTTGATTGAACTTGTTTATAAGCAAAACCCCGATCATTTCAAAAATCCCTGCTAAGATCAAATACACCCAATTCATAGTCCACTTACCTCCTCTTTCTTCTTACTAAGCATTTTCAGACCAATCACTCCAATAAGCAGCAGCCCGATCAAAGCTACTTTCGAAACACTTATGTCTGCGCCAAACAATAGGATTTCAGCTACTACAGTTCCTGCCGTTCCTAGTCCGACAAATACAGCGTATACAGTTCCAACCGCTAATGAACGAGCCGCCTTGATCATCAAATAAAAGCTGATGTAAATAGCGACTACTGTACCACTCCATTCCCAAAAACTATCCGCATGCTTTAACCCACTAACCCAAGCAACCTCGAATATAGCCGCCACAATGACTGAAATCCACGTTTTGTTCATAACACACTCCTCCTTAAACTTTTTATCAAAAATTGGGCCATAAAAGAAAAAAGATAAAAGCCTGGGAAATAAACCGCACAATGCGTTTATCTCCCAGGCTTTTATCCCTCCGTGTCACAGCCATATGGCTGTGCGTTTTCTCTCGGACCAGACCAATCTTGTGATTGCGGAACCCTAGAAAACGTTTTTATTCAGTTATTGGCTAAAACCATACTAACACGCGATGTAACGTGAGTCAATTTACAATTCACCCACTAACTTGCCAGTTACTTTGACGCCGATGCCTAGTCTACAACTTCATTTTCACTGGATTCGCCTGGTTGGGTATATTTTCTGTTTAACTGAATGCCCGGTCACAGAGTCGTAGCTATACATATATTAAGGTGAAAACAATTAAAGGAGGGCTAAGCTATGAGTGGATGTGCAGGTGGTGTGTGGACTTCTACAGCGGCAATTTTGGTGCTCTATATCCTTTTGGTTATCATCCTTAAATCGTGCTGGGTTTAATATTGTGAAGAAAATTATATAGACCCCATCATTCAAGTTCAATGCCCTTATTTCTTTAGTAATCTGCCCGAAATCAGATTAGATAACAAGCTCTGCCGACCGATTAAGGTCAGTAGAGCTTGTTTTATTTGAACATCTTCTCGACTAGCTTTAACAACTCAGATGCGCTATGATCCACTTTATATTCTAGTTACAATTACCGAAGTATAGTGCAATCTAATATTTTAAAATGAGGGGTTAAATGATGTTGGGTATGTGGAAATTTAGTCAAAGAATGCTAAGCCTTAAAATTAAAGTGGTCTACAAGATTATAATTGGTACGATCGTTATGGGGATTGGAACTACAGTAGGCAGCGACCGAGCCGGATAAAGCACCTATTCTCAATGGTGCCTGCTCTAACGGAGAGGTTGCGTCCAATATTAATGAAAACGCGAATAAGAGTGGATATATTCGAAATAGGGGGAAAAATGTTTCTGTAAACTAGCAATGCTTTCCTTCCCTAGCTCCTAGCTGGTCCTGCTAGTGTGGTGTTTTTTATTTACCAGTATGCCCTACCACAGAATGTATTTTTACATATATTAAAGTGACGACAGATAAAGGAGGTTAAAAGGCATGGGTGCATATGAAGGTAATGGCGGCGGCGGTGTATGGACTTCTACAGCGGCAATTCTAGTGCTCTTTATTCTCTTAGTTATCATTACTAAATCACTTTGGGTTTAATTTGTGAAAAGAACTGCTGGGTAATTTCACTTCACTCATGGATTGTAAAAGGTTGATCCCAATAAGCGCATAAACTATTTGGTAATAGCCACAGCATTCGCTGTTCTTTTGGTGGGTGCTCGCTGAATTTCTGCCATAATAGTTTTGCGCTTATTGGGTTTTGTCGGAAGGGAGAATGTCTCATTGAAGGGTTTATTAGCCTATACCGAATGCCTTTTCTTCAAGATCTTCTATAATTTCTAACGCAACAAAATATCCAAAAAATAATGTTAAAATATCCTCATATCGTTTTCCTGATCCTCTTGCTCTACTTAATATTATGTTTTGACTTTCTTGTATTTCTCTTTTATGGAGTGATCGAGAAACCACAGATGAATCGGGAGCGATCAGATCCACCATTAGAGTGGACAACTTTTTCTGAAACTCTTCAATTGGAAAGTCATTATTTTCTTTTGAGTACAGCTGCATAGTTTCAGGTGGATCTTTAAATGTAATCGGATATTGAGTATTGAAGACACCTTCATTAGCTATTTTGTCAGCAATTAATTTACCGAAAACGATACCCGCTGCAAATGCTTGCCCAGGGATTCTTCCCATACCAAGAACACCATTAAATTGAGCTTCTCCAGTAGCAAAAACACGATTCAAGTTTATAACTTCAGCATTAGCATTGATTTCGATTCCTCCTGAAGAATAGTGCATTGTTGGTGTAATTTTGATTCTTTTATTTTTAACCACATTAGTGCTAAATCCATATTTTTTAAATCTTTCATTCAATATATTTTCATCAGCATGGCTCATATCCAAGTACATATCCTTTTTTTGCTTGATGCAATCGAGTTCAAAATGTAAAATCTCGTCAATCATTTCATGGTAATCATCTCGAGCAATGGCATCACAAATATACTCATCTTTTAATAGTTGAATTCCTTCCTCATCTACTATTTTCCCTTGACTTAAAGATACAACTCCGCCCAATAAAATTTGTCTTCCATTGTATATTGACCAAGGATGAGACATTACTGTAGACATTCCCTTTAATCTTGCACCCATTTTTTTAGCTAAGATAAGCGTTTCTCCAGTCGAACCCGGTGAATTATCATTGTAGTTAAATTGCCCCGCATATCCTCCCGTAGCTAATACCAAATAATTAGTATATATCCTGATAAATTGATCTAATTGGATGTCATAAAATAATGCGATAATTCCATCATTATACTTTTCCAAATGAATCAAAATTTTATTACACAGCGGTTGTTCAATATGTTGTAACAAACAATTAATTAATTTCTTTCCTCCCTGTGATTTAATCAAACATTCAGGCATGATACCAAAGGATGTTTTCTCATAAGAGATTCCTAATTCCTCGAAAAAATTTATAACTATGTTGGAGTTTCTATATAGCGTTTCAATAACCGATCGATCTGCTCCACATTTATCAATCGTAAGATTAATAATATTATTAATATCATTCTCTGATGGAACACGTGTATTTGCGGCTGCAAGAAAGGAGTTGCTCTGTTTGGGCGCATTCTTTTTTGTTGTAATCGTGTACTTGATATTGTTTTTTGATAAATAATAAGCAACAGCAAGCCCCGATATACCCGTACCAACAATCAGAATTGGAGTGTAGTGTTCTACGGATGTTACATTTCGTTCCATCATTCTATCTCCCTTTTTAAGATGCAGATATTATCTTAGGCTGAATCTCACAGTCCGTTTTCCACTTAGATATATATGTTTGTTACCGATGAAGAATGGAATCTAAGTGAAATATTTTTCCTAATTGTACAAATTTATTACTTATATTGTCAACTTCGTCTAAGAAGTAATTAGTCCGACTTTGAAGCAGGGATATTCAAACCAATCAATCTTTGATGGCACTAGCTTCTAGGACTGGAAGCTTCTAAATTTTCAAAAGGGCATATTATATTACCGGGAAGCCGCTTCGAAATATATTTCAGAACATATCTTAGAACATGAGAATATAGAGGGAACCATTATCAAAAAAATAGGGAAGCTGCTTTGTGATTTTAATACTGATTCCATTTGAAAAATATGAAATGGAGGGAATATTGTGCCACGAGCTTCGGTCATACTGCCAGTTTACAATAATGCAGCTTTTGTCTTGGAGGCAATACACAGTATTTTAGCTCAAACTTATACGGATTTTGAATTAATTGTTATTGATGATGGTTCGACAGATGGATCTACCTTTCTTATTTCACAAATATCAGACCCTAGAGTGATAAAAATCTTCCATAATACCAATCGAGGGTTGATCGCTTCTTTAAACGAAGGATTAAAAAAGGCCAATGGTGAATATATCGTTCGTATGGATAGCGATGATATTTCTACGCCAGATCGACTAGCTGTACAAATCGCATTTATGGATCAAAATCCATTGATTGATGTATGCGGTGCTGCTTTTACTTCATCTAGTGGGGGATCAATAAAGGTAAATCCGGCCAGTCATGACGAAATAAAAACATGGCTGTTATTTCATTGTTGTATCTGCCATCCTGCTATAATCATGCGCAATAGCATGATCCGTCGGCTTGGCGTTCAATATGATAGTAATTATCCTCATGCCGAAGATTACGAGTTGTGGAACCGACTAGCTTTCCAAGTACAAATGGCGAACATCCCCATAAACGTATTGTATTATCGTCAACATAATGGACAAGTGTCCAATCAGCATAGAGCTATACAAGATGCTACTGCTCGGAGAATTCGTCAAAGACAGTTTAGTAAGTTAGGCTTGGAATTATCAGATGAAGAGAACCAGATTATGCTGGATATTCTTGAGTTTAAAATTAATCCCTACGATTATGATAGTTACACCAGAGCTTTAGGTTTTGCCAACTGGGTGCTGGAACAAAACAGTAAGTATTTAGTTTATAACCAGGAACTATTAAACATGGCGTTTTCACGGTGCATATCCCATATTCCTTATTAACAGAGAGATAAGCAAGTGATCCGGTTGGAAAGAAGATACTCTAATAGCACAAGCTTTTGAAGTTTTTGCAAAAAGGTGATTAGGCTCTGCCGGTTTAGCTGGTTGAGCCTTTGTTTTGTTTGTCTGTATGCCCTGTCACAAAACGCAGCTATACATATATTAGAAGTACAACAATCGAAGGAGGTTAAAACCATGGGTGCATGTGAAGGCGGCTACAATATGTGGACTTCTACAGCGGCAATTTTGGTGCTTTTTATCCTCTTGGTTATAATTACTAAAGCATTTTGGATTTAATTTTATGAAAAAACTGTTAGGCAACATACTTCACTTTTTTTAGATGGTAAAAGTTGAACCCAATGGTGCATAGGTTATTTGGCAGTAGCCATAGTAATCTCTTCCTTTTGGTTAACTAAGTTTTTACAGCGTACTTAGGGGACCATGCCATAATAGGTTGTTGCGCTTATTGGGTTCTGCTGTCAATGATCAACATGGATTATACATTGAAATCTTACATTATTCGCATAATATATTGACATATGGTCAATTTTAGAGAAAAATAGACTACAACAATATAAAAATTTTGGAATTTTTATGTGAAGGGTGGATATGGCATGAAGCATACACCTACGATTCGGGCGGAACTAGATAGATACCTAAAACAAGAGGGTCTGAACCTGACGCAATTCGGGCATATTGCAGGCATTAATAGGGGAATAGTTAGTGGCATTGTAACAGGCAATAGTTCTATGTCTGTTAACCAAATTGATAGAATTACAGAGGCTATGGGTTTACCAGAAGGCTATTTTTACGACTTATATGTAGAAAACTATATCATCGACATTCCCCCCAATATGAGGAGAATCGAACCATTTTTGTATCGCTGTGCAGAGTTGGACAAGCTGGATGCGATCCGTCGAGTGGTGGGAGCTATCATGGACAATCTACTCTACTCACCCAAACTATTTGACATTGCAGAAGAATTATTAGCGCAGGAACGACATGATGCTGCACTATTGCTCTATGAGAGTGTAGCAGAAGTGGAGAAATATCAACATTCTGAACGTTTGGCCATCTGTCAATATCGGATTTTCACGATTCAGATTGATGACGATCAAAGCCGCAATCTTAGGGCAGCCATACTTTTTGAGCCTTATGTCGAGCGCCTAGACGAAATAGAACAACTTGATGCATTGAAGGACTTAGCTAATGTGTATAGGTCTTTGCGTAAATGGGATAAGGTTGATGAAATAGCGAGAAAAATGAGAGCTAAAGCGGAAATCCAATACACTTTGAAACATCACCAGAGCAGCCGAGAACGCACTGAGTCTACTAAGAAGCTAACTCGCCCCATGTTTGTGTACATTACCTATGCCGATTTATTGTGTGCAAGTGTCTGTGAAGCCCGAGGCGACTATCAACAAGCTTTACAATATACATACGCCTACACAGGTTTGGATTGGGTCAAAGAGACTGACGAAGATACCCAATACTGGATTAGCTTGTTTCAGCATTGGGCAGAAGGTAATACTTATGTTAATAAACTTATGTCCGGAAACACTAGTGTGCTTCTAGACTTTGTTGAATATATAGGAACAACCGCCAATGAAAGTGAGAAGCTCTCAAAGTTGTTGAACATTATTATAGTAGCTAACCGATACAATTTGGATATAGATGGTGTACTTACAAAATTTAAAATAGACATTGATGCCTCTACTCAACTCCCGACATCTACTGATATGTACACCCAACAAGTGGTACCTGACTATATTGCATTGTTTTGTTATGAAATGGCCTATTATAATTTAAATAGGAAGAAGTACAGTGATGGTTTTAAACAATTATTATGTGCAATGGTAAAAGCACATATACTAAACAATGAAACATATTTCATAAACTGTACAGGTCTCTTTGCACATTTCCAAGCATATGCGTCTCCAGAGACCAGAGAAGAGTATTTTAAACTATTAGAAAAGGTGTGGTTAGACAATGTTGAAAAAAATGGCACTGTTAATCGTTGCGAGTAGCTTTTTATTTTTTATAACTGGTCCCGTCCTGACGCAACATATTCAGATCCTTGTACAAATTGGAGGTGCTTAAGCACAAAACTCTGCTAGCCTTATGGTTAGCAGAGTTTTTTAGTTAAAGGAATTGTTACACTATGCGCCGAATGAGTCGCTGAAGTGATCAGTTTTGAAGCATACATATAAATATTTTGATGGCACAAAGTTACTTCGACACACTTAGAATAGTAGATTTATTATGTAATCATTCCAATATTCTGAGAGGGGATATTATTACTGGTGATGAAACTGCAGAAGCAAACGGGAGAATAGACTACAAAAAATAGATTACTATAGAGAAATTAATATATTGTATGAAGCGACAAGAGTGACACAAGGCAAACCGTAATCATAGTGAAGCTGGGGCCGTGACCCAAAAGATCGTGTTACGCCGCATGGAGTGTAAATAGGTACTGTATGGAACACTGAGCCTCAGATTAAGCTGAGGCTTATTTTCATGTGTACCAATTTACGAACTTATCAGTGTGACTGATAACGCGTGGGCTATCAACGTTATAAAGAACGAAATCACAAAGCTGAATGGGTTCGCTGCTGCTTTTTGGTGACTCATTCCGTTCATTGATTTAGCAAATGATTGAAGATATGCTTGTATGTAGTGCGGGGTTGGCATTATTGATGATTATTGCTTCATTCATTGCCGTCTTATCCCTTCATCAATCATTTCTTATGGAAGGAATCCCTTCTGTTCCAGCAAATCCTCTGTGACCTTCCACAGTTTTTGCTGCATCTTGGGATCTCCTCCAGGTGAGACTGGTTGAATAGATTTCCCAGTTCCGACGTTAAAGTATCCACCTGTTTTTTTATGATATTCCGGATCTACAATTAATCGGGTGATGATATCTGCTCCTCTTCGCGGATCTCCAAGATGAAGGATTTTCAACAATCGTTCTAATAGAGGGGCAAACCAAAGTTCTCGTCCCAATCCGGTAACATTGAATCCTGGATTTAGTGCATTTACGCTGATTCCCGTATCCGACCATCGTCTTGCCAGTTCAGCAGTGAACATAATATTCAATAATTTGGTCTTTCCATAGATGGGCGATGAGCCACGAGCGGTAAAGGCAGTTGTATCCGTTAAATCCTCGGGGAGCTTCAAAACTCCATGGCGGCGTGAAGCTTCGGAGGCAACATTGACAACTCTGGCCTTGCCTACGTTCTGCAGGCACGGTTTTAGTGTATATGTTAACAGCCACGGCGATAAATAATTTATGGCAACCATTTCAGGAAACCCCTCGGGAGTGACGCGTTGCTCAAAAGCATGGATACCCGCATTGTTTAACAGCACATCAATATTAGAGTATGCGGCGGCTATCTCATCCCCGATTCGTTTAACATCCTTCAGTACCGATAAATCTCCATAAAAAAAGTCAACCTTCGCTGATGGGCTAACCAGCTCAATCTGTTTTCTTGTAGCTTCAGCACGTTCTCTACTCCTGGCAGTCAAAACAAGGTCAAAGCAGCCGCGTTTTCCCAATTCAACTGCGACTAGTTGTCCAAGACCACTGGTGGCACCTGTTATGACAACGGTAGTATTTTTAGACATTCGTCATTTCTCCTTCATGTGTTACAATTTTATTGGAGTAGCCAATTCGGTGAGTTAGTACATTTGGTTGACATATGTCCACTATAATAATTTGGTTGATATATGTCAATCAAATTCGACTTGTGGTTTTTTTAACGAGAGAAAGGTGATTGAAGATGAAATATAATGAAGTTAAAAATGAACCAAGGGAGAAATTGGAGATTGAGTTGGGCGAGCAGCTTAACGCACTTATCAGCGCTTCACACGCCCTGAATGTCAGAGCTGCTGCGAAATTTGACTCCTCCTTACAACCTGCCGCCTTCCATATTGTTCGTTGGCTGTATTCTTATGGCCCAACAAATGCCGCCACTTTAGCGGAATCAACTGCGATGGATCGAAGTTCAGTGAGTCGTCTTGTCAAACAGCTTGAGTCTTTGGGGTATTTGAACAGAGAGGCCTCCCGAAGTGATGGACGAGGAATTGTATTATCTCTTACTGAGCATGGACAGCAAAAATTAATTGATGCGCTTAAGGAGAAAGAGTCCGTTTTCTATGAACGAATTTCGGACTGGGAAGATGCTGAGCTTCATAATTTTAACCAAATGCTTAGGCAATTTAATGGACTCCATCGCCACGGAACACAACCTTAAGAAGTGACCCGCATGTAAACACTTGCAAACAATATCGTCACTTTAAGATATCGGCTTTTATTTTTTCATAAGCAGCTTGGATATAGAGTAGAAGTGGATAATGAAATCTACCCGAATGTGTATTTTTTATGTCAGACAAAGCTCCCCTTACTTTGACAATCAATAAGCAGTATGTTTATGGATGATGATAAATAGGAAGGAAAGGATGAAAATAATGAGTATGAAATTAGGAAGGAAAACTACTTTATGTTTCTCCACAATTGCTCTCTTATTTTCAGTTTTGTCCCCGCTATCAGCCTCGGCAGATGTAGCAAGCGTCACCCATGACACCTATACAAACTCTTTAAATCAGGAATTAGTTTCATCTCAATTAGTAATTTTTAAAGATGACACAGCATATACAGATGTATCTATTGTCGGGAAGAGAGTGAAATTTTCGATAAGTGGTTTAGAAAACCCGTTTAACACTAATTATTACAATCGATTAGTCTGGACTAGTACTGATGAAGAACCCAATATAAAAAATATTCTGACAGTAAAAGTTGCGCCAAAGACAGGGTCGCTTTACAGTTCCAGCAACTATGAAAACCTTTCACTGATAAAACAAAAAGTCAACTCTGACTCACCTGTATATGGATGGATTCAACTAGAATCCAAAGAGTGGGTTAAAGCAGGATCAGCTATAATCAAATATTAGAAAATTCCTAATGTGTAGTATAAGTAAATACTATAAATAAGCGAAATCCCCGCCAACCAGCTAAGGTAGTGGGGATTTTTCAATATAAAATAAGACTTCATCAACTATTGACAGAGTTTTTTAGAAAATTGTTGAAAGTAGTGTTCTTAAGAAGGGAAAAGTGTTTCGAAATCTGGAAAAACGCCATCACTAAGCCAACGGGTAGGGCCTTCAAAACTTCCATCGAGTGTAGCGGTAGCATAATCTCCATTGGAGCCATACAAAGTAATAGAGATATTTTTTATTATTTGTATTTAATGTTATAAATGTGTAATGATTTTGTACATAGTTCATTAGTTGTGAAGAATATTCCTTACTTGTCTTTGTTTGTTACGATATGTTCATAAAAAGTTCACTTACATGAAAATTTGGTTGCAGCTAAAATAATCACATCCAAAAATGAAAGGTTGAATTAAATGCCAACAACTAAAAAGGAAAGCTTTTACTTTGGGGTTATTATGTGTTTTGGAATGGTCGTTATTATGACCTTCTATAATCTTTTGATTAACGGATTGATTGGAAAAATTAGCTTGATTACCATTGCTGTTGAATTTCTAATTGGATTTATTATAGCGCTCATTTTAGATTTATATATCGTGGGTCCTGTAGCAAAAAAAGTTGCTTTAAGTCTACCTTTTGATAAATCCAAAAAAATATTTTTAATTATCACGATTTCAACATGTATGGTGTTCGGAATGGCCTGTTCTATGTCTTTCTACGGTTTATTAACTTCAATTCTAAGTCAGGGTATTGGCGATCATTCATTATTTGAAGCCTATTTAGAAATTTTTATAAAGAACTTTGTTGTGGCCTATCCATTACAATTATTGGTTATGGGTCCTGTTGTTCGAGCCTTGTTTATAAAATTTATAAAGAAAAGCGGGCAAGTGGGACCTTATAAAAAAGTATTAAATTAAATAATAGAGCAAATCCATTGCAGCAATGTTAAGCTAATGAATGGTTTTACAGCTAGAAATGCTTAAGTTATGAAAATCGGATACAAGTTTGAGGAAGCTATAACTGGCGGGATTGGTAGTTTGGTGTATTATTTAACACAAAAAAAGCAGGAAGAATTCTTCCTGCTTTTTGCTTGAAAATAATTATTAACGTCTGCGTTGTCCATCATTCACGCTAAACAGATTAACAGCCAGTGCGTTACCTCTTGCACGCGCATTGGCTCTTTGGTTGGAACGGATGTTTAATCTTCTTCTTCTCAATTCACGGTTGCTGTGTCTTCTGCTCATAATATCACCTCCCTTCAAAGAAATGAAGGTACGGTTAAATCTTAATGATGTTTATGCTTACGCTTGGAAATTTTGATATTTAATGCGTTAGTTGCGAGTGCATTTCCGCTTCCTGTTTTAGCAGCTGCGGCTTGAAAGACTTTAACGACCAGATATCTGTTTTTCCCGATGCGATGCTTATACGTTTTAACTCTATTTCTGATCATCTGCATAACTCCTTTGCTTTAGGTCTGCTATATACATATGTCAATTGTGCTAGTAATGTATCAGCATAAATCTACTAAAGACAAAAAGAAGCTAGTACCTATGTTCCTAAATGTTTAACAAAAAAAGCTCATGCTAGCCTGCGTTCGCCTTCCCAACTTTACGTTATAGAGGAAGGCCACCGTAGGTTCATATGTGTCAAATTTCCATTTGTTTAGCTAATAAAAGTAAACAGTTTAAGATCAGAGTGGAACTATCTCGGATATGGGGCGGATATAATAGTAGAGACAATATAGGTTGCTGAAAAGGAAAGAATAGTTGGAGACACATACATAGTAAATATAACAAAAATATAAAACCGGCTCGCCTAGGCGGCCGGTTTTATATTCGTGGTAGTATAACGGGGAAGAAAGCACGATAAATCAGTGGAAGTCCCGGAAGAGTCCAACAACCTTGCCCAATATGCTGACGTGTGTCAGTCGAAGTGGCTCAAAGGCTGGATTTTCAGGTTGAAGCCGGATATGATCTTTTTCTTTGTAAAAGGTTTTAACTGTAGCCTCGTCTTCATCTGTCATAGCTACTACAATGTCTCCGTTATCAGCGGTCTGCTGCTGACGCACGATTACATAGTCTCCGTTAGCAATACCAGCTTCAATCATGCTTTCGCCTACAACAGATAACATGAATATTTTATCCTCACCAACAAAGTGTTGGGGAAGAGGAAAGTAATCTTCAATATTTTCTGTCGCCGTAATAGGAAGACCAGCGGTTACTTTGCCGACGACGGGAACACGACTAATGGAGTAATTAATCAAGTTGCTGTTATCCGATTCGTCTTGACCGAGTAATTCAATAGCCCGTGGTTTCGTAGGATCGCGGCGAATGAGTCCTTTTTTCTCCAAACGATCCAAATGACCATGAACCGTAGAACTGGAGGCCAATCCGACTGCCTCGCCTATTTCGCGCACAGAAGGGGGGTATCCCTTTAGACGCACTTCATTGCGGATAAATTCAAGAATGGCCTGCTGGCGGCTCGAAATCTTAGACATACCGTATCAACCCCATTTAGTAACGTTTGGGAAAATTATAGCATAGAACCTCCGTTCGTACAAACATAAGTTCTAAATAATCCCTAAAAATATTCACGAACTTTTGTTCTCTTTTCTATTGAACAAAACAAACGTTCGTGTTATATTGTGAAAAACATAAGAACAAACGTTTGGAGGACGCGGCCAATTATGAAATATAGCACTTATCAAAGTATTTTTCCGATGAATTTAGAGAATTTACAGGAGACCCGAAAAGAGGGTAAGGTACGTTTGTTACAGGCTCTTACCAATACTCTTTTACTTAAGCTTCTTATTCTAGTAATTATCGTTTGGGTTGCAGGGGCAGGTGTACTTACGGTTTTCGCAGCACCTCCAGTTTCCAATGAAGAAGTGATTAAGCTGACTGTACAACCTGGAGATACGTTATGGAAGATTGCCGTGAATCATAAACCGGAACGAATGGATACACGGGTATATATTGAAGGAATTGTACGTATTAATGGTTTGGAGGATCGGGGAGTTCAGGCAGGTCAGGTACTTAAGCTCCCACCCTTCTGATCTATAAGACTAAAGAGCTTGTCAAGGAGCGCAATGAGGGAGCCTTGACAAGCTCTTTTCTACATGTCAAAGTGTATTATATCTTTGCTTTTATGGAGGGGACACAATTTGGATATAGACAGTTTGGTACAGCGCATTAATGAATTAGCGCGCAAAGCAAAAGCCGAAGGATTGACGGAAGAGGAAACCACGGAGCGCGCCAACCTTCGGGAAATTTATTTAGGCAACATTCGCCGTAATTTTCGGCAGCAACTTGAAACCATTGAATTTGTGGACGATGATACGTCGAAGGGAAATGGCGGGCTGAAGCATTAATGTTGCTAAAGCCTGCATCATTTGCCTTTTGTTATTAGGTATCTTTCTTGGTATCTATATAGATCAGCTTTAAGGCAATTGTTTTAATGTAATATTTATTGGGAAGGGAATTGAGAGATGGCCCGATCATTTGAAAGAAAAGTACGTAAAAACACAGCGCATTTAAATAAAACGCGCAAGAAACAAGGCATTCAAACCATTAACGGCGCAGGTTCAGCAATGGACATTTTCCGTGGCCGTAATATTACTGTGCCAATCATGCTGGCTGGTCTTGCTGTATTGTACATGCTTATGAGTTACTTTTTGACTAAGACCGGCATGCGGGGAATGGATTGGCTGGTATTTGGCTTGTACTTGATGCTGGCTGTTATCTTCTTCATTCGCCGTCCTTATTTAAAAGTGGGAAAAGATACCCTTTATATGTTAAAAGGTGGCAGAGAACGGCCGATGACGGCAGGGGACATGAAAGCCATCAAAATTGAAAAGGGTTACGTTACCGTTGAAAGAAAAGGGAAGGGCGGTAATTTTATTTTCACAAAATCACTGGGACGCTATGATACAGATGCCATCGCAGAGCGCCTTGAAAAATTTGCACTATCCAATCAGATACAGGTAGATAAGAAATAACCGATTTAGCCTGTAGCTCTGTAAGTAAGGCCGTATGATGTTATTTTTCATATAACATGGTGCGGCCACTTGCTTAATATGGGCACACATAATGATCTGATTCGTGACCAAACAGACAAGCTTACATATACAGTGGAAAGAGAGTGGATAATTCGTATGACGATTCAGGCGATAATGTTTGATCTTGATGATACCCTTCTGTGGGATGAACGTAGTGTAGAAGAGGCATTTGATGCAGCATGTCAAACAGGCTCCCGAGAAACAGGCGCTGATCCGAAAACGCTGGAAGAAGCCGTACGCAAGGAAGCGCGCGCTTTGTATGAATCCTATGAAACCTTTAGTTTTACTCAAATGATTGGCATTAATCCGTTTGAAGGACTGTGGGCGAATTTTACAGCAGGTGAGCAACCTGAATTCCGTCAATTGGAACAGTTGGCTCCTGTTTATCGTAAGGAATCATGGCGCAGAGGGCTTCAGCAACTGGGGATAGATAATGAGGAGTTGGCGGAAAAGTTAGCTGCCCAATTTGCTTCAGAAAGACGTGCACGTCCACATGTATATGAAGAAACGTTTGAAATTCTGGATCAATTGAAGGGACAATACAAGCTGCTATTGCTGACAAATGGTTCCCCTGATCTACAACAGGAGAAGCTGGATGGAGTTCCTGAATTGGCTCCTTTTTTTGATCATGTTGTCATTTCAGGTTCTTTTGGTCGGGGCAAGCCTGATCCTTCTATATTCCAGCATGCTTTGGGACTTCTAGGAATTGAACCTGGACAAGCTTTAATGGTAGGAGATAAGCTGACGACTGATATTCAAGGGGCTTTGTCAGCTGGTGTACATTCGGTGTGGTTGAATCGGAACGATAAAACCAATACTACAGAGATCAAGCCGAAGTTCCAAATCAAGCATTTGTCTGAGTTGCATGGAATTATTCAATCTTTAAAGTAAATAATCTACAGTCTTCTAAACAAGTATAAAGAAAACTCCCTTCGCTCGATATGCTACAGAGCAGAGGGAGTTTTCTTATTGACACAATACATCGTAATTATGCTGTAGTGAATGTTGGATCTTCGAACGGTTCAGCAATCCATCCATTTTCTTCAATGAACAAGCGGACTGCGACGATCTTTTGATTTTCCATTAAAGTGAAGAAGTGCGGTGTATTTTCAGGAACAGAAATAACGTCGCCTGGTGAAAGCTCTACATTAAAATAGCCGATCTCTTCAGAGCCTTTAATGATAAAAATCCCTTTACCAGCAACAATGGCGCGGATTTCATCCTCGGTATGGGTGTGAATTTGCTCGAACTTGGCCAGCAGATCCTCCAAATTCGGCGTTGCTTCAGATAAAGTGATGACGTCCCAGATTTTATATCCGCGACGTGCGGCTAAATCTTTGATTTCAGGTTCAAATGTTTTAAGAACAGCGGCTTTTTGATCATCTGTCAAAGTAAAGTTTTCTTGCAGCTCCCCTGGCAGCTTGGAAGCATCCCAGTGTTCATACAATACCTGGTAGCTCTCCAAAAATTCACGTACTCGCTCTTCACCGCTAATTCGCTCATTCGTATTGCGTATAAAAATTTCTGCCATGCACAAATCCCTCTTTTCCACTTGGATTAATGTTGTATAAAGAATACCATGTCTTAACCAGTTGTACAATACAGGCTGAAGCATTTATGTGGGAACGACTATAGTAATACGATACAGTTTAAAGACGTTCGTCTATAACGATGCATACTACAAAAATAGATCAGCTAAGTCGTTTGTAAAGAAGAATAGCCTGCATAAAACGTATGTTTTTACTTCAATCTATCTAAATGATACGGTTTCTGCTAAACTAGGATTTAACGTTTTGCGGGGGTGAAGAAATTTTGGATAAAGTTAGCTTGCAGGATGCGTTACAACGAAGAATACTCCTTCTTGATGGGGCTATGGGCACTATGATTCAGCAGGAAGACCTTTCTGCCGCTGATTTTGGTGGGGAAGAGTTAGAAGGCTGCAACGAGATGTTGGTCTTAACAAGACCGGATGTCATTCAAGGGATTCATGAAGCATACTTGGAGGCCGGAGCAGACCTGATTGAAACGAATACATTTGGAGCGACATCCGTCGTTTTGGCGGATTACGATATACCAGAACGTGCCCGTGAAATTAATCTGGTGGCGGCCAAACTGGCGCGTAACGCGGTGGATAAGTACAGCACTGCGGACAAGCCTCGTTTTGTTGTAGGAGCTATGGGTCCAACTACAAAAACCTTGTCTGTCACAGGCGGTGTTACATTTGTAGAGCTGATTGAAAGCTATCAGGAGCAGGCTTTGGCGCTTATTGAAGGTGGGGTAGATGTTCTTCTGTTGGAGACCTCACAGGATACGCTTAACGTTAAGGCAGGTAGCATTGGAATTCGTCAGGCTTTTGAGCAGACAGGGATTGAGCTTCCATTAATGATTTCTGGCACGATTGAGCCGATGGGAACAACGTTGGCCGGACAAAACATCGAATCCTTCTGCATATCACTCGAACATTTACATCCAATCTCGATTGGACTGAATTGTGCTACAGGTCCAGAGTTTATGCGTGATCATATTCGTTCTTTGTCTGAAATGTCCTCTGCAGCTATTAGCTGTTATCCAAATGCGGGCTTGCCCGATGAAAATGGTCAATACCATGAATCGCCGGATTCATTAGCTCGTAAAATGGCTGCTTTCGCTGAAAAAGGCTGGTTGAATATTGCGGGAGGCTGTTGCGGTACTACTCCAGAGCATATAAGAGTAATGAGTGAAAGTATGGCGCAGTTTGAGCCTCGTCAGCTCGTAGGTCATCATCCTCCTGCCGTATCAGGCATTGAGCCAGTATATATTGAACAGGATAATCGTCCGTATATGGTTGGTGAGCGAACAAACGTTCTGGGTTCCCGGAAATTCAAGCGTTTGATCGTGGAAGGCAAATATGAAGAGGCGTCTGAAATTGCGCGCGCTCAGGTAAAAAGCGGAGCACATGTCATTGATATTTGTGTGCAAGATCCGGACCGTGATGAAATGATAGATATGGAAGCGTTCTTGAAACTGGTTGTAAACAAGGTGAAAGTACCATTGGTGATTGATACCACGGATATTAAAGTTATTGATAAAGCACTTCAATATTCGCAAGGTAAGGCAATTATTAACTCCATTAATTTGGAGGATGGTGAAGAGAAATTTGAGAAAATGGCTCCTATTATTCATAAATACGGCGCTGCTGTTGTTGTCGGAACGATTGATGAACGTGGACAGGCAATTGCGCGTGAGGATAAGCTCGAGGTAGCTAAGCGTTCTTATGATCTGTTGGTGAACCGTTACGGTCTGGCAGCGGAGGATATCATTTTTGATACGCTCGTATTCCCAGTAGGAACAGGGGATGAGCAATATATCGGTTCGGCTAAGGAAACGATTGAGGGCATACGTATCATTAAAGAAGCGCTTCCTGGGGTTCATACTATATTGGGCATTAGTAACGTATCCTTTGGCTTACCGGAAGCGGGTCGTGAAGTGCTCAATTCTGTCTATTTGTACGAATGCACCAAAGCGGGACTGGATTATGCAATTGTAAATACGGAGAAGCTTGAACGCTATGCATCGATCCCCGAGCATGAACGGAAATTGGCGGAAGACCTGATCTATAAAACAAATGACGATACGTTATCTGCATTTGTAGCAGCTTTCCGTAACAAGAAAGTGGAGAAAAAAGAGAAGATATCAAACCTTTCGCTCGAAGAACGGCTGGCTTCCTATGTAGTGGAGGGAAGTAAGGAGGGACTGATCCCGGATCTGGAGCAAGCGCTCGCTAAATATTCTTCTCTGGAGATTATTAACGGACCGCTAATGAAAGGGATGGAAGAAGTAGGACGTTTGTTTAACAACAACGAACTGATTGTTGCGGAGGTTCTACAAAGCGCTGAAGTAATGAAAGCATCCGTGGCTTATTTAGAGCCGTTCATGGAGAAGAATGAGTCCTCAGTAAAAGGTAAAATTTTGTTGGCTACGGTTAAAGGTGATGTGCATGATATAGGTAAGAATTTGGTGGAGATTATTCTATCCAACAATGGTTACCATATTGTAAATCTGGGTATAAAAGTACCACCAGAACGCATCATTGAGGCTTATCGTGAAGAAAAGGCTGACATGATCGGCCTGTCCGGTTTGCTTGTTAAATCGGCACAACAAATGGTGCTAACCGCGCAGGATTTGAAAAATGCGAACATTGATATTCCAATAATGGTTGGTGGAGCTGCCTTAACGCGTAAGTTTACTAAAAATCGTATTCGTCCTGAGTATGATGGGCTGGTAGCCTATGCGAAAGATGCTATGGATGGACTGGATATTGCCAATAAGCTTATGGACCCTGAGTCCCGTAAAAAAATGGCCGAGGACATGAAGGCTGAGCAGGAGGCGGAAGCGGCAACGGTCGTGGAGGTCAAGCCGCTCCCTAAGCTAACTCGGGCTGTACGTTCTAACATTGCTCAGGATTTGCCCGTCTATATCCCGCCGGATACGGATCGCCATGTACTGCGTAACTACCCACTGAATTATATTCTGCCTTATGTGAATATGCAGATGCTAATGGGGCATCATCTTGGCTTAAAAGGCAATGTTGAGCAACTGCTAGCTTCGGGGGATCCGAAAGCGATTCAGTTGAAGGAAACCGTAGACAGCATCATGTTTGAAGCTGTTACAGACGGAATTATTCAGGCGAGTGCTATGTATCGGTTCTTCCCAGCTCAGTCCCAAGGAAACCAAATTCTAATCTATGATCCATCGGATGTAAGCAAGGTACTGCACACATTTACGTTTCCACGTCAGCAGGTAGAGCCTTATCTATGTCTGGCTGATTTTTTGAAATCAGTGGAATCAGGGGTTATGGACTATGTAGGTTTTATGGTTGTTACCGCTGGTCATGGCATTCAGAAGCTATCTACCCAATGGAAAGACAACGGAGATTATCTGCGCTCACATGCACTTCAAGCGGTAGCGCTCGAAGTGGCAGAAGGGTTAGCAGAACGGCTTCACCATATTATCAGGGATAGCTGGGGTTTCCCGGACCCTGCCGATATGACGATGAAACAGCGGCACGGCGCCAGATATCAAGGTATACGGGTATCCTTTGGCTATCCGGCATGTCCGGATCTGGAGGATCAGGGACCGTTGTTCCAATTGTTAAAACCTGAGGACATTGGCGTTGAGCTAACGGAAGGGTTTATGATGGAACCGGAGGCTTCAGTATCAGCCATGGTGTTCAGCCACCCTCAGGCGCAGTATTTTAACGTCGAAAAGGTTTAACACCTTTATCAGATGGGATAGCAAAAACCCTCCGAGCTTCGGAGGTTTTTTGCTGGTCAGCAGGAAGAAGGTAAATGTCATGGAATTATATTTTCTCGGTACAAATGCAGGGGTACCTACAATTCAGCGAAATGTAACGTCCATTGCTCTTCGTTTACTGGAGGAACGAAGAAGCATGTGGTTGTTTGACTGCGGTGAAGGCACTCAACAGGAAGTGTTGCGTTCGCCGCTCAAGCTGAGCAGACTTGAAAAAATATTTATCACTCATTTGCATGGGGATCATCTTTTTGGTCTGCCGGGTCTTTTGTCGAGCAGGGCATATCAGGGAGGTACGGCACCTCTGACGGTATATGGACCGCCTGGTCTTCAGCAATATATTGAGCTATCTTTAGGGATCAGCCAATCTCGTATCAATTACCCGCTACATATTGTGGAGCATACGGGCGGGGTTCTGTTCGATGACGGTCAATTTCGGGTGGAATCAGCTTTGTTGGATCATCGGATCGACAGTTATGGCTACCGAATTGTAGAGATGGATAAGCCCGGTAAGCTTAACCAAGAACTGTTGGAGCGATACGGGATCAAGCCTGGCCCAGTGTACGGTAAATTAAAGCGTGGAGAAAGTGTGGATGTAGAGGGTGGAGTTATTCTGCATCCTCAGGATGTATTGGGTTCACCTAAAAAAGGGCGGATCGTCACTATTTTAGGTGACACGAGACCTTGTCCGAATACAGTAGTGCTGGCACGAGATGCAACTGTCGTCGTTCATGAAGCCACATTTCTGCATGATCTGGCGGATACGGCGTACGAGTATCATCATAGTACGGCGCTTCAGGCAGCGGAAGCTGCCAAAGCCGCAGGCGCAGGGCAGTTAATTATGACGCATTTTAGTTCTAGGTATAAAGATCAAGAGCAGCTTCAGCCTTTGCTGGAGGAAGCGCGAAGCCTATTCCCCAATTCATTGCTTGCGGAGCAGCATGTGTTGTTACCGGTACCTGATATCGGTCAATAAATGATTGGAGAGAAGATATGTGCATAGGTGCCGGGGCTTGCTCCGGTGCTTTTCTTTTTCCTAGAAATTATTTTCCGGGAAAGCGCAGGATGCGACAAGAGGTGAGACGGGCATTAGTATGGGATGAACGAAATTGTTCTACCACATATGGAGGCATGTCATATTGGAGCTTCTATATATCGAATTTAAAGGATTTAGTTGCTTGAGTACGCCCAGGAAATACAGGGAATTTCCTTTGAAGACGTAGCATCTTCGATGAGATTCGACGAAGAAATGATCTTATGCTATGTGGAAGCGACGGCTTTTAGCGAGGGATGACGCTATTTTGGATGGTTTACCAGCAATACATGGACTTCATAAGCATTTTTGACTTAAGATAGATGAGAGGAATGGAAATGACCGATTATTTAATGCCCTAAGTCATTCAGGTGGTTAAATAAAAAGGAGAATACCATTCATGGGGTGAATTATTATTTTCAATGTTATGATGTATGAAATGAAGCGGGGGAGGGGATTGCGATAAAATCGTTACTTATTGATCTGGATGGAACACTTTATCATGGAAATCGGATGATCAAGGGTGCGGATCTGTTCATTTCGCGATTGCGTTCAGAGCATATACCTTATGCATATGTCACCAACAATGCTTCACGCACACCCGAATCGGTGGCCGAGCATTTGATTGGTATGGGAATTGAAGCAGCTAGTCATGAAGTATATACTTCAGCGTTAGCAGCTGCACAATATGTTGCACAGCAAAGCCCTGGAGCTCATGTATATTGTATTGGTGAAACGGGATTACGCGAGGCACTCACAGGGGCTGGCTTGCAGCTTGTTCAGAATCATCCTGATTATGTGGTACAGGGGATAGATCGTCAATTTACATATGAAACGCTGGCAGCTGCCATGCGTTGGATTCGTGAGGGAGCTACATTTATTTTGACAAATCCGGATCTACAATTGCCTTCGCATGACGGGCTTACACCAGGTGCAGGTACCATTGGAGCTGCCATTGAAGCTGCTTCACAGGTCAAACCGGTCGTCATCGGCAAGCCTTCAAGCGTGCTAATGAATTATGCACTAAATCGCTTGAGCATTAGAGCGGATGAAGCTCTGGTTGTGGGCGATAATATGCTTACAGATATTGCGGCAGGTGCAGCAGCAGGTTGTAAAACAGCTCTGATTCTGACGGGTGTGACGACTCGCGCTAATATGGATGAACATATTCGTGCCGTTGGAGTAAAACCTGACCTGATGTTTGAAAGTTTAGACGAACTGCAGGAATGGATGCAAAAAGAGCTGAAATCATAAAAGGATATGACTTAGAAATATATGAGAATTCAAAGCTATGAGCTACGAAAGGAAAGATGTTGATATGCCGGAACTTCCTGAAATGGAAAACTACAGAATCTTATTATCAAAACAAATTTTGGACATTCCAATTACTGGAGTGGCGGTTAGCCGTGAAAAGTCCATTAATACTGAAGTGGAAACCTTTAAGAAGCAATTGCTAGGTGCGACCGTTGTATATTTAGAGCGTCGGGGCAAGCATTTGATTTTTCATTTAAATACGGGTAAACGGCTTGTGCTTCATCTCATGTTGGGAGGATTGTTGTATCTGGGAACGGAGGAGCAACGTCCAGACCGTACGGTTCAGATCGAATTGGATTTTAGCGGAGCGAAGCTTTATTTTATCGGACTGCGCTTAGGTTATCTGCACTTGCTGACGGCTAAAGAAACAGATGAAGCTTTGTCAGACCTGGGACCTGATCCGTTAGACCGTCGTATGACATTGGAAAATTTTACAGCACGTCTAAAAGGACGACGGGGAATTTTGAAAACAACACTGGTAAACCAGCAGGTTTTTTCGGGGATTGGCAATTGCTATTCAGACGAAATTGCATATATCGCCGGATTTACACCGGGTTCCAAGGTGCAAAACATTGTACAGTCTCCAGAAAAAGTGGAAAAGCTATATCATGCTACTCAATCCGTACTTCGTGAAGCTACTGCGGAGGGCGGTTATATGGAAATGCCTCTAATGGAGGGAGACACGCTCACAGGTGGCTTTGATCATCAGTGTCGAGTATATGACCGTGAAGGAGAAGAATCTCCAAGCGGTGGGAAAATTGTAAGAGTCGAGCTGGCGGGGAAAAAAGCATTTTATTGCCCGGTGCAGCAGCATGATGCCTAAATTGCTTATCGGCTCTCACGTGAGTACGCGGGGTGGCTTTTCCAAAGCTGCTATACGTGCACGAGAGCAGGGAGGACGTTCATTTCAATATTTTCCGAAAAATCCTCGTAGTCTCAAGCTGAAGGAATGGAACTCCATAGATGCTGCTGCTTGTAAAGATTACTGTTCAGAGCACCAGCTTCAATCTATTGCTCATTCGCCCTATCCTGTTAATCCAGCTCATGGTCGCGAACGCGGTCAGGAACTTTATGAGCTGATGGTTGCTTCATTACGCAACGATTTGGATATTGCTGAAGCCTGTGGATCGAAGGGGATAGTTGTTCATTTTGGGCATATGCATTCGTCTGACCCGCTGGAGGGCTATCATAATATTATTAACTGTCTGAATGATGTGCTGGAAGGCTGGCAGGGAAATGCTAAAATATTAATTGAGAATCAGGCTGGGGATCACGGTCCCATGGGAACCACGCTCGAGGAAATGGTCCAAATTCGCCAATTGTGTCGAGATCCTGGCAGCATCGGATTTTGCCTGGATACTTGTCATGCGTATGCAGCAGGATTGTGGAACGGTGGAGTGGACGAGGCTTTGTTTGAAAAAGGGGACCGTCTCGGTTATTGGTCAGCGCTGTACGGAGTTCATTTGAATGATTCCAAACACCCGTACGGCTCTAAAAAAGACAGACATGCGCGCGTAGGGCAAGGTTACATTGGTATTGAAGGCATGCGCTGGATAACAGAACAAGAAGCTGTAAGAGGTATTCCCGTCGTTTTGGAGAGTGAGGCGGGACCTGATGGGACACATCAGGAGGACATTCGAATGATTCAAAGCTGGGAGTAAATTATTTTAAATAAATAATAGTTATCTTAGAGGCTTATGTAAGCTTACTTTTTTGGGAAGAAGGAGGAGAAGTTGGTGTATTTGTTTATGGACGATTATCGACCTTGTCCTCCAGGTTTTAAGCTGGCAAGGGACGCGGATGAGTGTCTGCTTCTGCTTCATGAATACCCAATTTCGATACTATCGTTAGATTATGATTTGGGTCCGGGTCAACCGACGGGAAAGGATGTAGCTGCTGCTATTGCAAGTAAACAGTTATATCCGCGTGAAATTTACTTGCATTCCTCCAGTCCGCAGGGGCGCCGAGCCATGTATGAACTGCTTTATGTGAATAAGCCGGAGGGAGTCACTGTGCATAACGGGCCGATTCCTGAGGTGCGTATGCAAGAGATCATAAACGAGTCTAAGCGATGAAAGAGATCGGACAAAAAGAAGCACGCCGTGCCATATGGGAGGGATGCAAGCTGGCTTTGTTTGTATACACTCCCATGTGCGGAACATGCGCGGCTGCCCGTAGAATGTTAGAGGTAGCAGAGCATTTGCTCCCCGAAGGAGCAGTGGTGCAGAGCAACATTAACTATATTCCTGAACTGGTTCAGGAGTATCGGATTTCCAGTGTCCCCGCGCTTCTTATATATAATGGTGAAAACAAAAATCCTGAAATCATCTACAAAATGGAATCTGTAGAACACTTGCTGAGCAGGATAAGGAGCGTGATGGAATGATATCCATGAAGAACATTACATTACAGCGGGAAGAAAGACGTATCTTGGACGATGTAAGCCTAGAAATACGAGAAGGTGAACATTGGGCTATTCTGGGTCGAAATGGTTCCGGCAAAACAACATTGTTGGAAATGATGACAGGGTATATGTTTCCAAGTCGTGGTACGATTGAGGTGCTTGGGCAAACGTATGGTCAATGTGATGTGCGGGAAGTTCGCAAGCAGATCGGATACATTAGCCAGACATTACTGGAAAAGCTGGCGCTAAAAGATCCCGTTTGGGAAGTAGTAGCTACAGGTGCGTATGCTTTTTTGCGTTTTTATCAGGAGATTCCGACGGAGGCAAAAGAAAAAGCCGTATCTCTTTTGGAGGGTATGAATTTAGGCGATCTGATTCATCACCCGTTAGGTACCTTATCTCAAGGAGAACGTAAAAAGGTAATGCTGGCCCGCTCGCTGATGGCTGAACCTCGCCTACTGATAATGGACGAGCCTTGTGCCGGATTGGATTTATTTGAACGGGAAAAGATGTTGGTCGAGATTGATCGGCTTCGCAAGCGAGACTTATCAGTGATCTATGTAACTCATCACATTGAGGAGATTGTCCCTCTCTTTACGCATGTTGCGTTGATTCGGGATGGCAAGGTCGCAGCTGCTGGATTGAAAAAAGAAGTTTTAACGAAAGAATTGATTATGCACACTTATGAAGTTCCAGTTGAGCTGGAATGGGATGGAGAACGTCCCTGGATCCGGGTGTGCGCTGGAGGGTAACGTTATTTTGGAGGAACTATACGTGAATACAGATGAACAGAGTGAGTCCACTTTGTCGACATCGAGATTTGTTTGTACGGCCAACCATGGTTTTGCACCCTATGCTCAGGAGGAGCTTAGAAGATTATTTGGCTCTGTGAAAAGCACGATGCTTCTACCTGGTGAAATTTTTCTAGCAACATTACCTGCGCAAGAAAATGAGGCAGTGAAGACGATTACAGGCCAGCCACCGATGTTTCTGCGTCACTTGTTTCCTGTTCATTTTCAGGAGGAAGGTACGGATCTGGTTCAAGTGCAAGAGCGTCTGGTTGCATTTATCCGTAACCGCAGGGAATTGATAGATCAACGTGTTTCTTTGCAAGTACGCAAAGGATCTAATAGCAGTTGGGCTGAAAGCGCAGGTGCGCTCAAGCTGGCTTTGAGTGAACAATTAAGTGATCTACCTATGGAATTGGTAGTACATGGCGCCGATGTTATTGTGTCCGTTTTTGCAGATACAGATACGTGGTACGCAGGCGTATCACATCCTCAGGACAACCTATCAGATTGGAGCGGAGGTGCAGTTCGTTTTCAGAAGGAAGACGGACAGATCTCGCGTGCCAAATTCAAGCTACTGGAAGCAGAAGCAACGTTCGGCATTGATTTTAGCGCTTTCCATCAGGGACTGGATATTGGGGCAGCACCGGGTGGATGGACTTCCTTCTTGCTGGAGCGTGGACTGAAAGTTACAGCGGTTGATCCGGCCAAGATGGAGCCCTCGCTGATGAAGTACGCAAATCTGACATTTTTGCGTAAAAATGCAAGTGAAGTCAAATTTAAAGAGAATTCGTTCGATCTGCTGGTTTGTGATATGAGTTGGAGTCCAAAACAGATGGCAAGGCTCGTTACTGATTTACTGTATAGTTTGCGGAGTGGTGGTACGGCTATCGTAACAGTCAAGCTAATGCATAAAAAGCCCTTGGCGCTTATTCATGATGTGATTGCTTCCTTTGAGGAGTCCGGCATGCAGATTCAGCGAGCCAAACAGCTTTTCCATAACCGAGATGAGATTACCCTGTATATGATCAAGTATGGAAAATAATTCTTTACAATAGATGCAGTGTGCTATATAATAAATCCAAATTGTTCCTTTAAAAAATATTTGTATTAAATCAAGGGAAAGCATCCCGCGAAATTGTTTTCATGTCATTATGAAGACTTCATTTTGCGGTGGCTTTCCCTTTTTTGCGTTGTCTGCTTGTAGAAGGGAGGTAAGAGAATGATGAATCAACCATCACAATTAGAGTTCGGGTCAATTGTCGGTGAACGTTACCGAATTATTCGTACGTTAGGTTCGGGAGGCATGAGCCGCGTGTTCATGGCCGAAGATTTAAAGCTGCCGGGCAAGCATTGGGCAGTGAAGGAGTCGATTGCCGACCCAAAAATAATGAAGATTGTACGGACGGAAGCCGAAATGTTGATTTCGCTAAGCCATCCACGTTTACCGAGGATTGTTGATTTTTTTGAATATCCTCCATCTGGTGCGGTATATCTGGTTATGGACTACATCGAAGGAATTACACTGGAAGCATACATGAGGGGATACCAAGGCTGTATTCCACAGGAGCAAATCATTCCATTCGCTCTGCAGGTACTGGATGTACTTGATTATTTGCATACCCGCCAATTGCCAGTCATTTATCGGGACCTCAAGCCGGCGAATATTATGCTGACACCGGAAATGGAATTTAAACTGATCGATTTTGGGATAGCGAGGAGCTATAAGTCCGAGCTGGATCAGGATACGATAAAGCTGGGCACAGTGGGCTTTGCTGCCCCAGAGCAATATGGAACAGGACAGACGGATGCTCGCTCGGACCTGTACAGTCTAGGGGCGTTACTATTGTATCTATGTACAGGTGGTAAATATAGCGAGTGGACAGCAGGAGTTGAAGGGTATATTCGCGGGGAATTGCCTCGACATTTGATTCCGATAATTCGAAAGCTGCTGCGGCATCATCCTGAGGAACGATTTCAGTCTGCTGAGGAGGTCATTGGAGAACTGAGGCGCAGTGCTAATTTTCAGTCTGCTCAACCAGGGAAATCTGTTAGTAATGCTTCGTCGGATTATGCTGGAACAAGGGTAGTGGCAGTGTTGGGTGTGTCTTCCGGCTCCGGTGCTACACACACAGCAATTGCAGTGAGCCACTACTTGGCTCGAAAGACCCACTCCGTAGCCTTGGTTGAGCTGCATAGTACAGCTAAGGCATTTGCCCGACTGCAAGAAGTCGTGGAAGGCATACCTGTTGGACAAGCAAGTTCAAGTCGGCGTTTTGAAGTCGATGGAGTTCATTATTGGCGGCAAACATCTCGTGCAGATGTCATTTCCTTGCTGGGCGGATCCTACAGATTTATCGTACTGGACTTGGGGAATGGGCAGGACAATGAACGACTGGAAGAATTTTTGAGAGCCGATTATCCGCTAGTTGTCGGCTCAGGGGCCGAATGGAGAGTTCAGGATATAACGGGTCTAGCCCGATCTCTTCAGCGTCATCCGCAACACAAATGGAATTACTGCTTGCCATTGGCACCCTCGGGGGCTGTCCGCAGGTTACGAAAGGAGCTAGATCACGATAAAGTATTTGCGCTGCCGTTCCATTCAGATCCTTTCGAACGGGATGATGAAATGGATCAGGTATTGGACGAGCTTTTTCGTGGAGTCATTACAGACACTCGGAAAAGACGTTTCAGATTCCTTAAACAACAGCACTAAATAGGCAGGTATATATCTAAAGAGGTAGGGGAGAAGCTGTGTGTCCAAGCTAAGAAAAAGCAGCAAACAAAAACTATATGCAGGTTGTGTTGGCGCGGGTATTGTAGGCATGATCTTTGTGGGCTACCTTATGGTGAATATCCATCAAATGAGTGAGATCAGGAAGCAGGCAAAGGTGGAGGCAGAGCAGAAATGGAAACTGTATGAACAAGAGCAACGGACTGCGAAAACAGGCTGGGCGGTTGTTCGTGACATTTCACCAGGCGAGCAGATTACATCTAATGATTTGAAGGGAATTAAGGTTCCTGGTTCTCAAGCCCCGTCTAATTTGTTGACAAATAAAAGTGAAGTTTCTCGCACTACAGCTAAGATAGAACTAAAAAAAGGAGCTGTGCTTACATCAGCTATGATTACTGCTGATGAACCCACACCTAAGGATCTACGCAACCGTGAGTTAAAAGTGGTGGTACTGCCCAGCAGCCTGAAGCCAGGGGACGAGGTAGATATTCGCATTCAATTTCCAACAGGTCAGGATTACATTCTATTATCCAAAAAGAAGATTTCTCGGCTAGAAGGCCCAACCGTATGGGTTACTATGAATGAGCAGGAAATACTATCCCTTTCGAGTGCTATTGTAGATGCCTATCTGCATAAAGCATCCATCTATGCTCTGACATATGTAGATCCCCAATTTCAGCCCAAGGCCATACAGACCTATCCGCCTAATGCACAGGTGTTAGCGTTAATGAATAGTGATCCGAATTTAGTCCGTGTTGCTGAACAAATACTGTCCAAGCAGCTACGAAATTCTCTAGAAAATGCAATTAATTCATCAAACAATGTGATTTCAACACCTGTGGAAAAAGGTCTAAGTGAGGAGGTTGCAGCTCAGCATGCAGGCACAACTATTGAAGATGCAGTAAGTGGAATTGATGATACAGGGAGTGAGGAACAGGACCACGAAGAACAAACGAAGATTCTAACGCAGGGTGGTAGCTCTGATCCGTATGCCAAATAAATGAGAGAAAAGGAACGGAAGTATGAAAACATGGATATTTGCCGGTCTTTGTGACAAAAGCGATACTTTATTATACATCAGCAGCGTATTGGCAGCTTCAGGCCAACAGGTACTGCTTGTGGACGCTACACTGCGGGGACAATATCGGTACAGCATAGGAATGCTCGATAAACCACTACCCATTACACAGTTTTGTGGATTCGATGTGGCGATTGGATTTACAGCATGGGAAGATCTGCATATCGGTATGCTGGCTGATCAAAAGGCAGAACAGACTTATGACATTGTTATTTTGGATGTAGAGCTACCTGATTTTTGTCCAATTTCCGTTTGGAAAATTTCGGAACTCCGGGTTTGGGTCAGTGATTATAGCCACATGCTAATGCACAGCGGACAGAATTGGCTTGAGCATTTGTTTGGCCAACCTGGATTTCCCAAAGATCTTGTATTTCACAAGCTATTTATACAGGCAGTGGATTGCGGTGTGGAGGAGGCGTATTTGTGGGAATACATGAATCGCTTTCCTGCCTTATGGCAACCAGAGCCGTATGTACTGCCATGGGATGAAGGACAGCTTGCTCTAAAGCTAGAAAATGAGCATAAAAAACAGCTTCTGTTAAAACCTCTATCCAGAATATATAAGAGAGAATTGTGCCGTTGTATTGGAGAATGGATGAGTTGGGAGATAAAAGAAAGTCGTCGTGCGCTAAAGCGTGCGGAAAGGAGGAGAGCATGAGCACCATTTTGTTTTGGAGCCCCACTAAGGGAGCGAGTGGAAGTAGCTCATTAGCGGCAGCAATAGCAATTACCATAGGTAATTTATATAGAGGAAGACTTTTGTTGACTCATTTGGGCCGTAGGCATACCGGTATTGAATCAGGATTTCCTATACAGGAGTATGGCATGGACGATCCAAGTCTACAGATTCAGGAAGGGGGCTGGGATGCTGTTTCACGTTTAGTTCTGAGAGGGACGCTGTCTAGAGAAAATATTCGTAACTATACGACACCTGTACTAGAACACACTCTGGATGTACTTGAGGGAACCTCTGGTTTTGGAGCTGCACCGCCGCTACTTTCCCCTGATCTTGTAAAAGTGGTAATTGATACAGCAAATCAATATTATGATTTAACGTTGATTGATGCAGGGAGTGGAGTAGGCTGGGGGGCTGTACAGCATGAAGCATGTGCACAAGCCAAACTGGCCGTTCTTTCGCTCACTCAGAATATGCGTGAGTTGGACGCTTATTTTGAATCTGTGTCTCCATTATCCACATATTCGTCATTACCCATATTAGTTGTCCTTGGAAAATATGATGTGCATTCACAAGCGAATGAAGCGAATATCCGCAGGAGATATGGCTACAAGGGTACTTTGCTTACAGTCCCTTACAGCACCGACTTTATGGATGCATGGAACCGCAGGGATGTGATTGGTCATGTGCAACGCGAGGTGCGAAGTGGAAAAGAGCAGCAACGTAAGCCTTTTATGTCTGTAGGATGGGCGCAGAGCATACGGCAGATTAGCAAAGCTATTCTGGAGGCGGCAGAGTCCGATCTTCGGCTCAAGGCTTTGGAGAGGGGCGCTTAATGCTGTCCGCTCATATGATCAACGGATTAATTATTACCTGCATTGTGCTACTGTGCATCGTACTGATTATTTTTAAATATCGAGGAAATCTTCACTCGCAACATTCAGCTCTTCGGGTAGAACCAAAGAGCGAAGATGCCACATTCGAAACATTGATAGAGTATATCAAAAATGCGCTTCATGAACTAAGTCATAGCCAGATGGCGGATGCCGGATTACATGAAGAGGAATATAGGCGGCGTATCCATCAAAGGGCAGAACTACGAAGGGCGTTAAAGGACTGTGCCAATGGCAGCAGTGGAGATAAACGTTTTGTTAAAAATCTGATGAGTGAGCTTCTGATTAACGGTTACGGATTGAACGAGAAAATCGCCGATACTGTTATGCCATTCTCCAGACCTGAGTTGTTTAGCACACAAGATCAATTCGAAATTATTTTTTACCAATATCAGCAGAAATTTGGCGCGGATGCACTATCACGTTTGCTGGATACTTATGACTTAGCCGAAATGAGGTATTCACAGCAAGGTGAAGAGGATGGAAGCTATTTCGTAACGACAGAGGATATCCGCTATATCTATGACTGTGAATACCGTCCCCTTTCCTTTATGGAGAAAGTGGATATTATTGTGCAGCGGATTTATCAACATTACAAAGGTTTTTCTGTCATTGATGATATTCGTGACCAGAGGATCGATGGTGTAAGTGGGGGTGTAAGTGGTGTGCCGGAAGGGAGTATTTCTTCATCACCACAGTGGCCTTCAGATAGGTATGCATTTGAACAAACCTCTGCGCCCATAACGAATGGATATGAGAGTGTATGGATTTTCTACAAAGGTAAAACTATCCACCTTTCATTCCTCTCCTTTGGATCGGAACGGGAGCTTAAAAGGGTATGTCAAAATATTTACAAATACAATTACCCAGGACAGCTTTCTGAAGCGAATGGTTATAAGGTCAATGAGATGAAGGATGGATCACGGGTAGTAGTAGTGCGCCCGCCTTTCTCTGAATCATGGGCTTTCTTTGTTCGTAAATTTGATATTCAAAGCGCTTCGCTCGAACAGTTAATTAGGGGACAAAACGCTGATGTTCCAATCCAGCTACTATCATATCTAATGAAAGGCAGTCGGATTACTGCAATTACAGGTGCGCAGGGTTCAGGTAAGACAACATTGTTAATGGCGATGGTCAAGCATATTTACGCTTCGTATACGCTTCGCGTTCAGGAAATGGCCTTTGAACTGCATCTACGCAGCATTTACAGTCGCCGTAATATTCTTACTTTTCGAGAAACAGATCATATTTCAGGGCAACAAGGTCTTGACTTGCAGAAAAAAACAGATGGAACCGTTAATATTCTAGGCGAAGTAGCGAGTGATGAAGTAGCTGCTTGGATGATTCAAATGTCGCAGGTTGCTAGTTTGTTCACTATTTTTACTCACCATGCTAAAACATTTCGTGATCTTGTATTTTCACTTCGTAATTCACTGCTCAAAACAGGAGTATTTCAGCATGAAGGTATTGCTGAAGAACAGGTAGTGCATGTCATTAACTTTGATGTTCATCTCAAGTGTGATGCGCAAGGGCGGCGTTATATCGAACGGATCACCGAATGTGTACCGCGTAATTCAGAGGAGCATACGAATGTAGGTCCCAACGCTTCATCGAGCTATAGCTATCGCCATGTTATGGAATATCGAAATGGAAGCTATATACCAATGGAGCCCTTAACAGCTAAAAGTGTAGAAGAAATGTGTGAGCAGATGAATGCAAACGATGCGGCAGATTTCCGCAGTTTTTTGACCCGTTATTGGGAGGAAGACTATGAGTCTTAAAGAAATTTTATTGTGGGTTTTGCTTATATCAGGTGGGGGATTTGCAGTTCTATATACAGCTTTGTATGGGTTGCATAAGCATAAGAGCTATGCAGTTCGCAGAGGTAGAATTCATTCTGTACAGGAAGCACGAAAGGGAAAAGCGGTACTTCAACGGGAACTTCAAACTTTAATGCATAAATTGTATACGCTGTTTATGAGGGTCCCTATCACAGCTGGATACATCACAAGTGTTCGTAAGCGACTAGCTGGTCAGCATGCATACGATGAGTATAAGCTTCGTCTGCAGACCATGAAGATGATACTGTTCATTTGGGGGGCTTTTGCTTGCAGCGGCGTTGTGCTGTTGATGATGAAACCAGGAATAGAGTTTGCTGTATTGGCCGTTTTATGCGGAGTGGTAATCAACAGCCTTATTATAGACGTGACCACTAGCCAAATGGAAAAAAGGCTACTTGGGCAAATGATCGAATTGTTCGCCAATGTACGTCATCACTATCATCAGCACGGTATGGTGGAAGAAGCCATATCCGAAGCAGCCGATTTAGCAGAGGCAGAGGCTGGAAGACATGCACGGCTCATCCATGAGGCGCTGACAGATGCGGATCCCCACGAGGCCCTCGAAAGATATTATGAATCAGCTCCAAATCGGTTTTTAAAAGCCTTTGCTGGTATCTCGTATATGGTCATGGAGTTTGGTGATCGGGTTGAGGATGGTGGTTCCATTTATTTAAAGGGGCTAAGCAGTCTTGCACGCGAAATCCAGTTGGAGTTGCTGAGGAGAAATAAACTGGACTACCTGCTAAAAAGTTTAAACCTGATCGCTCTGGCCCCTGTTTTCTTTACTACCCCAATCGAGAGATGGGCGAGATCCAGCTTTCCATCCATGGATGAGTTTTATCAGGGGAAATTGGGTTATATCACAAAATTGACCGTTTACATTGTTATCATCCTATCCTACTTTCTGTTACAGAAACTGCAACAGTCCGACGAGACAGGATATCGTGCGGGGAAAGGGCGGAGGGTGTGGGAGCAGAGGTTATATCGTATGCCCATCATTCGTAATATGGTGGAATCTCTAATTCCTCGGCAGCATATGTCATCTTATTTCCAGATAACCCGACTCTTAAAGGAAAGTGGTGCGGAGGTAAAGCTCGAGTGGCTCTACATACGCAGAATTGCTCTTTTTATCTTAGGATTAGTGCTTAGTATTAGTACTATATTTGTTTTACATGGAGCTGAAAAAACGCATATCCTTCACGCGCCAGTACAATCGGGGCGAATGTTTGGACGTTTAAGTCCGACAGAGGAAAAGGAAGCTTTGAAGCAGAGTGAGATTGACCGTAAAATCATGCAAATGTTGAACATGAAAGCGGACAGCACATACGAGCGAACGTACGCTTCTTTAGAACATTATGCTAATGGCACAGCTACTCCCGAGCAGCTATCAAGGAATACTCATCGAATTCTCCAAAAACTGAAAGATTGGAATGAAGAATATATAAAGTGGTGGGAAGTACTGATTAGTATAATTGCAGGGTATGTAGCCTACCAAATGCCCATACTTTTATTATATTTGCAACGGAAAATGCGTCATTTGGACATGAAGCATGAGGTCTATCAGTTTCAAACGGTTATTTCCATTTTACGGGTTATGGAAAGAATGTCTGTCGAGGAAATATTGGAGTGGCTGAATAGATTTTCAGTAATCTTCAAAAGACCTCTGCAAAAATGTCTGCTTCATTATGAACATGGGCCAGAGGCGGCTCTCGATTTGTTGAAAGAAGAAGCACCTTTGCCGGAATTTCAACGTCTGGTGGACAAGCTCCATTTATCTTTGGGTAAAATTACCATTAGGGAGGCATTTGATGATTTGGAATCCCATATGTCCTACTATTTTGAACAAAGAAAACAGGAGTATGAAAAAATAATAGACAGCAAGGCGATCTGGGGGAGGATGATTGGTTTTGCCCCAATGTATGGTCTTATCTTTTTATATTTGGTAATTCCACTGATTGGAATGAGCTTTGTTCAAATGGATAGCTATTATGAGCAAATACAAAAAATTCAGTAAGTAAGTTCAATAATGCTTAACCAATATTACAAGTTGAGGAGAGAAAAAGATGAATAATGCATCAACGGCATTAAAGGTAGCCGCTGGGATTTTTTTGACCATCGCACTAATTACGATTGTAGTTATACTGTTTATCTCAGCTCAGGAAGCCACTAAAACGGCACAAAACAATTTCGCCGATATCCAGACCGAATTGTCTCAAGCCTCTTTTACGGTATACGACGGCACAACGATTAGCGGCTCCCAGGTAACCAATGCGCTGCGGAAGTTTCAGGGAAAGGACCAGTTTGGTATTCAGATTAAAACTGGAAAAAATATGTCAGGACAGTGGTACGGAAATGCTCTGAACGTTAGTCCAGACAGTGAGCAGTATGGCGCTGTGAATGGCGGCAACGATAAGACGGGAAAGATCGCGAATACACTGAATGAAAAGGAGAATGAATATGTAAATCCAAGTGGTAAATTCAAGGCTGAAATCGTTAAAGACAAATCTAACGTGGTACGTGGGTTGTTGTTTACCCAGTCTTAAGTAGTACAGCAAGAATAATAGTTATAAGGGAGTCGTGAGTATGTCTGATCACGCTTCAAGTATGCTGCGGCTTGGTGTGTCAGTTATTCTATTTGTAACCGCATGTGCAGCAGCAGCAAACTTGTCCAGTCAACTGGATAGCGCACTGGAATTAAGGTCGCAGCAGGAGGAGCAATCTGAGGGACGGATCTCCCGTACTATAGGGGTGGAGACACCGCAACGGATTAAAGGGACTCAAGTCATTCAGACCATTCGCTTGAACTTGCAGGAGGGGATTTCGGTTCAAGTTGACGGTTCAGAGTACGATGTATATTCTGAACCGTTTGAGCCTGATGTATCTACCTTGGATGCTTCCTCTATATATGCCATGTACTCACAGCGTAATGGGAATGGAGACATAACATCTGTACGTTTTGAGAAATTGGGGGAGGACTGAAGTGGTTCAAACAATATCTAAGCTGTTGGGAGCACTGCTAGCTGTATTACTTTTGTACATCGTACCCGCAGCTCAAGCTGCTGAACGGCAGGATGATATATCCGGGTTAAATACATATCATTCGACTGTACATTTTGTTGATATGGTAAGAACCAAAGGTTACATTACACCGACGATGTATAACGATTTTATACGTGATCTGGAGCTGACAGGCAATACGTACGAAGTTGATTTGGAGCATATGCACAAAAAATATGTACCGAATTATGCAGATGCGGCGAAGCCAGACAGTTTTCTGGGTAATTATGAAGTTGTATACGATAGTTACTATAACCCGCAAATCTTACCTGTACTGTTTCCTGATCATTCGCAGCCCAAGTCGGAACAGATACGTCGGTATACCTTGATGGCCGGTGATTATTTTACAGTACGATTATATAATACGAATCGGACTCCTGCGGATTTATACAAATCATGGCTTCTGGGTGGAATAGATAACGATAAGCCGGCAGTTTCAGCTTCTTACGGGGGCATGGTTTTGAATGAAGATTACTGATTTTGCAGTTATATTTATCCTACTCTTTTTGCCCTTTGGTGTGGTTAGTGATTTACGAGTGCAGAATCAGCGTGAAGTACAGCAGCTAGAAATGAAATATACGTCTGCTCTCCGTACCGCAGTTCAGGATGCAGGTGTTGTGCTCTCACAGAATGAACGTCAGGAACGCGAGGCCGGATATGGATCAGATAAGTTTTTTCGTGTAGATAAAGAAGAAGCGCTGGCCACGTTCTTGCACACTTTCTTCCTTAATATGGGCACTGATGGGGATACAGCAGCACAACGTGCGTTATTGAATTACATACCAGCTATTGTGATACTGGATTATGATGGTTATTATACGTTCGCTTCATCATCCTATAAAGATGCGTATGGACAAGCGGTTATAGGCCCCAAGTGGAGCGAAAAAAAGCCTTATGCCTATGTTGATTCCGCAGGCAATAGTGTGGGATTCACCCTGGATAATTATCTACATGCCTATGATGCGCAGAATCACAGATGGGTGGAGGGGGTTCAAAAAGAGCTTGAGGGTCAGACCCCCATTTCGTTACTGAACAATTCATTAACCTTTGAGCAAATACGCCGTTCCACCATTGTTCGCACCATTCAGGAAGATCTGGCTCGACTGATTAATGTCCATAACGAAAAAGCAGCACGGAATGGCATTTCCTATACGTTCACCCTACCACTCATTTCACAAGAGGAGTGGTATAACACAATAGATGATGTGGGTATGATCGCGTTTATCCAAGGTATTCCAGTTGGAGACAGGTATTACAATAACTATGGGTTTGGTGGTGGAAGAGTCGTCCGAAAGCAATCTATTATTGGTGGCATAGAACCGGGTACTGGAATGAAATATTTTTATAGAGATTCATATCCAACCCCTTTTCAAGCGACTGAGCGTTTTACGGATGAAAAATCTGCGGCAGCTGCTGGTTATTTTGAGTACCAATATCATAACAGCTTAAAATAATCACCCTCCGGGGTGGGTTTCGTATTATTAGGTCAACCAAAAGGTTGGCCTGTTTTAATAGGAGGTTAATATGACGTTAGCCGGGAAGAACTTTGTTTTGAAATGGGCAGAGAAATAGACGAATCTCCAAGCCAAGCCGATAGCACCATAGAAGCAGTGCCAGCCTAGTCTTTTGCCTTTATGGTCACTGCTTTTTTAAAGAGTGAGTCAAATAAATGGAATTTAATACTCGACTTACCGGGGGAGTTCCGAAGAAGATGACACCAATTGGGAGTATATGGTATTAAATGTAACTTTAAGTAATAACGTCTTTTGAAGTGAAGGACGAAAACGCTTGTGAATATTTTTGTCTTGGCATCAATTAGGCTTTTGCCTATTGTTGAAGGTTTTTTAGTCCTTTATATAGGCAGCCGCATATGATAAGTAAACACTGAATCAAATAAAGGAGAATGAGTATGTACCATAAATCATGCCATCACTTTCCATGGCATATTCCTATGTATAACAGCTGTAATTACAATTATCGGAGTTATGATCCTCAATACTACAATTGGTATAATAACGACAGTAATCTCTATGAAAAGACAATATTAAGAGATTATGGACAAAGTCCATTTGTAGTGAATATGGACCAGGCTGCAAAACAAAACAAAAATTATCGTACCGCTATATGGACAGGAAAACATTTACAAGTGACTCTGATGAGCATTAATGTTGGCGATGATATCGGTTTAGAAGCTCATCCAACAACTGATCAATTCATACGTATTGAAGAAGGTCAGGGACTTGTTCAAATGGGGGATAGGAAAGACCAATTAGATTTTCAAGTGATGGCCTATGATGGCTATGCAATTATGATACCTGCTGGAAAATGGCACAATGTAATTAATACAGGAAATATGCCCCTTAAGATATACGTTATCTATGCACCGCCTGAGCATCCATTTGGAACAGTTCATGAATCAAAAGAAATTGCCATGTCTGCTGAAAGATAAATAAATCCAATTATATTTTATTTCTTCCCGGTCCGGAACCCAGGCCGGGATAATTACATTTTCTCCATTTTATTATTCCTTCGATACTCATGAGGACTGTCTACATAGAGTTCTGTTTTTTAATTGTTATTAGAACTTATCAATTATTAAGGTATTCATTATTTGGAATTGTAAGCTTATGTATACTAACTTCAACGCTGTTCCAACATTTTAGAACTAAGCTTGAAGCTTAAATTGCCAAAAGAAGCAAAGAAACTCCTTATGTACCTACCGAAGAGGAGATTAAGCGCTAATTCGATATGATTTAGCAAGCGAAAAACCTTCAAGACATATTGATTGTCAATACGTTGCTATTTACCGACTTTTGGGAAGCGAGTTGACCAATATCAAGTTGGCCGATGTCGATTTCTACTACTTTCAAATCCGGATTAATAAGGGCAATGAGGGCAAAAAAATAAGCCATGTCCTTAGCGTATATTTTCGTTAAAATGTTGGTGGACCCCTTGACTAACATTAGCTGGTTTTCTTTTTTTAGGCCACTCCATCTGAAAACCTTAAAATTCGCTGTTTTCAATGTTCCGATAAGGGTGCCGAATGTGCTACAATAAAGCTTTGAAAGAAACGAAAGATTGATGAAATAAGAACACTCGGCAGTGCCGATGACAATAAGGAGCCAAAAACAGCTTATGAGTTTATTGACTGTAGAAAATGTATCCCACAACTTTGGGGACCGTGCATTATTTAAAAATGTTTCCTTTCGATTACTTGCGGGGGAACGTGTAGGATTGGTAGGAGCTAATGGTGTTGGTAAATCGACACTCATGAACATTCTGACTGGAAAATTGCTTAAAGATGAAGGCAAAGTGGAATGGACTCCACGTGTACGTTATGGCTATCTGGATCAGCACACCAAGCTGACGCCGGGCAAAACAGTACGTGATGTATTAAAAGACGCTTTTCTTCCTTTGTTGGAACTAGAAAAGGAAATGATGCAAATTACAGACAAAATGGGAGAGGCTTCTCCCGAAGAGTTGGAAGTCTTGCTGGAACAGATGGGAGAAATTCAAGAGCAATTGGATATGGGGGATTTTTACCTCATTGATGTGAAGGTTGAAGAAATGGCGAATGGATTAGGTCTCTCTGCCATCGGACTGGATCGGGATGTAGCAGCACTTAGTGGTGGGCAACGGACAAAGGTGCTTCTTGCTAAGTTGCTGTTGGAAAAGCCGAATGTATTGCTGCTGGATGAGCCTACCAACTATTTGGATGTGGAGCATATAGAATGGCTTACGCGATATTTGAAGGATTATCCCTATGCTTTTATCCTCATCTCACATGATACTGAATTTATGAACCAAGTCGTTAATGTAATCTACCATCTTGAATTTGCTAAGATGACCCGCTATTCAGCTAACTATGAAAAGTTTCTTGAAATGGCGGATCTGAACAAAGCACAGCATATTGATGCATATGAGAAGCAGCAGGAATATATTAAGAAACAGGAAGATTTTATTCAGCGCAATAAAGCGCGCGCATCTACATCAGGCCGTGCAAAAAGCCGTGAAAAGCAGCTTGATCGGATCGAACGTATTGATAAGCCTGAAGAAGCTGCAAAGCCAACCTTTCAGTTCAAAGAAGCCCGTGCGAGCGGGAAAACGGTTTTTGAGGGTATTGATTTTGAAATTGGCTACACTCATGCTCTTTTGCCTAAAATGTCCATGACGATCGAACGTGGCGAAAAGATCGCAATTGTTGGCTGTAATGGTGTTGGTAAGTCTACGTTGCTCAAAACCATTCTTGGGAAAATACCTCCAATCAGCGGAAAAACCTATCAAGGGGATTTCTTGCAGCCTGCTTATTTTGAACAGGAAGTAAAGGCGGAGAAAATTACACCGATTGACGATGTATGGAATGAATTTCCGCATTTGAATCAGCATGAAGTACGAGCGCATTTGGCGCGCTGTGGTTTGAAGAATGAGCATATCACCCGGCCTTTGTCTGCGCTTAGTGGTGGAGAACAGGCTAAAGTCCGCCTTTGTAAACTGTTAATGCGTGAGAGCAACTGGGTACTGTTTGATGAGCCTACCAACCACTTGGATGTCAAAGCAAAGGATGAACTCAAACGCGCTTTGAAGGAATACAAAGGGACCGTATTGCTTGTATCCCACGAACCGGACTTTTACGAGGATTGGGTAACCAAAACGTGGAATGTAGAAGAGTGGTCTAGTAAAGTTAACTAAAATCCAGTTCTGACAGATTTAACACAAGGTGGGGTTTGCAGAATTAGGAAAATATGCTAAGCTATCTTTAGCTGATACAATAAAATAGTTACACTAGGGGAGCCGCCCATGCGGCTGAGACGAAATAAATGGATTTCGGACCCTTTGTACCTGATCTGGGTTATGCCAGCGTAGGGAAGTGAGTACTGTACAAACAAGGTAGTAGCTCTTTACTTTTGTTTGCACAGGGAACGATATACGTTTACGGATATAATAGTCCGTTCGATTTTGAACGTTTGTCAAGCCACTTCCTCTGGGAAGTGGCTTTTTGCGTTTCGTTCATCTTCATTTGTTCGAGCTTCCGTAGACGGATTTACAAATGATCTCCTTTCATTATTGCTGTTACATGTGGCTGGCTCCGTATGATATTACCCAATAGGGAGCTGCAACAATATAGTTCAGCTTATACGATTATTTTATATTTTTTAGTCCAAGTGAGGTGAAAATGAGATCGAATTACACGTAATTACGATGGAAAGTGTCTCCTGTGTGGATGTACCCAAAGTGGCTGCCGCTATTTGTCCTTATATTCATTATGTACACGCACGTTCGAAACAGAAGGGTGCCTCTGCTTTGCTTTCTTTGACTCGTAGCATGATCGAGCAGGAAGTTCCTTTGCAGCAAATTGTAGTAAATGACCGTATGGACGTAGCTTTACTTACCTTGGCAAGAGCTGTCCAGCTACCTGCTAATGGGTTATCTGTGATGGATGCGAAAAGTCTGCTTCCAGTGGGTACACGCTGTGGAGTGTCTGTACATTCCTTGGAGGAGGTGCAGACCGCTGAGCAGGGGGGAGCAGACTATGTACTATTTGGTCATGTATATGAGACCTATTGTAAGGCCGGTCTTGTACCGCGGGGTGTAGCACAGCTTGAACGCATTTGCAGATTGTCGGCCATTCCGGTGATAGCGTTGGGAGGCATACAACCTCATCATGTTCCAGAGCTCTATCATGCCGGAGCAAGCGGAATTGCGGTGATGTCTGGTATATGGGAAGCAGAGTCACCCGTTGCAGCAGCGATGGAATATAGGCGAATGGTAGATCTTGTAGTTCACGACCTGTAGCAAGAAAACGAGACGAAGGGAAAGCAGAATGCTCACCGGAGAGGAGACACGGAACATATGTCAAAGACACATACAGAGAAAAAAGCAATAGGACACGCAGAATGCTTGGTCATAGGCGGGGGTGTGATCGGCAGTGCCATTGCTTATCATGTGGCTAAGGAGGGACGAAGTACAATTATGCTGGAACGATGTATCCCCGGTGAGGGAGCATCAGGAGCAGCGGCGGGAATGCTGGCAGCGGAAAGTGAAGAGTTCTCAGACCTTGAGCTGGCACGATTTGCTCGCGCAAGTCGAGATGCATTCCCTGACCTTGTCTGTGATTTGGAGCGTTTATCGGGTATTTCAGTGGATTTTCGTACCGAAGGTTTTGTGACCCCTTTTCGTTCAGAAACAGAGGGCCAAAGGCGCTGGAATGCTGCGAATATCCGAGAGGATGATAGCCCTATTTGGTGGGATGCCAGGGAATTGGCTCGACGGATTCCGGGCTTGGCAGATCAAGTAATTGGGGCTATATACCGATCAAAGGAGACACAAGTGGCCCCTGTTCAGCTTTGCCGTGCTTATGCAGGGGCAGCTGCGGTGCTGGGAGCAACAATATGGTCTGGAACTCATGCCGAGGAACTGATCATACAGGACGGCCGAGTTTGCGGTGTGCGAACGGATAGTGGATTTTTTTCCTGCGATCAGGTCGTGATTGCCGCAGGCTTGGACAGCTTGAAATTGCTAGTACAAATTGGATTTGATTATCCTCTTTATCCAGTCAAGGGTGAAGTGGTAGCAGTCTCCTTGAAGGACCATCCGTTGGATTATACCATTTATGCCGACGATGTTTACCTCGTGCCTAAACAGAATAACGAGCTTTGGATTGGGGCTACGAGTCTTCCACATCAATATGACAAAGAGGTGACCGTAGGAGGCTTAAAAGGACTGTTAGCACGTGCATCTGCCTGGTTGCCGCGTGTACAAGAAGCTTCTTTTATACGTGCTTGGGCGGGCTTACGTCCACAGGCAGCTGCGGAGCGTCCTTTCATTGGCCCTGTTCCTGGAGTAGAGGGCGTCTATGCTGCAGTCGGGCATTATCGTAACGGTGTCTTGCTTAGTGATGCGACTGGGCGAGCGATGGCAGCTATGCTTAAAGGGGCTGATGCGGCTGGACTTGGAATAAGCAAATTTTCTTCTGAACTCCTCAAGGAGGAAAGCTTATGAAGCTGATCATTAACGGACAGAACATGACCATTTCTAATCGAATCACTCATGTGGATCAATTGCTGCATGAACTTGATTTAAAGGTGAAAACCGTAGTGGTAGAGCTGAATCGGCATATATTGACCCGTGAAGATCATCATGAGACGGTACTTAAGGATGGAGATTGCCTAGAAATCGTACATTTTGTAGGAGGCGGTTGATCATGTTAACCATTGGAAAAGCATCTTTTACCTCAAGGCTGTTGCTGGGAACAGGGAAATTTTCGGATCTGAATATCCAATCCCAGGCTGTAGAGGCTGCTGAGACGGAAATATTAACGTTCGCTGTGCGCAGACTGAATTTGGAGGAACGGGATAAGCAACATTTTCTTGATACGCTAGATTTGAGCCGGTATACACTTCTTCCCAACACAGCAGGAGCAACAACAGCAGAAGAGGCAATCCGTATTGCCAAGTTGGCAAAAGCCTCTGGCTTGTGCGACATGATTAAGGTGGAAGTCATTGGGGATAGCAAAACGCTGTTGCCTGACCCTTTTGAAACGTTGAAGGCTAGTGAAAAACTGCTAGAGGAAGGCTTTGTCGTACTGCCCTACATATCGGATGATGTGATACTAGCAAAGAGGCTGCAAGAGCTTGGAGTACATGCCATTATGCCTGGTGCCTCACCGATTGGTACAGGACATGGTTTGCTCAATCCGTTTTCATTAGAGTTAATTATTGAGCAAGCAGAAGTTCCGGTTATCGTCGATGCAGGTATTCGCTCACCTGGTGACGCAGCAATGGCGATGCAGTTGGGAGCAGATGGTGTTCTGCTAAATACAGCTGTGGCGGGAGCGAAGAACCCTGTGAAAATGGCTGAGGCCATGAAGCTGGCTGTGCGTGCAGGCAGATATGGTTTTGAGGCAGGGATGATACCTGTAAAACGATATGCTTCAGCGAGCAGCCCAACAGAAGGCATGGTTCAAGGATGAGGATATCTGAAAAATCCGGTGCTGGAACACCACAAATTGATCGTTATTCCAGACAGGAAAGGTTTGCACCCTTTGGGCCTGCAGGCCAACGTCGGCTTGCTTCTTCTCACGTACTAATCATAGGTGTTGGAGCGCTGGGTACAGGCATTGCAGAAACGCTAGTTCGTGGAGGCGTAGGTACGGTAAGTCTCGTAGACCGGGATTATGTGGAATGGAGCAATTTGCAGCGCCAGCAGCTTTTTCAGGAAAGTGATGCAGCGCAAAGGTGTCCCAAAGCAATAGCGGCCCAGCGAAGATTAAAGGATATTAATTCGCAAACAGTCATCCATGCACATGTTTTGGATGTTGGGGTAGAAGAGCTGGAAGAGTTGATCCAGGGGGTGGATCTCATGATGGATGCAACCGATAACTTCGATACTCGGCTTCTTATGAACGACATGGCTCTCAAGCATCATATTCCTTGGATTTATGGAGGATGTGTGGGTAGCTACGGTGTAACTTACACTTTTTTACCGGGTCAAACACCTTGTCTACACTGTCTGATGGGAACTGTACCGTTTGGAGGAGAAACATGTGATACAGCCGGCATTATTCCGCAGGCAGTACAAATGGTCACCGCTAATCAGACTACAGAAGCTTTCAAACTTCTTGGTGGATATCCCGAGGACTTGAGAGGAAAATTGCTTTCGTTTGATTTGTGGAAAAATGAATATGTAGCAATAGCAGTGGATCGTCTCAAAAAGTCGAATTGTCCTTCTTGCGGTAGCCAACCGACGTATCCCTATTTATCGACCTCTCATCGGCAGAAAACAGATGTTTTGTGCGGTAGGGATACCGTTCAAATAAGACCTGCCAACCGGATATATCTGAATCTCGCAGAGATAGCAGATAGATTTGCAGCATTAGGCGAGGGAAACGTAGAGTGGAATTCGTATCTGGTTTCCTTTAGTGTGGGAGAGCATCGCTTGGTGGTTTTTGCAGATGGCAGAGCGCTGATCCATGGGACAAAGGACGTGGCCAAAGCAAGAAGTCTATATCATCGTTATTTGGGTTAAAAACCATAAACCTTAAAGCAGAAAGCCATTCTTCAGAGAATGATTTTCTGCTTTTTTGTTACACTAATACAAATATGTTTAATGGCTTATAACAAACTTGTTCGTATCCAATATGTAATGCGATGTCCAAACCAGGTGGGTGAAAAAGATGAGCCCGTTAATTGTACTTGTGGATGAAAATGAAGCGTCCGCTGTATTCGTTCGTCCATTGGAGCAGGCAGGTTATCAGGTGGTTCATGTTCGTAATACGTCGGATGTACGCTCTTATATAGCTCAGCATCCTGTAAGTTTGCTACTCCTAAACATTAAAGATGAACAGGCGGGCACTCAAGGCTTGATTCGCATTTTGCAGCAGAACCATCCTCATGTCCCGATACTTGCAATGATTTCATCAGATGAAGAGGCACATATGGTTTCCTGCTTTGAACAAGGAGCTCATGATGTAATGGTAGTGCCCTTTTATCCTAGAGTTCTTCAGGCTAGAGTGGCTAATTTATTACGAATTTTTGGTGTTGAACGTGATGTGAAAAGGGCAATCGAAGCGGGGGATATACATATAGACACTGCAAGCAGAATGGTGAGCAGAGGGGAGCGAAAACTGGAATTAACTCCGAAAGAATTCGATCTTTTGCTACATCTGGCAATACATCTTAACCAAGTTTGCAGCAGGCAGCAAATTTTAAAAGATGTTTGGAAACATGATTATATCGCTGATACGAACGTAGTAGATGTGTACATCAGGCATTTAAGGGTTAAAGTAGATAGAGGACAAAAGTTTAAAATGATTCGAACGGAACGAGGTATTGGCTATTCACTCAGAACGCCAACCGAAGCAAAATAGCATAAGTTATATAAAAAAAGCCGGAACTGTTCGTCCCGGCTTACCTATTTCAAATGAGTGTTACATTACAGCACGCGACGTGCTTTAATGTATGTTCTTTTCCAGTTGCCAGAGTTTAAATCAGAGATGGTCACCCCAGGTCCGCCGTAAGTGTGTAAAATTTTACCTCCGCCCATATATACTGCTACGTGAGTAATGTTACGTCCTGTGGCACGGCTACCGCTTGAAAAGAACACTAAGTCCCCTTTTTTCAAATTGGCCTTGGATACGGCATGTCCGACTTTAGATTGTTGAACAGAAGTACGCGGCAAATCGACTCCGTATTTCTTGAATATGTGCTTCATGAAAGAAGAACAGTCAAAATTGCGTGTGGTGCTTGTGGAAGCTCCAAACTTATAAGGAGTACCCATATATTTTTTGCCGTAGTTAATTACTTTTTGACCTACGGTAGTAGTAGCAGTAGCAGCTTGTGCTGTATTTGTTCCCTCAATGGCAAAAGTACCAAAGCCGATCGTGGCAGCGACTCCTGCGATAATTACCTTTTTTATGATTTTATGCATATTCATGTTGTAAATACCTCCAAAAATTGATTTGTGCAATAATTTGCTGAGTTGCTAACTAACTGACAGCGTTGAGTATAACAGTTTTGAAGCCACCTAATAGTTGGAAAACTACTCTCAAATGCTTGAGGGACAAGGCTTACGTCGTAATTATTAAAAAACGATTAAAAATTACAATTTGTAAAAAATAAAATGATTCTAGAACCTGTGAAAACGGAAAAACCCTTGTTAATCAAGGGTTTTGGGTGGGTGAACAACTTTTGAAATAGTTACAACAATGTCATAATTAATCCTTGCTTTGAATAACGAGTAGTAGACCGCTTTTAATAGAAATTGTACCTTTTGCAGCCGTTAGCTTATTGCTGACACCACGTGATTGTCCCATTTTAAGGGTTGCATTATGAAGTGGATACATAAATCCTTCCAGTTGTATACCTGTTACTTCGGCGGTCATTGGAATCAGCGATGTATATGTATAGCCCATAGGCTGGATCTCGAGCGTTGATCCGGTCAGCTCGATATAATTATGTGCGTCCATGATAGCGCAACTAATATGATGCTGCATGGCCCGTACTAATATTTGAACATTGGCTAATGTGTGGTCCATCCGAGTACCAGTCACACCGAGCATGAGTACATGATCTGCTTGTTCGTCCATAGCGATTTCTAAAGCGAGTTCTGTATCTGTTAGGTCCTTAAGTACTGGATCACACGCAAGCATACGTTGGCTTGCTGATTTTACCCTTTCTTGTTCCTCTGAAGTAATCGAATCAAAATCTCCTACAGAGACATGAGGCGTAATACCGTGTTCTATCAGGAACAGGGCACCTTTATCTGCACCTATAATAAGATCATCGGGTTGTATTTGTTGTAAATCTTCTTCATTAAGACGACCGCCTGAAAATACAATGGCTCGTTTTTTCGTCATATCCAACATCCTTTCTTTCTGTATACGGTCCCATATATACGATCATTTTAAGTATACCGCGATAAATATGGCTTGCACAATTTTGGAGGACCTGGCTACAATGGAACAGAAAAAAGAAGTGTGACGTGAATAGGAAGGGGAACGAAATGACTAACGTTTTGTTTGTGTGTTTGGGCAATATTTGCCGCTCTCCCATGGGGGAGGCAATACTGAGACATAAGGCAAAGGAACGGGGATTAGACGCAGAAATCCGGGTGGACTCGGCTGGAACAGGCGATTGGCACATTGGAAATCCTCCGCATGAGGGAACGCTAAAGCAGCTTAAACTGCACGGAATCAGCGAACAAGGCATACAGGCACGGCAAATAACGGATCGTGATTTTGACGCGTTTGATTATATTGTGTGCATGGATGACTCTAATGAACGAAATATGCGTAAACTTGCAGGTGGAGCTGATGCTGATATTCTAAAATTCATGGATTTGCTTCCCCAAGAAAAGTTAAGAGAAGTACCCGACCCATATTTTACCGGAAATTTTGAAGAGACCTATCGATTATTGGACGCGGGATGCGAAGCCTTGCTGGACAAGATCATAGAAGAAAAGCTATAATGTGAACGACAGATGACGGCAATCGTTGCCGTTTTTCGTTATACATTTTTGAAAGCGCAACCAAATCATAAAAAAGAGGAAGGAGCCTTATGACCTTCTAGGTCAATGCTCCATTCCTCATCATGCTGGGATGTTTTTTACTCAGGCACGATCCAAAAAATACATTAGCGCGTCAGGCAACTCGTTTTGCCAAAAGCCCCATAAATGTTTGCCATCCTTTTCACGGTAAGAAACTTCGGCGTTCCGCTCGCGCAGTAAATCTGCGCATTGACGGTTCAGCTCTACAAAGTTGTAAATGCCGGTATCACTCTCAAAAGCATCTTCCTGAAGGCCAACTGTCATCCAAACATTTAGATGCGACAGTTCTTTCTCACGGGCAATAATTTCTTGCGAAGCTTCATAGTAGGCACCTGAGAGGCTGATAATACGATTAAACAGCTCAGGATACAATAGCGTCAAATGCAAAGACACACTGCCTCCCAGTGAATCTCCAGCAAGAATGCGGGAAGCTGCATCTTTTCTTATAGGATACTTTTGTTCCACATAGGGAATAATCTCTTCTGCAAAACAGGCAGTGTATGCCTCAAAACGATTGCCGAAGGGAGCGTACTCCTGAGTTCTGATTTTGGTGTTCACTTCTACACCTACAATAATGAAGGGTTCCACGCCTTCATCCAGTATGAGACGGTTGGCGTGTGTTGCAATGCGTCCAAAGTTGAAGAATTCCTCTCCATCCTGACAGTAGACGACCGGGTAGCTCAATATTTCATTATAGCCGGGCGGCAAATAAATCCGAAGAATTCGGGTTTCGCCAAGTAAGCGGCTGTCTACTTCGTCTTTAAGGATAGTTCGTTTTAAATACCTAGAATCCGTCATTTTTCGTCACCTTTCTTGGGTATTATTTTGCATTAAGGATCACAATAAGTTAAGATTACCCTGATTGCAATAGATGTTTAAAATTTCAATCATGTACTAAGCTGTTATAGTAAAAAACACACCCTGTTACATACACAAAAATGTGGCAAACTCAAAAAAAATAACTAAATCTTTGACGCGAGCGATATAACAGGTGTATAATAATCCTATAACAGCGGAACTTGATATTCAAATTTTTTTGTTGAGGTGAAGAAAATGAGCAAGGTTCCTTATGAAGTTTACACAGAGGAAGTTGAGGCTCTGTCCGTGCTTTCTCCGGATGGTGAAATTATCAATAAAGATAAATTGCCTAAACTTACAGATGATCAATTGAAAGAAATTATGTATCGTATGGTATTTACACGTACTTGGGATGACCGTGCTGTTAACTTGGGCCGTCAAGGACGTCTCGGCTTCTACGCTCCGGTATCCGGACAAGAAGCAACAATGGTTGGTAGTGAATTTGCGCTCCAAAAAGAAGACTTTATTGCACCAGGCTACCGAGATATTCCGCAACTCGTTTGGCATGGCCTGCCATTATATCAAGCTTTCTTGTATTCCCGTGGTCATCAACACGGTGGTCAAATTCCGGACGGCGTTAACGTATTGATGCCGCAAATTATCATTGGTGCGCAAATTCTGCACGCTATGGGTATTGCAATGGGCTACAAACTGAAAAAACAAAAACAAGTCGTCATTACATATACAGGCGACGGCGGTTCTTCCGAAGGTGATTTCTACGAAGGTCTGAACTATGCTGGTGTGTATAAGTTGCCAGTTATTTTCTTTGTGCAAAATAATGGTTACGCGATCACAACGCCATTCTCAAAACAAACAGCTGCTCTTTCGATCGCTCATAAAGCAGTAGCTGCTGGTATTAAAGGTGTTAAAATTGATGGTATGGACGTGCTTGCAGTTATTAAAGCCGTTCAAGAAGCTGCAGAGCGTGGACGTAATGGCGAAGGCGCAACATTGATTGAAGCCGTTACTTACCGTTTCCGTCCGCATTCCCTTTCTGATGATGCGACGAAATATCGTTCTAAAGAAGAAGAAGGCGAATGGAATGCAAAAGATCCAATTGCCCGCTTTGCGAAATATCTTGAGAAAAAAGGTCTTTGGACTGAAGAAGATACAGCTCGCGTAAAAGAAGAAGCTAAGGCAAAAGTGAACGAAGAGATCAAAAAAGCCGAGAAAACAGAAAAAATGACAATTCCTGGCCTGATCGATAGCATGTTCGAAACTACGCCTAAGCATTTGGAAGAACAAAAAGCTGATTTTAAATAATTGAACTTGAAAGAGACCGGGCGGCAACCCGATCCGGTCTGCTTTTCGATTGACCTGAACTGAAATTGATCTGTCAATGTTTAAGGAGGAAATGAAGCAAATGGCACAAATGAACATGAAAGAAGCGATTCGTGACGCACTGCGCGTAGAGTTGAAACGCGACCCTAACGTCCTGCTTTTCGGTGAAGACGTAGGTCATGTAGGTGGCGTATTCCGCGCTACAGAAGGTTTGCAAAAAGAATTTGGCGAAGAACGTGTATTCGATACTCCGCTGGCGGAATCCGCAATCGGGGGTCTTGCTGTCGGTCTGGGTATCCAAGGATTCCGCCCTGTAGCTGAAATCCAGTTCGTAGGCTTTATCTTTGAAGCACTCGATCAAATGGCAATTCAAGCATCCCGTATGCGTTACCGTTCCGGTGGACGTTACAATTCTCCAATCGTATTCCGTACACCTTTTGGTGGCGGTGTTAAGGCAGCCGAGCTGCATACAGATTCTTTGGAAGGTCTTTTGACTCAAACACCAGGTATTAAGGTTGTTGTTCCTTCCAACCCTTACGATGCAAAAGGTCTTATGATCGCGTCTATTCGCGATAACGATCCAGTATTTTTCATGGAGCATTTGAACCTGTACCATGCATTCCGTGCTGAAGTTCCTGAGAATGATTACACTGTTGAACTGGGCAAGGCTAATGTAGTTCGTGAAGGTTCTGATGTAACGATTATTACTTACGGTATGATGGTACACACTTCAGTTAAGGCTGCTGAAGAACTGGAAAAAACTAAAGGTATTAAAGTGGAAATCATTGATTTACGTACAATCAGTCCGATTGACATTGATACCATTGTTGCTTCTGTTCAAAAAACCAATCGTGCGATCGTTGTTCAAGAAGCGCAAAAGAGTGCCGGTGTTGCTGCTGAAGTTATTGCACAAATTAACGAAAAAGCAATCCTGCATCTGGAAGCACCAGTTCTGCGTGTAGCAGGTCCGGATACCGTTTATCCATTCGCTCAAATTGAAGATACTTGGTTGCCAACGCCAACACGTATCATTGATGCGGTTAATAAAGTAATGGAATTTTAATTAAAGCACACCGTAAATTTGGGAGGTTTTAAACGTGGCAAAATTTGAATATAAATTCCCGGAGCTGGGTGAAGGTCTTCACGAAGGCGAAATCATCAAGATGCACATCAAGCCCGGCGACAAAGTAACTGATGATGATATCATCATGGAAGTACAAAACGACAAGGCTGTAGTTGAAGTTCCATGTCCGGTTAATGGTACGGTTCAAGAAGTATTTGCCAAAGACGGAGACATCTTTAACGTAGGTCAAGTTGTAGCTGTCATCGACGCAGAAGGTGAACTTCCTGAACAAGAAGATGCACCGGAAGCACCAGCTGCTAGCCCTGAGCCAGTTGCTGCTGCACAAGGCGGAGCTGCAGGTGCAGCTAGATTTGAATATAAATTCCCAGAGCTGGGTGAAGGTCTGCACGAAGGTGAAATCATCAAGATGCACATCAAACCCGGCGACAAAGTAACTGATGATGATATCATCATGGAAGTACAAAACGACAAGGCTGTAGTTGAAGTTCCATGTCCGGTTAATGGTACGGTTCAAGAAGTGTTTGCCAAAGACGGAGACATCTTTAACGTAGGTCAAGTTGTGGCTGTCATCGCTGCTGAGGGTGAACTTCCTGAGCAAGAAGAAGCACCAGCTGCTGTTAAACAAGAAGAGGATGCTGCAAAAGGTGGAGCGAACACTCAACCAGGTGCAACACCTGCTGCTTCGAACAGAGACGTGCTGGCTACACCTAGCGTCCGTAAATTTGCACGTGAGCAAGGTGTTAACATCGCTCAAGTGAGTGGCTCCGGCAAAAACGGTAAAATCACTAAAGAAGATGTAGAAGCTTTCAAAAATGGCGGAGGCCAAGCGGCTGCACCAGCAGCGAAAGAAGCTGCAAAAGCGCAAGAGCCAGCTAAAAAAGAAGCGAAAGCTGCAGCACCATCCGCACCAGCTGCAGATCCGCGTGCTGAGGAAGAACGCGTACCATTTAAAGGTATCCGTAAAGCAATTTCCAATGCTATGGTTAAGTCGGCTTACACGGCTCCACACGTTACAATTATGGATGAAGTGGATGTAACTGAGCTGGTTGCTTTCCGTACTCGTATCAAGCCAATTGCAGAGAAGAAAGGCACAAAAGTAACTTACCTGCCGTTCATCGTAAAAGCTTTGGTTGCTGCTTCCCGTCAATTCCCGGCTCTGAATGCCTCGATCGACGAAGAAGCTAACGAAATTGTCTACAAAAAATACTACAACATCGGTATCGCTACAGATACAGACAACGGCTTGATCGTTCCTGTTATCAAAGATGCTGATCGTAAAAGTATCTGGATGATTGCTGATTCCATTCGTGATCTGGCTGTACGCGGTCGTGATGGTAAATTGGCTGCCAATGAAATGAGAGGAAGCACGATTTCCATCACGAACATTGGTTCCGCAGGCGGTATGTTCTTTACTCCAATCATCAACTTCCCTGAAGTTGCAATTTTGGGTACTGGCCGCATCAGTGAAAAAGCAGTCGTGAAAAACGGTGAAATTGTTGCCGCTCCAGTAATGGCTCTTTCCCTGAGCTTTGACCACCGTATTATTGACGGTGCAACTGCTCAAAACTTCATGAACTATATCAAACAGCTGCTCGCTAACCCTGAGCTGCTTGTAATGGAGGTGTAATCAATGGTAGTAGGAGACGCTTCTCTGGATATTGACACATTGGTTATCGGTGCGGGTCCTGGCGGTTATGTAGCTGCCATCCGTGCCGCACAATTGGGACAAAGCGTATTGATCGTTGATAAATCTGAGCTGGGCGGTGTCTGTCTGAACCGTGGATGTATTCCATCCAAAGCTTTGATCTCTGCAGCTCATCAATACGAAGCAGCTAAACATGGCGAAACTTTCGGTATTACGGCTGAAAATGTAAAAGTAGATTTTGCTAAAACGCAAGAATTCAAAAACGGTGTTGTTAAGAAAATGACTGGTGGCGTAAGCGGCTTGCTCAAAGGCAACAAAGTCGAAGTTTTCAACGGTGAGTGTATGTTCATCAACGAAAACGAAGCGCGTGTATTCAACGAACATGAATCACCACGTTACCGTTTTAAAAATGCGATTATCGCAACAGGCTCCCGTCCTATCGAATTGAAGCCATTCCCGTTTGGCGGACGCATTCTGTCTTCTACTGAAGCATTGAACCTGCCTGAAATTCCGAAAAGCCTGATCGTTATCGGTGGTGGATACATTGGTGCAGAGCTTGGACAAATGTATTCCAAATTCGGTTCCAAAGTAACGATCATTGAAGGTATGGATACTGTTCTTCCTGGCTTCGATAAAGATATGACTTCCATCGTTTCGAAAAGCATGAAGAAAACAGGTATCGAAATCTTCACTGGCGCTAAAGCGGAAAGTGCGGAACAAACTGATAAAGATGTAACAGTGAAATTCTCTGTTAACGGTGAAAGCAAAGAAGTAACTGCTGAGTACCTGCTTGTAACTGTTGGACGTCGTCCAAATACAGACGGTGAACTGGGTCTGGATTTGATCGGTGTAGAACTGGATGACCGCGGAATGGTGAAAGTTGACCACCAAGGACGCACAAGCATTCCTCACATCTTCGCAATCGGTGATATTGTTCCTGGTCTTGCTCTGGCTCACAAAGCTTCTTACGAAGGTAAAGTAGCTGCTGAAGTAATTGCCGGCCAACCATCTGTTGTAGACTACAAATGTATTCCGGCTGTTGTGTTCACAGATCCAGAATGCTCTAGCGTAGGCTACACAGAGACACAAGCTAAAGAAAAAGGTTACAATGTCAAAGTTGGTAAGTTCTCTTACGGAGCAAACGGTCGTGCTGTTTCCCTGAACGCTGCTGAAGGCTTTGTGAAAATCGTAGCTGACGCAGATACAGGTCTGGTACTGGGTACGCAAATCGTAGGTCTGGAAGCTTCCAACCTGATTGCTGAGCTGGGTCTGGCGATTGAAATGGGTGCTACACTTGAAGATATCTCCCTGACTATCCATGCTCACCCTACACTGGGCGAACTTGTGATGGAAGCAGCAGAAGTCGTAATGGGTCATCCGATCCACGCATTGGCGCCACGTCGCTAATTCCATTTCATTATCTTGTTTTTGGATTCATACATGAAAAAAGAGGCAAGGAGCGCTATATGTGCGCTCTTTGTCTCTTTTTTTCAAACTTTAAGATTATTGGACTATCATGAAAATTCACACAGTACATGGTCAAAAAAGTACCCTACATGATAAACTAAATATAGATTAATGGTGTAGATCGAGAGTTTTCAAAATTAAAAATGGACGATGCTGTTTTTTTATTCATGCTCAAAGGAGAGAAACAACGTGCGCAACTACTTGGAATTGCTGGAGGATATTTTAGAGAACGGGGTAAAAAAAGAGGATCGGACAGGAACGGGAACATTATCTGTTTTCGGAAGGCAACTTCGTTTTGATCTGGCCAAGGGCTTCCCGTTAGTGACCACTAAAAGAGTACATTTGAAATCCGTTATACATGAGCTGTTATGGTTTTTGCGAGGTGATACCAATATTGCTTATCTCAAGGAGAACGGAGTTAGCATTTGGGATGAATGGGCAGATGAACAGGGGAATCTGGGACCTGTATATGGATCGCAATGGCGCGCATGGGAAACAACGGACGGACAACATATTGATCAAATTGCGAATGTCATTGAAGCTATCAAAAACAATCCGGATTCACGTCGACATATCGTCAGTGCTTGGAATGTGGCTGAAATTGAATCGATGAAGTTGCCGCCATGTCATTTTGTATTTCAATTCTACGTAGCTGGAGGAAAGCTATCCTGTATGCTGACGATGCGTTCAGTGGATACCTTCCTTGGACTGCCGTTCAACATCGCTAGTTATGCATTGCTGACGCATATGGTTGCACAGCAGTGTGGTTTGGAGCCTGGAGAGTTTATTTGGTCAGGTGGCGATGTGCATATTTATTCAAACCATATACAACAAGTGCATACGCAGTTGGAGCGTGATCCTTATCCCTTGCCACAGTTGAAAATTCTGCGCAAGCCTGAATCCATTTTTGATTACACTTACGAGGATTTTGTTTTTGAGAATTACGAGCATCATCCAGGGATTAAGGCGCCTGTCGCCATCTGATTAGAGGAGGTGGAAAGATGAGCATTTCGATGATATGGGCTATGGCACAAAATGGTGTGATTGGTCGGGATAACAGTCTTCCTTGGCGCCTTCCCAGAGATATGGCCTTCTTCAAAGAGCAGACGATTAATAAAACAGTACTCATGGGACGCAAGACGTGGGAATCCTTTGGCGGGAGAAGCCTACCAAACCGCCGCAACGTCGTTTTGACTCGAGATGAGAGCTATCAGGCGGAAGGTGCAGAAGTGATCTATACACTGGAGGAGGGGCTCCAACTTGCACAGCAAGAAGAGCTAATGGTCATTGGCGGAGCGGAGATTTATTCACTGTTTTGGCCACATGCGGATCGACTGATTGTGACTCGAATTGAGGAGACTTTTGAAGGCGATACGACGTTTCCTGAGCTGGATTGGAGCGGCTGGACTATAGTCAGTGAGACGCCGGGTATCAAGGACGACAAAAACTTGTATGACTACCGTTTTGTTGTTTACGAGAGAACAGAATAACATACAGGAATTCAACCTAGCTCATTTGAAAAATTAATAAACCATATAAAAAATCCTTTTGGCTGTAGATGCAGAAATTTGCATAAGTTTTCATTACTTTTACGCTGTATTGTGATACAATAAATCAAATTCAATGAGAACAGACCCTTTCATAACACAAACAGACAAGTTCGAATTTGATTAGAATTCTGAATGGATGATCGGGGTTCATAAGCGAAGAGATGGGGGAACGTAACATGTCTACACCAACTGGATTTATGGAATACACACGACAGCTTCCTACAGACCGGGACCCGGCAGAGCGTATAAAGGATTGGGAAGAATTCCATAAGCATATGTCTGAAGAAGAGCTGCGTACCCAAGGGGCGCGTTGTATGGACTGCGGAACTCCTTATTGTCATACGGGGATGGATCTCATGGGAGCAACTTTAGGCTGCCCAGTTCATAATCTTATTCCGGAATGGAACAATCTCGTATATCGTGGTTTGTGGAAGGAAGCGTTAGATCGGCTGCACAAAACGAATAACTTTCCCGAATTTACGGGTCGTGTCTGTCCTGCGCCATGTGAAGGTTCATGTACAGTTGGCCTTATTGGGGAGTCTGTTACCATTAAGACAATTGAGGAAGCGATTATTGAAAAAGGCTTTGAGGAAGGTTGGGTCGTTCCTAACCCGCCGGAAAAACGTACAGGCAAACGAGTGGCTATTGTTGGCTCGGGTCCTGCGGGATTGGCTGCGGCAGCACAGCTTAACAAAGCAGGTCACAGCGTGACAGTGTATGAGCGTGCAGATCGTGTAGGTGGGTTACTGATGTATGGAATCCCATCCATGAAGCTGGATAAGAAGGTTGTACAGCGCCGTGTAGATTTGCTGGAGGCTGAAGGTATCCAATTCATCACGAATACGGAAATCGGCAAGGATATCCCTACTGAGCAGCTGATTGCTGACTATGATGCAGTTGTGCTATGCGGTGGATCTACAAAGCCGAGAGAATTCAATATTGAAGGCAGCGATTTGAATGGTGTCCATTATGCTATGGATTATTTGAATGGCACCATCAAGAGTTTTTTGGATTCCAACCTCGAAGATGGCAACTATTTGTCCTCCAAAGGTAAGGACGTTATTGTTATCGGTGGCGGTGATACAGGTTCGGACTGTGTAGCTACTTCTTTGCGGCATGGTTGCCGGAGTGTCACTCAATTTGGCACACACACCAAAGCTCCGCTGGAACGTGATCCGATTGCGAATCCTTGGCCGCAGTTTCCGAATGTGTACTCTCTCGATTATGCACAGGAAGAAGCGAAAGCGTTGTTCGGTGAAGACCCACGTGAGTTCTCCATTATGACAACCAAATTTGTGGGTGATGAGAATGGCAATCTGAAAGAACTACACACCATTCAAATTCAACGTATTGTTGATGAAACTGGACGTAAAATCTATCAACCAATTCCAGGTACGGAACGCGTATTCCCGGCACAAATTGCGCTGATTGCAATTGGATTTGATGGGCCTGAGCAAACGATTGTGAAGGAAATTGGTTTGGAAACAGACCGTCGCTCCAACGTTAAGGCACGTTATGGGAAATATGTGACGAATGTGGATAAGGTGTTTGCTGCGGGTGACATGCGCCGCGGACAAAGTCTTGTTGTGTGGGCTATTAATGAAGGCCGAGAAGCAGCACGTGAAGTTGATAAATACCTCATGGGTGTTACTGTTTTGGTATAATTATAAATTTTTATGTTACCGTTACGAATCAAGTAAAGGCTCCATCTTAGGATGGGGCTTTATTTGTGTTTAAAGCTTTATCACTAGTCATTGTTGAAACCAATTTTCTAGTGAGGTATACAAAACGTTGTAAATTCAATGTTATATAAATTAACTTAAAATTAACTTTTTAATCATGTAGTTGTTATCTAAAATAATCATAACATAAATAAGGACGGCTTGTGTAGCCTTTTCAAAGAAAAATACATTTATTTTACAAAATAATTAGATAAAAACTTAAATTGCGTAATATAAATTAACATTAATATTACACAAGTTTGCTAATAGTGCAGTTTTATTTTGGGTTTTCTATATTTATATTGCTTTAAAAGGAAGATGACATGATCTTTTCCAAGGTTACATAAAATCATGACCTGAGAGAATCATGATATCTATGGTATAATAGACGTACATTGTTGAAGCGCTAGACTAAATGAATTTACAAAGGAGCTTTCGCCGGGAGAAGGCTCCTTTTGCATGAGGCCGGGAACCTGTGTTTTCATTTGCGTTCCATGTATATCTATGATTCATGGAGGAGAAACAGAAGGCCGTCAGGAAGGAATGGAATGAATGAAGACGTTGATTATTGCTGAGAAACCAGATATGGGGCGGACAATTGCCGCTGTTATGGAGCCGCGTGCTAAAAATAACCGTACCTATTTGGAAGGGGAGAAATACATTGTAACCTGGGCGATCGGTCATTTGTTGGGTCTGGCTGAGCCGGATGCTTACGATGCTAAGTACAAACGATGGAATATTCAAGATCTTCCGATTATCCCTGAACAATTCAAAATCGTACCTAATCCGAAAACAAAAGATCAGCTAAAAATGATTGGTGAGCTGGCCAAACGCTGCAATGCCATCGTGAATGCTTGTGATGCTGGACGGGAGGGGCAATATATTTTTGCGTTAATTCAGCAGCAGTTAAAGCTACGACAGCCGGTTAAGCGATTGTGGATCTCGGACTTGACGGCGGAAAGTATTGCGACAGGCTTTGAACGATTGCGAGATGCCTCGGAGTTTGAATTCCTGACTCAAGCTGCGCGGGCACGAAGTGAAGCGGACTGGCTGATTGGCATGAACGCCTCCAGAGCGTTCACAACACGACATAACACCTTGCTGTCGGTAGGACGGGTGCAGACTCCCGTGTTGGCACTAATTCATGATCGAGAAAAGGAAATTGAAGCATTTCAGTCTCAAACCTTCTATGACGTATGGGCTGAGTTCAAGCAAGATCAGATTAAGTACAAAGGGGCATGGCAGGGTGATCGGCTGACGAATCCGGAAGAAGCTGAGGGGATCGCTGCGGCGGTACGCGGAAAAGAGGGTAAAATTACCAAATATGATACAAAGCAGACAAAGGAGTATCCTTTTAAATTATACGATTTGACGCTGCTTCAACGCGAGGCGAATGCCAAGTACGGTTATTCGGCTAAAAAAACGCTGGATGTGGCACAAGCGCTTTATGAGCGTCACAAGGTCATTTCCTATCCGCGGACCAACTCTAATTATGTGACAGAGCAGAATATAGACGGCATGCATAAGGCATTACGGATGCTGGGGACAGGCCCTTATGCTGATCTGGTACAACAAGCAAACCCTAATTTGGTCCATAAACAGAATAAATCGGTCTGCAATCCGTCTCGTGTTGAGGATCACCATGCTATTTTGCCGACGTTAAAAAGGCCGGGAACGCTAAGCAAGGAGGAACAAAATGTATATGACCTGGTTATTCGTAGGTTTCTGTCGCATTTTTTTCCGCCAGCTGAATATAAAATGCATACCGTAATGACGCAGGTGGACAAGCATCTGTTTAAAACTAATATTAAGGAGCTTCTGTCCTTGGGATGGAAAGTGGTTTTGAGTAAGGCTGATCAGGATAAAGGTAAAAAAAGCAAAACATCCAAAAAAGAGGATGAAGAGGAAACGGACGAGTGGACGGACAAGAAGTTTGAAATTGATGCAGGGCGTCCGGTAGATTGTGTGCGCGCTGAGATGAAAGAAAAGGCGACTCAGCCTCCTAAAAGCTACACGGAGGGCACATTGCTTAAAGCGATGGAAAGCGCGGGCAAGCAGATGGAGAATGAGGAATTACGCGAGGTTATGAAGGATGCTGGCTTAGGTACACCTGCGACACGGGCCGCTACAATTGAACGATTAAAGAAAGTCGGCTACATTGAAATGAAGGGCAAAAAGATTCTGATTACGGATAAAGGAAAGATGGCTATTAACCTGATCCGTCATGCCGGGGTAGATCTATTAGCTTCACCGGAGATGACAGGTCAATGGGAACGCCGTCTTCATCAAATTTCCAAGGGTGAGGCAGCTCAGGAGAAGTTTATGGATAACGTTAAAAGATTTACGTTGTCCATCATTGATAAGGTAAGGCAGCAGCCACCTGCTCCCGCAAATGCCTTTGGCGAGGAGGCAAGGAGTAATCGCTCGGGAGGAAAGACGAACGCCAGCGGCGTAGGTACGAGTGGACGTGCCACCACCGCCAAAGGAAGAGACCGCACAGCATCAGGAGGCGGTAGCAGTGCAGGAAGTGCTGCGCTAAAGCAAGCATCGGCGCCAATAAGTCGCAGTTCGACTACAAAAGCAGTGCGGAGCTCATCTGATGGACAGTCAGATACTTCAGCAAGCCAAAGGCAGGCGTTAGGCAGCTGCCCGTGCTCCAATTGCGGTGGAAGCATTATTGAAGGCCGCAAAGGGTATGGGTGTAGCCACTTTAAGCAGGGCTGTGGTTTTGTCATTTGGAAGGAATATGCGGGCAAGCAGATTACCGAAACGATGCTCAAGTCCCTGCTCGCCAAGGGGCAGACGCAATTGTTGTCTTTTAAACGTAAAGATGGATCGACCGTCAAAGCGCGGATTGTTCTGGATGTGCCAGGAACAGGACAACTTAGCGTTCGTGAGGATGCCTGAGATAGGAGCATCAACAAAAAGGACCCTATCCGAGGGTCCTTTTTTGTTGATGCAATTGTATGCTTTCGTGGATCACCCGTGGCACTTCTGTTAGCTTCTGTATAGTATACATCACAGAGTTCACGTTTTTTTGCAATTCAACCATATTGTAAATCCATTCTTTTGGCTGCTTAAGATACACAGCGTGAATACCTGCCGCAAGGGCTGGAGATACGTCGGTGCGTAAAGAATTCCCAATCATCCAGGTGATGCTTCGGTCCAAGCGATTCATTTGGATGATTTCTTCCAGTGCATCTACATTTTTATGCTGGCGAATGTAGATGCGGTCATCAAAGTAAGTAGCCAGCTTCATTTGTTCAATCTTTCTTTCTTGAATGATCTGCTCACCCCCAGTGTAAAGATGAAGGGAATGCCCTGCTTTTTGGAGTGAATTTAACGTTTCGGCCATACCTGGATACGGTTCGATTTCCTGCTCGTACACACTTCGGCCAAGCGAGCGGAGCTCCTGCTCTTCCCGAGAATCCGTACGGCGTCCAAATTGTTCCGAGAAAAACTGGTACGTATCTATTAGGGATTGTGGAAAATGCTCGCTGGCAAAACCCACCTGATGAACTCCAGCCACATCAATTTCGATTTGTTTTTCACGGATCGAATTTCTCGTTAGGTTATGAGCTGCAAACCATTCCTGAAGCAAATCGAAAAAGTGGTTGAGAATAAGATCGAAATACTTGTTGCAGTGGACCAAAGTGTCATCAAGATCAAATAAAATGTGCTGCTTCGGATACGACATGATGCATACTCCTTCCAAGCCAAAGCTTTAACGGTGTTCGGTTTATAACTAAGTTGCGATTCAAATTACAATCCAATATAGGATTCCAAAAATACCTGCAAATCAGCCGCACCGTCGGGACGGATGCTGAATTTTTCCTTGTGATAGCGTCCAATGTGAATGCGGAGCAAGCCAGCCACACGCAAAATCATCATATCAGACATAAGTGTATCTTCCAATCGGCTCAAATCATGACGCATGTCTTCAAGAGACTTAGGACCTTGAGCTACATAACGCAAAATGCGCAGTCGTTGCGGATCATTGACAGCACGAGTAAGCCGTAGTAGAAGCGTAGGCGGTTCTTCCTCACTCTCCTCGGGAATATCTACCGGATACTGGATCAGCAGTGTACGGGTATAAAAGCAATATGAATTAATTGGGCGATTATGGACGACCGGAAACAGCACCACTGTATCGAGATCTTCCATATGTGGGACGACTAGCCCGGCTGTTGCATATTCAACAAGTGCTTCCGGTTCCATTTTACTTAACAGCATGCGCTTTTCCGCAGCGTCTTCTTCTGCCAACACACGCAGTTCGCCTTCCAAGGTCCGAAAATAATCACGATCCCACAATCTGAGGAGTGGTGCATATACCTTACGAATGCGTAAAGATTCTTCAAAGGTTAAAAAAGGAATATGCGGAACAAGCAGCTCAAACATATCCTTGTCCGGTCCGTGATCCAAGTAAGAAATATAGTCGGATATTTCATCTGACTCCGGTCGAAGCAACGCCCAGGCATAGAGTGCGTCATAATCGCTAAAAGGGCAATCCTGAGCTGTAGCAAGCTCAGTACGAACTTCTTGTTGTAGTCGTGCATCCACCTTGTCGATCCATTCATGGCCCAAGTCCATATCTTGGACCCACTTTTTAGTTACATAGGCCATAAAGCTGCCGAGCAATTCATAAATTGGAGAAGTGTCTATTTTAATTTGATAACTCATGGAACCAAATGCCTCCTATTCTGTCTTCTAGCCCAGAGCGGTGAACGTAAATAAAGCCCGTCCATAAGCAAAACATGAGCATTTTGAAATTGCCCACTTATTTATTATGGCTTGTTCTGCCGGGCATTGTCCACTATAATATGAAATAGTGCGTTGTGACGTGAACTTGGTCGGATTGAACATACGAGGCTCTTCACCAAATGGAGTCGGATACATACCAGACTAGCTCTATCCGTAAAATCGTCATCTCAGATGGCGATTTTTTTCTTTTTCTCTTTAATACACTAAAATTAACGCTAAAAACATCTTAATATGTAATATACCGATTTTTCAGATGGTCATGGTATACATCGTGATAAGAATTATTATTGATTATGGTATCAAATGCAAATCATTTCTAAGCATTCATTTTATGATGTTAATAATTTAATTGTTCGGGCAGGAGGAGCTAGGATGTCGTCGTCGTTACGTGTTCATTATTTTATTTTAATTGCAGTTATTATTGTTGCTGGATTATGTCAGGGTTTGCTATTACCTATTTTGTCGATTTCTTTGGAACAAATGGGTGTTTCGTCTTCGCTAAACGGAATGAACGCGGCTGCACTGTATATTGGTTCATTTGCAATGACACTGGCGGCTGAACGGACTTTGGGATGGCTGGGGTTCAAAAAGCTGATGGCCGGTGGTCTTGTGCTTGTGCTCATTACGCTGCTGCTGTTCCCGCTAATTCCTGATATTCGGATTTGGTTCGTACTGCGTCTGCTCGTAGGTATTGGAGACAGTGCGTTGCACTATTCTGCGCAGTTGTGGATATTGCTAGTAACTCCACCAGAGAATCGAGGCCGCAACATTTCCTTTTATGGTATGTCTTACGGTCTGGGTTTTGCATTAGGCCCATTGGGATTATGGCTACTCGATTATGGAATGCTGGTTCCATTTGCTGCGTTGGCTTTTTTGTGCTTGCTTGTGTTGCTGTTAGTGTTAATCAAGCTACCTGACTCCAGACCGGAGAAGCAGGAAACTGAGGCGCGTCCCGCACAAAGATTCCGACGCAGCTATAGCTGGGCATGGTATGCTCTGTTGCCTGCATTTCTATACGGTTATATGGAAGCGAGCCTGAACAGTAATTTTCCAGTCTATGGCCTGCGTATTGGCTTCCATACCGATGAAATTGCTGCTTTGCTGCCTTTCGTTAGTTTGGGAGGCTTAGTGTTGCAACTGCCTTTGGGTATATTAAGTGACCGTTGGGGACGTAAAAAAGTGCTAATGAGCGTAGGTATAGCGGGAGGATTGACCTTTATGTTGCTACCCTGGAGTGGTAATCATTTTATGTTCACTTTGGTATTGCTGACCATCGCAGGTGGATTGGTAGGCTCCTTTTTCTCACTCGGTTTGGCCTATGCAGCTGACCTGTTGCCCAAATCATTTTTGGCGGCTGCAAATGTGCTGGCATCCTTTCATTTTAATCTGGGAAGTGTGGTCGGACCTAATATTAGCGGAGGGTTGCTAGACATTGGAACTCAAGGCAGCATGTTTCTAGTTCTTGGAGGTAGTTACATTGTTTTCGGATTGTTGGGTCTGTTTTCCCGAAAAAGAGTACCGGCGGTTTAAAACTGCGGTTTGCATGGTATTTGTTTCACAATTACTATAAAATATAAACATGTATTGATGGCGGACAAAGGGGAATCATAGATGATTAAAATTCGGAAGCTGACCAAGCACGTGGGGCCTGAACGTACCCCGTTGCTTCGAGGGATTGATGCTGAAATTCATCAGGGTGAATTCATTGCTATAGTGGGGCCAAGCGGAAGCGGTAAAACGACACTTCTTCGCTGTCTTGCTTTACATGAATCTTGGGAAGAAGGCAGTTTAATTGTAGGAGGCAATGATGTACTGAAATCCGGGTGGACAGGCAAGATGAAATTAAAGCGGGAATGGGCATATCTGGAGCAAAATCCGCATCTTAATATGAATCGGACCGCTCTTAAAAATGTGCTCATTGGCAGATCGGGTCAGACCCCCTGGTGGAGAATGGTTACTGGTATGGTGCGTTCCGACGATTATATGGGAGCGATGGACGTTCTGGAGGATCTGGGTCTGCTGGATAAGGCGCATGATAAATGCGACAAGCTCAGCGGCGGCGAACGGCAGCGGGTAGCCACAGCGCGTGCTCTCGTTCACGGAGCTAAGGTTATTTTAGCTGATGAGCCTGTAAATGGACTTGATCCTGCCTCAGCAGCGCATGTACTGGAAACCTTTCGCAAGCTGTGTTCTGACGAACGAGTAACAATCATTACTGTACTGCCGCTGGAAATGGCTGAACGTTTTGCTTCCCGAATCTGGGGGCTGAATGAGGGCGAGCTGGTGTTTGATATCCAGGGAAGACGATTGACACAGGCAGAAAAGAACAAATTGTGAAGGGGACGGCAAGAGAAGTGAAAAAAATGCTGTTGAAAATGGTGGCGTGCTGCTGTTCCTTGCTGCTCCTTGCTGGATTTTTAAGCGGCTGTAATGTGATTAGCGATCCGATTTCGCTGATGCAGACACCAACGATGTCTGATGAGAAACAACAGCTGAATGGAGCAGTGAATACGCAATTAGGGGCGGTACAGCCTTTAAGGCCGAATGATCCGGATGATCCTACGCCAATTCGGACGGGAGATTTGAATAATGATGGTATAGATGAAGCGGTGCTCTTTTATGAAACACCAGATGAGAGTGTAAAGATACATGGTGCCTTGTTTGAAGATCAGGGCGGAACGTGGGTAAAGAAGCTTACGTTTGATGGGGAAGGCACGGTGTTGGAATCATTTAAGCTTGTGGATTTAACCAATGATGGTACGCTTGATATTGTAGCAGGTTTTTCGAGCGGAGACAGTGGTGAGAACGGGGACCAGAAGGGCCTCATCGTGTACTCTTATACTGGAGGAACATTGGAAAAAATATATGCAACGGGCTATACGGACTTCGTTGTAGACGATTTTAACCATAAGAAGATGGATTTGAACGGGGACAATCTGAATGACTTGACGATTATCTTGCTCCGTCGTAATGAATTTTTTACCGTGAAAACATTCCAGTTCAGCGGAGGGACCTTTAAGGAGATCGGATCGTTGGAATTGGACAGTCAGGCTTTAGGCGTCTACAATGTCGTCGCTGGTAAGGTAGCCCAAGGTAGGCAAGGGATTATTATTGATACAAAGATTGCCGAGACAACTACGGTTTCCAATGTTATCGTGATGGATCACGGCAAACTCAGAAAGCTCAATCTTATGGATGTTACCTTTAAGGATGCTACCATCGCCAGTGGTGATGTGGATGGTGACGGTATTCTCGAATTTGGGAATTTAGAGAAGCCTAAAGGTTGGAGCAACAGGCCGCTGGATGAAGTTCCTTATTTTGTATCGTTCTATCAGTGGGATGGGGCCAAAGGGACGATTTTCAAGCAGCAACAGTATCGTGATTCTAATGAACAGGTCTACTTCAGACTGCCGAAAGAGCTGCATGGCAAGGTGACTATTGATCCGAAGGTTTCCAGGAAAGACAGCTATTTGCGGTTCATTCTGGATGATACAGACAAAACAATAGCGGAAATTAAATTTTTCTCATTGTCACAATGGGAGCGAAACAATGAAGGCTATAGCCAATTGTGGCGAACGAACGCACAGGTAATTGGCATTAAGCGATCCAGCGAGCTGGAACCACGTAAAACCATTAAAAACAAGATGGGGGAAAGGCAGGTAGAATAGAGTGAGTAAAGTTTTAATCATGGAAGACGAGGAATCGATCCGTAGCTTTATCGTTATTAACTTGAAACGTAACGGTTTTGAGGTGCTGGAGGCGGCAGATGGGCATGAGGCTCTGAATATTTTGAACACGGTACGGGATATTGATATCGCGCTGCTTGACGTGATGGTGCCTGGGATGGATGGTTTTGAGGTTTGTCGGAGAATTCGGGAAACGAATGAGCGTATTGGCATTATCTTTCTGACAGCCAAGGTACAGGAACAGGATAAGGTGTATGCCTTGTCTGTAGGGGCTGATGATCATGTGAGCAAGCCTTTCAGCCCAACAGAGCTGATTGCACGTATCCAATCGTTATTGCGTCGGGTAAATGTACATCGTGAAACAGCAGCCAAGGTGTCTTTCCAATCCGGTCCGTTCACGCTGGATTTGATAGCTAAGCAATTTAAGAAAAACGGACAGCTGATCGAACTGACACCGACAGAGTTTTCGCTGATTCAGTTTTTTCTGGAGAAAGAAAATACGCCGCTTAGCCGAGATGTGCTACTTGACCACGTATGGGGCAAGGAATATATGGGCGATCCGAAAATTGTAGATGTGAATATCCGACGTCTGCGGCAGAAAATTGAAAACAATCCATCCGAGCCGGCTTTCTTACAAACCGTGTGGGGACATGGATATAAATGGAAAGGTCAGTCTCAATGATCAAAAAGGGGATTCGCCGACAGATTGTGCTTCACTATTTTTTCGTAGTGTTCTTGGCGCTTCTGTTAGTAGAAGTCATTTTTATGTTTGCACTCCGGTCGTATTATTACGACTCCATTTACAAACACATCGAAAGCCGTATCGAATCGGTAAGTGAATTTGCATCCAAATTCAAAGAGCCAGAACAGTCTTTACAATCGTATTTGTTGAATACATTTTCTCTGCCCTTCACTGAATTACAATTGCTTGATGAACAGGGAAATGTAATTGATAACTCGACAAATTTTGCTGCGGATCTAAGTGTGCAAACCAGTGATGTGACACAAGCCTTAGCTGGAGATACGGGCAAATGGATTGGAAAGCAACCCGGCACGGGACAGCAGGTGATGGCGGTATCTCAGAAACTGGACAATATCGTCGGAGATCAGGTGTATATTATCCGGTATACGACTTCGTTGGAATTAGTAAATGATAAATTATTCATCATTACATTATTTTCGGTGGGAATCATGGCAGCTGTACTGATTATTGTATTTATAGTAAGCACAGGGCTTGCCAATTCCATTGTCAGACCGATTAACAATATTCGCGATGTATCTGCTCAGATGGCGCAGGGACGATTTGATGCACGTATCAAAGGCGATTATCGCTATGAACTGGGTGAATTGGCATCGACGTTGAACTACATGGCACAGGAGATTGTCCGAACCAATCAAATCAAGGATGATTTTATTTCTTCTATTTCTCATGAGCTGCGTACTCCGCTTACATCGATTAAGGGCTGGAGTGAAACGCTAAATTCTGGCGGGTATGACCCGGAAGAGACTAAGATCGGGATGCAGATTATTTCCAAGGAAACGGATCGGCTGATTGGCTTAGTGGAGGAAATTCTCGATTTTTCCAAACTGGAGCAAAATGCCATGAAGCTCGTGATGGGAACAGTTGATCTTCGAGAGCTTTTGCAGGAAATTATGCTGAACGTATGGGCAAAGGCAGAAATGAAGCAGATCAAGCTTCAACTGGATTCCGAGGAAACGGCTTATCTCGTTCATGGAGACGGTAACCGTCTGAAGCAGGTATTTTTGAACATTGTAGATAATGCTATCAAGTTTTCGCATGAAAGCTCGATTATTTATTTGTCTCTTCAACGCATTAAGGGTAATATCGAGATATCGGTACAGGATACGGGGATTGGGATTAGTGAAGAAAACCTTGCCAGAGTAAGGGATCGCTTTTTCCAGGTAGACCACCAAAATGGGGGGACGGGTCTCGGATTGGCAATCTCGCAACAGTTTGTTGAGCGTCATCACGGTCAGATGCTCATCAGAAGTGAATTGGGAGCTGGAACCACCATTACGGTTTCATTGCCTGCTCTGCAAGCAGAGTCATCCGTGGAACTACCACAACTCTCGGAAGGGCAAATTTAAAGTCAGTTGTAAGAGGTAATAAAAAACAGCCAGTCCTCACTATATTGGAGGGCTGGCTGTTTGAAATTTTAGGGAGAGTTATGAAGTAAAGCCTTCTGCACGCAAGCGTGTGTTACGCTCATAGGCTTCTTTTAGCATACGTGTAGTTTGCGGCCGTACTGCCATTTTACCAAATACTGTTTCATTGGGTCCGATAACCATAATTTCGCTCGGATTACCTTTAATCACAGCACCATCACGAATCACAGCACCTTCACCGATAATGGCATGCTCAATATGCACGTTGCGCCCAATACGTGTGTCGGGCATAACGATACTTTCCTTGATGGATGAGCCTTTTCCCACCTCGACGCCACTAAACACTACAGAGCGCTCAATTTGGCCTTCTACTTGGCAGGAATCATGCAGGAGGCTGTCCAATGACTGCATTTTACGACCAGGCACCTTTTGCGCGCTCAGCCTTGTGCGGCGTTCACGTGTATACATCGGCCAGTCTTGACGCTGAAGGTCAATTGCGCAATTTTCATGGAGCAGGTCCATGTGGGAGTCCCATAGGCTTTTAACTGTACCTACGTCTTTCCAGTAGCCCTGGAATTCATAAACGTATAGAGATTCTTGGTCCGCCAGCATTTTAGGTATGATATCTTTGCCAAAATCATGACTGGATTGAGGATCCTGTGCGTCTTCCAACAGGTAATTTCTTAAGTAATCCCATTTGAAAAGATAAATCCCCATAGAGGCCAAATTACTTTCGGGTTTCTCCGGCTTCTCTGCAAATTCAGTGACACGCAGATCTTCATCGGCGCTCATAACACCAAAACGGTGTGCTTCATCCCAAGGAACCTCCATGACAGAAATGGTTGCCGCAGCTCCTTTTTCCTTATGGTAGTTCAGCATCTCGCGATAATTCATATAGTAAATATGATCACCGGATAAAATAAGCACATGCTCTGGATTTTGGCTGTCAATATATTCGATATTCTTATGAATAGCATCTGCCGTTCCTAAGTATTCAGCGTTACCTGTATTATAAGATGGAAGCAGGGTAATTCCTTTGTCATCCGTTTTTGTAAGGCCCCATGGAGTCCCATCCCCAATATGTTCGTGCAAGGATTCCGCCTCATATTGCGTCAGTACACCTACAGTATCAATGTTTGAATTTACGCAATTACTGAGAGGAAAATCGATGATCCGGTAATGACCGCCAAAAGGTACGGCGGGTTTTGCAATCGTTGAAGTAAGGGGAGCAAGACGGCGTCCCTCTCCGCCTGCCAGCAGCATGGCAATGCATTCTTTATTAAACATTTCGTTTCCCTCCCGGTTTAGTTGTCTGTTGTAGTACATACATAAACGGTATGGGGTACTCTTGAAACCATCAGGTATATAAGATTCCCCAAAAACTAAGGTTTATTTTTTTCCTAGTCATTTTTCTGTTCATTGTGGCTAGAATGGGGTAATAACTCAGGTCAGCTTTGACCCAAAAGCGAATGCATTACCGACTCATACATTTTTACTCACAAAACATAAAAGGGTGGTGACGTGATGACAGACCAAACTCTTCCGCAACAGACGATATCATCGGAAGATATTTATTTGTTTCATGAAGGAACGCTTTATCACAGCTACCGATCTTTGGGTTCCCACCTTACTGTGGAGAACGGAGAACAGGGCGTTCGTTTTACGGTCTGGGCTCCTCATGCTCTCCATGTCGGGCTTGCTACAGATCGCAACAACTGGAATGGGGAACAGGATTCCTTATATAGGGTTCCCAAATCCGGTTTTTGGAGTCGTTTTTTTCCGGGGATATCCCAAGGAACATTTTACAAATACGACATTACAGGTCCAAATGGTGAACGATTTCTGAAAGCAGATCCTTACGCCGTACGTGCTGAAGTAAGACCGGCTACGGCGTCAGTGGTAGCTTCATTGGATGGTTATGTTTGGAATGATGCAGCTTGGCGCCGTAAACGTAGAGCACCATATGGTAAACCTCTACATATATATGAGCTTCATCTAGGCACTTGGAAGCAAAAAGCAGATGGTACGTTTTATACATACAGGGAGATGGCTGAGCTTCTTGTGCCTTATGTAACAGATATGGGGTATACACATATTGAGCTGATGCCGCTGAGTGAGCATCCGTATGACCTTTCCTGGGGCTACCAACTCACCGGGTATTTTGCACTCACAAGCCGCTATGGTGAACCACATGATTTTATGTATTTGGTGGATCGTTGCCATCAGGCGGGAATTGGAGTGATTATGGATTGGGTTCCAGCTCATTTTGCCAAGGATGCTCATGGATTGAGACGGTTTGACGGATCGCCGCTGTTCGAATACGCAGACCCGCTAATTGCGGAAAAGCCCGGCTGGGGAACCCTGACATTCGATTATAGCAAGCCAGAAGTACGTTCTTTTCTGATCTCCAATGCATTGTTCTGGATGGATGTGTACCATATTGATGGTCTGCGTGTAGATGCAGTGACGAGCATGTTACGGCTTGATTTTGAAAAGCAGGATGGACAATATTGTCTCAATTCCAAGGGAGGGATTGAAAATGAGGAGGCTATCGCCTTCCTTCAACAGCTGAATGAGACGGTATTCCGCTATTATCCATACGCACTCATGATGGCAGAGGAGTCCAGCGCTTGGCCGATGGTGACCTCCCCAGTAAGCGATGGAGGACTCGGTTTTAATTACAAATGGAATATGGGTTGGATGAACGATACACTTGATTATATGGAATCAGAGTTTGATCAACGACCCGATCGCCATAATTTGCTGACATTCCCCATAGCCTATGCGTACAGCGAAAATTTTACACTGCCATTGTCACATGATGAGGTTGTGCATGGTAAAAAGTCGCTGCTTGATAAAATGCCGGGCACCTATGAACAAAAATTTGCCGGACTACGGGCACTTCTTGGCTATCAAATGACCTCACCAGGTAAAAAGCTTTTATTCATGGGAGGGGAATTTGGTCAATTTATTGAGTGGAAGGATGAGGATCAGCTTGACTGGTTTTTGCTGGACTATGACAGTCATCGGTCTCTGCACGCATATTCGAAAGCACTGAATCATTTATATCTTCAGGAGAAGGCACTATGGGAATTGGACCATTCGTGGGACGGCTATCAATGGATTGAAGCTGAAGACCGCGGACAGAGTGTGATTACGTATTTACGTAAAGGCAAAAAAGCAGGAGACACGCTGGTTGTCCTCATTAATTTCCAACCTGTGCCAAGAGAAAATTATCGAATTGGGTTGCAAAAGGCAGGAAGCTATATGGAATTACTGAACAGCGATCATAAGGACTTTGGGGGGAGTGGTCAGCTTAACTCTGGGGTGATACGTACTTCCAAAATCCCTTACCACGGCCAGCTTCACAGCTTGGAGGTGACGATTCCACCCCTAGGCATCGTTATACTCAAGAAAACACCACCACGTAGGTCTAAAAAAGTAGATTAACCACATAAGGAGGAAGCACATATGAACATTTTGTTTGCGGCAGCAGAAGCACATCCATTTATTAAAACAGGCGGGTTGGCTGATGTTATTGGCGCACTGCCAAAGGCACTTCATCAGGCAGGATGCGACGTCCGAATCATCTTACCTAAATATGCGGGCATTCCCGATACCTATAAGAAGTCTCTGCGTCCGGTAACGGTCAAGCATGTAGCTGTAGGCTGGCGTGATCAGTATTGTGGAGTAGAGGAGCTGACGTTGGACGGGATCAGGGTTTATTTTATAGATAATGAATATTACTTCGGTCGTGACGGTATTTACGGTTACATGGATGATGGCGAACGCTTCTCCTTCTTTAACCGGGCGATTTTGGAAGTGCTGCCTGAACTGAATTTTCGGCCGGATATTGTGCATTGTCATGACTGGCATACGGCAATGGTTCCGCTGCTTCTGAATGCCGATTATCGACATCTGCCCTTTTACAACGATATTCGCACGGTGTTTACGATACATAATCTGTTGTATCAGGGTGATTTTCCATATGAGGTCTTAACGGAGCTGCTTAACTTGGATGGAAGCTATTTTACTTCCGAAGGTGTGGAATATTATGGCAGACTGAATTTTATGAAAGGTGGGCTTACTTACTCCGATCATGTCACGACCGTGAGTCCAACCTATGCAGAGGAGATTCAAACTGAATTTTACGGATACGGACTGGAGGGTTTACTTCGTAAATTAGGAGAGCAGGGACGCTTAACGGGGATTGTGAATGGAATCGATACCCAAAGCTACAATCCTGCCACAGACAACCGTATTTATACAAAGTACCGCACAAGTCTGGCAAAGAAAAAGGAAAATAAAATTGCCTTGCAAAAGGAGCTAGGTCTGCCGGTGCGTCCGGACGTACCTATGATAGCAATGGTAACTAGACTTGTGGATATGAAGGGACTAGATCTGGTTACGAGAGTGCTTGACGAAATCTTGTATTATGACGCTATTCAGTTTGTCGTGCTGGGAACAGGGGACCCGGCTTTTGAGCACTGGTTCCGGGAAGCAGCGGGACGGTATCCTCTGAAAATGTCGGCGCAGCTTACTTTTAGCGAGCCACTGTCACGAAAAATATATGCGGCAAGTGACATGTATCTTATGCCATCGAGGTTTGAGCCTTGTGGGATTAGTCAACTGCTGGCGCTTCGTTATGGAAGTATCCCTATAGTGCGAGAAACTGGAGGGCTGAACGATACTGTACAGGCTTACAATGAATCCACAGGTGAAGGTAACGGTTTTAGTTTCACGAACTATAATGCACATGACATGCTGCACACCATTCGTCGTGCTGTTGATTACTATCGCCAACCTGAGCATTGGAACAAGCTTACACAGACGGCCTTTGCAGGAGAGTACAGTTGGGATGTATCGGCCGAGGCTTATATGGATATTTACCGTTCGCTAGCAAAGATTGATGGAACAGAGTAGGATACCATATTTGTGCTAATAAAAAAGGGAATCCCTTTAGCCAGTGTCTGGCTGAGGAATTCCCTTTTTTGCTGCGGTCAGTCGCCCCCGCCACCACAACTGCTTCCACACGAAGATCCGCTGTTACAAGAGGAATGACTCCCAGAATCGCCTGAATCGTGGTGAGAAGAGCCTCCACCATGAGAACTGTCATGGGAGGAATGATGGTGCGAGTGGTGTGTATCCCAGTTTGAGCAGCCGCTTGCAGAGCTACAGCCGGATGAGCTGGCTAGGGCGGCACTGCTTGTAGAGTCTGGGTGCATGTGTATGGCAAATTCATCAGGCCGATACCATGAATACCACACAACAGCCAGTAGCAAATAGTCAACCTGCAAATAGTTGATCTTGGGGAGCTGCTTGCCCTCAGGATCATTTACAGCTTTATTTACCCGCTCACGGAGGTGTTGGACTATCTTATGAACCGCTTGTTGTGTCTGCTTTGAAATGCCTATATTTTCACTTATATTCCATCGGTCACCTACTGGCTGCGCTGAAGCTGTCAGGTTGTAATAGTGTGAAAGCTCATCATTCGGTAATGGATGTTTAAAAAAAGTTCCCCACAAACTGGCGCTATAGCGATTCCAGCCAAAGCATTCCACATACAACCAGTCAAACCACGCCCGCTCCTCTGGCATCGGCTGAGAGCCGCCCGAATGGGGAGCATGGTGAAGCATACGACCAAAAAAAGCTTCCGAGAACTGCTGGTATTCGCGCGTAAACATTAACATTTCGTGCCATAGTTCATCCACATCACTACTGAACATAGGCACTCGATTCATAATCGCGCATAGCATGAAGTATCGTTTTAGCTCATGCCAGCGCCAGTCATATTCTTGTTCCGTCAGATTAGGGTGGGCTTCCATGACACGTTGCTTTACGTTGTGAGCATAGGAGGCTGGAATGGATCGCTCCAGCAGCTCCTTCAGCTCCGTAATTTCTGGATGACGCTCTTGCGTGAGTGACGAAGGAAACGGGGAACTAAGGAAAAATGCATTCCGGCGGCGCGTGCTTCTGTTTCCACGATTCCTGCGTATTGCTCGGAATATAAACCAAAAAATGATGAGGTCAACCACAATAAACAACGTCCAAAAGCTACTCATACTATTCATAAAGGCACTCCTTTCTCCAAGAAGACGGCATTTCCGATTTTAGCTTTTGCTATTCAGTAGAGCGAATTCTTCTTTAATCTGTGCCAGCAGATCAGAACTTGTGATTACATCGCAAGCTGTCCATGCCAAGGTCCTCGCGGCCAAGAGCATTCCTTCCATTGCGCGGTCCTGCATCGCCAAATCGCGGAATTCTGGTGTATGCAAGGCATGCTTCTCGTCAATAACTTGAATGTACGGATGGATCGCAGGGCAATGAAGTGATACATTTCCGATATCCATAGAGCCATGATCTTCGCCTTCCGTAATATCTTCTTGCGCAATACCAGCCTGCACCAAATTTGCAGTAAAGATGTCGGAGAGTACACCGTTAGTCACCATTTCATCATAAGAAGTCTCATAATTGGAGGTTTCCAAGCGACACCCGGCTTGTAAAGCAGCTCCTTCAGCAATTTGAATAACACGACGGGTAAGCGGGTTCAATTCTTGGCGTGTCGCGGCTCTCACGTAAAATTGAGCTGAGGCGTAATCAGGAATAATATTGGCAGCCTGCCCACCCTGATTAATGATGCCATGGATACGTACTGTACTTTTCACCTGTTGCCGAAATGCGTTGATCCCATTAAACGTTTGAATCACTGCGTCCAAAGCATTAATCCCTTCGTGCGGACTGGCCGCAGCGTGAGCGGATTGACCAAAAAATTCGAACTGTACAGCATCAATCGCCAGCGATTTTCCTGATTTTTCGTAGCGATCGAAGGGATGTGTCATCATGACTATGTCGCAATCATCAAACAATCCAGCCGCCGCCATCGGAACTTTTGCACCGCGTGTTTCTTCGGCAGGTGTGCCGTAAACACGTACTTCTCCACCAGTCTCGTCGATGATCGATTTGAGACCGACGGCAGCGCCTGTACTCATCATGCATATCAAATGGTGTCCACAGGCGTGCCCTAAACCTTTCAGGGCGTCATATTCTGCCAGAAAAGCAACAACTGGTCCAGGCTTGACTGCTTTGTAAGTAGCAATAAAGGCCGTTTCTATACCCAATATGGGTGCCTGAACTTCAAAACCGTGAAAGGCAAGTTCTTCTTTTAGACGGGCAGAGGCCAGGAATTCCTCGTTTCCAAGTTCAGGGTTTGCGCCTATATACAACGAAATGTCCTTAAATCGCTCGGCATGCTGTTCAATGGTGTGTTGAATGGTCTGTTTAAAATTCATGCTGAAAACTCCTTTATATATGCTGTAATGTAGGTACTGCGATAGATATACTAAAATTGTACTATAACATTCATTGCATAATCATGCATATTCATTTATAATGACACAATCTTATTTATTATAAAGAATTTAAGGAGAGAAAAAAAGATTGAAAAAGGCATATCGTTTTACCGCCCTGGTTTTGACGGCGGTTATCTTGCTGTTGGCTGGTCTTCCTATGCTCACTGCATACGGATCGGAAGGAAAGCCACAGAAAAAACTTGTAGTGGGTATGAGTGCTGACTTCCCGCCGTATGAGTTTCACAAAGTTATTAACGGTCAGGATACCATTGTCGGGTTTGATGTTGAAATTGCCAAGGAAATCGCCAAGGATCTGGATGCAGAGATGGTCCCAGAGGACATGAGTTTTGACTCTTTGCTGCCTGCTCTGCAAAGTGGTCGCGTAGACTTGGTGCTGTCTGGTATGACACCGACAGATGAACGCAGAAAGAGCATTGATTTTTCGGATGTATACTATCGTTCCAAGCAAGTCATTATGGTTCGTCCAGAGGACAAAGACAAATATTCAACGATGGCTGCTCTAAAAGGAGAGAAGCTCGGTGCGCAGAAGGGGAGTATCCAGGAAGAAATTGCGCAAAAAGTGCCTAATGCTTCTGTAACCTCATTGGATAAAATATCCGATCTGGTACTCCAGCTTCGGACCAAGCGTATCAACGCGGTTGTAATCGAAGATACCGTTGCTAAAGGATACACGCTAGACGGTACCGTAACACTTGCCAAAGCAGTACCTGAAGATGAAGGAGCAGAAACTGCTGTAGGCATCCGTAAAGGAAATGCGGAATTGCTTGCTTCAGTAAATAAAACGTTGGCTCGCCTGAAAGCGGACGGTTCGATTGAGAAATTTTCTACAGAAGCGAGTGCACTGTCTGCTGACAGACAGGTTTCTTCGAATAGCATTGTAGATATATTTTTGAAATATCGCAGTTTCTACGCTACGGGTATCGGCTACACTCTATTGCTGTCTGCGCTCGGAGTACTGTTCGGATTCATTATTGGCCTGATCATATCCTTGCTGCGGATGAGTGGTATTCGTATTATCGAGTGGCTAGGTACCGCATATGTAGAGATACTGCGCGGCACACCTATGCTGGTGCAGCTTATGATCATTCATTACGGAGTTGCTTTGACGTTAGGTGTTAATTTTACGCCACTCCAGTCCGGTATAATTACGTTGTCTCTGAATAGTTCGGCATATTTGGCTGAAATTTTCCGTGCTGGTATTCAGGCCGTAGACCGTGGACAGATGGAAGCTGCCCGCTCGCTCGGGATGGGACGAGGCAAAGCGATGCGTCACGTTATTTTACCGCAAGCATTTAAATCTATATTGCCTGCTATTGGTAATGAGTTCATTACGATCATTAAAGAATCTTCTATTATTTCGACCATTGGGATGGTGGACATTATGTATCAAGCCCAGGTCATTAAGAATATTACCTACGAAGGCTTAAGTCCATTCGTAATCGCAGCCGCTATTTATTTTGTAATGACATTCAGCTTATCTAAGCTGTTGGGTTTATGGGAAAGGAAGTTGAGAGCCAGTGATCACCGTTAAACAACTGCGTAAATCATTCGGTAAGAATGAAATTTTAAAAGGCATTGATATAGATATCGCCAAAGGTGAAGTAGTCGTCATTATCGGCCCGAGTGGTTCGGGGAAAAGTACGTTTTTGCGTTGTATGAATCTGTTGGAACAGCCAACAGAAGGGGAAATCTTGTTTGAGGGTGAGCCGATTACGGCCCGTGGTCATAATATTAATGCGACTCGGGAGAAGATGGGGATGGTTTTCCAGCATTTTAATCTGTTTCCACATAAAACAATACTGCAGAATCTGACGCTTGCACCAACGCAGGTGAAGAAGCAATCGGGGAAAGAAGCGGAGAAAATTGCGTTGGAGCTCCTGCGGACCGTGGGTCTTGAGGATAAAAAGAATACCTACCCGAACCAGTTATCTGGCGGTCAAAAGCAACGTATAGCGATAGCACGCGCTCTGGCCATGCAGCCGCACGTAATGCTGTTCGATGAACCTACCTCTGCCCTGGACCCTGAAATGGTTGGAGAGGTTCTGGATGTGATGAAGAAACTCGCTGAAGGCGGCATGACGATGGTGATCGTGACGCATGAAATGGGCTTTGCTCGTGAGGTAGGAGACCGAATCATCTTTATGGACAACGGTCAAATTATAGAGCAAGGTACGCCGGAGCAAGTTTTCGGAACTCCAAGCCATGATCGTACCCGTGATTTTCTGGCTAAAGTGCTGTAAGAAAATGCTTTTATGAATTATTGACAAAGCCCTCTCGTGATGATATTTCACGGAGGGCTTTTCTCTTTTTGTCACCATATCTCCATATTTTCGTAACAAAAAACCGATTTTTGATGACAAAATTGTAATGGATATAGTATGATGTTCAAGGTTCCCAACATTTTCATGCAGATAAGGTTACAAAATTGTGATATTATGCAGTAAGCCAAAACTTACCGGGGCAGCAGCAAAGATAACAATTACTCAGGTGCTGGGCTCAAACCATGGGAAGTGCGGGGGACGTAACAACGGCAATTATTCCAATGCGTCATATAGATGTTGTGGAATATGCCTAGGGGTGAATTGCACAAGCATAGGGCTTCTCCTGAGTCCGAATCCGACAGCTAACTTCGCAGGCATAACAGAGGAGGTACATATCTTTGAAACACTTAAAACATATTGGAAAAACCATGAAATTTGCGGTGCTTGCCGCAGCGATTGCAGGATTGGCACAGACAGCTGGAGTAGCAAATGCTGCTTCGCTTCATACTGCCAAAGAAGGCGATACTTTCTTTTTGCTTGCTCAACGTTATGGGGTATCGGTAGATGACTTGACGAAGGCTAACCCGGATATTGCGTCCAACAACATATATGCAGGTCTACAAATTAAAGTGCCAGACGAAAAAAGTGTGAAGGCGGCTTCGGATTCGAAACCACAGCTTCTTACGGAGAAAGCACCAGCGAATGAGAGGCCAACAATTGAAGCATGGGGCAAAACATTCAATTACAGTAAAGTTGTTGATGTTAAAGCAACAGCATATTCAGCCGCAGCTGATGAAAATGGCAAATGGGGTGCAGTCGATTACTACGGTAATCCGCTTAAACTGGGTACAATTGCAGTAGACCCGAAAGTCATTCCTATGGGGACAAAGGTGCTAGTTACAGGCTATTCCCATCCCGGCTTGCCAGACCATTCTTTTGTAGCCGTTGCCCGTGATCAGGGCAGCGCTATTACCGGAAAGCGGATTGATATCTTTATCCCTGGCAACAAATCATTCGTGAACGACTTCGGCTTCCAAAATGTGAAACTGTACGTTATTGATAAATAGCATTGTGCATATATTTGATTTCATTAAACATAATATATATTATGTAAACTTAATATTATAGCACACAACATATAACTGGGACGACTTCTTATCAGTACGGTCGTTTATCGCTAAAAAAGGCTGTCTTACAAGCAGAAGCACTCTGCTCGTCAAGGCAGCCTTTTTACGTTGTTGGTATATACGAGGCTTAGACATACTGTTATTTTCGTTCCGATGTGTGAAGTAGCCGGGGGACTGTGACAAACTTGTAGCCCTTAGCTTTTAAAGAGTGGATTAGACCCGGCAAAGCTTGGACAGTACCTTGCAAGTTGGAACTTTGACCTCCACCTGCATGCATTAAAATAATGGAGCCAGGTCTGGTAGCCGGGATCACGTTACGCTGAATCTGTGTTTTGCTTAATCCCTTCCAGTCTAGAGAGTCCACATTCCAATTGACGATCATGTACCCATGACGACGCGCCCACTGAATTTGAGGCTCCGTGATTTCACCATAGGGTGGTCGTATCAATCTGGGCCGAAAACCTGCGCTGGCTTCTAAAATGCGTTCTGTTTTTGTAATCTGGTGGCGAAAGCGTTCTGGTGTGGCCTTCCTGAAATCCGGATGAGTATAGGAATGGTTTCCTATAGCATGACCCTCGCGGATGATGCGGCGTATGATCCCCGGATGCTTTTCCGCACGATGGCCGACGATAAAAAACGTAGCTTTAATACCGTTTGCGTGTAATACGTCCAAAACCTGCGGCGTATACCTTGAATCGGGCACATCATCAAAGGTTAAGGCAATTTGGCGGGTGTGCGGGCCGCACATTTTAAAAATGTCCGCATGCTTTTTTCGTAGCATCGCTAATGTTGGAGTAGCTCGATCTTTACTTTGATATACCGAAGTAGCGACAGCAGCTTCCTTGGGATGGGGCGTTCCGATGTTGGGAGGCGTGTCAGCGTGAACGGGAAAACTTGAAAATGCTAGTAACAGTGCTAAACATGGCAACACTCCCCTGTACCGCATTTGTATTCCCCCTTTCCGTGCAGTGGTACCTAGTGGTGCTCTCAGCTATTATGTACCTGTCCTATTAAAATTATGCTGGTGATTGAGTGAAGTCCTACACGACTGAAGAGAAGCACATCATGAAGCGGATATCCGTGAAGATGACGAAGTAAACGCGCATATTCTCTTAAACATGAACGAAAACTGGAGCATTTTCGTAAGTTTTAGCCTTACAAAGGATTCGGTATACCGTGACAGCTGGTGTATAATGGGGATGCTATTCATAATGCTACAGACTTGGAATTGAGGGAAGGATGGATAAAAGTGACCGACTTGTTTACTCCTTATCAATTAAAGGGGCTTTCTTTAAGAAATCGGATTGTCATGCCCCCAATGTGCCAATACAGCGTGGAGGCCAAGGACGGCAAACCGACGGATTGGCATTATGTCCATTATGTGAGTCGCGCGGTAGGAGGGACTGGACTCATAATTGTGGAAATGACAGCGGTTCATCCGGATGGGCGCATTACGGATCGTGATTTGGGCATTTGGAGTGATGAACATATTCCTGCATATCGTAAAATGGTAGAGGAAGTCCACAAGTATGGTGCCAAAATTGCCATTCAATTAGGCCATGCCGGACGCAAGGCTGAAGATGCTGAGCCACCTGTAGGCCCGTCCTCGATCCCCTTTAGTGAACGATTTAAAGAGCCGCACGCTTTGACGCGAGCAGAAGTCAAGGAACTGGTTCAAGCCTACAAAGAGGGGGCGCGCCGGGCGGTAGAAGCTGGTTTTGACACGGTAGAGATTCATGGCGCTCACGGCTATCTAATCCATCAATTCCATTCTCCTTTAACCAATACCCGAGAAGATGAGTATGGGCAGGATTTATCACTGTTTGGTGTTGAGGTGATACGTGCTGTTAAAGAGGTACTTCCTGCTGATATGCCTGTGCTAATGCGGATATCTGCCAAAGAATATGTCCAAGACGGATATGATGTTGAATACATAGCAGCCATAGGGGAACGATATCGTGATGCGGGTGTAGACATTTTCCATATTTCTTCTGGTGGTGAGGGTCCGATTGGTTCCAGCGGAGGTCCGTCTGCGCGTGCTGGTTATCAGGTGGATTTGGCTCATACCATCCGTGAGAAACTGAATGTGCCTGTCATTGCTGTCGGCTTATTGGATGATTATGAGGATGCCCGCCGAGTCGTTCAGCACAATGAAGCTGATCTGGTAGCCATAGGGCGTGCCATGCTGCGTGATCCCTATTGGGCGCTGCATGCATCACGGGCGCTAAAAGTACAGGCGGATATTCCAGAGCCTTATCTACGCGGTTTTTAGATATTTCTGAAACCTCTTTGCAAAGCTTGCGTAAACATGTGTACAGAGCTTAAAATTTAAGCATTCAATTCTAGGAGGAACTTCACATGTCTATTTTCAAACGATTAAGAGATCTTACGATGTCTAACATTAACGCCATTATCGACAAGGCAGAAGATCCAGTTAAAATGACGGATCAATACATTCGTGATATGCAAGAGGATCTGGAAGACGCAGAGAAAGCGGTAGCCGCTCAAATTGCTATTGAAAAGAGATTTAAACAGCAATACGAAGAACAGGCAGCTTTGGTGAAAAAACGCGAAGAACAGGCTCATACGGCTGCAAAAGCACAAAATGTGGATCTTGCTCGTCGTGCGCTGGAAGAAAAGAAATCTGCCGAACAAAAAATGAACGAGTTCCAAGCTGGTTATGAGCAAAACAAAGCTGCAGCTGACAACCTGCGTGGTAAGCTGGATGAAATGCGCAGACAGCTGACTGAAATGAAAAACAAGCGCGAGACACTGGTTGCCCGTTATAATGCAGCTAAAGCGCAAACCGAAATTAACAAAGCGATGAATGGTTTTAGCTCGGATACGGCAACTGCTGGATTAAAGCGTATGGAGGAAAAAATGCTGCAAGCAGAAGCACGTGCTGAAGCGAGCAACGAAATGGCTTCCAAGGAAAAATCGCTGGATGAAGAGTTCAAAGAGCTGGATAAGAAAAGTGCTGTGGACGACGAACTTGCTGCTTTGCTGAAACAATACGAAAATAAATAAGAACTTTTAAGCATTGCCGCTAGTGTGATGGCTCAGTAAGCGAAGGAGAAACGTTATCTCCTTCGCTTTTCCCTGCCTGGGGGCGTAAATCAATATATGTAGTCAAGAAGATGTGGAGGATGGTAGCAAATGCATTTTTTAGAAACGATGAAAGCGATGCTGGTATGGACGGGCGCAGGTGCTATTTTGCTGTTCGTATTAATGTATGTCGATTCTTTATTTACAAAGTATAAGGATTTTGCCGAAGTAAAAGCCGGAAATATGGCTGTAACAGTCCGGATGATTATGAAGCTGATTGCACAAGGATACATTTTATCGGGTTCAATTGCTACAGCTAATAATTTGCTCGAAGCGCTTGTGTATTCTGTGATTGCCTTTATCATCTTGCTTGTTTTGGAAGTGATTGTGCGTCTGCTGTTGCGGTATTGGGCACAGTTTGATTTGGATAAAGGTACCCAAGAAGGTAAAATTGGTTTCGGCTTGTTCTCAGGAGCGCTGCATTTGGTGGGTGCCTTGATCATTACAGCATGCTTCTAGGCAAAGTAAGGAGGGAATATGACCATGAGTGTATGGAAACGAATTTCAAATCTATTTGCCAAGCCTGAACCGCCGAAAGCGGAAAAAAGCATGCTTCACTTAAATCCTGGTGATATTTGTGAAGTGTCGCTTGTCACCTATGAAGTGGTAGGTCGTGTACATAATCGTGCTCGGAATGCCGTTGTTTTGACGCTTCAGGATGGTAATCAAGTGAGTTATCTTCATATTGAGGAACGGGAAACACTGCAATTCGGACTATATCAGGCCATCGATGGCAGACTAGACAACCCGGAGGAAGTACCGACCATTTTAGAACTGGATGATACAACGTATCATTTGGAAGAACAGTATTTTGGGCATGTTACCGTTATGGGCCGTGCTCCTTTCCGGCAGGGGGGAGAGCAACATGTTTGGCAGTACCAGTCTGATGATTACCATCTACTGCGGGTAGAGTGGCAGGACGGTCGCTTTATGCTTTATGAAGGAGAAGAAGTGATTACCGGAGACGTCAAGGTTATTCGGGCTAGCTAGGAGAGGGTTACACATGGGCAAACGCACCTGGCAATATGCATTAAAGGTCATTGTGGCGCTGAGCTTGTTCGTATCCGTGCTAAGCGGCTGCGGGGCGCCAAATGTGAAAGATACGTATCCGCTGGAATCCGTTAGTGGTAGCGGAAACTCGACCTCGTACGTATATCGGGCGGCAGGCAAAACGGTTCCCGAAGTAGCGGAGGAATTGAAAGAACAGCGTACACCGGAACAAATATCGCCTCAGAGCAATGAGCGGATGTTTCTGGTATATAGCGATGAATGGTACCATTTGCAGCAAGATCCAGCTAAGAAGGAAGATACACTCATTGAAATCGACAGTAAAAAGTATGTCGAGCAAAATTACAGTTCCAGCTTTCTAAAAGGATACTTAACTGCAACTGTGCTGGATGCTCTGTTCGATTCATTGCGGGGGTCTGGCTCCTATCGAGGTTATTCGAGCAGAGATGTATACCGACCTTCACAAGGGCAATATCGTGCTCCAACAGCACAGGAGAAAAAAGCTATTCCGCCGATAACGGTGGAACGAAAAGGTTCAGTTACCCGTAGAGGGAAAAATTCGGATTCCAGCGTTGGATCAAGCGGAAGTCTATTCGATCGAGGCTCCAGCAGTTCACCGAGCAGAGGCTCGATTTCACGTGACCGAGGCAGCAGCGGTGGTTCCAGCATATTTGATTCACCACGCAAATCTTATAGTAAGCCTAAAACACGCAGCGGCTCAGGTAAAATTAGCCGGCGAAGTCGACGATGATAGGTAATATTTTATTTTCTTCTAAAGTTGTTTGCGGAACTGTGGAACTGTCTTGCACAGTTCCTTTTTTTGTTGTTTAACATTTACTAATGTAAATTGAATGGATGCTCCCTCACTTCGATTTTATTGCCGTCTACTTTGACCTGCGATCAGGGCTTATGTGCTCAATGCCATCTTCTTCAATGATATTGCTTTTTTTGATATGGAGATGACGAGCTATCTTTTCTATAGCACCCATCCGTGGTTCAGAAAGTCCGCTCTCCCAAGCTGAAATTGCTTTATTGGTAACCCCAGCGATCTCAGCAAGCTCTTGTTGAGTCAAATGATATTTTATACGTAATTTTTTGAAATTGTCACTTAAAGCCACAATAATCCCTCCACCCCAAATTAAGTAGATTATAACCTTGATATCGAAAAAAAACCAACATAATACATTGGCAAAAGCAACGTCGCTCACTTGGGGTGACTTTTTTTATTACCACGAATGGATGTCGAGTTTGAAAAAGAAAGCCAGGGGAAGAAAATTTCATCTTATAGTCATACAAAAAATTCCAGTTTACTAGATTATTTCATTGCCACATCTATTAGTAAAATATACAATTACATCAGGCGAAATAGGAGGATGATGTAACTGTGTTATCTGCTTTCTTATATATTATACTTGGTTTTTTCGATGCTTTAGCGGCAGTTACTTTGGTCTTGAAGCTTTATATGCTTCCCGTGTGGGAAAATCGAAGAAAAATAATTTTCTATGCAATGGGCATAGCCTTGTTTTCCTTTCTCATGAGAGAAGTTATAGGCATGCCTAAATTTGATTTTCCGCTCCAGTATTTATTAATGGTTCTCTTTTTAAGATTTGGTTTAGGAATCAAAACATATCTTGCGGCTTTTTCTGCTGGTTCCGGTCTTACAGCTTACATTAATCTACAGCTATTTGTATATATCTTTGCAAACTTTTTCGGAGTAGCACAACCGGGTGTTATAAGTGATACAGCTGGCTCTTCCATTTACGTTATACAGCTAGCTTCTATTTTTACTGCGTACTTTATTTCTTTTGTCATGGGGAAATACAACTTTGGTTTCTCATTTATCATTCAGCCCCCACATGATTTTTTGAAAGGTGAAAATTACCTATCACCCCTTAATAAAATGTTCATTATAGGCTCCTTAATATCATTTGTCACGATTCTTGTTACTTTGTATATGCTCTATAACTCCAATACGATAGGACTACTTTCCATCTCATTGCTGACTTTTGGAATTTCGTACTTCTTATCAGAGAAAGGAGATTACGAGGATGCTAGAAACGCTATCGAGGCACATCGCATCAGAAATAAAGAAAGCTGATCCTGATGGACCTACAAGTGTAGAAGTGATGGAGTATGCGATTGGTGTGAAAATTACCGAAATTTCGGCAGTACTAATGGTCGCAGTTATGGCCTGGATAACAGGACATTTTTTTGGGGCATTACTAGCCCTGGCTACAATCATGTTTGTAAGGAGATTTTCAGGAGGGGTACACTTCAGCAACCTTACCCTTTGTGTCTGTTTTACAACGGCCATATGTGTAACTATACCTTTCGTCTCTTTAAGTTTATCAACGATTTTGATAATTAACGCTTGTTCATTATTAATGTTTGTAGTATATGCTCCCAATCATTTTATCTATATTAACAAGACCAAACATCACAAATATTATAAAACGATATGTATTTTGGTTTGCATATTAAATTTTTTTATACAATCTCACATAATATGTTTATCTTTAATTATACAAGCATTCAGTATTCTTCCTTTATGGAAAGGAGGTGAGCGAAAATGGATAAGAAATTGGCGAGAGCTTTAAGTATAAGCCTTGGTAATTACGCTAACGAGTCTACCAAAAAAGAAAAAACAATTTTTGGCGCTAAACCTGTACCAGCTGAGCTGAAGAAAACAGAAAAGAACTGAATTTAATGGAAGAGGGAAAGCGAATCCTAGCTACTCCATTGCTTGATGACAATTCACTTGGAGATTGCTCTTTTTTTTGTGAGAATCACCTAGTTGCGATTGAATTGTGGAAGCCTAAAAGCAATTATCACATCCCGCTTTTTCATACTTCTCATGGAAGATTTACAGTTCCCACCACCCTCCATGAATGTTCCGTAGGCTTACCCACTTTTTGCAATTTGGACGGATCTAATTTGGTTAACATCACACAAGTGGACAAGATCGTTACGGGAGATTATGGAGGGGGGCAGGTTGTTTTTAAAAATCAAGACATTAAAGAAAGTATAAATTCAGCAAATTTATCTCGATGGAAACAAATATATGAGAATGCAATGAATGCCGATAGAGAAATTCGTTATATTTTCGGATCGGAAATTAAGGTAGTGGGTAAAGCGGCAGTGAGCGGTTTTTTTAAAGTAGGGAATATGCTTAGTGTGGATATGTGGGAACCTAAAAAAAATTATTATGTCCCGCGTTTTCACTCTGGAGATCGTTCTTATTCAATCGGGCTAACCGCACAAGCTTGCAGGGAAGCTTTTCCGTATCTATATCCTGCTTATAAAGACACCCTGATAAACCTAGAATTGGTTTGTGAGATTGAGTCTAACGCATTTGGAGGTTTGGTACGATTCGAAGGATCAGACTTCACTTGCTCGATGTCTCATAATAAACTTAAAGCACTTAAAAAATTGTGGAAATGACCCATGAAAATTCAGGGGTCATTTTTGTTACCAGATTTAAATGAATAAGTCAATAATCAGTTAGACTAGGATAAGCCGGACGGGTTCGATTTAATTCGACATATTTCCCGTTTTTAATCATTTTCTATGTGATAAAATTTGATTATGAAAAAAATAACAATCTTTTAAATTAAGATGAAAACAATCTACATATAAGAAAAGGAGGGTGAAAGCGGGATATATAATGTAAATGCCGGCATGTACAAACGGCCCGAAGGAAATGCCTGTTTGTCAGGCAAGTTCCCACTCATATAAGTCCTCAGCTTTACACTCCAATATCCTAGAAATGAGGACTGCCGCCTCAAATGACATTTTGTCACGTCCCGCGATCCAGTTGGATATTTGTTGCCGCGAATATCCAGTTCGTCGGGCGAGCCATGATTGAGTGCGTCCATGAGATTTGAGCTCCTCTTTCAAAAGGCATTTCCCCCGAGTAAGTTTTTGCACCTTACTTGCTCCTAACAGGGGAAAAGTGTTTCGTTCAGAGTATACAGGTAAATTACTTTTTTATCAATTATATTGTGGAGTTGATTGGATGGTTGCAGATAAAAATGAAAATGTAACTTGCACTAGCTTTTATACAATAAAGATGGCACGACTCGCTTCAGGTTATAGTGAGTTAATAGCTTGCAATATACTTGGTATGTCAATGAATGAATTAAAACATATAGAGGAAGATTCATCCGATTTAACAATAGCTCGAGCGCAGCAAATGTCCTCGTTGTATGAGGTTTCAATAGATTCAATCTATTTCGGTAAAAATAATATAACCTAATATACGTAGAAAACTGACGTGATGACATGCAAAACAAAAAAGCAAAATCTACCAAAAACAGCCGCGATATGATATTCAGGCTGTTTTTTGGCGGATAGAGACTTGCAGTATCCAATAAACACCGTTCGGATTTGCCAGATAACGGTTTTAGCGTTATAACAGAAAGAGGGTATTTTAGAAGAACGGAGTGAGAACATGAAACAGACGCCATTAAACACAGAAAAATTCCAACGTAAAGCAGTTAAGGTGGAAGAAGCACAAAGCAGGATAGCTAGCTATGTTCAACAGGGTGAAAGGGAGGACGTAGGGCTCGAGCAAGCACATGGTCGCTATCTGGCGATGGATTTGACTGCGCCACATCCGTATCCCCGCTTTCGTCGTTCTGGTATGGACGGCTATGCGATCCTTGCCTCGGACACTGAAGTCTGTTCGACCGGTCAGGAAATCTGGCTACACGTGATTGATGAAATTCCTTGTGGCACCGTATCGGACAAGCGGGTGGAGACGGGAATGGCAGTCCGCATCATGACAGGAGCACAACTACCTGAAGGAGCGGACACGGTGGTGATGCTGGAGGCGACACAGCTGCGTGAGGAAAATGGACAGACATATGTTGGCTTGAAGAAGCGTATGGAAGTTGGCAAAAATGTGACACAAATTGGTCATGAGATTAAGGAAGGTCAGCTTTTGCTCAGTAAGGGAACTTGCGTAGGAGCGGGGCATGTCTCGGTACTGGCTACTTTTGGTGTACATCGGGTGCCTGTTTACAAGAAGCCAAGGGTGGCTGTCTTTTCCACTGGATCAGAATTGCTCGCAGTGGATGAGCCGTTACAACCGGGGAAAATTCGAAACAGTAATACATATATGCTGGCTTCTCAAATTAGAGAGGCAGGAGGAGAGCCGTTCATTCTGCAAGCCATTCATGATGATTTGAACCTTGCTCGTGCTTCTGTCCGAGAAGCGATAGCTGCCTATGATATTGTGGTTACGAGTGGTGGAGTGTCGGTGGGTGATTTTGATATTATGGGTGACCTCGTACGACAGAAAGATGTGAATATGCTGTTCAACAAGGTTACGATGCGTCCAGGTAGTGTAACCACAGCCGCAGTGATAGACGGTAAGCTGTTATTTGCGCTCTCTGGCAATCCCGGTGCATGCTTTGTAGGCTGTGAGCTGTTTGTACGACCAACTATTCAAATGATGTTATCTTCGGCACATCCGTATTTGCAAACCTGGACGGCGAAGCTAGGAGCAGATTATACGAAGGTAAACAACTATACCCGCTTTGTACGCAGTTCTCTGGAGATACGTAGTGGGCAAGTATATGCGATTCCTGCGCGAGTAGATGAATCCAGTGCTATGGTAACGATTAAGGACAGCGATTGTCTGATCGTAGTTCCTCCCACAACAGAAGGCTTGCACGAAGGTGAAGAGGTGCATGTACTGGTGCTTCAAGGCGGACAGGTGATGTGAAAACGAAATATCCATTTGTATGTCAAATCGTCGGATTCAAAAATACAGGAAAAACAACCTTCCTCGGAGGTTTGATTCGTTATGCGCAGCAGTCAGGACTACGTGTAGCTGTGATCAAGCATGATGGTCATGAATTTGAGATGGATCATGAAGGGACAGATACGTACAAGCACCGACAGGCGGGTGCCGAAGGCGTAGCGATTGTTTCGGCAGGAAGAACTGCCATTTTAGAGGAACATAGTCGGCCTGTGATCGGACTCATCCGGCATTTTCAGGCCTATGACTGTGTGTTGCTGGAAGGTTTCAAGCAGGAAAAATATCCGAAGCTGATCATGGTGCGGGAACAATCGGATGCGCAGCTTGTTCAGGAACTGACAAATGTACAGGGAGTAGTAGTTTGGGAGTACCACATGGATTGGGCTCAGGACTACTACTCAGATGAACAAACGGTGCAAATATTTCCTGCCGATGCCAGCGAACCGGCAGGCTGCTGGCTACTCGAACAGATTCAGAGGCACAAAATGGGATTCCAGACAGAGCAGGGATGAGAGGGCCACTAATTAGCGGAGTCAGTCTGAGTCTCTATCCGTCGTTCGATCGCCTGAGACATCGTTTTGTCAGTCAGGTGGGCATAGACTTCCGTTGTTTCTGTCGAAGCGTGACCCAGCTGTTCCTTGGTTTTGTAAATATCATTTTGTAAATAATAGTCAGTAGCAAAGGAATGACGGAGCTTGTGAACGGTCAAATAGGGCTTGCCGAACCGCTTGGCGTATTTGATGATCATTGCTTGAATCGCTCTTTTAGTCATCCGTTTGCCCTCAGCACTGCCGTTGGGTCGCGCGACAAAAAGAGCTTTTTCTTTTTTTGGAGCGCGATAACGGGTATGTCTTAAGGACAAATAAAGTGCGAGATCATCTTTGGACTGCTCGCGGAAATATACTGGCGTTTTAAAAGTTTCATCGTTATTTCCTTTACGGTACACATACAGCAATTTATTGTTTATATCGAGATCGTCCATGTTCAAGTTGACGATTTCAGATACACGCAGTCCTGAGTTCAGAATAAGACTTGCGATACAGGCATCTCGCTCCTTGTTCAATTCATAAGAGTATAGGGCTTGCTTGTTATCAGCCAAATCTTGTCCATAGCCTTCATAAATATAGCCGATAAATTCAAGCAGTTCTTCCTCTTCCAGTATTTTTCCTTTGAGCTTGGCGGCCGTATCCTTGGGTTTATGTACGCGCTTAATTTCGACTTTGGCCATAATATTGCGCTTGAGCAACGGATAAAAATTTTCATCCTCAGCGATTTGGCTCAAATAATGAAAGAGTGAACGCAAGGACGATAGTTTACGTGAAATGGTGATACGGGAATTGGAGCCTCCGCGTTTGGTAGACAGGAACAAACGAAAACCTGTAATGCTATCCATATGGAGTGTCTCTAATTCTTCCAGTGTAACTTGGGCATTCGTTTCTCCGGCAGACAAGCCTTCCGAGCGAAGCCATGAAAAAAAAGCTTCGTAATCCCGCACATATTCCAGCAAAGTAGAGGGGGATAGGTCGGGAAGCTTGTAATCCATAAATTGCTGTACGTACCATGGCAAATCCGGCAACTTTTCATCCAGTTTGCGCCGGTCGATGATCTTTTGTATGTTCATAGGGTTCACCTCGTCCGGTCATAATACATGTATTTTAGCATATTTTGAACAGCACTGGATGGGAGTAATCAAAGTAAAGAACAAGCTGACCGCCAAGAGAGGTGAAAGTATGGGATATAATATCAAATCAGAATTGAAGCTGTCCATAAAGAGTGTACCAGAGTCGCAGAAGGACATTATTGTCCAGCTCATGCAATTTTACTTATACGATTTTACAGCCTATCTGCGAATTGATGTCACTGAGAAGGGGACATTCCCGGCTTATCCAGACTTGTATCAATACTGGACGAGCGGCGAACAAAAGCTGCCTTTTTTGATCTGGAGACAGGATATTCCTGTGGGCTTTGCACTCGTTGACCGAATGTCTAGCAATCGAGAAGCTGACTATTATATGGCTGAGTTCTTTGTACTTCGTCCTTATCGACACAATGGCGTGGGCACTTGGGCGGCTCATGAGCTGTTTGGACGTTTTAATGGGCGATGGAAGGTGACTCAGATGAGCACGAATAGACCAGCCCAATCCTTTTGGCGCAAGGTCATTGGAAGCTATACGAATGGTGAGTATAGGGAGCAAACACATCCAGTACGAGGGAATATAAGTCAGTTTTTCAATACATGAAAAATTCATAATAGAAAACCACCAGAAAAAAGCCGAGGAGAATATTTTGTCGGCTTTTTTGTTGTCATTTCAAGCCTTCTGTTCATGGATCGTTCCAATTAGAACTTGCATTGACATTGATAAAAACGCAGGTATACAGTTATTTGGTAATTCATATATAACTTATTGGAATCATTTATGGTAAGATAAGGATAGAAGTATATAAATTCAATAGGAAAAGAGGGTAATATGCTGGAGAAATGGGTTCAGGAACTAAAAGATGGTGAACAAGAACTGATTGCGTGGAGAAGATATTTGCATCAGCATCCAGAGCTTTCTTTTGAGGAAACGAATACATCTGCATTTATCGCAGACCAATTACGCTCTTTTGGTATTGAAGTAAGAACGAATGTCGGTGGAAACGGTGTGCTCGGTTTTTTAGAAGGCGGGCAGCCAGGTAGAACGATTGCATTTCGTGCTGATTTTGATGCACTTCCTATTCAGGATGAAAAGGATGCGCCTTATAAATCGACCGTTCCCGGTGTTATGCATGCTTGTGGACATGATGGTCATACAGCTGCGTTGCTAGGAGTGGCACGAGTGTTAAGCCATCACCGTAAGACACTGAAGGGAAAGCTTGTGTTTATTTTTCAACATGCCGAAGAAAAACCGCCTGGCGGAGCCAAATTCATGATTGAGGATGGTTGTCTGGATGGGGTGGAAGCAGTATATGGTATTCACCTTTCCTCGGAAATTCCACTGGGCAAAATCGGCTTAAAGGGTGGGCCGGCAATGGCTGCTGCCGATGCCTTTTCAATTGAAATCAACGGCAAGGGCGGACATGGCGCCAGACCGCATCAGACAGTGGATTCCATTGTTATTGGAAGTCAAATTGTGAACGGACTACAACAGGTCGTGAGTCGCAGAGTGGACCCTACGGAATCAGCAGTGTTAACGATTGGGGTATTTCAAGCAGGAACTGCCTTTAATGTAATTGCAGATAAAGCCAAAATTGAAGGGACCGTACGTACGTTTAATAAGGATATACGCAAGGAAGTCGAAAACGAAATTCGTAGTATCGTAAAAGGTCTAACGGATGCTTATCATGCGGGATACGAAATTGATTATTTGAATGGTTATCCTGCTCTGGTGAATGCCGAGGCCGAAACAGAACGGGTACGTGAGCTAGTCAGTAGGCTGTATGGAGCAGATGCTTTTATGGACTTAAAACCGGCCATGGGAGCAGAGGATTTTGCCTATTATCTAGAACAACGACCTGGAGCTTTTATTATTGTGGGCGCTCGTAATGAGGATGAACGAACCCATTTTGCTCACCACCATCCTCGTTTTGATTTTGATGAGCGTGCGTTACTCATCTCAGGACATATTTTTTTAGCGCTGGCGCTTGAATATTTGCAGTAATTTCAACCTATTAATGAATAGCCATAGCATTACGGAAGCCCGAACCGCGCATAGCGCGGTTTTTTGCTGTAAATCAAAGTATTTTGGTACCTCGTTCGAATGAAATTTAAAGAAAATAATTCATTATATGAAAAATTCATATTAGTAATTTATAAGAGGTATCAACTGTAAGTGGAAGCCAACTCTTTTATTACAAGTTATCAAGCAGAAGATACTATTACATTATCTTGATTTTTCACACAAGGAAATGAGAAAAAGATGACGAATCTTTTGAGCAGACACCGATGTAAGCGCTAACAAAAAAGAGGTTGCAAATCTATTGGATTACTGGAGGTGAGCTTGAGAGAACGCTTGTTTGATTGATGAATGGAATAATAACGATAGGAACGAATCCGCAATTGACTGCTTACTTTTAGCTCGAAATGACTTGCATTTTTAAATGATTACGGAGAAGGAGGTTGAATTCATTGACTAAGGCAAAAAGCAGGTTGAGAATTGTATGTTTGGCGCTTATAGTAGCGGGTGCTTCCTGGACAGGCATGATAGCACCCACCCATGCTGCTCCAAGTGACGATTATACTTGGAAAAGTGTCGTTACAGGCGGTGGAGGTGGTTTTGTACCTGGTATTATTTTTAATGAAACGGAAAAAGATCTGATCTATGCCCGTACAGATATTGGAGGAGCTTACCGCTGGAATCCTGCGAGTGAAAGCTGGATTCCGCTGACGGATTCTGTGGGCTGGGAAGATTGGAACAAAAATGGTGTCGATGCACTAGCCACCGACCCTGTGGATCCGAATCGTGTATATATAGCTACAGGCACGTATACTAATTCCTGGGATAAACAAAACGGGCAAATTATGCGCTCTACCGACAAGGGGAATACGTGGCAGACGACGAAGCTCCCCTTCAAGGTAGGAGGCAATATGCCGGGACGCTCGATGGGTGAACGTCTGACAATTGATCCGAATAAAAACAATATATTATTCTTCGGAGCTCGAAGTGGTAATGGATTGTGGAAAAGCTCCGATTACGGGGCGACCTGGAGCAAGGTGAGTAGTTTTCCGAATCCGGGGACGTATGTACAGGACCCTTCCAATGAATACACCAGTGATATTGTCGGTTTAGCCTGGATCACTTTTGACAAAAAAACGGGCTCTTCCAGTAAAGCAACACAGACCATCTATGTGGGTGTCGCAGATAAAAAGCAAAGTGTCTATCGCAGTACTGATGGCGGGACAACCTGGTCTGCTATAGCGGGCCAGCCTACAGGCTATTTGCCACATCACGGCGTTTTATCGCCAGATGGCGACCTGTATATTTCTTACAGCGATGGAGCTGGACCGTATGATGGAACAAAGGGTGAGCTGTGGAAACTGAATACAGCCAGTGGACAGTGGACTAACATTAGCCCCGTTGCCAGCAGCAGCGCAGACAATCATTTTGGATATGGTGGACTGACAGTGGACGCCCAGAAGCCAGGTACACTTATGGTTGCAACGTTGAATGCCTGGTGGCCGGATGAAACGATTTACCGCAGTACTGATCGTGGGGCAACCTGGAGCCCTATTTGGGAATTTGATGGTTATCCAGCTCGTAAGCTGAAGTACAATCTGGATATATCCGGTGCGCCTTGGCTGACTTTCAATGCCAATCCTGCACCGCCGGAAGTATCGCCCAAGCTGGGCTGGATGATTGGAGATCTGGAAATAGATCCATTTAATTCAGATCATATGCTGTACGGCACAGGAGCTACGATTTATGGCTCTAAAAATCTGACCAATTGGGACAAGGGAGGTAAGCTGGACATTTCGGTAGCCGCTAAAGGGGTAGAAGAAACGGCGATTTTGGATTTGGTGAGCCCTCCAACTGGAGCTCCTCTGGTGAGTGCAGTGGGTGATGTCTCCGGATTCAGACATGATGACCTGTTCAAGGCTCCTGCTAAAATGCTGGATAATCCAACCTTTACAAGCAGCGAAAGCATTGATTATGCCGAGTTAAGCCCTTCTTTTATGGCTCGGGTAGGTAAAGCGGACTATAAAAAAGATCCAAACGCCAAATCTATCGGATTATCCAATGATGGCGGAGCGAACTGGTACAAAGCTAATAGCGAGCCTTCCGGTACAGCAGGAGGAGGCAGCATCGCTGTAGCGGCAAATGGTAATGGATTGCTGTGGAGTACATCGGACAAAGGTGTATTTTATTCCAAAACCGGAGGAAACTCATGGACAGCAAGCACGGGAGTTCCAGCTAATGCAAAGATCGCCTCTGACCGAGTAAATCCTAACAAATACTACGCGTTTGCTGCTGGGAAAATATATGTAAGTGTTGATGGAGGCGCATCCTTCACACCATCCACAGTTACTGGTTTGCCAAGTGTAGGTAATGCAGATATTGGTGCTGTACGAGGAGCGGAAGGAGATGTGTGGTTTGCTGGAGGCTCCGAGGACGGAGGGCCATACGGCTTATGGCATTCCAAGGATTCAGGTGTTACATTCACCAAGCTTGATCATGTGCAGGAGGCGGATTTTGTAGGCTTTGGCAAAGCAGCACCCAATCGCACGAATGCAGCAGTGTTTATCGTTGGTAAGATTGACGGAACTCGTGGATTTTATCGTTCGGACGATGCTGGCGCAAACTGGGTGCGCATTAATGATGACAAGCATCAATATGCTCGAGTGACCACCATTATTGGGGACCCTCGGGTTTACGGACGTGCTTATCTCGGAACGAATGGCCGTGGCATTCTGGTGGCAGATCGTGTGGGTGGTGATCAGCCATCTACCGGACAAGCAAGTATTACACCGACGGCTGCAACCTATGGAGTGGCTAACAGTAATACCGATATTACTGTCAAGCTTACTCTTAACGGTAATACACTAGAAGCGATCAAGCAGGGAAGTGTGGCACTGAACAAAGGTGAAGATTATACGGTTAGTGAAGAAACAGTTATTCTTACCAACAAGTATTTATCTAAACTTCCTAAAGGAGAGACAACGCTCAACTTCCATTTTAGTACTGGCAATGATGCGTTGTTCACGATTACGGTGAAAGGGGATACGCCAAGTCAGCCGGGAACAGGCGAGGGTGCTCTGAAGGTGCAATCCTTCAATGGGAATGTATCTGCAACAAGTAATACGATCAGTTCCAAGTTTAAAATAACCAATACAGGAAGCTCACCCGTTTCCCTAGCAGATGTGACATTGCGTTATTATTACACCGTTAACGGGGAGAAATCACAGAACTTCTTTACGGATTGGTCAAGCATCGGTACAGAGAATGTCATTGCTAACTTCAAAACATTAACTAATACGAAGCCAGGTGCAGATTCTTATGCAGAAATTGGTTTTAAGTCGGCAGCAGGTTCTTTAGAGCCTGGTCAGAGTGTTGAGCTACAAACCCGGATATCCAAAGCGGATTGGAGCAATTATACACAAACTGATGATTATTCCTTTAATCCCACAGCAAACAGCTTACAAGATTCCACTAAAATAACCGCTTACCTGTCTGGGATCAAGCAATGGGGAATTGAGCCTTAAATCTTCATAAAAATAATCTTAAGTCAGCCACTCTAATGAGCGAGCTGGCTTTATTTTTGGAGGAATCAGAGGTTTAAATTCAAAAATATAACTATTTCACTATATGAAAAATTCATAATAGAAAAAGATTCCTTCTCGCATACCATCATCATCAAACAAACACACCACTATAAACAGAAAAAGGGGTACAATCACGAACGTGTGTTCCTATTTTGATTGAAAAAGAAACGCTCCTGTCCTCAGACAAAAAGCGTTACAAATCAAGCTTTATATTTATCATACACCTCAAGTAAGATGACGAGATATTGAAATTAACAGAGTCATCGTAATGACATTCACAATCGTAGAAAGTAATACTGTCTGTGCCGCAAAGTCAGGTTCATTTTTATATTCTTCTGCCAAAATACTCGTGTTAACACCGGTAGGCATACCTGATGCAATGAGCAATGCTTGAGCGGGAATCCCCTTAAGATCTAGAAAAAACACGAGCATAAAGCCAACTATTGGACCTGCAATCAGGCGTAATACCATACTGATATACACGGCTGTCCGCCGTAAATGAAAAGGATACTGCACAATTTGTGCTCCCAAAGTAAGCAGAGCCACTGCGACCATCGAATGGCTAATATAATTTAGAGGCTCAGCCAGCAAATTAGGCAATGGACTGTGCAGTAGATTCAGGAGCAGGCCCAGCACAAGCGCGTAGGGGACAGGCATTTTCAAAAAATTAATTAAAATTTTTCGTGTATTGGCCTTACCGTTCTGTACAACAAAAGTACCATATGTAAATGTAACAAAGCTTTGAAAAGTCATAATCAGAGCTTGGACAGAAATAGCCAGCGGATCACCTTTAAACACCAACTGATTAATTGGTAGACCATAATTCCCTGAATTATCTAGCATGACACTGTTTGTAAAAGCTCCACGCATTCCGGGGCTGTATTTCAGAGATCTGGCAACGGTAGTACTGATTACGTACAGAATAGCTATGTACAGGGCATAAAAAAGTGAAACCTCACCCATGAGAATTAAAGAAATTTCAGAGTTATAAAGACCGGTAAACACAACTGCAGGGGTGATATAATAAAAATTAATTTTAGCTAGGGTATACAAATCCAATCGAAAATAATATTGCATGATACAGCCAAAACCGATAAGGACAAAAATAGGTAAAACAACGTCTAAAAGAATGGTGCCGAACATGTCTGTCTCCACTTCTTTCTATTATGCGAATGTAAACGTTAACCCTTAAAATACACGTGCATTTCCCATTATACTGTGGAAATAGGTTCACGCATAATAAAATTTATTATATTGGATTAGCCATCAGTCCCTGCAAATGCAACACTAGTAAAAAAGGGCTTCATATTTAGCTTATAGTAGCCGTTAATATATGTAGGTTACATTTAAACCTGGTCTTTTACTATAAGGAGGAAGCGCATCATGAGAAACACTTGGACAGCATTATTAGCGTGTATACTGGTCTTGGGACTGGCAGCAGGAACAGCCGAAGCCAAACAGGGGCGCGGAAATGGTCAGGAGAACAAACAGGAAGCAAAGGCGTCTGATAAAGACCGGAATGAAAAGAGCAACAAAAAAGATAAACACGACGAAATCAAAAAGAACACCCCTGTTGCAGTAACGGATGATACATACGGGGAGTCCAAAGACCATAAAGGTCACAAGGGACACAACGGGTACAATGGTCTGCTTCAAGCAGTAGAAAATACAAAAGATAAGCCGGCAGGAGCGGTTATTGCGAATCTGCTGCTTACAAAATACCCGGATCGTTTGACCTCGGAGCAGGTAGCTGAACTTGAATTGATCCGAAATTCTGACAAAGCACTAACTAAGGCTGCTGAGCTACTGGATAAAAACGGAAATGTAACAGATGCCGTTTACATGCAGGAGGAGGCAGTTTTGGCTGATGTGTCCAATCTGGATAGCTACAAAAAGCTGGATGTATTCTCAAGGAAGGCTGGAAGGTCATCAGGTATGAAGCTGTTCGTGAATGGTGAAAAATATGATGCCGAACCGATTAACCGCAATGGCACCACACTTGTTCCTTTTAGAACAGCTTCCGAAGCCCTTAATGCCAAAGTTTCCTGGGATCCGAAAGAAAAGGCTGTTACTGTCAGTCGCAACGGCGTGTCCGTCAAATTATTCGTGAATAGCGCCAAAGCATATATTAACGGCCAGCCGTATTCTATCGAGCAGCCAGCATCCATAGTGGATGGAACTACAATGGTACCTGTAAGGGTAATCGGAGAGGCTTTGGGAGCAAATGTTAAATGGGAGCCTGAGAGCCAGTCCGTTGTTGTATATGAGCAGTCAACAATATCTGAAGCATTATAGTGCTATAAACCAAGAAAATAGTGTATAACAGAAAGGGCGCCTGACTAAATGTCAGGTCCTTTTTTGTGTTGCCTTGCTACTTTGTACCTAGCTATTAGCATTATGTGCTGGTCATGTGTACAATTAAAGAACACTGAGAAAAGGGAGTGTCATAGATGGATTTAGGATTAACGGGGAAAGCAGCCTTTGTTGCAGGTTCCAGTAAAGGACTCGGCAAGGCAAGCGCAAGGGAGCTGGCACGTGAGGGTGCGAATGTTGTTATTTCTGGACGAAATGAAGCAGAGCTTCAGCGGACTCAGGCCGAATTACAGGAAACAGCGAGTGGTCGCGTTGAATATGTAGTTTGTGATGTAACCAAACCTGAACATATCTCCCAGGCCATTCGCCGTACAGTTGATTGGTTTGGCACCGTCGATATTTTGGTTAACAATGCGGGCGGCCCTCCTGTGGGCACCTTTGATGATTTTACAGATGAAGTATGGATGCAGGCCTTTGAGCAAAATTTACTTAGTCATATCCGGTTGATCCGTGAGGCGTTACCCTATATGAAAAAACAACAAAGTGGTAGAATTTTAAATATCGCCTCATCATCAGTGAAGCAGCCGATTCCGGGCCTGATTATTTCCAATACACTACGTACTGGAGTTGCCGGATTGGCGAAAACATTGTCCATGGAATTAGCCCCATATAATATTCTGGTACATACTGTAGCACCAGGGAGAATTGCAACCGATCGCGTACGTAGCTTGGACGAGCATCGAGCCGAAAAATCCCACCAAACGACGGATCAAGTTCGCAAACAAGCAGAAGAGGGCATTCCGTTAGGACGGTACGGTGAGCCTGAAGAGTTCGGTAAAGTCGTTGCTTTTCTGGCGTCATCGGCTTCATCCTATTTGACCGGCAGCACCATTCTTGTGGATGGCGGAATGATTAAATCATTATAAAAAATTAAAGAAGCGTGCCGCATCAGGCTTAATTGCTGCTGGCACGCTTTTTCATAAGTTATCTAAAGAGAGGTTTAGTTCATTGGCTGATCAGCTCTCGCGGCTTGGAAGCTCACAACCATCATCAGTACATACACCAGCTGCATCCTGTTTGGACGAGCTGCCGCTAATCATAGTGAAAGGAGAACGTTCATCCCATGCTTTTTGAAGCGCATCGTGAAATACCTCCTCAGGCTGAGCACCAGAAACAGCAAATTTTCGATCAAATACAAAGAATGGAACACCCTGAACGCCTAACTTAGCACCTTCAGTTTCATCAGCTCTAACTTCGTCGGTAAAGCGGTCACTGGCTAATATGGCAGCGGCTTCGTTATGGTCCAAACCAACTTCGGCTGCCAACGCTGCCAGTACCTCATGATCCCCAGTATGCTTGCCTTCCATGAAGACAGCCTGAAATAAACGCTCGCTCAATTCCAGCATTTTGCCTTGTGTGTGAGCCCAATGCGTTAGACGGTGAGCATCGAAAGAGTTTGTCGGCACCATGGCATGAATATTGTACTCCAGACCTGTAGAACGTGCGTTTTCGGTCATGCGATCATTCATGGCATGAGCCTCTTGCAGACTAACGCCATATTTTGCTGATAGTTCCTCATTAATCGTCTTACCACTATCTTTCACAGCATTCGGATTCAATTCAAAACTCTTGAATGTCAATTGAACCTCATCGCGATGTGGGAACTGCTGCAAGACTTGCTCCAAACGGCGTTTGCCAATATAACAGAACGGACACATATAATCAGACCAAACTTCGATATTCATCAGGAAATGCCTCCATATATATATTTTATTAAGCAACTGAGAGTGAATCAGCATACTTTAGTATAAGCAAAAAGGTGAAACTTCATCAGTTACAAAAAGATTATACGGCTATTGCTTTCGATGTGCAAATAATTAATGCTTGTCAAAAAATAAATGCTATGATATTTTATATGTGTAACCGGTTACACAATTGGAGTTGAACCTACATTATGACAACAATTAAGCAAGTAGCAAGTTTTGCAGGTGTTTCCGTGGCGACCGTATCCCGAGTTATTAATGAAACCGGCTATGTCCACGAGGATACACGGCGAAAAGTTGAAGCTGCGGTGAAGCAGCTAAATTACAAGCCTAATGAAGTTGCACGTTCTCTGTATAAAAAGAAATCCAGATTAATCGGCCTGCTGCTGCCGGATATTACAAACCCTTACTTTCCCTTGTTGGCTCGTGGGGTGGAGGATCGAATGCAGGAAAATGATTTTCGTATTATTTTCGGTAATAGTGATGAGGATCGCCAGAAAGAATTAGATTACATGGATACTTTTGTTCAGAATAATGTTGTTGGGGTTATTTCATCTACCAATGACCCTGCTGCCGACTGTTACGCCAAACTGAAAATACCAGTCGTTTTTCTCGATCGGACTTCCAGTGACAGTCTCTCCGTTTATGCGGATGGAGCTCATGGCGGTCGCTTGGCTGCACAGGCTATGGTTGCCCGTGGCAGCAGACAAATTACAGTCATGCAGGGTCCTGCTCATATTCGTCCAGCACAAGATCGTTTTCGCGGGGCAGTGGAAGAGCTTCAGCATTCTGGTATTGCTTACCATATCGTCGAGACAACGTCCTTTTCGTTCAAGGAAGCTGAGTTATGGGCCAAAGAGCTGTTCAGCAAGTATCCGGATACGGACGGAGTTATTGCCAGTAACGATATTGTAGCTACCGCGGTGATGCATGAAGCACATAGATTAGGAAAGAAAATCCCGGAAGATGTTCAAATTATCGGGTTTGATGATATACCATTAAGCAGCTTGTTATTTCCGCCATTATCAACAATCCAGCAGCCTGCTTATGAAATGGGCTGGGAAGCGGCAGGTCTGCTCATTCAATTGATTGAGCAGTCGCAAGCAACGAAGTCAAGTGTACCTAATCTTCATTCGAAAGTACTTACCTATTCAAGCATACAATTGCCCGTCAAATTTATCGAACGGGAAACAACGAGAAAGGTGGATCATCATGGCTAAAATTTCGGTTATCGGAAGCAGTTCGATGGACCTCGTAGTTACTTCTTCCAAGCGTCCCGGTGCTGGTGAAACGGTATTGGGAGAAAGCTTTACAACCGTACCTGGCGGTAAAGGAGCCAATCAGGCAGTAGCTGCAGCACGACTCGGGGCGGACGTTACGATGATTGGACGTGTAGGAGACGACCATTTGGGACAACAGATTTTACGCAATTTTGAAGAAAATCATGTTCATATTAACTATGTGAAACCGGTTACACATATGGAAAGCGGTACAGCACACATTGTACTAGCCGAGGGTGATAACAGTATTGTCGTGGTAAAAGCAGCGAATAATGAAGTTACTCCTGCTTACGTGGAAGAAGGGCTTGATGTCATACGAAGTTCGGATATTGTGTTAATTCAACAGGAAATACCGGCGGAGACGATTGTCTATGTAAGCGAAATTTGTGCGAAGTATCAGGTACCCTTGCTGCTGAATCCAGCCCCGGCTCGTGAAGTTGAAGAAAGCGTAATTGCCAATGCAACCTACATTACCCCAAACGAGCATGAAGCTGCCATCATGTTTAAGGATATGAGTCTTCAAGAAGCACTGCGCAAGTATCCTAACAAGTTGTTTGTAACGGAAGGCAGCAACGGTGTACGATTTTTCGACGGAGAACAGGAAGTTGTGGTTCCTACTTACAAGGTAGAAGCCGTTGATACAACAGGTGCAGGAGATACGTTCAACGCTGCTTTTGCGGTAGCACTAGCTGAAGGGAAATCGCTGGCAGATAGTGTGAAATTTGCTAATCGGGCTGCGTCCTTGTCTGTTACCAAATTTGGAGCGCAAGGTGGAATGCCAACCCGTCGTGAAGTGGAGGAGCAATTATAATGAAGAAACATGGAATTCTTAACAGTCATATATCCAAAATACTAACGGATCTCGGCCACACGGACTTTATTGTCGTGGCTGATGCCGGCTTACCAGTTCCTGAAGGCGTTACCAAAATTGATTTGGCATTGAAACTGGGTATTCCGTCCTTTCAGGACGTTGTTGATGTCATTGCCGCAGATATGATGATTGAAAAAGTAACACTGGCCGAAGAAATCAAACAAGAAAATGAACAAGCACTCCAGTATATTATGCGCACCTTTGCAGGAGAGCAACTAGAGCATTCGCAGATTAATCAGCCGACTGCCGTCATTGAGTTTTGCTCACATGAACAATTTAAGACATTAACTCGGCAAGCCAAAGCTGTCATCCGTACAGGAGAGGCTACGCCGTTTGCCAATTGTATTTTACAGGCAGGAGTTCTTTTTGGATAAATTAGTGTTGAATAAAAAAGGGGGGAATAGCATGCAGATTCAAATGAAAGGAATTCACAAAGCCTTTGGAACCAATCAGGTACTAAGTGGTGTTGACTTTGATCTCCGTGAAGGAGAAGTACATGCCCTCATGGGTGAAAATGGTGCAGGCAAATCAACGCTGATGAATATTTTAATCGGACTGCATCGACGCGATGAGGGAACGATCATCACTGACGGTCAGGAAACCTATTTTGCCAACCCCAAGGAAGCGGAGCAAAAAGGAATTGCTTTTATTCACCAGGAACTGAATGTATGGCCAGAGATGACGGTACTGGAAAATCTATTTATCGGCAAGGAAATGACTTCCAAGTGGGGATTACTAGATAGCTCTAAAATGAAAGCGCTAGCAAATGAGCAATTTAGCAAGCTTTCAGTAAACCTTCCTTTGAACGGTGAAGCAGGCGAGTGTTCAGTGGGTCAACAACAAATGATTGAAATAGCCAAAGCACTCATGACGGATGCCAAAGTGATCGTAATGGATGAGCCGACAGCAGCCTTAACCGAACGGGAAATACAAAAGCTGTTTGAGGTTATTACTTCCTTGAAAAAAGATGGTGTTTCAATTGTGTATATTTCCCATCGGATGGAGGAGATATTCGCGATCTGTGATCGGATTACCATTATGCGTGACGGGAAAACCGTAGATACTCAAGCGATCCCCGATACGAATTTTGACGAGGTTGTACGGAAAATGGTTGGCAGAGAGCTGACTGAACGCTACCCGGTAAGAACGCCTGCTTTGGGAGAAGTGGTGCTAGAGGTCAAAAACGCATCACATAAAGGTCTATTTGAAAATGTGAATTTTACAGTGCGCTCTGGGGAAATTGTAGGTTTTTCGGGCTTGATGGGCTCGGGACGGACCGAGATCATGCGGTCGTTATTTGGACTGGATACTTTGGATCGTGGTGAGATACACGTACGTGGGAAAAAGGTGTCTATTCGCAAGCCGGATGATGCAGTGAAACTAGGGATTGGCTTCATTACAGAAGATCGAAAAGATGAGGGCTTAGTGCTGGATTTTTCCATTCGGGAAAACATGGTGCTGACGAATCTGTTCAGTTTTACATCAAAAGGATTTATATCAGGCAAAAAAGAGATGGATTTTGTTAATACATTAATTAAGCGCTTACAAATCAAAACCCAATCAGCCGAAGCGACGGTTGGCAGTTTGTCAGGTGGCAATCAGCAAAAGGTGGTTATTGCCAAATGGGTAGGTATCGGTCCCAATGTGCTCATTCTTGACGAACCGACGAGAGGCGTGGATGTAGGAGCCAAACGGGAAATCTACCAGTTGATGAACGAACTGACCGAACGTGGAGTCGCAATTATCATGGTATCCTCAGAGCTTCCCGAGGTACTTGGCATGAGTGATCGTATTGTCGTGGTGCACGAGGGAAAGATCAGCGGAGAGCTAAGCAGGGAAGAAGCCACACAAGAAAATATTATGACGCTAGCTACAGGAGGACAGTAATATGACAACTATGAATGAAGCAAAAGGTAGCAAAGGCATCCAAATATCACAAATCACACAGAAGCTTGGCCCATTGTTGGGGCTCATTATTTTGGTGATCATTGTATCGGCCTTAAATCCCAGCTTTTTGGAACCGCTTAATATTTTGAATTTGTTGCGCCAGGTATCTATTAATGCGTTGATTGCGTTCGGTATGACCTTCGTTATTCTTACAGGCGGAATCGATTTGTCCGTTGGCTCTATATTAGCACTATCCAGTGCGTTTGTCGCAAATATGATGTTGGCCGGCTTCGATCCGATTTTGGCGATTATCATTGGCTGTGCATTGGGTGGCGTGATGGGAATGGTCAACGGCTTGATGATTACGAAAGGTAAAATGGCTCCGTTTATCGCCACACTCGCAACCATGACTATTTTTAGAGGATTAACATTAGTGTATACCAACGGTAACCCTATTACGGGGCTCGGAGATAGTCTGGTATTTCAATTATTCGGTCGTGGTTATCAGTTTGGTATTCCGGTCCCGGCGATTACGATGCTCATTACCTTTGCTGCTCTTTGGATCATTCTGCATAAAACACCTTTCGGACGCAAAACGTATGCCATCGGCGGCAACGAGAAAGCTTCGATTGTTTCAGGTATTAAAGTACCACGTGTAAAAATCTGGATTTACTCTTTGGCGGGAATGCTTTCCGCATTGGCGGGTGCTATCTTGACCTCACGCTTGAATTCAGCGCAGCCGACAGCAGGTGCTTCTTATGAACTGGATGCCATTGCGGCTGTCGTACTAGGTGGAACAAGCCTTTCGGGAGGACGCGGACGGATTGTAGGTACATTAATTGGTGTGCTAATCATCGGGACACTAAACAACGGCTTGAATTTGCTGGGGGTTAACTCTTTTTACCAAATGGTCGTAAAAGGAATCGTCATTGCTATTGCTGTATTGATTGACCGTAAAAAATCCGCATAATACACCTAATCTGCATAGAAGGAGACACACAAATATGAAAAAGCTTACATTAATCATGACATCCTTGCTGCTCCTGCTCATGACAGGGTGTTCCCTGGAACCGCCCGAATGGGCGAAGCCTAAAGCGGCTGCAGACCTGAAGGACATTAAAATCGGCTTGTCGATCTCAACATTGAATAATCCATTCTTCGTTTCCCTCAAAGACGGAGTTGTTGCAGAGGCCAAAAAACAAGGATTGCAGGTTATTGTGGTCGATGCACAAAATGATTCTGCGAAGCAAAGTAATGATGTGGATGATCTGATCCAACAGGGAGTAAATGCGTTACTCATTAATCCGACAGATTCGTCGGCTATCTCCACTGTGGTACAGTCAGCGAATGCTTTGAACATTCCTGTAATTACGCTGGACCGTTCCGCTGACAAAGGTGATGTGAAAGCGCTAGTCGCTTCAGACAACGTCGAGGGAGGACGGATGGCTGCCAGATACGTGATTGATCAAGTCGGAAAAGGCGCCAAGGTTATTGAGTTGGAAGGCGTTCCAGGCGCATCGGCTACCCGTGAACGTGGGAAAGGCTTCCATGAAGTGGCAGATAAGGACCTGAAGGTCATCGCCAAGCAGTCGGCTGATTTTGATCGGACCAAAGGTTTGAATGTGATGGAAAATCTACTGCAAGGCAACCCGGATGTTCAGGCGGTATTTGCCCACAATGATGAAATGGCGTTGGGAGCGATTGAAGCCATTCAAAGCTCTGGTAAGAATATTCCAGTCATCGGCTTTGATGGTAACGAGGATGCGCTTAAATCAATTAAGGAAGGGAAGCTGACAGCTACTGTGGCTCAGCAGCCTGAGTTGATTGGACAATTGGCAGTGCAAGCAGCCAAGGATGTACTTCAAGGTAAAACCGTGAAAACATCGATTCCCGCCAAACTGGAGTTAGTGGATCAATCCAAATAGGAATGGGCATGTGAACCAACCTATGAAGCTTTCGAACTGATGCAAAGAATACGCATCAGTTCTTTTTTTTTGGATATTTTGCCAAGACGATATATACACATAAATGGAAGTTTTTAATTTTTGTATTGTAAGAAGAGACGGTAAAAGATAGAATAACACTTGTATGATAATGAGAATCACTATCATTTTATGAAGGCATATATCTAAGGAGGACGTATATTGTGCAACAAAAGAACAGATTAAAAAGAGGAATTATGCTTGGTTTTGCCGTTTTTTTGATGGTTGTATTGGCTGCATGCGGAAATGCAGCAAGTAGTAACCAGACCAATGACAAGAGTGGAACGGATGCCCTTAACGGACAATCCAAATCAGTTGCCACGCGCGAATATGTTGATGCCACTGGCAAAAAGATCAGTATCCCTGCAAATCCACAGCGGGTTGTCACGACACAATATTTGGATGCGATGCTGGCTTTAGGTGTTAAACCAGTAGGGGCTGCTTCTCATGTGTTAGAAGGCGACTATTTGAAAGGTAAGATTGACGGGATTGCTGATATTGGGAATCCGACAAATGTGGAAAAGGTATTAGAGCTACAACCTGATCTGATTATAGCAACAGAAGATACCTCGCCAGAAGTGAGGGAGCAACTGGAGAAGATTGCTCCAACCGTAGCTGTTTCTTTTGGAGATGGAGATGTATTTAAGCAACTGCGGGATGTCGCAGCCGTACTAGGTAAGGACAAGGAAGCCGATCAGTGGATTGCTAGTTTTGACAAAAAGGCTGAAGAAGGTCGAAAAAAGATGGCTGGAAAATTCAAGAAAGATGAAACGATTACCATTTATATGACCTACGGTAAGGACGTGCTGAGAGTGTACGGGGCGCGAAATGTAGGACATGTCATCTACCGTTCACTGGAATTGAATCCTCCAGAGTACATACGTCAGAAGCTCGCAAAGGACCCGAAGTATAATTTTGTATACGATAGCATTTCGATGGAAAAACTGCCTGAACTGTCAGGAGATCGTATTATTATGCTGGTTTACGATGAAGCGACTAAGGACGGAATGTTGAAGGAAATTGAACAAAGTGCGCTGTGGAGAAATCTCCCGGCTGTCAAAAACCACAAAGTGTATTTCATCAAGGCCGATCCTTGGTTTACCTACTCACCACTGGCTATCGATCAATCACTGGATGAGGCCGTTAACATGTTTTCCGTCGAACCTAAATAATCAGCTCATTTAAATAGGAAGGGAGAAGTCTTATGCTAAGACGATTTTTTGAATATTACCGTCCCTACCGGACTTTGTTTATCATTGATTTTACTTGCGCCATACTAGCTGCACTGCTGGAACTGGCTTTTCCACTTGCAGTCAATCGGGTAGTTGATGATTTGCTACCCAGTGGAAATTGGAAATGGATTTTATTTGCCTGTTTATCTTTGCTTGGGATTTATGTCGTAAGCGCCGGATTGAATTATGTCGTTACCTATTGGGGACACAAGCTGGGGATTAACATTGAGTCAGATATGCGTAAAAAGCTGTTTGATCGAGTACAAAAGCAATCCTTTCGCTTTTTTGACAATAACAAAACAGGCCATCTGGTCTCCCGTATGACCAACGATCTGATGGATATTGGAGAGATTGCCCACCACGGACCAGAAGATTTGTTCATTGCACTGATGACTCTGGGCGGGGCTTTCGGTATCATGCTCAGTATTAACTGGAAGCTGGCTGTGCTGACATTCATTATTGTTCCACTGATGATCTACCTGTCTTTGTATTTTAGTCGCAAAATGAATGCTGCATTCCATCGTATGTTTTCTGATATTGCGGATTACAACGCCCGGATTGAAAATAACGTTAGCGGTATCCGTGTTGTTCAAGCGTTTTCCAACGAAGCACATGAAATGGATCGTTTTGCTGAGAATAATGGACGGTTTCGTAAAACAAAGCTGATCGCATATCGCATTATGGCGTGGAATTCTTCAATTAGCTTTATTCTGATGAAACTGGTCTCTTTGTTTGTGCTTGTATGTGGAACATGGTTTGTTATTAAGGGGCAGATGTCCTATGGGGAATTTATCGCATTTGTAATGCTGTCCAATGTATTCCTCGCACCCATCAAACAAATTAACTCTGTCATTGAAACGTATCCCAAAGGAATTGCCGGCTTCCGACGTTACTTAGATTTGCTGGAAAGTGAATCTGACGTAGAGGATCTTCCAGGTGCGAAGACCGTTAAGCATCTCAACGGAGATATTCAATTTGAAGGCGTAACGTTTGGCTATGAAAACAAAGACAAGGTACTGCGCAAAGTGGACCTTGCTATTCATGCGGGAGAAACTGTAGCTCTTGTGGGTCCTTCAGGAGCAGGCAAAACGACACTTTGCAGCTTGCTGCCACGCTTCTATGATGTCGAGGAAGGCAGCATTAAGATTGATGGTATGGATATCCGTGAAATGAAGCTGGATTCGCTGCGGTCCATGATTGGAATCGTACAGCAGGATGTATTCCTTTTTGATGGAACGATTCGTGAAAATATCGCTTACGGCAAACTTGATGCTTCAGAAGATGAGATCTGGGATGCTGCCCGTCGAGCCCAGATTGAAGAACTTGTTCGATCCTATCCAGAAGGGCTGGATACGATGATCGGTGAGCGAGGCGTAAAGCTGTCCGGTGGTCAAAAGCAACGTTTATCCATTGCCCGGATGTTTCTGAAAAATCCGCCAATTCTCATTTTGGATGAAGCGACATCAGCATTGGATACAGAGACAGAAGCTGCAATTCAGCAAGCTCTGACAGAGCTATCTCAAGGTCGCACGACACTCGTGATTGCCCATCGTCTGGCAACGATTAAAAATGCTGACCGCATTATTGTAGTTGCAGATCAAGGGATTGCCGAGCAAGGAAAACATGAAGAATTAATGGCTGTAAAAGGTGCATATAGCCGCCTACACCAAGCTCAGTATGGAACGTAAGAGTCAATTGCGACTTCGTAAATAGAGAGAGGAATGAATGAGTTTGACAAAGAAAATGTGGATTGTGACGATGCTTTTGTCAGTTATTGTCATTCTTAGCGCCTGTGGTGGAAAGGTAAATCTGCCAGACGAAAAGCAAAATCAAGCTTCTGGTGAATCAAAGTCAGCTGCAACGAAAACAGTTAAGACGATTCATGGAGAGATTCAGATTCCGATTCATCCTCAGCGGATTGTAGTAGATATGTACCAGAATGATTTATTAGCATTAGGAATTAAACCTGTGGGAAGTGTTAAATATTATCTGGATAATCCGTTTTCGAAGGATCTTGTACAAGGCATTGCAAGCATTGGAGACCGCGGTAGTGTATCCATTGAAAAAGTATTGGCTCTACAGCCGGATATGATTCTGATTGGTTCCAAGGATGCTTCTGAATATGAAAAATACAGTAAGATTGCTCCGACTCTCGTTATTCCTTATGGAACATACAAGAATGTGCATGAGGAACTGACAGCTTTTGGTGAGCTGCTGGGAAAAGAACAGGAAGCCAAAACATGGCTTGCCCAATACGACCAGCGATTGCAAGCTGCACGTGACAAATTAAAGGGAATTGTTCAACCCGGGGATACTTTCACAGTAATGGAAGCCACAGATAAAGAATACTATGTATACGGTGATAATTTTGGCAGAGGAGGACAGGCGGTTTATAGAGGATTGAATTTGACACCTCCACCACTTGTCCAAAAAGAACTATTAGGCGAGACTCAATGGAAGTCAATTTCCAAGGAAGTTATTAATCAATATGCTGGCTCTTACATTTTTCTGACGGTTAACAAGGATTTGAGTGGTTATGAAGGAGACAGCATATGGAAATCACTGAGTGCGGTCCGTAATGGGAAGGTTTTTGAGCTTCAGGAGGATCGATACTGGTACTTCGATCCTATCGCTATTATGGGGCAAGCTGAAGAATTGGCAGATATGATCGTCCAGCGGAATAATGAAAACGTCTCACAGAAGTAATGGTTTCGGTAATGTTGGCAGCCCTTTGGTATTTTTGCCGGAGGGCTTTGTTTTTTCACAAAATAGCAGGGCATTAGAGAATCGTCGAAATTTTGCTATTGAAGCCGTTGCCACATTAATTTACAATAGTAAAGATTGCATGATAATAATTCTCATTATCAGACATTATCTCCACTACAGGTTTTCGTGATACCTACATACTATTCAACAGTAAGGGTGAACCATAGTTATGAAATTATCAGAATCTTCGGATAGTCCTGCTCAAAGTAATCACAATCAGCCGCCGACTCAATTCCACTCGCGGCCATGGGCGGCTTCGCTTATCCTGACAGCCGGATTAGCACTGTTAGCGTTCGGTATCGCTCTGTCCTTATCATTTGGTGCAGCCTCAATCAGACTGGAGGAAGTCTGGAACGCCGTCTTTCATTTTAATCCAGAGCTGCAAAACCATCAAATTATATGGGAAATCCGACTACCTCGGATTCTGGGTGGTGTGTTAATCGGAGTTTGTTTTGCCGTAGCAGGAGCCATTATGCAGGGAATGACCCGCAATCCGCTTGCGGACTCTGGCTTGCTTGGGCTGAATTCGGGCGCCAGCTTGACGATGGCGATTTGCTTTGCTCTTTTTCCGGGTACTTCCTTTTTGCAGTTAATGTTGTATTCTTTTGTAGGTGCAGCCTTGGCAGTTGTGATGGTCTATGGTACAAGCGCTATTTCCAAATCAGGTATTACGCCAGTTCGTCTTGTATTGGCGGGTGCAGCTGTCACGGCGTTGCTGTCTGCCTTAGGTGATACGATCAGTTTATATTTTAATGTTGGACAGGATTTGGCCTTTTGGTATGCTGGAGGACTTAGTGGGACCAAGTGGGTTCAGCTAGGCATTGTTGTTCCATGGGTTGTGGCAGCTTTTATCGGTGCTCTCATGTTATCACGCTCCATTACGTTACTTAGCCTAGGAGACGAAATTGCATTGAGTCTTGGTCAGCGAACTGGGATGGTAAAGGTCGCCGGTATGATTCTCGTATTGATCCTGGCGGGTGCCGCGGTATCGTTGGTTGGTTCTATAGGGTTCGTAGGGTTGATTATTCCCCACATCACGCGCAAACTGGTTGGGGTCGATTATCGCTGGATTATTCCTTGTTCGGCTATTATGGGAGCTTTACTTATCGTTTTTGCCGATCTGGCGGCCCGTATGATTAACGCACCTGAGGAAACACCAGTGGGCGTACTTATTGCCTTAATTGGTGTTCCATTCTTCCTTTATCTGGCACGTAAAGAAAGGAGGGCACTGTAAGATGAGTAACGTTACGAATGGCGCTATTGCCAAAGCAAGTCACCGTAAAAAAATCCATGATTGGGTCGTTGTTATCATTTTGCTTGTATTGCTCATTACTGCATTCACCATAAGTGCGAATACAGGAACGATTCGGCTTTCGCCAATGGAGCTTTTTAGAACCTTGTTCGGACAAGGGACTCCACAGCAGGAATTAATTCTGTTTGAATTCCGGTTGCCGCGAATGGTTATTTCCATTCTGATCGGCGCAGGTTTGGCTGTTTCCGGTTGCATCATGCAGGGGGTATCGCGTAACAGCCTAGCGGACCCTGGTATTCTGGGGATTAATGCAGGTGCCGGGCTGATGGTTATGCTGTTTGTACTGCTTTTCCCATCGATGCAAACGATGAATTCATTATTTTTACTTCCCGCTCTTGCACTCATTGGATCGGGAGCGGCTGCTATTCTGATTTATGCTCTTTCTTACAAAAAAGGCGAAGGTATTTCTCCGACGAGGCTATTGCTGAGCGGAATTGGGGTAGCGGCGGGTATCAGTGCTGCCATGATCATTATGACTCTAAAGTTAACACCTGAAAGCTACACGTTTGTAGCTAATTGGTTAGCAGGAAGCATATGGGGTTCAAATTGGAAATTCGTAATGGCTCTGCTGCCTTGGCTAATTGTATTGCTTCCTTTCGCATACTATAAAGCAAATGTTATGAATGTGCTTAATTTGGGGGATCAGACGGCATCCGGGTTAGGTACACCTATCGAAAAGGAACGTATTCTTCTCCTCGCGGCTGCGGTCGGACTGGCTAGTTCAAGTGTGTCGGTTAGTGGTGGGATCGGTTTTGTCGGTTTGGTAGCTCCACATTTGGCAAGAAAGCTGGTGGGTCCGAAGCATAAAATGTTGCTTGTAACGTGTGCTTTAGTCGGAGCACTTCTGGTACTCGTAGCGGATACGATCACACGAGCCTTACCTTTACAGAAAGAAATTCCGACAGGATTAATTGTTGCCATCATAGGTGCGCCATACTTCTTATATCTGCTGAGTCGCTCAAAAGGATAAAAAATAAAAAATAACCTTCAACACCACTAGGCATGTGGAACTGAAGGTTATTTTTTTATTTTTTGTAGCAGCCTTTCATCTCAACGGGAAGTATTCAAGGCATGAGAGGTTTGATGTAACTCTCTGATCATTTTATGCAACGTGTAATTTTCCTGCCGTGTCACACCGTGTTGATTTTCCTGAACCAGCAGCTGATGAATGTTTCGTTTTAAAATCTCACTTCGACGTTCCAGCATTTCGGTACTCATAAATAAATGAACACTCCCTTTGTCATGAATAAATCTACATTTTAGAAATAAGCATAGACTGAATATAAGGTTGCCTTTCGACTTCTTTAAGTATATCGTGCTGGATGATCAAGGGAAAACGGAACGAGACAGCAAAATACTTATCCTCATCATCCATACCGTGTCGACAGCTACTCACCCCATGAGTTCTTAGATATACTTCCTTATGCTGGCGATAACAGGAGATTAGGGACAATTAGCTTCACATATATGGAATCACTTATCAATTTGCTGGAAGCTGTGGTGAGGAGCCAACCAAAACTGCAAAGGTTACAACTACCTAATGAGAAGAAAAGAATAAGAGGCTATAACATTTATCATTATTTATATTGTGGATATACTGGCTGAACAGCTACTTGCTCAGGATCATGACCGAAGAACAACAGACTCGGCTTGACCTCCTGCACAATCTGCTGAATACGGGCAATTGACTGGCGCGTCTGTTCACGGTCAAAGCCGTCAAATGGCACGTCGTTTGCGTAATTCTCCTGAGTATAGGCAACATCAATCGTCAGCATGATCGGACCCGATTCCTTTGTTGTGATCAGCGCGGACTGATGACCCGGCGAATGACCCGGAGTATAGAGCAGTTGCAAGCCCGGAACCAGCTCATGGTCCCCTTGGAGCAGTCGGTAATTCAAGTTCGTCTGCACGCATTCCGGCGGCGCATACTCTAGATTACCGATCGCAGCGTCTGCTTCGGTCTGCTGCACATAAATCGGTGTATTCGGAAAATGCGGATTGCCTCCGGCATGATCCATATGCATATGGGAGATAACGATGGCATGAATATCGTCTGGTTGATAGCCGATCCGATCCAATACTGCCACGATACTATCATTGGCTGTCATACGGGGGATGAAGCGTCTTTCAAACGGTGTACTTTTAAAATAATCCGGGTTGTCGATAAACGAATCTGGCATACCGGTATCAATGAGAATCGGACCGTGATCTGTCTCCAGCAGATACGACCAGATTTGCAGACGCACCAGTTCACCGGGCTGTGCATGATGGTTGAGTGAGGAGCGATCAATATCAAGCTGACCGACCGGCAACCAGTGCAATTTGTTAATCATACAATCATCCTCCAGTTTTAGTTTACATAATAATTATTATGTAGTAATAAGCAGGATTACAGCTGGTGGAAAGTGATGTTTGTATTTTTGTTTGTAAGATGGGGCGATGGAGGCCCATGTTTTCGCTGTAATGCCGCTCTTTCAAAAATTAATTTTTAATAGTTTAAATGATAAGACATGTAGGCGTCCAGCAGGAATCTGCCGTCAGACAGGCAGTATGTGTTGACGTATAATCGGATGAACAAAAAAGGGTAAGTACATAGACTGGACAAGAGAGACACGCTTTATTTATACTTAAAAAGGGCTCAAAAAACTGCGTATAATATAAATTATACGCAGTTTAGGTTTAAAACGACTTTTAGATGCTCTCCTGCATAAGATGTCGATTGGATTGTCGATAAAAATCAGACGAAAATGATCGTTTTACAGCATTTTTTGGATTTTGAACTGAATGGAGGCAAGCACGATGAAAAAAGAACTGCGTCATATGGATCTGGATACTATAGACGAAATTGATGAAGTGTATAATGAGGAGCTGGAAGCATTTTTGATCTGGATGAAGGATGCCGGATATACGATACATACGCAAAAGAATTACACAGGGGATGTAAAACAGTTTTTACGTACATTGCGTGATAAACCACTCGACCAGGTGAAAAAGATTCATGTGATGTCATATTTATCTAAAGCGCGGGAGGGAGGCGCCGGAGATAGTACGCGGAACCGGAAGCATGCTGCGGTGAATAGTTTTTTTAGAGCGCTACAGGAATTTGAATTATGCAGCACCAATCCGGCAGCGGGAATCAAAAAAGCAAAGACTGAAAAGAATCGTATGCCCGTTTATCTGGATGAGAAAGACATTCAGCCATTTTTGCTTGCGGTGGAAGGGAAATATGCAAATCGTAATATGGCTATTTTTCTGCTCATGGTCTACATGGGATTGCGGGTGGGGGAGGTTCATTCTTTGAATGTCTCGGATTACAGCCGAGAAAGACGCACATTAGATGTATTCGGTAAAGGGCGTAAGTGGCGTACCCTGCCAGTACCAACGGCTGTATGTGATTTTATAGAGCAAGCGTTGGAGGAAAGATTGACGCCGTGGAGAGGTAAAGAAGACGCGATGTTCGTATCCCAAAAAGGCCGACGTCTGGCAGTGCGTTCTATTCAACAGATTGCTACAGAAACGTTTAAACGATTCCAGCAAGAAAAGGGTATAGAACGTCGAGAGGCTTATTCCAGTCACAAGCTGCGACATACATTTGCGACGATGCTATTACGTAAGGGAGCAGATCTACGTACCGTACAGGAGCTACTAGGGCACTCATCCATCCAAACGACCACGGTATATACTCATGTTACAGATCGAGAAAAAGAAAAAGCGATGAATAAGCTGGATATTCAGATCCCAATAACGGGATTGTAAGTATGTTCCACGAGTGTATTGTATATTGAAATAAATTGAGTTTACATAAATATTATTATGTAAACTCAATTAAAAGAATTAAAACTTGAATTGTAAATTGTAACCATGATTTTACGTTCTTATTTAATAGCCAGTATCCTATGGTCTTGACAAAGGTAATATTTTGCTACAAAATTAGTGAGATCACTTTATAAATATGGTTTATGAAGTGGTCTCACTAATTTTGTAAACAAAGGAGCACTGTATGGAAAAAGCCAATACAAATTTAATTAAAGAAATAAACTTGAATCTGGTTCGCAAAGTATTGAAGCAGGTTAGCAAGGCCACAAAGCCCCAACTGGCCGCATTGACTGATTTAAGCGTGGTGACTATCAACACTCTTATGCAGGAATTGCTTAATAATGGAGAAATTTTTGAAGATGAAATCGTTCCTTCAAATGGTGGTAGACATGCGTTAACCTATCGTTTTAATTATGAGTATAGTCTGGCACTGATTATACACATTAATGAAAAACAAGGAATGGATGTAGTATCGACCACGGTAGTTAATTTAAACGAGGACTTCCTCATGAAAGAAGAACATCCCTTCCGAATTTTTGATGCTACACAATTTTATTCCATAATTCAAGATATCATTTCTCTTTATCCCTCCATTAAAGTTATTGGTATTGGAATCCCAGGACAATCTGTAGATGGAGAGATTACAGTCAGCAGTCATGAAAGGTTGAATGGAATTCGGCTGGCAGAGGATGTGCAGAGCCAATTTGGTTTACCAGTTATTGTGGAGAATGATGTAAATGCGGCTGTATGTGGATACGTTTACAGAGAACAGATCGATGAAGATCAATGTGTGCTGGCTGTCTATTTTCCTGAAAATTCACCACCGGGGATGGGAATTTATTTGCGTAATGGGGTTTTAAAGGGCAAGCATGGATTGGCTGGTGAAATCAAATTCCTTCCGTCTATAGTTTGGGATGAAAGCAAGGGAAGAGAAGTTTTTTTCAAAAGTGTATGTGAAATTATTCAAATATTACAGTCTGTATTCGATCCTAATCAAATTGTGGTCTATAGAGAGAATATAGAAGAAGAGGCTTTCTATCATTTTTTGGAAGCCTACAAAGCTAAGCATGAGATGCCTTTGTATCCTGACATTGTTCTCTCAGATTTATTTTATGAAGATTTTAAAACAGGGTTGAGAGGGTTAACTCTAAAAGAATTAGAACGTCCTATTATTGTCTTTAAATAATGACATCATCGTATTGAGCAGAGGAGGAGAGGAATGTTGGCAACCTGGTTTCTGATTATTATTTATCTAGCGTTTATTAGCTTGGGAATCCCGGATTCCCTGTTTGGGGCAGCATGGCCTGTGATGTGGCCGGAACTTGGGGCAGCTTTTGGGTCAGCTGGAATAGTATCCATGGTCGTTGCAGGCGGAACCATTGTATCAAGTCTAGCTAGCGGAAGTATCATTGAAAAAATAGGCACAGGTAAGATTACTCTAATGAGCTGCTTTTTGACTGCAGGAGCGTTACTTGGATTTTCTTTTGCGCCTTCATTATTTTGGCTTGTACTATTAGCAATCCCTCTTGGACTTGGCGGGGGAGCTGTTGATGCAGCACTCAATCAGTATGTGGCTACTCATTATAAGGCACATCATATGAGTTGGCTGCATTGCTTTTGGGGAGTTGGAGCTACCATGGGGCCGATAATTATGTCTTTCTACATTTCGAACTACAATTCATGGAGAAGTGGTTACACAGCCGTATCCATGATTCAGTGGGGCCTTGTTATTATTTTGCTCATTACACTGCCATTATGGAAACGTGTTACCGCGATACAAAATCCCATTATTTCTGAATCCCCATCAGACTACTCACAGATGGATGACAATATCGTACAAGTTGAGAACATACCCAAACAAAATCCAATTCGAATGAAAGGAGTTAAGAACACGCTCATTGCTTTTTTGTTTTATTGTGGTGTGGAAGCCACGGTGGGCTTATGGGGAGCCAGCTATTTGGTAAGCGCAAGGAACATCACAGCCGACACTGCTGCTGGTTGGATATCTTTATACTATGGTGGAATCACGGTTGGCAGGCTTATTACGGGGTTTGTAACTATAAAAATAAATAATGGTATGCTAATCCGAATTGGCCAACTTACTGCTGTTGCAGGAGGACTCATTTTGTTGCTTCCTTTGCCTGTTGCCTTTTTATTACCCGGTTTTATTCTTATTGGTTTAGGGCTTGCGCCGATTTACCCTGGACTTCTTCATGAAACACCAACACGGTTTGGTAAGGAAAATTCCGCTAAACTCATGGGGTATCAAATGGCAGTTGCTTATACAGGAACGACTTTGCTCCCGCCCATTTATGGGATTATAGCTTCACAGGTAAGTATTCATTTTTTTCCAGTTGCAGTCGTTGTGTTCCTTCTTTTTATGCTGCTCAGTTCAGAACAAGTGAATCGGATACTGAAGAAGAAAATTTTGAAGAGTTAAGACAAATTACAACTTGACCTGAAACGCGTTTCATCGGCTAAAGTAAATATATAACCTAAAAGAGAAAGGAGAGTACCCTATGATCTCACTCATTTTATTATGTTTAGTTATATGGGGGGGAACGTATTGTTGTTTAGTGTTATCAAGAGATCCTATAGAAGTAAAGCCTTACCGCTCCATCGATGATTTTTTCGAGTAGCTTTGTATCCACTTAATAAAGGTGCTTTTTTTACTCACTTTATTAACATGTTTAATTAAGTGATTTATGAAGTGAATCGAATCTGTTTCGAGCCCATTACATTGGATAGGCTTTGCTAAAGGTCGAGATACGAATACAAGGGAGTGGGACAATGTGGGGATTGAAAATGTCTTAGGTTAATAGAGACTTTGATATTGATCCCTGGAAAGAACATAAAAAACCGTAAGTATGAACTGACAGGTAGGAAACTCTAACAATTAAGGGAGGCTTATTTATGTTTAAACTGGTAGTAAGTGATTTGGATGGTACTTTTCTGAACAATAGTGGTACTTTTGATGTTGAATTATTTAATCAGGTGTACGGAGAGATGAAAGAAAATAATATCGCCTTTGTTGCTTGTACAGGTAAGCAATGTGAAAGAGTAGAAGAGTTGTTTGATGAGCACGGAAAAGGAATCTGGATTTTGGGAGACAGTGCTACTCGTATTAAAAGGGATGGAGTTGTTGTAAAAGAGTTTACAATTGAACGTAATTTGGCATTACAAGCGATCAGTCAAATTGAAGCTTTCGCTAAGGATTTTATTATCATCGCATGTACAACTGAAGCAGCCTATGTCCACTCTCAAATTCAAGAGGAATATTACAAGATTGTGAAGGGCTCCTACAAGGAAGTGCTGAAGATTGATTCGTTTGATCAAATAAATAGCAACTTTCTTAAAATAACTGTTTACGATCCATCAGGGAGAAGTTCCATTTTAAGAAAACATGTTGAAAAGACGCTGCTAGACCAAATTTATATTGTAGATTCTGAAGCAAATTGGCTGGATATTACAGCCCTTCATACCCATAAAGGGGAGACGGTAAGAAAACTCCAAGAGATATTGGGTGTTACTATGGACGAAACCATGTCTTTTGGAGATGGTGAAAATGACGTGGAGCTTATGAGTATTGCCAAATACAGTTTTGCTGTAAAAAATGCTTGTGAGAATACTAAAAATGCAGCAAGTTTTATCACCAAATCCAATGAAGAGAACGGTGTGTTATTAACGATAAAGAAAATGATGGATTTACAAAAGCATTAATATTAATTATCGTTATTAAGAGATACACTCCAGATTTCACACTACCCAATGAGAGGACTATAAGCACCATGAAAAATAAAATACTGGTTTTTGATATTGGTGGCTCTTTTATTAAATTCAGTTTATATTTTCAAGATAAATTTATGACGAAAGGTAAAGTTGCTACACCATTAGATTCACTAGAGAATCTGCTTATAGTCTTGAAGCAAATTCATAATCAGTTTATAGATGAATGTGAAGGAGTAGCCGTCAGCATGCCAGGTATTGTGGACTCGGTCACTGGTCATATGGTGCATGGTGGTTCGTTAAGGTATATAAACGATATCAATATGATCGAAGTTTTCAAGAAAGCGTTTCATTTGCCTGTAGCTATTGAAAATGATGGGAAGTGTGCAGCTCTTGGAGAAGTATGGCGCGGCTCACTACAGGGGATCGCTGATGGTGTTGTTTTGGTAGTTGGAACAGGAATGGGCGGTGGAATCATCTCTCAAGGGAAATTGCTGAAAGGCCATCATTTATCGGCTGGGGAATTCTCCTTCATCAGAACTAACAATGAGCATGCAGACAATGTTGATTATCTGCTTGGTATGCAAGGGAGTAGTTCTGTTTTAGCTAAAACTGTTGCCAAGGCTAAAGGACTTCCTGAAGATGCTATAACAGGTGAAAAAGTATTCAAGCTTATTGAAGAAGGTGATCACACGGTACAAAAGATTTTTCAAGAATACTGTAGGAACATCGCAACACAAATTATTAATTTACAAACAATTCTTGACCCTCAAAAGTTTGTGATCGGGGGAGGCATATCTGCCAATCCTTTGCTGGTTGCTACCATTAAAGAAGAATTAGAGAAACTTTACCTGCATTCGATCTTAAATTTTGTGCGTGCAGATATTGAACAAAGTAAGTTAGGCAATGAAGCGAATTTGCTAGGTGCTATATACAACTACATGCAGTCACACCATCTTGAGGTATAAGATAAAATAAAAGCAAAAGAGCGTGCCTTGAACTTAAGACACGCCTTTTTTCTTTTGTTAGTTTACATAATATATATTATGTTTATTTGTTTGATACGTACAAAATTCCAAAGTAACTTATTTTTCATTTTCCGGGGGAGATTCAATTATCAGCCCCTGAACATGCTTACGCGTTAGAAGCTTCCGTTTTTTGCGGTTTTCCTTTGTTTCTAACACAATATCCAAATCATAGTCGTCAGGATACAATTCTGTTGCAGCGATGTGAAGAGTGAGCCTCTTTTTGTTTATGATCAGCTTTTGTCCTTGAATCAAAATTCCAACATTGCCTCGTTCATCCTCGGTTTTGTAAACAATACCGGTTCGATCTAGGTAGCTGGCATAAACACTATCTCCAAGAGCAAATGGCTTGGTTATGAGCGGGTGCTCTTGTTTTCCCTGTTTTGCGACTGTGCGGTCTGTAGATGCTTTTTTAGAGGCAGGTTTATATACACCGTCAGACTTTTTATCATCAAAAGAAGGGGGAATAACCAAAAACTCCTGTGCATCCTGAGACGTTCTTCCAGCAGAAATGGCCTCAGAACGCTCGATAATGCGAGTCCACATGCCTAGCTTCAAAGCAATTGCGTATGCGTAGCTTTCCCCGGCCTCGCCAATGCGAAGTCGGTACAAGGGTTGCAATGTTTCGGTATCAAACTCCATGCGAGCATTTTGGAACCCCGGTGTGTTTTCAGCAAAATGCTTGATTTCGCTAAAGTGCGTGGTAGCCACTACTGTCGCACGGCGACGATGAAATTCTTCCAGCAACGCGATAGATAGGCCTACGCCTTCTCCCGGATCAGTACCAGAGGCCATTTCGTCGATCAGGATCAGAGTAGAGCTGCCTGCCGTTTCCAAAATGCCAATCATATTGCGAATATGAGCAGAAAAGGTGCTCAAAGCATGTTCAATGCTTTGGCCATCCCCGATGTCTACCACAATGTCCTCGAATACAGCCATTCGGCTACCTTGCAAAACAGGTACCAGCAGGCCGGATTGCACCATGAGTGTTAACAAACCTACGCTTTTGAGAGCCATTGTTTTTCCGCCTGTATTTGGCCCGGTAATAATAAGTGAAGAATAACCTTCACCAATTGAGAAATCAAGCGGCACCATAGTATGGGCCATCAATGGGTGACGGGCACCATAGATATCTATTATCCCATCATCGTTAAGCTCGACAGAGACAGCATCCAGAGTCATAGCGTATTTGGCTTTAGCTAATAAAAAATCCAGTATGCCTACCGTCTCTGTATTAATGCTTAGTTCACGGTTGTATGACTCAGCCATTGCGGTCAGGTCTCCTAGCACTTTCATTTCCTCTTTTGATTCTTCTGCCATATTTGCGCTCTGTTCGAATTGCAGATTTATGATCTCGGCAGGTTCCACATAGACGGTCTGACCGCTACCTGACTCATCCAGTACATTGCCTTTCACCTGTTTGCGGAATTCTTTTTTGATCGGAAGGACGTAACGGCCATTGCGCTGACTGATCATATTTTCCTGCATGATGGATCGGTGACGGCTGATAAGAGAATCTAGTTTCCTCTTGATACGTTCTTCAGTAACTGCAATTTTTTTGCGAATTTTAGCTAGTTCTTTACTGGCATTATCCGTTACTCGACCCGAATAAATGCATCTCTCGATTTCGGATAGGAGTGACTCCATGTCATACATGGAAGAGGCATAAGCACTGACGGTTGGAGCTGAATCCGCCTTGGCATGCATATATTTCATCAGCTGCATGCAGCTTCTGATGAATTGGGCCAAATGAGAAAAATCACGCTCGCTGAACATATAGCCAGTTCCCAAGAGGTGCAGAATGTGCTCCATTCCTTCCAATGAAGGAACAGGTACGCTAGCTCCGTGGCGAATGAGCTGTAAAGCTTCGCTCGTTTCGTTAAGACGAATTTTGATTGTACGGATATCTGTAATTGGCTGCATGGAAGCGGCATGCTGCTTACCTAGGTACGAAAAAGCACATTCAGACACTCTTGTTTTAATCTGATCATATTCCAAACGCAACATTGTAGTTTCATTCATGGATAAATCTCTCCTTTAGTTGTGTATTGACAGGATTTTTTAAAACCTTTCTGAAAAACAAAAAAAGGGCGGAGAATGAACAAAACGTTCATTCTCCGCCCTTTAAGGGAGAGGGAGTGTATCATCAAATAAGCCTATAATCCAGCATGTGCTCTCATCAATTCTGCGTTTTAATCCACAGGCCAACCAACATATCAGTTCATTGGCTTATGAATAGAAAAACGTGTAAAAGGAGTTCACAAAAGTTGGAAACAAAAAAACCGTGCTGAACACAGCACGGAATAAGGCCTAGATGAAAATAATCCCTAAGGCGATTTATGATATCCGCATGTTCTTAACTAATACCAGGGTAAAAACTCAGCAAGAAACAAACCTGTCCCTAAAGGGTACAAGCGCCTGATGGTCTTCCCTGAATATGCAATTGCTTAGTTAAGAACGTTCACCGACATTAAAATCTCTCCCTTAATTGAAGATCTATCCATAATATACGATCAGACAGGTAATGAAGTCAAGGGCGACTTCTTCAATTCGATGTAAAAGTGACCATGAGGATAAGGGGTTTATGTAATATATATTATGTAAACCGATTACTCAATGAATGATTACCATCTTTTAATTGAGAATGATAATCATTATAATTGTAATGGTGAATGAAACTCGTATGTACTGCGAATCCAGCTATAAGAAGGAAGTGATGACAAGTTGAAGACACAAACTTCACCGTCTACTTTTAATGAATATTTTAATCAGATAATCGATTCCAACTTAATGATTCATGAAAATAGCTCCACTCCAGCAGGAATACAGCACGAACATTTTTATCAGATACCCGAAAAGTGGGGAGACGGAATACATCGAACACATTTTTTACGCAATGGCCTTGAGCTATCACAAAGCAAAATGTTATTTCATGAGCCAGTCCAGATATCAAGAAGAATTGATAAGCCTTATCTGGAGTTGGCACTAAACATCGATTATTCCGCCACTTGGTCTGTGGATGATTTTCGTTCAGATCGTGAGCACGGGGGACATGTACAGCTCGTCTACATGAATGATGTGAAGATTCACGCAGAGATAGCAGCTAGTAATGTGATGAATCATCTAGAGCTGCGTTTTAATCCATTGCTATGGCGAGAGTTACTACAGGAACTGGGTATTCGTTTGGAGCAGTCTTTTGCTTGCATGGAAGCGTTGATTACTCCTGATATGCGGGCTATTGCTCAGGAATTGTCGTCTCATTCTTATGAGGGCATAACCCGTCAGCTTTTCTTGGAGAGCAAGACGCTGGAATTGATGGCTCTGTTTTTGCAAGAAACACGCACTTCTCCACCTAAACTTACTATGACAATTAAACCCACTGATGTGCAATGTATTCGCGAAGCGCGAGACATTTTACTCCGTACACTGGTTCAGCCTCCCAGTCTGATTCGGTTGGCACAGATGGTACATATTAATGAGCAGAAACTGAAAAATGGCTTTAAAGAGCTATTCGGCACAACAGTATTTGGCTTTGTGCGCCAGCAGAGACTGGAAAAAGCCAAGCAACTGCTAGAACAGGAGCAGATTTCAGTCAGTGAAGCGTCAGCGATGGTCGGCTATAGTAACTTTAGTCATTTTGCCGCACTATTCCGTAAAACATATGGCTACAATCCAAGTGCCTACCGAAAAAATAAGAATTTATGCTCCTTATAAAACCTTCATCTTTATAAAACTCTCCTTCCAGTGGTGATGTTTCTCCCGGAATTGGCGGTAGGAAGCAGAATGTGGGCCTACAATAGACACAGGCTCATGCATTCTGCAACTGCCGTATTTGGAAAGGAGAAATGATTCATGCAACCAAAAACGGGAATTGCCCGATTACTTCAAATCGCTGGGGAAAAACGCGGATTACTTGCTGTTTCCGCTTTATTTTCCGGTTTAAGTGCCATTTTCATGTTGGTGCCTTATGCTTCAGTTTATTTTGTACTCAAGGAGCTACTTGAGCACGCTGCACAACCTACAACAGCAGACGGGCCATTGATGATTCAATGGGGACTGATTGCTTTAGCAGGTTTATTAGCCAGCCTTATTACAATGTACATCGGCGGGCTTATCTCACATATTGCGGCTTTCCGTATTTTATACGGCTTACGCGTCAAGCTGTCTGCGCACATCGGTAAGCTCCCCTTAGGATGGCTTAATGGCACTTCCACGGGGGCTGTCAAAAAGACTTTGGAGCAAAATGTGGAAAAAGTAGAGACGTTTGTCGCTCACCAATTACCGGATCTGGTGCAGGTTATCGTGACAGCAGTAGTGATGATTGTCACCATGTTTAGCTTGAATATATGGTTGGCGTTTGCTTGTATCGTGCCGATTCTGCTTGCTTTCACCGTTCAAATGAGGCTGATTGGTGGCTCCAAAACACAGGATAACATCAAGGAATATTACAACTCACTGGAACGTCTAAACGGATCGGCTGTGCAGTATGTCCGTGGTATACCCGCAATCAAGGTGTTTGGACAGACGGTGCATTCGTTTCGTAAGTTTTATTCCGATATGGTGCATTATCGTGAATATTGCATGAGATTCACTGACCAATTTGAAACTGGTTTTCTCGTCTTTAAGGTAATTATTGGCTCATTCGCTGCTTTTGTACTTCCTGTCGGTGTATACCTGTTGAGTGGTAACCCGCAGAATGTTGCATTTGCCTCGGTGTTACTATTTTTTCTGGTAATGGCCCCCGGGGTGTCAGCACCCATGTTTAAAATTATGCATCTCATGTCTTCAATGCGTGATATTAATGAAGGCGTTGATCGGATTGACCGTATTTTTAAAGAACCTGCAATACAAGAGCCAGCACATCCGCAAAAGCCGACTACTTATGATGTGCAGTTCGAGCAAGTTTTCTTTTCCTATGGAAACACAGAAGAGGTTAACAAGCATGAGGACGGAGATGACAATCAATCGACCTATGTGCTGTCTAGTATCACTTTTACGGCAAGACAAGGGAAAATGACCGCTTTAGTCGGCCCGTCTGGTTCCGGTAAATCGACGATCGCCAATTTGGTGCCGCGTTTTTGGGATGTACAGAAAGGTGCAGTCCGCATTGGTGGGACCGATATCCGCCTGATGAGCACATCTAACCTGATGGATACGGTTGCTTTTGTATTTCAGGAAACTTTTTTGTTTTATGACTCCGTATTTAACAATATTGCCGTAGGTGATGCGAAGGCTTCTATGGAGCAGGTTATAGCGGCTGCAAAGGCAGCACAGTGTCATGAGTTCATTTGTAAGCTGCCGAACGGCTATGATACGCTCATCGGAGCTGGAGGGGTATACCTATCGGGCGGAGAAGAGCAGCGACTTGCGGTAGCACGTGCCATTCTCAAAAATGCACCTATTCTCGTATTGGATGAAGCTACGGCATTTGCTGATCCTGAAAATGAATATGAAATGCAGCTGGCATTAAAAGAACTAATGAAAAACAAGACGGTTATTGTTATTGCACACCGTTTGTCTACTATTCAGCATGCGGATCAGATTCTGGTGCTTCAGGAAGGACGTATTGCTGAACGGGGTCAGCACAGTGAGTTGCTGGAAGTAAACGGCCTGTATGCCCACTTATGGCAGGCCTATACGGATGTCGGACAATGGCAGATTGGGGCACGGGAAGAGGAGGCGGCTCAATGATGAGAATGTTGCAAAGTATCACGGCTGGAAATCCAAGGGTACTGTTAAAACCGGTATTATACACAACCTTAGCCAATATCGCAGGGTTGGTTCCTTTTGCCTTGCTGGTAGGGGCGGCCCGTCTGATTTTCGAGCCTTTCATCCATCCGGGAGCTTCGCTCCAATCTGCTGGCTTATGGTGGATTAGTGGAGGTCTGCTCCTGTCGCTACTTCTGCTGTTTCTGTGTGAGATTCCGGCCTATCGTTCCCAATACCGTGGAGCCTATGATGCCTCGGTAACCGGGAGGTCGCGTCTAGCTGAGCATTTGCGAAGACTATCTCTGGGATTTCTGAACAAACGCGATCCCGGTGACCTAGCCAATATGATGATGGGTGATTTTACAATGGTGGAACATGGAATTTCCCATTTGGTGCCACAGATGATCGGGGCGGTGACGATGCCACTGCTGGCATTAATTGGATTATCCTTTTTAGATTGGCGGATGGCGCTGGCATTGTTTGCTGCTTTTCCGGTGGCTATTTGCTTGGTATTGCTTACTTCCCGTATCCAGCGGCGGCTGGGGGCCAATCATATGCGTGCCAAAATCAATGCTGCGAATCGTCTACAGGAGTATTTAAATGGTATTCGGGTGATTAAAGCCTACCAGCTAACTGGTGAGCGTTTTGTCCGGCTGGAGCTTGCGTTTAGAGAACTGATGCGGCACAGCATCCGTATTGAAGGGTTGTTAGGACCGATTGTATTGGCTGCTATTGCTTTCATGCGGTCTGGCTTGACGTGGATGGTTATGATCGGTGTATATCTACTGCTGGCGGGTCAGATGGATGTTATTGTGTTTGTTTCTTTTCTGATTGTAGGAACACGTATTTATGATCCCCTAACCACTGCACTTGTAAACTTCGCTGAATTTAGATACCACGAGCAGGCAGGTGAACGTATCGTCCAATTGCTGAACGAGCCAGTGATGCCGGGTGACCAGTTGCCTTCGGAGAGACACGATATTGAACTAAGAAACGTAAGTTTTGGATATGGTGATCAGCCAGTATTGCGGAATGTGAGTATGTCTATGCCGTTTCGTTCTTTCACAGCACTAGTAGGACCCTCCGGCAGCGGAAAAAGTACGGTATTGCGGATGATTGCCCGCTTTTACGACCCGGATCAGGGCAGCGTGCTATTAGGTGGAAACAACATACAACAGATGAATACGGAAGCGCTATTGCGCAAGATATCTATGGTGTTCCAGGATGTATATCTGTTTCAAGATACCATTGCGAACAATATTCGATTTGGCAAAAGCGATGCTACACAGGAAGAAATCGAAGCTGCTGCTCGCCAAGCTTGTTGCCATGATTTTATATCCAGGCTACCCAAGGGATATGATACCCGGGTAGGTGAGGGAGGCAGTACGTTATCGGGCGGCGAGAAACAGAGGATATCCATTGCCCGCGCTATACTTAAAAATTCGCCGATTGTTTTGCTAGATGAAGCTACGTCTTCGCTGGACCCTGAGAATGAAAGGGATATTCAGCAGGCTATTAATCGTCTTGTACAAGGTCGAACAGTTATTGCGATTGCTCATCGGCTCAAAACGATTCGAAACGCAGACCGTATTGTAGTGTTGGACAAAGGAAGGGTCGTGGAGCAGGGAAGACATGATGAACTGTTGGATAACAACGGCCTATATGCACGATTGTGGAACAGACAGCATGAGGTAAGAGAGTAATAGTCTGTATGAACTCAGGATACAAACATTAAGAAACCGCCCCGGGAGATGTCATATCTACCAAGGGCGGTTTCTTGTGGTGTTATTCAGAATCATCGGCTATGACAGCTTGTACAGGCTGCCTGTCACGTAGCAATGGTAACAACAGCATCGCTCCCAGTAAAAATAAACCGGCACTCACGGTATATACGGTGTTCAGGGAGGATTCGCGTTTGAGTGTACCGCCGATGCTCATACCCACGACCATCATCCCCGAGAAAAGGGGAGAGAGGGCACCACCGACGCGGCCGATAAAAGCAGCTTCGGCATTTTTCATCATCATCGTGTTGATACCAATATGAATGCAAGGATAAAATAGACCGCTGAGTACTTGCAATGCCATTGTCAGCACAATATTGTGCGACCATCCGACTCCAAAGGTTGTCAGTGTGCTGACCAGAAGTCCAGTCGCCAGCAGCAATTGCGGCTGGACTTCTTTGGCAACCCCCATAATCAGACCGCCGCCCAACAGCATAGCCGCTCCGTTCGCCATTAATGGCCATTGAAGAAATTCCTTGTTTTGCCCAAGGTTCTCGATAGCTACAAAAACCATTAATGGTTGAATAAGTCCGACTGCCAGCCCAATTATGGTAAATGTTCCTCCAAGCGTGCGAAGTGTACGGTTATTCCATACATAACGTATTCCTTCTTTAAGCTCTTCAATGAAATGTGTTGGTCGATCTATCTCAATTACTTGCTCATCTTGTGGGATACGAGTTAGAACAAGCGCAGAGATAAGAAACAACATTCCGGTTATAGACAATGAAGAGAAAATTCCAAAGTGTTGATAAATAAATGTACCGACGACAGGACCGATAACCATAAATAATGCCATGAGAGACTGAAAAAGAGCCATCACTCCCTGAAGCTGTTCTGGTGCTACATGCTGCTTTAATATTTTCATCGCAGATGGCTGAGAAAATTGAGATAGAATGGCCGAGAAGAAAGTGGATAGCAAGAGCACCTGCCATGACCCGTACCACAATGCGAGCAACACGATAAAAATAGACGCGGCCGACAGCAGATCGCAACTAACCATTGTCCGTTTAGGCCGCCAACGATCTGCAAATGTACCTCCAATGATGGCAAACAGAAAGATAGGCGCAAATTCAGCGACCGAAATGAGCGATACGTATACAGGATCATTATGGGTCAGATCTGTTACATACAACAGTATGGCAAAGTTCCGCACCCAGATGCCCAAATTTAGCAACGCATTGGAGGCAATAATGGTCCTTATATATGGATTTTTAAACAACAACAAACTCTCCTTTCTTATTTTCAGAGTATTTCTTTGAATATTTTTATAAACAAAATTAGAATTTGTCTATATAATAATAGATAATATAATAAATATACTGCTATTTAGTCAAATGTTTTTTGTAATCCCTGAATAAAATAGAGAATAGAAAAGGAAATAGTCAATCATGCAAAAAAAGCGGATTAGAATAGAAAAGGGGTGGAGCACTACATATTTACAAATTGGATGGGATATCCAAATAAAAAAACAAAATTACATAATAAACATTATGTTAACTATTACGTGTCTATTATCTATCAGAATCTGAATCCGATGTACCTTTTAAAATCATAGTGATATAATTACGCGTACATGCCTGAAAAGGAGCGTATAGAACGTAAATGAACTTTCAAGTGGACTTTTTATCTTTTTTTGTGATTCAGGTAGACGGGAAAGAAGGACAAGGCGGTAAGTCCTACAAGCATTATGCTACAATGGATGACTATGATTACGATGAGAGTGATGTCAAAAAATTCCTGGACGGGGAATTTGCTCGCATTAGCAAGCGAAAGGTTGAAAAAAATCCAAGCACAGAGCAGGCACCGACTAAAATCGGCCGCTTTATCGTTGAACCGGAACATGAGCTGAGCAGTAATCCGAATTTCAATATGTTCGCTCGACTACGAGCAGCAGAGGATAAGGAAGATTTTAAAAATGCATGTGATGACCTGGTGCGGATGTATCTGGATACAAGCGCGGTACGAGGTGGAGCACTGATCATTGTACAGGCTACATTAAATACCCACTCTGACGACCCGTTTATTTTTGTACTCAAATGTGATTTTGAACCTAAAATTGCACGAATTACTGAAAGCAGCCTGGTCAGTGAGGTCGAAATGGCCATTTCAGCCCGTAATATGAAATCCATCATGTATCCATACATGCTGGAGGAGGGTATTAACGATGAGTGGGAGCTTAAAATACATCAGTCTTCGCATGCGCGGTATTTTGAAGACTTTTTGAAATTCGTCACTTATGAGCAATCCATGCCGGAAATTGTTAATGAACATGTCATGGGCTTTGTTCAGAACTATGTAGAAACCAAATGGCCGGATGCATCTAATGAGGAAAGACAGCAGGAAGAGCGCGATCTGGAGCTGTGGGCGGCCAGCGAAAAACGGGATCTGCAAGGAAAATGGGAACCTCTTCAGGTCGTAGAAGCTGCGCAGCATATTGTCGAGCTAAAACCGGAAATTGAAGTTCGTTTCAAACTGGATGATACGGCTGTGCGTGGGTTATTATCCGACTTTGGTGCCAAGCTGCATATCACGAAACTTCATGATAGATATGCACTTATTATTGAAGGTGATGCATTTACGTTTGAAAAGGGATTTTCTCCGATTGAGCTGCTACAACCTGAATCCTTTGAAACGGTGGCTGAGCGACTCAAAGAGAAACGGCAACATGAAAATGAGGGTATGGATGGCGATACACCACCTTGGTAATTTGGAACGTATAGCAGGGCGACAAACTGAATTTTATATCAAAAAACGGACCTCACAACGGATGTATCCACTGTGGAGGCCCGTTTTTGTTTAGCTTTTATGTTCCTAACTTACTGAATTACATATGCACTTTACTAATTTGATCTCTTAGCTTGTCCGCAGATTGAATCAACCTTGCACGTTCCTCGTCATTGAGCGGAAGATCCAAAATTTCACGTACTCCATTGTGATCGACGATACTTGGTACACCTAAATAAACATCAGATACACCGTTATAATCTTCCAGCAGGGTGGACACATTAAGTACCGACCCCTCATCTCCAAGAATAGCGGCTACGATACGGTCGAGAGCCAGTCCGATGGCATATGATGTTGCGCCTTTGGCATCTATAATTTCATAGGCAGCATTTTTGGTATTTTCAAAAATTTCATTTTTCGTTTCTTCGCCCAGTTCCAGAGGTGTTCCAGCAACGTTAGCTGTGCTCCATACAGGTAATTCGGAGTCACCATGTTCACCAATAATATGTGCGTGGATGCTTCGTGGGTCGATACCCTTTTGCTTCCCGATCAGATAGCGGAAACGTGCGCTGTCTAGTAATGTACCCGATCCAATAACTCTGCTTGAAGGCCAACCACTGCGTTTCCAAGAGATGTAGGAGAGAATGTCCACCGGGTTGGTTGCGATCAGCAAAATGCCATGGGTATTGACCTTGACTATATTATCAATAATACTTTCAAAAATTTCGGCATTACGTTTAAGCAGATCAATGCGCGTTTCTCCAGGTTTTTGTGAAGCGCCTGCTGTAACAATGATGATATCTGCATCACGACAGTCTTCATAATCACCCGCCCACACTTTTACACCGCCGAGAAAGGGAAGCCCATGATTCATATCGAGCATTTCCCCTTTCGCCTTCTTGACGTTAACATCAATAAAGACAAGTTCTGACATGCGTTGGCGCAGCAGTAGGGTATAGCCAGTTGTTGTACCGACCGCTCCCATGCCGACAATAGCCACTCTACTTCGTTTGTAAGGTTTTAAGCTCATTAAATCCTCATCTCCTTCTCGGGTTGTATACCTTTTCATTTTGGGGTATTTCTTTAAAATTTATGTTTCTAACTCAGTGTACCGTATATATTTACCCACCGTAAAGAATTATGACATTTTTCCTTGACTTCAAAGGCGAGCTCGCTAATAATTAATCGAACGATAGGAACATGCACTAAAGCGTTGCAGCACCGATATTGACGTAAGAAATTATGGAAAGAGGATTAGGAATATGGACTTATTTCGAAAAAAAACAGGACTGCTCTCGCACGAGGAAAGCGGATCTACAGGTCGCTTAAAGAGAACAATGGGGCCTTTTGATCTCACCATGCTAGGAGTAGGATGCATCATCGGGACAGGGATTTTTGTTATTACTGGCAAGGCAGCAGCAGAAAATGCAGGTCCCGGCTTGATGCTTTCTTTTGTTATTGCAGGGATTGCCTGCGTATTGGCAGCCTTGTGCTATGCAGAGCTTTCATCTACAGTTCCCGCGGCTGGGAGCGCTTATGCATATAGTTATATTGTTTTTGGAGAAGTTCTGGCCTGGGTACTAGGTTGGGACTTGATTCTGGAATATGGTGTGGCGGCCGCCTCTGTGAGTAGTGGCTGGTCTGCTTACTTTCAAGGCTTGCTGGCCGGATTTGATATACATCTACCGTTAGCTTTAACCGCAGCCTTCGATTCGACCAAGGGGACCATTATTGATCTGCCAGCGGTGTGCATCATCATGCTCATCACACTGTTGCTTAGTCTCGGAGCCAAGGAAACGGTCCGATTCAATTTCATTATGGTTTGTGTCAAAGTCGGGGTCGTACTGCTATTTATTGGAATTGGAATCTTTTATGTTAAGCCTGCCAACTGGACACCGTTCTTGCCTTATGGATTTTCTGGTGTATTGAGTGCTGCGGCAATCGTATTTTTTGCTTATCTAGGCTTTGATGCTATCTCAACTGCTGCTGAAGAGGTACGCAATCCGCAACGGAACATGCCCATCGGCATTATTTCCTCTTTAGCGATCTGCACGATATTGTATATTGCCGTTTCAGTTGTGTTAACGGGAATGGTACCTTATACGCAGTTGGGCGTTAGTGATCCGGTTGCGTTTGCTCTCCGCTTTATTCATCAGGATTTTGTAGCTGGATTAATTTCAGTTGGTGCGATTGCAGGGATGACGACCGTTTTGCTGGTGCTGTTGTACGGCCAGACACGATTAATTTTTTCTATGTCACGAGATGGTCTTTTACCCGTTTTTCTTTCTAAGATAAATGCCAAAACTCAAACACCGATTCGAAGCACATGGCTGGTGGGTAGCATTATCGCATTGGCTAGCGGCTTGTTCCCGTTGCATGCACTGACCAATCTGACGAGTATTGGAACTCTGTTCGCTTTTGCTGTAGTTTCGGTTGGGGTCATCGTTTTGCGGAAGACACGACCAGATTTAAAAAGAGGGTTTACCGTACCATGGGTTCCGTTACTTCCGCTATTGAGTGCTTTGGTTTGCATCGGTCTGATGCTTCAGCTTCATATCAGCACCTGGATCGGATTTATCGTGTGGCTACTGCTTGGATTACTGATTTATTTCTTCTATGGATATCACAAAAGTTTGTTGAATCATAAATCCTAAACAATATTAGTATGAAAAAAGCCGGCATTCTTCAATTTGTGAAGGAGCCGGTTTTTTTTGTCATTACGCGAAAAGTGTCACATAGGGGTGTTTATGGTATAATTCTGATTCAGATAAGCTTTTGGCACGTGATTACCGCATGCCATCGAGGGAGGATTTTGATATGAAACTGCGCTGGCGTGCGCTCTTGGGAGGAGTAATGCTATTGACGGGCATCCTGCTAACTGCCTGTTCTGCTGAACCCCCAAAAACTGTAACTAAACCTCCGATTGAGGAACCAGATGACCAGGGACAAACGATAACTATTAATCCGCCGGTAACCCCAAAGGCTGGCGATCCAAACGCCAAATATGTAGTACAGACACGAATCGCTGATTTTCATTTAATCGATAACAATAAAGGGTTGGTTTGGGGAGTTACCCATAATGAGCTTCGACTTTATGATACCCATGATGGTGGGAAAACATGGAATAATATTTCTCCTTCTGAAAACGTCCAATTTCAAGACAAGCTTGAATATGGCAAGGATATCAGTTTCACAGATTCACGTCACGGTTGGGTCGTCCGCCAAAATCTGGACCAGACAGCAACAGTCATTCTAAGAACGGCAGATGGAGGGCAGAGCTGGGATGTTTCAGCGCTACCTAGCGGAGACCATGTAAGCTCGATTCAATATGTAAATCCAACCACAGGCTGGATCATGGCTTATACAAAACTGAATGAGCAGGATCAACAAAAAATGTTGTATCACACCACGGACGGAGGAGCCACGTGGAATAAAGTTGCGCAAAGTTCTGGTATGACTTCCAACAAATCAGGCTCAGGTTTACCCGATCAAGGCAGTATGGCGGGAATGAGCTTTTCTTCCAACAATCAGGGTTTTGTGGCGATTAACGTGGACAATAGCGTGAAATTGTATAAAACTTCGAATCAAGGGAAAACGTGGACTCCAGTCGCTAACAGCATGCAAGGGTGCCCTCAGGCTAAGGCAGAAGCTCAGCAGTCTCTTAAAGGTAACAGTTCCTCATACTGGATTCCGGTTTTCTGCTATGGGGATAACGGTACCAAATATAACGGGCTGTTTACGAATAATACAGGAACACAATGGAATGATGTGCCATTGGGTCTGAGTAGCAATAATAATTCTATAACTCCTGGGCGTACCTTTCTAAGCGATAAAGAAGGATGGGTTATAACCGTAAACGGAATGAGCCGTACAATAGATGGAGGCAAGACGTGGACAAGTCTCAAAGGCAACAAGGTGCTGCCTTCGAAGCTAAAAGACTACCCACGATCAGTCAAGCTGCGTTTTGCTTCTTCATCGGTAGGTTGGCTGCTTTTGGAACGACTCGACGACAAGAAATCACTGCTGTTAAAAACAACAGATGGTGGTGCAAACTGGAGAATTTTATAATCACGATAAAGGTGATTGCCCTGGGATGTCTTCCCAGGGCGTTTTATTTTTAAAAAATTTAAATTTTATACGACAACATGTGAAAAAAATCACAAACTAACAAATGAGCCACTGTTATACTAAACCTGTAAACAACGATAGGAGTGATAATCATGAGAGCGAATCAGGATCATATGTTAACCCAATACTACCTTCAATTTTGCTACACTTGTCAGGATGCCTACGGTTGCACGACGGAAGAGGACTGCAAGCAATGCGCAGAGCGTTACGCCGAAGAAGAAGATCATGAAGTTCTGGATGAAACACAACGTTATCTCCAGCTTGTACATGTGTAAATCGATGAGCCATTCTGATATCGCCATATCTTGAGCCTCCCGGATTAATCCGTGGAGGCTCTTGGCGTTCTTGAGGGTTGCTATCAAATTTGGGCAGCAACATACATATACTGTTATAGAAGGCTTGAGGCAGGTCAGGATGCCCAGTGGTTTCCCTGTGGAATGCCTGGCGGAGAGGAGTGCGGTGCATGGGATTTGAGTCATTATGGATGTTCGATTGGCTGGGTACGGTATTGCCCGTATTTTTCGTAGTTGTGTTGGGTATTGTCGTGTTGTCTGCGGGCAGGGAAGTCATGGAATGGAGCCGGAACAAGCGGCAGCCTGTGTTGACGGTGGGTTCCCGCATTACGGCCAGAAGGACACATCTCCAACAGAGGCGCCAAGAGGAACAAGGGAGTCGTACCTATACTTTCTATTATGTAACCTTTGAAGTGGAGAGTGGCGACCGGATGGAGTTCAAGGTATCAGGGGAAGAATATGGTCAATGTGCTGAAGGGGATGAGGGACGGCTTACTTTTCAAGGTACAAGGTATATCGGGTTTCAGCGTCTTAATCGTTATAGCTTGGAGCAGGTTAAAATGTAGGATTCAGTCAAAAACATTCATGCTCATTTACAGCCTTCTGCGAGGAGCCAGGGTAGGGGGCTGTGAATGTTTCTTGTACAGCACATTTTGGTACATATATACTAAAACAGAGTAGTTCAGAGGAGGAATAAGTCGTGTCATTTGAAGGACAAGTTGTTATTGTAACAGGAGCGGCGCATGGCATCGGGAAAGAGGTCGCTTTTGCCTATGCTGCTCAGGGTGCCAAAGTTGTATTTGCTGACTACAATGAGGAAGAGGGCGCCGCAGCCGCTGCAGCAGCCCGGAACGAGGGTCATCAGGCTATTTTTATTCCTTGTGATGTGCGTAAGGAAGCAGATATTGTAGCGCTGATCCGTGCCACGGAAGAAGAATACGGTACAATTCATACGTTGATTAACAATGCAGGCGTATCCAGATGGAAATCTCCATATGAGTTAACCGTAGCAGAATGGGATGACATTCTGAATACAAACGTACGCAGTTGTTTTATTGCAACCAGAGAAGCGGCTAAGGTAATGAAGCGAAACGCAGAAGGGGGCTCAGTGGTTAATATGACCTCTACACGAGCTTTCATGTCAGAGCCGGACACAGAAGCCTACGCAGCATCCAAAGGAGCCATAGCCGCCCTTACACACGCGATGGCCATATCGCTAGGAAAGGATAGGATTCAGGTCAATTGTATTAGTCCAGGATGGATTGAAACCGGGGATTACGAGCAATTGCGTGCGGAAGACCATCAACAGCATCCGGCTGGGCGAGTAGGGACCCCTAAAGACATCGCACGGGCCTGTCTGTATTTAACACAACCCGGCAATGATTTTATAACAGGCACGAATCTAGTGGTCGATGGTGGCATGACGCGTAAGATGATCTACGAGCCATGATAAAAGCCTAAATGAGTAGTCCCATTCTTGGGGCTATTTTTTTATTTTCTGGACTGTCACCTATTGGGCATTTGTACCATAGGATAGGGTATGTGAAGGAGAAGCAAGGAGGGGACGCGGTGGCTGTAATCAAGACCAACTCAGAGGATGTGAGGACCCTGGCCCGGCTGATGCGGGCTGAGGCTGAAGGTGAAGGCGAGTCGGGAATGCTCATGGTTGGCAATGTCGGTGTGAACCGAATTTTAGCCAATTGCCTAGATTTCCAAGGGATACGCCTCATGAATGACATGGTGTTTCAAAGCCCCGGAGGTTTTGAGGCTACTCAGAAGGGGTATTTTTATCAGAGGGCCCGTGATCGGGACATTCGACTTGCCCAGCGTGTAATCAATGGTGAAAAAATACGTCCAGCATCCAATGCATTATGGTTTTTCAGACCGGCTGGAGACTGCCCGGGTACCTGGTATAACCAGACCAATACCGGACGCTTTAAAGCCCATTGCTTTTTTAGCCCGACTGCACAGGACTGTCCTAATGTATATTAGACACCTTTCAGGATGGCTTGAAGAATTTAAAAATTAAAACCATTTTAGGAGGAATTTAAATGATTTCACAGCAAGCTTACCGTCCCGTATCTTATGCTTCCGGCAATGGATATCCCGAATGGCCAAGAGGAATGGCTCCAGCCGGAACCATGCAACCTATGACTGGCTTTCCACCTCAAGTAAGTAGTGGCAGCCCTATGACACCAACGGGTACGGTAGTGCAGGTTCAGACTCCTCAATACGAGCAATCATACATCGAGAATATTTTACGCTTGAACTTGGGCAAAACGGGAACTTTTTATATGACCTATGAAAATAACCGAGAATGGAATGCTAAAATATTCAAAGGCATTCTGGAAGCAGCAGGTCGGGACCACATTATTATTAGTGATCCGGCGACAGGCAAACGGACCATTCTGCTGATGTTAAACCTGGATTATGCAACTTTTGATGAGCCATTGTTGTACCAATATCCCGGCGTCATCGGGAACCCGGGCGGATCTCCGGTTCGCTGATGCCTTCATATATATGAGTTTACATCCTCTGCCAGACGGCAGGGGATGTATTTTGTTTATATTCTTTCTCAAATATAGTTGCTTTCTTGGTGGTAAGAGGCGAAAATGAGAGCTTTTCGACCTAAATGATAGAGGGATTGATTTTTCTGACATTGCTTGTAGTTTGACTGTATAGAGTATAGTTATATAATTAAATATAAGCTGATGAATGATTTAAACATTTATGCGGAATATGGCTTATGGAAGCCGGAAGGGGTGAATGTGTTGGGAAGTTGACGCTGCTTATGATGTGTTATCGTTCTGTCTATGATGAAAATATCCGAAGGAGGTGCGCCTGTCTGCCGTAATGACGGCTGATGGGGAGCATATTGAGTGACCCTTTACCGAGTATGTTTAACTTAATTATTGTTTTTGCATTAGTATTATTGAATGGATTTTTTGTATCTGCGGAATTTGCCATGGTGAAGGTCAGGGGCAGCCGTATCGAAACCTTGGTGGAGGCGGGCAATAAAAAGGCCGTATACGCCGCCAATATGATACACAATTTGGACGCTTATTTGTCTGCCTGCCAATTGGGTATCACCTTAGCATCGTTGGGACTGGGATGGATCGGAGAGCCGGCCATCGCACATTTGATTGAGCCTATATTTACTGCCGCTGGCTTGGGAGCGGTATACGTACACGGTACTGCCGTGGTGATTGCATTTATTGTCATTACGATTCTGCATATTGTGTTGGGTGAATTGGCACCCAAAACGATAGCTATTCGTAAATCTGAGACTATTACCCTGTATTCGGCCATGCTGATGACTTGGTTTTACAAGTTGATGTATCCATTCATATGGGCGTTGAATGGAATGGCGAACAGCCTGTTGCGTTTGTTCCGTCTGGAGCCGGTATCCGAGTATGATGATTCCGCGCATACGGGGGATGAAATACGCATTCTGATGAAAGAAAGCAATAAGAGCGGACTAATTGATAATACGGAATTGGCGCTTGTTGATAATATATTTGATTTTGCCGACACGACCGCCAGGGAAATCATGATTCCGCGCACGGAGATGATCTGTTTATACAGTAATGAGTCCACAGAAGAAAATCTCGCGATTGCAACGGAAAGCATGAGAACCCGTTATCCAATCTGCGCCGAAGATAAGGACCATATTATCGGCTTTATCCATATTAAAGATCTTCTACGTGCGAACACGCTGGATACCCGTACGATGATTCGCCCGATTCTTGCTGTTCCTGAATCAACGCAAATTAGTGATCTGCTCAAACGCATGCAGCGTAGCAAGACGCAAATTGCAATTTTGATTGATGAATACGGTGGCACATCGGGTATGGTAACATTGGAAGATATTATGGAAGAAATCGTCGGTGAAATTCAGGATGAGTTCGACCAAGAACGTCCGAGTTGTGAGCAGATTAATGACGAGGAATTTTCCATTGACGGTATGTTATTAATTGATGAAGTGAACGATCGTTTCGGGCTAGATCTTGATCATGAGGATTATGATACAGTAGGGGGCTGGCTCTACTCACATGTAGAGGTTATCCCTCCACAGCCAGGTCAGTCTGTAGTGTTTGAAGGATGTATGTTCATTGTAGAAGAAGTTGAAAACAAGCGGATTTCACGTATTCGGCTAATCAAACAGCCTATCATCGTGGAGGAAGCAGGAGTCTCATAATGGAATAAATATGGAAAGCGACCTTTAATGATGTGGGGTCGCTTTTTAATTTGTCTTCTTTACATAAAGGATGTGAATTGATATGATATCTGTGTTATTGTCAACCTAATATATAATTATTAAGTTGACAATAAAGCGGATTTCCTTACGGTAAAAATCTCATCTGCTTACATAACCATCTAAATGAGGGAGGATGAAGTATGAATTTATTCAATAAGGCTTTAAATTGGGACTCATTAGCTGAAAAAGCGATACATTTCAGCAATCTGACGCTGGAAGAAGGCACGGCGGTACTGGAAGCGGACGATGTGGAAATATTACCGATTATGCAAGCTGCATTTCAGGTAAGGCATCATTTTTACGGAAAAAAAGTAAAGCTCAATATGATCATGAACGCCAAAAGTGGTCTGTGCCCGGAGGATTGTGGTTATTGCTCACAATCCATCGTTTCTACGGCACCTGTCAGCAAGTATAGTATGCTGGATAAGGAATCATTGTTGGCTGGGGCAAGGGAAGCCCTAGCACGAAAAGCGGGGACATATTGCATTGTAGCTTCCGGCAAAGGTCCGACAGATCGGGAGCTGGATCAGGTGATTGATGCTGTACAAGAAATTAGTCGTACCATGCCGCTCAAAATTTGCGCTTGCTTGGGGATTCTCAAGGGAGATCAAGCACAGCGATTGGCAGATGCTGGGGTACACCGTTACAATCATAATTTAAATACAAGCAAAGCCAACTATCCCTCGATTACGACCACACATACATATGACCAACGCATCGAAACTGTGAAAATGGCTCAATCACACGGAATGTCTCCATGCTCTGGCGTTATTATCGGTATGGGGGAGACGAATGAGGAAATCGTTCAAATGGCTTATGCCTTACGAGAGTTGGATGCCGACTCTATTCCGATTAATTTCCTGAATCCAATTCCCGGAACCCCTTTGGGAGAAGCACAGCGGATCTCGCCGATCCAAGCTTTAAAGGTGTTGGCACTGTTTCGGTTCATCTGTCCATCCAAAGAAATACGCGTCGCAGGCGGAAGGGAATTGAATTTACGCTCATTACAACCGCTAGCCCTTTATGCAGCAAATTCGATTTTTGTAGGAGATTATTTAACGACAGCAGGCCAAGAAGTTACCGCTGATCATCAAATGATAGAAGATTTTGGCTTTGAAATTGAGATGTGTGCCCTTTCAGCCGTATAATAGAGATTGTACAAACATGGAAGGGAGAGTTGAATGATGAGCGAAAAAGTATTTATTAGTCCAGGTAAATATGTGCAAGGAAAAAATGTGATTGATAAAACAGGTGAATATGTTAAGCCTTTAGGCCATACGGCTTTGGTTATTGCGGACAAGCTGGTTTGGGAGATTGCAGCCGATCGAGTGGTCAAAAGTCTGGAGCAGGCTGATATCACTGCTATAAAGGTTGAGTTTCAAGGAGAAGCATCCAAAAATGAAGTAAACCGTATTGCTGATGAGGGACGAAGCGGCCAGGTCGATATTGTCATTGGTGTAGGTGGCGGTAAAACACTGGATACCGCCAAAGCCGTTAATGAGCTACTCGGTTCCTCGGTGGTGATTGTTCCAACAACCGCCTCTACAGATGCCCCTACCAGTGCTCTATCTGTTTTGTACACGGATGAGGGTGCATTTGATACGTATACCTTTTTCAGTAAAAATCCGAGCTTAATCCTGGTTGACACGAAGGTCATATCTCAGGCACCGCCTTTGTTCCTCTCCTCAGGTATTGCGGATGCCATGGCAACGTGGATTGAAGCCCGTGCAGTCATTGAAGCTCGTGCTACAACTATGGCTGGCGGCTTGCCAACCTTGGCGGCAGAAGCCATTGCGTCTAAGTGCGAGGAGGTTCTTTTCGATTACGGACTGCAAGCTTATGAATCTGTGAAGCGCAAAGTCGTTACACCAGCGCTTGAAGCGGTGGTAGAAGCCAATACATTGCTAAGCGGTTTGGGCTTTGAAAGCGGCGGCTTGGCAGGTGCACATGCCATTCACAATGGTTTTACCGTACTCGAAGGAGACATTCATCACCTGACGCATGGCCAAAAAGTAGCTTTTGGCACCTTAGTACAGCTTGCCTTGGAAAAAAGACCTTTAACTGAGGTGGAGCGGTATATTGATTTTTACCTAAAACTCGATCTGCCGGTTACGCTGGAAGACATTAAGCTGCAGGAAGCTTCCCGAGAGGATTTGTACCGAGTAGCTCAGGCTGCTACCAAAGAAGGCGAAACCGCTCACAATTTACCATTTGCTGTTACAGCGGATGATGTGCTGGATGCGATTTTAGCGGCTGATCAGTATTCAGTTGCCTACAAGACTAAAATTGGACATAGAAACTAATCGCATACGAAATAAGTAGATTCAAAGGTCGCTGATAAGCGGCCTTTTTCCATTATTTAACTTGCAGCTTATGGTATGATTTTCATGGTACATAATTAGAAAATTATCTAAAATTTGAGAGGGGTTTAGCGATGGCCAAATGGAATGTAGAAGACCAAGGTATTCAATATAGTATTGAGTACAAGCGTGGCTTTACCGGAGGAAAAATCATTGTGAATGGTAGCGAGCAGAAGGTGAAAAGCCAGAACGCATTTTTGAACTTGATTGATTTTCCAATTAGACTGAAGGAGAAAGCTGTGAATGTTGTGGTTATTGGCAACAGAGCAGATTTAGCTGTGGACGGTGTATATCTTGGGTCCAATCAACCTTATGTTCCAGTAAGTAAGGTTCCGGGCTGGAGCTGGGCTTTTGTCGTGGTCAGCTTGGTTATAGGGTGGCTATTTGCAGGCATCTTTGGTCTGTGCTTGGGGATATTAGGCAGCATGTTTTATGTGAAATCATCTTTATCCTTACATCAAACCATTAATCGAAGAGTTGTAAGCTGCTTTATTGTCTTTTTCATCATCAGCGTAGTACAAATCGTATTTGGACTTGCAGCGAATTATTGGATTAATACACTGTAAATATACGTAATACAGCCTAAAGGATGAAGCAAGAAGGCTCTCCCGCATGAAGCGTTGAGAGCCTTTTTTGCCGTGTTAGATCGCCCAATTTCCTTTGCGGAAGATCGGTTCCTCAGTACCGTCTTCGGTAACGCCGTTGATGTCCATTTCACCTGAACCAATCATAAAGTCGACGTGAGTCAGACTGGAGTTCAGACCGTTGGCAGCCAACTGCTCTTGAGTCATATCCTTACCACCTTTAAGGTTGAATGCATAAGCATTGCCGATAGCCAGATGGTTAGAGGCATTTTCATCAAACAATGTATTGTAGAATAAAATATTTTTATCAGAGATTGGTGACTTATGAGGCACGAGCGCAACCTCGCCCAGGTAGTGTGAACCTTCGTCCATTTCTACGAGATGCTGGAGAGTCTCCAAACCGGTTTCGGCCTGTACGTCGACAATACGTCCATTTTCAAAGGTCAATGAGAAGTTGTCGATGATATTACCACTGTAGCTGAGTGGCTTGGTGCTGCTGACTTTACCGTTTACTCCCGTTTTGAGTGGGGCAGTAAATACTTCCTCAGTAGGCATGTTGGCTACAAAAGTATGCCCCTGTTGGTTGACGCTTTCGGCTGCTACCCATAGATGGTCTTTTGCCAGTTCGATAGTGAGGTCTGTACCTGGCGCCAGATAATGCAGCTTTTTATAGCGTTTGGAGTTTAAAATGTCAGCTTTGCTAGAGAGGGTTTTCAAATGCTCATTCCACGCCTCCACAGGGTTGTCCAGATCCACACGTACAGTGCTGAAAATGGCTTCCCACAGTTTATCCATTTGCTCGGAAGCTGGCAGATCAGGGAACACTTTGGCTGCCCATTCTGCTGAAGGATAAGCAATCAGAGACCAGCTGAACTTGTCAGCCATTTGGTATTCACGATATTGCCGTAATTCATGTGATCGCACGCGCTGGGCAGCGGTAATTCTGCTGGACGGAATCCCTTGAAGCAAATCAGGATTCTCGGCAATGACATGGAGCACTGCAGCGCCATTTTCGACTTCTTCAGTCATTTCGGCTGCGTACCATTTGGGAGCGATATTAAAAGTTTCATCAGGAGCTAGTTCATACTGTAATCGGGTAACCGTTTCATCACTCCATTTTACTTTTACCAGTTTGGCTCCGACAGTATACGCTGATTTAACGATAAGTCGTACGAGTTCGGCGGACAAGATTGGCGCATGAACGATAAGTGTCTGCCCTGGTTGGACATTGGCGCCCACTCGAACGGCTAATTCCGCATATTTCTGCAATTTTTGTTGAAAATCTGACATGTAACTTTCCTCCATTTCACGAAAAAGCCTCAAATAAGAATAGGGTAATTCGCACAGTTTTTTTGCAAATTCCACACATAGCTTATATATTGTACAATGTAACGAAAAGGTTCACAAATCAGTTTTGGTACTTTTTAGTGAAAAATGAAAGGGCGGATAAATAAATGACAGAGCAAAATTCTTCTCAGGAATTGAAAGAAGTACATATTCAGCAGGCACAAATGACAAGAGATGAGAACGGTGCCTATTTAGGCCAAGTGGTATTCGGAGTAGACGGACAGAGTTCTATATATGAAATCACCTTCCACAGTAAAAAGGGAAAGGAGTGGGATTATAGTCTCCATTTTGCAGGAGAGCCACGCTTGGAGGAAGAGATGCTACAGATGGATAGCTGGATTGAAGAGAACGATGATCTTTTCGACTATTTGCTGGATGCGGCATGGAGTAAATTACCCGAGTAATGTAAACATGGTCTATTTTCGTGACAAGCGGATTATATTTAGCAGTGTCCGCATAATCTGCTGACATGGGGGAAGCCTAAAGGTCGAGTATAACAGGAAATTCCATGTGAATAGGAGGGTGAAGCTTTGGCAAATCATCTGTTCACCGAAGGAATGACGGCAAATGAAGAGGCTGCTCCCGATCTCCTGAGCTTACGGACGCTGTTTGTAAATGTGTGTTTTATCGGAGAGCCGGGAAGCCGATCCTGGGTGCTGGTGGATACGGGGATGGCAGGATTCACAGACTCGATTATACGCCTAGCTGAGGAACGGTTTACGGGTCCTCCGGTTGCTATTGTGCTTACTCACGGTCATTTTGACCATGTAGGTTCGGTTATTGAGTTGGTTCAGCATTGGGGTACACCTGTTTATGCACACCCTTTGGAATTACCTTATTTAACGGGAATGAAAGATTATCAAAAACCTGACCCTAGTGTGGGGGGAGGCTTGATGTCGGGAATTTCCTTCTTGTACCCCAATGATGCTATAGATCTCGATGATCGCATCACCTCCTTGCCCCAAGATGGTAGTGTCCCCGGCGCCCCTGGTTGGAAGTGGCTGCATACACCAGGACATACGCCTGGTCATGTATCGCTTTTTCATGAGCGGAGACGCTTAATGGTGGCTGGTGACGCTTTTATCACGGTAAAGCAGGAATCGGCCTTGGCTGTGCTTTTACAGGAAAAAGAAATCCACGGACCGCCTGCGTATTTTACAACAGATTGGCAAGCTGCACAGCGGTCAGTGAAGATGTTAGCCGGCTTAAAGCCTGCAATTGCAGTTACAGGGCATGGACATTTCATGCAAGGTACCGAGCTGACTGATCAGTTGGAAAAGCTGGCTGGAAATTTTGAACACATGGCAGTACCCAAACAGGGACGTTATGTGTAATATGTGTGAAGGACGATGCCTTACGGGGCATCGTTTTTTTGCGTGGACGTGGAATTTTTTTGCTGGACATGGTATAGTCAAGCCAAAAGCTAAACGCTTTCATTAAACATCGTCATTTCATCAAGGAGGATTTTTGATGACACAACAGCATACTGCAATTGGTGATCTTTATTATGGAATACCGGCGATTCGTCTTAAATTTGGACGATATGAAGCGGTTGCCCTGCCAGGAAACGGCGCAAATCTGATTTCTTTTCGTGACAATGAGACGGGATATTCTTTTTTACGTGAGCCGGATGCTGAGAGCATAGAGGTTTTTAAGCAAAGCCCATCCGTTTACGGAATTCCTTTCTTGTACCCTCCGAATCGATATGAGGATGGAAAATTCCTGTGGAATGGTGTTACATATGAGCTGCCAATTAATGAAGAGGCTACCCATAACCATTTGCACGGCTTTTTACACACCGTTCGGTGGGAGGTTGAGGATTACGGTTCCGGGGAGCAAGGTAGTTATGTGGTAATGAATCAGCATGTAAGGGAAGGGCATCCTATGTTCCGTTATCTACCCTTCACTTTTACGATGAAGCTGACGTACAGCCTTGACGAATTTGGCCTGCATCAGCGTTATGTGATCCATAACGAGGGGGATCAGCCGATTCCCAACTTGTTTGCCTTTCACACAGCCATTCGGGTACCGTTTGTACCTGATAGCTCGCCTGAGGATTACAAGATTAAGGTTACGATCGGTGAGCGGCGTGAGCTGACAGATCGGTTGTTGGCCACTGGACAGTTCCAACCTTTATCCCCGGAAGAGGAACTGATGAAGACAACAGGAGTTAGCCCTTATTTTGCCTCTATGGATAATCATTATACGGCGGCTCCGCAAAATGGACGTAACTATATGGAACTCACACACAGTAAGACAGGTGCTACCCTTGTATACGATGTAGGCACTGCTTATAAGCACTGGATGATCTGGAACAACAAAGCGAACCAGGAATTCATCTGTCCTGAACCGCAAATGAACATGATCAATGCACCGAATCGATCAGACTTGCCTGCGGAAGACATCGGGTTAATTGCACTGGCTCCGGGACATATTTTTGAAACAACCAGCCGTCTGTATTGTGTTACTCCGAATAAAACGAAATCTTAATATGTTCTTTATCCAAATAAGCTTGCATCGTGGTGAACGGTGCAGGCTTTTTCGATTGCTAAGGCTGCAGTTACAAGACCACTAAGAAAGATTATGAAAAAGGTTGCAGAAAAGCAATGTGTCATAGTATGATACTAAACAGGAGATGATCAGATGAATCATGGAATGATGCCTTTTCAAGCTGTTAAACGCAAGCAAATTGCAGATGAAGTGGCTGAGCAGTTGCAACGAAAAATTGCTGCTGGTGAATGGAATGTAGGCACTAAGATTCCAACCGAGCCCGAGCTTATGAAGCTATTTGGAGTCGGGCGATCTACAGTTCGGGAGGCGGTTAGCGTACTGGTGCATGCCGGTCTATTAGAGAAAAAGCAAGGACACGGGACCTTTGTCTGCCAACCGACGACTTCTCAAGAACCATTGGATTACCGACTAAGCCGTGCTGAAATTATTGAAGTTTATGAAGTGCGGAGCGTGCTGGAACTGGAGATTGCCAGATTAGCTGCGTTACGTCGTAATGACGAAGATTTACGCTTGATGCGAGAGGCACTGGACCGTCGAGCTGCGACATTGACCGCTGGAGATATGAATGGGTACTTGGATGCGGATATCACTTTTCACTTGGCTGTTGCAGCAGCTACAGGCAATAAGGTGCTTACGGACGTATACCGCAGCTTTGTAGAGGCTATTCGCAAGGCGCTGAGCAATCTGATTACCGATCCGGCGATGCCAAATCATTTTACACTTCAGCATGAAAAAATTTATGAAGCGATTTTGGATCAGGATGGTAAGGCTGCAGAGCTATATAGTATTCAGCATTTGGACGGCACCAAGCTGGAGCTGCAAAAGCATATGGGAAGTTCCTAATTTTTTTAATCCTAAACATCAGATGATCGGATGAATAAAACGATGTATAAACCTTCTACTTTGAGCATCTCCTAAAATCAAACCAAAGGTGGTATCTGTATGCGCAAAATATGGGTGTTGGACACAACGTTAAGAGATGGAGAACAATCACCAGGAGTTAGCTTAACCAGCACAGAAAAGGTGGAAATCGCTCTTCAGCTTCAAAAATTAGGCGTAGATCGGATTGAGACCGGCTTTCCGGCAACCTCACCTGGTGAGATCATCAGCATGCAGGAGATTGCCAAACAGGTCACCCAAGCAACACTGGTTGGTTTTGCACGCTCGAAAGAGCAGGATATAGATGCGGTCAGAGAAGCTCTACGGGGAGCGGAGGACGCTTGTCTTCACTTGTTCCTGGCTACCTCACCTATTCATCGTCAGCATAAGCTACGAATGGATAAAGCGAAGGTATTAGAGACCGCTGCTGCTGCCATTCGTTATGGACGTAAGTATTTCAGCAAGGTAGAATTTTCGGCAGAGGATGCCAGTCGTACCGAGTTGGACTTTATTTGTGAAGTTGTAGATATGGCAATTCGCGCTGGAGCGACCGTCGTCAATTTACCGGATACCGTAGGTTATGCCTCGCCAGATCAGTTTGGAGAAATGTTTAGAATCGTAAAACAACAAGTACCAGGTATTGAAAAAATACAGCTTAGCACACACTGTCATGATGATCTTGGGATGGCAACAGCTAATACGCTGGCAGCTATCCGTAACGGTGTAGATCAATTTGAAGGTACCATTAATGGTATTGGCGAGCGAGCCGGAAATACACCTATCGAGGAGGTCGCACTGGCCCTTGACACGAGAACCGATCTCTATGGTGCACAAACGAGTCTGGTTTTGGAGGAACTATATGCTACCAGTCGACTGGTAAGCAAACGTACTGGAATGTCGGTACCGGGGAACAAGGCCATTGTTGGGGCCAACGCATTTGCACATGAGTCCGGTATACACCAGGACGGAATGCTAAAGGAGCGTACAACATATGAGATCGTGTCTCCTGAGCGCATTGGTTTGAAGACCAGTAAACTTGTATTAGGCAAGCATTCGGGAAGTCATGCGTTTAAGGAAAAACTGGCGGACATGGGGTTTGATGTTTTGACAGAGGAACAACTTCAGGCTGCATTTCGCAAATTCAAAGCCTTGGCAGATAAGAAAAAACAGGTGTTGGATGAGGATTTACTTGTCCTGATGGATGAAAGCCGCAATGGCTCACCTCAAATTTACACACTAAATTCTATTCAGGTGTCCTATGGTAATCAGTCGGTTCCAGTCGCCTCTATACGGTTGAATAAGCAAGATGGCACATCAATTGATGAAGTTGCGATGGGTAATGGTTCTGTAGATGCGATTTTTCATGCGATTGACAAGGCTAGTGGTGAAGTGGTGGAGTTGGAGGATTACTCCATCCAGTCTGTAACGTATGGCAAAGATGCGTTGGGGGAAGTTCACGCTATTTTGAGGCAAGGTGAGTACACAGCACTGGGAAGAGGCACTAGTACAGATATTTTGGAAGCTAGCGCTAAAGCTTATATCGACGCACTAAACAAGCTACTGGGCAGAAAAGAAGTGCATGCCAAAAGCAACATCACGATTAGCTGAGGCTGGTAATCAAGCTCATAGCTGAATTTTTTCTTCTATCTCCTCTTAACCTTATCGTAAAAAAGCGCTTGCAAAATATATGATAACATTTGAAATTTAATGTATAATAGGCAAAGAAGATCACCATATTTTGTCTGAATTACATAGGCCAAGAGGAGGAAATGAGTTGAACTACCGCATTGAAAAGGATACGTTGGGCGAAATCAAAGTACCGGCAGATCGTTTGTGGGGAGCGCAAACACAGCGCAGTAAGGAAAATTTCCCGATTGGCTCGGAGAAAATGCCATTAGAGGTCATTCAGGCGTTCGCGGTACTCAAAAAAAGTGCGGCGATCAGCAATTATAAGTTGGGTAAGCTATCTCAGGAAAAACAGGATGCCATTATTTATGCAGCGGATGAAATTCTAGCTGGACGAGTGGATGACCATTTCCCATTGGTTGTATGGCAGACAGGGAGCGGTACGCAGTCCAATATGAATGTCAATGAAGTGATTGCTCATCTGGGCAGTGAATGGTTACAAAAACAGGGAAAAGATGCGAAGCTGCATCCGAATGACGATGTGAATATGTCGCAAAGCTCAAATGATACGTTTCCTACAGCGCTTCATGTAGCGGGTGTCATTGCCGTCGAGGACCGTTTGTTGCCTGCCATTGATAAGCTGAAAGAGACTTTTCAACAGAAGTCAGAACAGTTCAAGGATATTATCAAAATTGGTCGAACCCATTTGCAGGATGCTACACCACTTACACTGGGTCAGGAAATTAGCGGCTGGTATGCCATGCTGGATAAAAGCAAGCGGATGATCGTCGACATGGTTCAATATATGAAGGAGCTGGCGATTGGCGGAACAGCAGTGGGCACAGGAATTAATGCTCATCCAGAGTTTGGTTCCCGAACCTCTGCGGAAATTTCCGGCTTCACTGGCAAAACGTTCACTTCTGCACCTAATAAATTTCATGCGCTGACCAGTCACGATGAAGTGGTGGCTGTACATGGAGCAATCAAAGCGCTAGCTGCGGATTTGATGAAAATCGCCAATGATGTTCGCTGGCTGGCTAGTGGTCCGCGAAGCGGCTTGGGGGAAATCACGATTCCTGCTAACGAGCCGGGTAGCTCCATTATGCCAGGTAAGGTAAATCCGACCCAGAGTGAAGCACTGACGATGGTCGTTACGCAAGTCATGGGTAATGATGCAGCTATCGGCTTTGCAGCAAGTCAAGGTAATTTTGAACTGAATGTGTTTAAGCCAGTAATCATATACAACTTTTTGCAATCAGTTCATCTACTGGCCGATTCCATCATTGCTTTTAATGACAACTGTGCCGTTGGCATCGAGCCCGATCTCGCCAAGATTGAGCACAATTTGAATAATTCACTAATGTTGGTGACAGCATTGAATCCACATATTGGATATGAAAATGCTGCTAAAATCGCTAAACTTGCACATGCAGAAGGGCTGTCTCTAAAGGAAGCGGCACTCCGCAGTGGACTGCTGACGGAAGAGCAGTTCGACCAATATGTTGTACCAGCACATATGATTCAGCCCAAAGCCTAAGCACGACGAACGGGTACAGCTTGAGAAATTTTAAAAAAATGTACAAACCAGCTTGTGGAGTGCGGAATTTAGCACAGACCATGAGCTGGATTTTTTGATTTTCTCATATATTTTTTTACTTATGATTAGTATTCTGTGTGATTTGAGGGTATATAGTTAGAAGGCGAAAAAATGAACATTTATTTTCAAGATAGGAGAAGCCGTATGGAACAGACAACCGTGATTAATTTGATTGTGCTTTTGCTGTCCGGCTTGCTGCTGGTCGGTGTGCTGACTACCAAATTTTCCAGCCGTTTCGGTATGCCTGCGCTCGTTTTGTTTATTGCTGTAGGCATGGTGCTCAGTCAGTTTATTTATTTTGATAATGCCTTTATCACACAGCTGGTGGGCATTCTCGCGCTCATTGTAATCTTGTTTGAAGGCGGGATGCAGACAAAGTTTACAGATGTTAAGCCAGTAATTCGACCTGCGTTGTCATTATCAACGTTAGGGGTCATCATCACGACTGTAGTCATTGGCGTGTGCGCCAAGTTTATTTTAGGCGTAAGCTGGATGGAATCCATGCTGTTTGGCGCTATTGTCGGATCGACAGATGCGGCAGCTGTGTTTTCCGTTTTAGGAGGTAAAAACATCAAAAAGCGAATTACCTCGACGCTTGAAGCGGAATCCGGCAGTAATGACCCGATGGCTGTATTTCTCACAGTAACATTGATCGAACTGATACATCACCCTGAGCAATCCATTTGGATACATATCTTGTTGTTTTTATGGGAAATGGGTTTTGGTCTAGCCGTTGGTTTTGTACTCGGACGCTTAGGTGTATATGCGATTAATAAAATGAATTTTGATTCATCCGGTTTGTATCCTGTAATGGCATTGGCATTTGCAGTCTTGACGTATGCGGCGGCATCGTTACTGGAGGCGAGCGGATTGCTGGCGGTATATGTCATGGCCATTGTATTGGGAAATTCCGACTTGACCTACAAGCGATCCATTATTCATTTTAACAATGGCTTCGCCTGGATGGTGCAAATTATGATGTTTGTCTTGCTCGGCCTATTGGTCTTTCCCGATCAATTGCTGGGCATTGCGTGGCAAAGTTTGGCGCTCTCCTTCATCCTCATGCTGGTGGCTCGTCCAATAGGTGTGTTCCTAAGCTTGCTTTTTTCCAGGTACTCTGTTCGCGAGAAGACACTGTTATCCTGGGCAGGACTGCGGGGAGCGGTACCCATTGTACTAGCAACTTATCCATTACTGGACGAAATGGATGTAGGACCTTTGTTTTTTAATGTCGTATTTTTCGTTGTGCTCACCTCTGCGATTATTCAAGGTACCACGATCTCGTGGCTAGCGGTGAAGCTTGGCTTGATGGACCCTAACGAGACATCGTCGCCTTCACTGTTGGAATTAGTTTCTTTGGGAAAAACCACTTCGGAAATCAACCACATTCAGGTACAAAAGGGGATGTCGATAGCCGGCAAGGCGATTCAGGATATACAGCTGCCTGAAGACATCTTATTCACAGCCATTATTCGGAACGAGCAAATTATTGCCCCGAGAGGTACAACTGTGATTGAACCGGGCGATACTTTGTATGTGCTTAGTCCCAAACTTAAGCGCCAGCAGATGAAAGAGCTGTTCATGCTACTCGAACCGGAGGCTGCTCCGTAAATAGGATATCCCCCTATTTACAGCCCTTCACATTTATGTGAAGGGCTTTTTGCTGTATTCTTTTTAAGAGTGGATGAATCTGTTAAAAAATTGACACTATCATTCTACAAAATTAGTTTATGATATTGTCGTTAGATGTCGCAGCCTATCGCTACTGATCATTTGATGGGCAATAGTGAAGAAATACGATAGAAGTCACCAAACAGGAGAGATGATGAATGAAACCGGAAGTCTTGCCACAGCGTGCAGCAGCTCGCAGGCAGAAAAATAAGAAAAAGAAACGAAAAGGAAAATTTGGTCGCTTTATGTTGCGACTTTTTATTGTATTCCTGTTAGCAGGAATTGGGGGCGGTGCATGGTTGTTTTTAACCCCTTCTGGCAAGGAGATGCGCTATTTGGCTGCGGATACGCTGATTACGACTCAGCATCGTCACTGGGCGAAATATTTTATCGGCGAAGCAGAGGCGAAGAAGCGCGTGGCTGAATATTCGGCCCGGTTCGAAGAGATGGGAGAGGAAAAGGATAGACATACAATCAATCTGCCTGATCTGATACCTACTAAAGTACAACAGACGCCGTTGGTTGAAGTGGAAGAGGTATCGGGTCGTAACTATCATGGCTATGTTATGACGGTGCATGACCCCACTAAAATTAGGCTCGGGGTTCCTGCTAAAGTCGGCCGGGGAGAACATGTATCTAGTATGGTCGAGCGTTTGGGGGCCGTTGCTGGTGTAAACGGCGGTGGATTCGCTGATCCCAACTGGAACGGAAATGGCTTTAAACCGATTGGTGTTGTCATTTCTCAGGGCCAGATATACTACAACGATATGGGTAAAAATGCCTCTGTTCAAATCGTAGGTATTGATAAACAGGGAAAAATGATAGCCGGTCACTATTCGTTGTCCGAGTTGTCCAAAATGAATGTGCAAGAAGCGGTTACTTTCCAACCACGCCTAATTGTGAATGGAAAAGGTCTGATTCGCAATGCAAGCGAGGGATGGGGCATTGCTCCCCGTACCGCGATGGGACAGAGAGCAGACGGGGCAATCCTTTTCGTAACCGTCGACGGTCGCCAGCCTGGGTACAGCATAGGTGCCAACTTGTATGATATGCAAAATATTTTACTTAAGCATGGAGCGGTTATCGGTGCTAATTTGGATGGAGGTTCATCAACGGTGCTCGTCAAGGATAACACCATTGTCAACAAGCCTTCCTCTGAATACGGAGAACGATATTTGCCGACTGCGTTTCTCGTATTTGAGCATCCAGAGACCGTCAGTATTCCGAACATCTGGGCAGGGATGAGACCTGGAGACATTGACGCAGCCAAAAAGAAATAGAGCCGGAATGAACAAGTCTATTAAGTGAACGGAGACTCATAATGAAGCTAGATCGAACAGGATTTCAGCGATTGTTTGTCGCCTTGCTGATGCTACCATTGCTCTTGACAACAATGCACCAAGGAGAAGTCGAAGCGGCTGAACAGGGAACCACAGCACCTCAATCAACACAACTAACAGATATTGTTATAGCCGGTCAACCCTTAAACAACAAGACCAAATCTCTATTGATTGACGGTAAGCTCATGGTACCGCTTAAACCTTTGGCTGAAGCTGTAGGTGCAAGCTACCATTGGGATGCTAAAAAAAAGCAGGTCACGCTGCAAAAGTGGGCAGAACCCTTAGTTCTTAAGGAGCGATTACGTAAGAGCAAGCAGCAGCTTACATTTGAGGTTGTAGGTAAAGACGTATATGTGCCTCTTAGAGATGTATCGCTTGATTTAGGTTATACGTTAGAGAAGACAAATACACAGATTCAGATCCAGCCACCGATTCACGGTAAACTAAAAGAACAAATATATGAGGGAGATCTCGTGGCAGCACGTGAAGCATTAATCCACTTAGAAAGACGTTCTGTCCATCCTTATATAGAAGAACATCGTCCTAACACTGAGCTGCTGTCCAGTGTCTATATGTTCCCCCAAGGCGAAGCATTGCGGTATTTTACAGTGAACGGGGATGTGCTGAGTCTGGTTGAAGTGAAGGACGGTTTTCCGATTGTTACCTATCAAGGGTATGTGGGAGCTCCCTTTGATAAAACCTTTACGATGGAATACGATCCACTGGAGCTGTTTTTGGCTAATAAAGCCAAAGATCAGTGGGGAACCTATCCGAAATTAAATAAGCCGCTGATCTACGAGTATACTACAGGATGGGGGGACAGCAGCTCTACTTATTATGGGCGTATTACTACGGATAAAAAAGAAGAGTTGTTGGGTACGACGGGTGATCCGGTAAGCGGGCTCCCAGCCAATGCCAAGCAGATCATGAAAACCTTTAAGCTGCCGTGGGAATCACGTACAGATGCCCAGCAGGCGATGGGATAAGTTTAGCAGAGTAGCTACTACAAAAAAGCGTGTATCGTTGAAGTTAATTTAACTTCCCGGTACACGCTTTTTACAATGAAATGGGTAATGAATATTGTGATATGCTCAAATCTTGTTTAGGCGTCATTTTCTGCTTCGAGAAACACGGAGATCAGAATACGCGCGTTGTTTTCTCCAACATTTTTGGCATAGTGGGGGATGGCTGCTCTCCAGCTAAAGGAATCTCCTGCTTCCAGAGTAGCTGAATCCTCACCCTGCTCCACGTATACCGTACCCTCCAAAATAAAATGAATCTCATCCCCTGCATGAGCATGTTCTTCTTCTGTAGATGAGCCTGGCGGCATGTCCACCAGCATCATTTTGACATTACCCTGACCACCCAAATGATCGACCTGGAGTTTGTTTTTACCATACAATGTTTTACGACGCTCGTCCTTACGAATCACTTGCATCCGTTCCTCTTCTTTAAGAAGCAGAAAAGCGAGAGGTACGTTCAGCGCATTAGCGATGCTGTCCAATGTAGCGATGGAAGGGGAGGTTTTATTATTTTCGACTTGACTCATAAATCCTTGAGATAGACCGGTTCGTTCGCAGATTTGCTGGATGGATAAATTTTTACGTTTACGAGCCGCACGAATGTTGCATCCTATACCCATAGAGCGTTCCTCCTTTTAGGGAAATATAATATATACTAATTTATTATTCATCATACCAAATAATTTGTTGACAGACTATAGTTTCTTATGCTAAATTCACATTACAAAATAATTATTACTATTACTAATAATTTGAGTGTAATTCATACTTATGTGTTGCAGTATAGATTCGGACGTCATTATTTTTTTGGCTAAATTATTAGTAATATAAATTAATTATTCATATACGCTTGTATGAGTGTATTAAAACAAACAGAATGGAGAGATAAAGATGAGTTCAGCAAGCAGAAATGTTTCTACAATTATGCGGGTGGCGCTCGGAATTTTGTTTTTGGCGCACGGAATTGCTAAATTCCAAATGGGATTGGGTAATGTTGCAGGCTGGTTTTCCAGCATTGGTGTCCCAGGATTTTTAGGTTATGTCGTTGCGGTGATTGAGTTGGTCGGCGGGATTGCATTAATTCTTGGATTGCTTACTCGCTATGTATCCGGACTTTTAGTTATTGTATTGATCGGCGCTATTTTCACGGCCAAATTGTCCGGCGGGTTGATGGGGAATGGTCAAGGCGCTGGCTATGAGCTGGATATTGCTTTTATTCTGGTAGCTCTTCATCTCGTATTTGCGCCGACAACTCGCTGGTCTCTGGATTCTTTGTTCAGCCGTCGTGGGTCAACAGAACAATAAATTTGATTAAGCCTTAGTCCTCCAATCCATGTAGAAAGAGGGAAATCTCATGACAGCACATATTCATGACAACACTAAAATCGGGCAGGTTTCATTAAAAGTTAGTAACTTGGAGCGCTCTATTCAATTTTACACTGAGGTCATTGGTTTACAGCTTCTACGTCAAACAGCGGATACCGCTGAATTGACTGTTGACGGAAAGCATGCGCTACTGATTCTTAACTATATTGAAAATGCAGTTATTCTGCCGCGCCAGTCTGCAGCCGGATTGTATCACTTTGCTATTCTTCTACCAGATCGTATAGCTCTGGGTTTGTCTTTGCGTAATCTGCTGGCTCATGAGATTGAAATCGGACAGGGAGACCATGATGTAAGTGAAGCATTATACATCCATGATCCCGATAATAACGGAATTGAAATCTATGCGGATCGTCCTCGTAATCAATGGAAAAAAGATGCAAATGGATTTTACATGATGGGAACTGGACCTGTGGATGCAGAAGACCTGATTGCCATTTCTGAAAACTTACCTTGGCAGGGACTGCCACAGGGAACGGTAATTGGGCATGTTCACTTCCATGTGTCTAATTTGCTCACAGCACAGCAATTTTATTGCGATGTGCTTGGCTTTGACATTACATGCCGATATGGATCTTCAGCCTTGTTCGTTTCCGCAGGTGGTTACCACCACCATATGGGCTTAAATATATGGGCAGGTGAAGGAGCGCCACCAGCTCCCGAGCAGGCTGCTGGATTGGATTATTTTGAACTGAATGTTCCAGACCAACAAGAATTGGATGCCATTACTGCTCGTTTGACTGCGGCAGGTTATCGATTACAAGAACGTGATGGGGCCTTGTATGTGGCTGACCCGTTCCGTATTCAAATCAAATTGGTTCAGGGTCAAACCATTTAACATAGCAAGAACGTAACAGAAAAGGGTATTCCTATGAGCCGTACTGGCTGGGAATACCCTTTTTTATATCCTAAAACAAACTCCAATCCAAATCGCGGGACATTGTCTCCAGCAAGTGTACCCCCGCTGTACTGTTGCCCATACGATTCAATGAAGGCCCCACTAACCCGATGCCGTATCGTCCAGGTACCATCGTCATTATACTGCCAGATACGCCGCTTTTGGCAGGGAGTCCGACTTGAATGGCAAATTCACCAGAGGCGTCATACATACCGCATGTTGTCATAAATGTTTTGGCGATCTGTACATAGCGACGGGGGATTAAAGGTATACCTGTGACCGGATCACGGCCGTTGTAGGCTAGTATGAGTCCCATACGTGCTAAATCTGTACAGTTTAATTTGACAGCACAATGTCTGAAATAGACGTCAAGCACATCCTCCACATGACCTCTTAAAATCCCCTTTTCCATTAGAAAATAAGCAAGGGAACGGTTCAAATGGCCTGTGGCTGATTCTGAATCGTAGACATCCTGATCATATTCCAATGTGTCATTATGAGTAAGCAGACGGAAAAATTGAAGAACACGGGCAAATCTCTCTTCTGGACTGTTTCCGCGAATCAGAGAGGAGACCGCGATTGCTCCGGCATTAATCAGTGGGTTAAATGGAATCCCCGGCTCGACTAGTTCTAGCTTTAGCATGGAATTAAAACGGTCTCCGGTAGGCTCCATACCTACCTTAGAGAAGACAACGTCCTCTCCATTATCCATCAAGGCCAGAATGAGCGTAAATACCTTTGAGATGCTTTGCATCGTAAACTGGATTTCCGTATTTCCGGCTACCACGGTCTCACCCGCACCGTTCATGACCACAATACCCAGCGCGTCGGCCGGGGCCTTGGACAGTTCGGGAATATACGCTGCTACCTTGCCATGAATATACTCATGACGGCTTTGTTCTACCCATTCCGGCAGTTTGGTCTGTAGTCTCTGCCACTCCGATGTCATTTCTTTTCCTCCAGTCGAGTAACCAATCTGTGGTATTTATTGTAGAGCAAGAAGTAGCTATATACTTATTTTAAAGAAATGTTCAGTCGAAAAACAAGCTCTGATGTCATTTCTTTTTCTCCAGTTAAATCCCCAAACTATTGTAATATCTGGATTATGGCTGACAGGAGAAGGAGATGAAGTTGAGCATGTTACATGGTATGTTAGCGGATTACCCACGGGAGAAAACGATTCATCAGTTGTTTGAGGAGCAGGTTGAGCGCACACCGGACCATGTGGCGGTTGTACTTGGGGACAAGCACTTGACATATGCTGATCTGAACAAACAGGCCAATCAGCTTGCACATGCTTTGCGGGTCAAAGGTGTAGATAAGGACGAGCCCGTCGGGATCATGGTCGAATGCTCATTGACTATATCGATACCGAACTTTATGTCGATAACTCAAGATCGTTTTTGCACAGTCTACAAGAGCTTGAAACCGATGACCTTTGGTACAAGTAAAGTGAAGTAAGGTGAAGTAAAAAAACTGCCGACAGGGTCGACAGTTTTAGTTTAAAGACCTTCTGATGATTCAATTGGATTCATCAGAAGGTTATTTTGCTATGTACTAGAAATCAATAATAGCTGCTGGAATTTAATGAGCTTATGATCGCAGGCAATAGAGCAACAGCCATAATGATATAGATAACAATTACAATAGCGGCCCATAGCAGGCCTGCTTTAGCGTAGTTCGCTTTGCTCGGATTTGTCGAGCCGCTAAAAGCCCACACAAACAGCATAACAATTCCAACTACTGGTATTGCCATCAGGAGTAAGCTGATCATCCACTCCTTGAATGAAACAGGTGGCGGGTAAACAGGGGCAGGTCTGGACGGTGCTCCTTGTTGATTGTATTGCGGATTAAACGGGTTAGACGGGTTAGACAATTGGATCTTCTCCTTACGTGTTTAGTATGTTGTGTTTCCTATATTGTCCAAAACATCATACATGATATGACAATAAGCAACAAGTAAAATTCAGTAAACAGTCTAATAGTACTATCACATGACCAAAAATAGGTCTATACACCCTATTGACGAAGTGCTAATTATATATTAATGTATTGATATTAACATTTTGTTTTTATCAAATGATTTAAATTAAAATTTACATAGAGCATTCGTTGCTTTTGAAGGAAAAGCGATGATGTCCCAAATATGAGCAGGTAGGTGACACAAGTGACAGATAGATCGAAATACAACGACAGTGGCTTGACGGAGGAGCAATTTTTGGCCCTTTATGATGCTAATCAATATGAGCGTCCATCCGTAACGGTAGATATGCTGCTATTTACTGTAATGGATCAGCTCCAGCAGAATTACCGTAAGCTACCGGAGAAAACACTTCAGCTCCTCTTGATCCAAAGAGGAGAGCATCCTTTTATAGGGCAATGGGCGTTGCCCGGCGGTTTTGTAGGCATGAATGAAAGCCTGGAAGAGGCTGCACGCCGTGAGCTTAAAACTGAAACCAATGTGGATCAGATTTATATGGAGCAGCTGTACACTTGGGGAGATGTAGCACGTGATCCGCGTATGCGGGTGATCAGCTGCGCTTACATGGCGTTAGTAGACCATGAATCCTTGGAGGTACAGGCAGGAGATGATGCCGCAGATGCTCAATGGTTTGAGCTGGATTACAGTGTGGCTCAGGAGACGCGGACGAATCAACCTGAAGGTTATACGTGGGAGCAAAACATTGACATTACATTGAAGCATGCGGACATCCTTTTAACAGCCAAAGTGAAAGTAACTGAAATTCTTAAAGGGAAAACCATAGAAATCAAGCGAGAAGTGCTGGAGACACAGGGAATTGCTTTTGATCATGCCAAAATTATTGCGTACGGTATTGAGCGTCTACGCAGCAAAATTGAATACACAGATATTGCGTTTCACCTGATGCCAGCTCTGTTTACACTGAGTGAACTCCAACAGGTGTATGAAATTATTTTAGGTAAAGAGCTGTTAGCCGCGGCTTTTCGTCGTAAAATAGCAGATCTCGTGGAAGAAACCAATGAATACAGGAAGGCGGCCGGACATCGTCCGTCCAAGCTATACCGATTTAAGCCACGGTCACGTTTTATATAGCATAAAAGGAAGAAGAAATGAGGATTAGTCATGGAGAAGTTTACATTTTTTTATCGCAGTCATTCACCATTTTCGCAATGGTACCCTTGTGAATTTGTCGTAGATGGATTGGAGTTTAACTGTGCTGAGCAATATATGATGCTAAAAAAAGCGCAGCTTTTCGGAGATGAAGAGGCAGCTCTGAAAATTATGCAAGCCCCTACCCCAAGGGAGCAAAAAGCCCGTGGTCGCAGTGTGCGCGGATTTGACCAATCCTTATGGGAAGCAAATTGCCAGCAATTTGTGTATGACGGAAATTATGCCAAGTTCACCCAAAATACGAATTTGCTCAAGCACCTGCTTAAAACGAAGGGAACTACTCTGGTTGAGGCTAGTCCTACGGATACCATTTGGGGTGTAGGTTTAGCTGAAAATGATGCTCGTATACGGCACCGGAAGCTATGGCGGGGTACGAACTGGCTGGGGGAAATATTGACGAATTTACGTGAAGATCTATTGCAAAAGGAGGATTAGTCACCATGAAAAACACAATGAATTCCCGAAGTAAGCGGGATGCCAGGTCACATATGGCGCATGAAACATTATCCATTTTAGAGAATGGGCATTATACAAATACCAAACAGGTACAAGTAAATATAGCAAAAGAGGTAGGGAATGCGGTCACAGGCTCGAAGCTATATAGACCTTCTCAACTGGTAGCGATAAAGCAAGATGCAGAGCAAAGAATAAAAAGTATATTAGGAGCTTCTTCCGATGTAGTCGAACAGGCGATCATTAAAAAGATGGAAGTAACGGGAGAAAGTACGTTGCAGGCCGCACATAGACTCCAGGTCGAGGAGAAGCGGGAACACGTAGCTTGTTTGAATTTTGCATCAGCCAAAAACCCCGGGGGCGGATTCCTTGGAGGCAGTCAGGCTCAAGAGGAAAGCTTGGCTCGTTCGTCAGCACTGTATCCTTGTATTTCACAAATGGAGGAAATGTACCAACATAATCGGAAGCTGCGGAGCTGTTTTTATTCAGATTATATGATTTATTCTCCTCAAGTTCCTGTATTTCGGGATGATCAGGGAACATTGCTGGAAGAGCCGTATCTAGTCGATTTCCTGACCGCGCCTGCTGTGAATGCTGGAGTCGTGCATGAACGGGAGCCAGAGCAGGTCAATCGGATTGGAGAAGTTATGTTGGAGCGCATTCGTTACATTTTGGGAATGGCCATGCAAAACGGTGTAGAACATCTTGTGCTTGGTGCTTATGGTTGTGGAGTATTCCGCAATAAGCCGGAGGAGGTAGCCAGTTGGTTTAAGCAAGTACTTGTAACTGAAGGATATGGATTCCTGTTTAAACGGGTTGTCTTTGCGGTATTGGACCACAAAACAGAGCAGCGTACTTTAAACAGTTTTAAAAATGCTCTATCCTGATGTTAGAGACAGATTAAACATTAATACTGATGAAATAGGAGAGTGCTGAATGAACCCATCTTCCAACATTACCTGGCATGTATCAGAAGTGGATAAGCAAGCTCGACAGCTTCTGAATGGACATAAGAGTCCGGTGCTTTGGTTTACGGGGCTGTCTGGCTCGGGAAAGTCAACGGTATCCTCCACACTCGAAAAAGCGTTATATGCAAGAGGTATACGTACATTTATTTTGGATGGGGATAATGTTCGGCATGGTTTGAATCGCAATTTGGGTTTCCTGCCCGCTGACCGCAAAGAAAATATTCGTCGTATAGCCGAAGTGTCCAAGCTAATGGCCCATGCGGGTGTTCTAACGATTTGCGCCACCATTTCGCCTTATCGTGAGGATCGTGAAATGGTAAAGGACATTTTACAGCAGGAGGGCTGTTACGAGATTTATATCCGATGCAGTCTAGAGGAATGCGAGCGTCGTGATCCAAAAGGCATGTACAAGAAAGCAAGAGCTGGAGAAATCCAACATTTTACAGGGATTGATGCTCCATATGAAGTACCGCTGGAACCTGATTTAATCGTATCTACGGAAGGCCGGGAGGTAAAGCAGTCGGTACAGGATATTTTGGATTTTCTCGATAGAAAGCAGCTCTTATTATGATTTTATGATGAATTCTATATGAATATTGTCTGAAAGTCTCTATAGCAAAACCTAAAGAAGTGATCAATGCGATCATTTCAGAATATAGAAATTGAAGTCACTTTATTGTAAATAAATACAGCACTATATTACGGCAAGCCTTAAGGGGCTTGCTTTTTTATTTGTGATTTTAAACTAATTCTAAATCCTAAATTATAATTATTATAAAAAAGTATTGATTTTTGTTTGTGCACAATTTATAGTGAAAGGCACAAGGTCAACCAATTCAATCAAGAGGTGATTTCAATTATGAGTAACCAACCAACGAACCTGACTACAAGCTGGGGCGCTCCTGTTGGAGATAATCAGAATTCGATTACAGCAGGCTCACGGGGGCCTGTACTAATTCAGGATGTGCATCTGCTGGAAAAATTGGCGCATTTTAACCGGGAGCGTGTGCCGGAACGGGTTGTTCATGCCAAAGGTGCGGGGGCACACGGATATTTTGAAGTCACTAATGATTTGTCTTCATATACAAAAGCAAGCTTTTTGTCCGAAGTGGGTAAGCGTACACCGATGTTTATCCGTTTTTCTACTGTGGCAGGTGAGCTAGGCTCGTCCGATACTGTACGCGATCCACGTGGATTTGCGGTAAAGTTTTATACAGAAGAAGGAAACTATGATCTCGTGGGCAATAATACACCTGTCTTTTTTATTCGGGATGCCATTAAATTTCCTGACTTTATTCATACGCAAAAACGTCACCCCCAAACGCATTTGAAAAACCCGAATGCGGTCTGGGATTTCTGGTCCTTGTCTCCTGAATCGCTGCATCAGGTAAGTATTCTCATGTCTGATCGCGGTATTCCCGCTACACTTAGACATATGCATGGTTTTGGCAGCCACACGTTCAAGTGGGTGAACGCCGAGGGACAGGCCGTATGGGTGAAATATCATTTTAAAACAGAACAAGGTATACAAAATCTCGATGTGGATTTAGCTGCGAAAATTGCCGGTGAAAACCCGGATTATCATATACAAGATTTGTTTAATGCGATTAAAAAGGGCGATTTCCCAGCATGGAAACTTTATGTGCAGATTATGCCCATAGAAGATGCGGATACGTACCGTTTTGATCCATTTGATGTGACCAAAGTATGGTCTCAAAAGGATTACCCGCTGATCGAGGTAGGGCGCATGGTGCTGAATCGTAATCCTGAGAACTACTTTGCTGAGGTAGAGCAGGCGACATTCTCGCCAGGTTCATTTGTTCCTGGTATTGAGGCTTCCCCGGATAAGATGCTGCAAGGACGCCTGTTTGCCTATGGTGACGCACATCGCTACCGTGTAGGTGCAAACCATAATGCGTTGCCAATCAACCGGCCGCATGCGGAAGTTCACAACTATCAACGCGATGGTGCATTGCGCAGTGACGGTAATGGCGGGGGATCTGTCTATTACGAGCCGAATAGTCTCGGCGGACCGAAAGAATCATCTGCTCACAAAATTGCTCCTTTTGAAGTGTCTGGCGAGGCACAAAGTGTAGCCTACGATCATCACGATCACTACACACAACCAGGGGACCTGTACCGCTTGCTGAGTGAAGAGGAGCGCTCACGTCTGGTCCGAAACATTGTAAATGCCATGAAGCCTGTAGAAAGTGATGAAATCAAACTGCGTCAGATCGGTCATTTCTATAAAGCTGATCCTGAATACGGGCGTCGTGTAGCGGATGGTCTGAGCTTGACCGTACCACAAGGCGAGTAGAAGGATTGGCAAACGCCTAACCTGAAAGCCGTATGAATAAATAATAAAAGGATGTCCCCACACCACATATATGGTGGAGGGGACATCCTTTGTTTTTGAGAGTCATGTAAAGCAGGGGCTACTAAATTCTCTTCAACCGAGGTAAGTAAACCACCAGAAACAGTGACCGTCCCAGGGCAAAGATGATAAAGGATAACCAAAGTCCATGATTCCCATAATGAGGAACGCACCAGAAGAGAGCAATCAAAAAGCAGACCAGTGAAATCAGCATCGAATTACGGATCGGATACGTTACCGTCATCCCTGTAAACACACCGTAGAATACCAGTCCCAGCCCGGCTGCTAGGGGAAAGACCACCAGCCACCCATTGTAAGGAGCTGTCAGGCTAATCACTGTAGTATTCCCTGTAAATAGCGAGATCAGCGGCTCTTTCAGTGCAAGATACAATCCTCCTGTCACTACACTGGTAACCAGTGTCCAGAACCAGGATAAATGAATAACTCTCTGCAGCATTTTACGATCTCCGGCACCACGAGCCTGTCCCGTCATGATGCTACTGGCGTTGGCGAACCCGTCAAAAAAGTAAGCCATAATGTAATGGATCTGCAACAAAATAGCATTTGCCGCCAATTGATCGGTTCCAAAGCTCGCACTGCGCGCCGTAAACAGATTAAACATCGTCAACAGGCAGGCAGTACGAATCATGAGATCAAGGTTCGTCGCCATGACACTTTTTAACTCTGAGGCACCGAACCATTCTCGCCAATTCCTCTGTCCGCTGCGCTTCCATTCTCTCCAAATCGGTGAACGGAACACCAGTACAAGACCCAATACACATGCAAGAGCTTCTGCAATCAGAGTAGCGCTTGCAACCCCAGCGACATTCCAATGCATGATCTGTGTAAATACAATAGCTAATAGCATATTAATCACATTCATGGATATTTGTAAAAATAGTGTAGCCTTCACGCGGGACAATCCCATCAGCCATCCGAGCAGCACATAGTTCACTAATGTAAGGGGTGCTCCCCAAATACGGATGTTAAAATAAATTGCTGCTTGCTCTGCCACATCCTGAGCTGGATGGATGAGCTGGAGAGAAGCTAGCAGAATGGGCTTTTGCAATACAATAAATACTGCACTAATGAGTAGAGCTATGGCAAGTGGGCGCATGAGAGCAGCAATGCCTTGATCGTTATTTTGTGCCCCTGCGGCTTGTGCTGTGAAAGCTGACGTACTGACTCGCAGAAAGCCAAACAGCCAATATAAAGTATTGAAAATAAGAGTACCGACTGCCACGCCGCCTAAATAGGCAGAGTGGCTTAAATGACCGATTACTGCTGTATCCACCGCACCGAGTAGCGGGGTTGTAATCGTCGAAATAATTAAAGGGATTGCTAAAGCAAGATAGGCTCGGTGGGAAGGCAGCATGTTGAAAAAACCTCCAGTAACGATTGTGTATAGGGATGCCGATCCGAATGAAATAATGATTCCTTGGAAAAATGCTCAAGCACACGGCCATCTTTCATAACCATGATTCGATCACTCATAAAGTGCACAGCCGCCAGATCATGCGAGATAAACAGATAAGCCAGTCCAAACTCATCCTGCAAATCCTTAAGCAGATTCAAAACCGTGGCTTGTGTGGTCACATCCAAACTTGCAGTCGGCTCGTCCAATACGATAAAATCCGGTTCTGTGCTAATGGCACGTGCAATGGTTACACGCTGCTTTTCCCCACCACTGAGCTGATGTGGGAACTTATCCAGATAGCTGGCCGGAAGCTTTACCATACCTAACAGCTGTTCTGCTATATTCCGACGTCCGGAGGGCAAACCCGCCATAAAGGAAGGAACATAGCACTTGAGCTGATCCAATGGCTCCAGCAGTGATTGCAGAATGGTTAGTCTGGGGTTCAAAGCTGCGGATGGATGTTGAAATACCGCCCCCAGTCTGCTGCGAATCCGTTTTAATTCACTTCGCTTTAATCCTCGAATGGACTGTCCGCCCAATCTAAGCTCACCTTGTTCAAACGGGTCCAATGTCAAAATACAGCGAGCGAGTGTGCTTTTCCCACTGCCGCTTTCTCCGACAACACCCAGACATTCTCCGGGCAAGACCGACAGAGTAACATCGTGCAGCACAGTTTTGCCCCCAGTGTAAGCCTTCGTCAAACCGGAGACGGTAACAACAGGATTAGAGCTGTCTTGCCACTGAGCGCAGGCGGCTTGATTATTCATGTAATATGCTCCTTCCCGGTGCAAGCTGTTCATCAGTGCTATTGCATGGCAAACGCGAAGGAGCGCCTGGAGACAGCGGCGGAATAGCCGCCAGCAAGCGACGCGTATAGGGATGGACTGGATGGTCTAGCACCGCTTGCGTTTGGCCAGCTTCAACCAAAACACCTGTACGCATTACTGCAATTCGATCCGCATACTTCCGTACATGCCGTAGATCGTGAGTAATCCACAAGACGGAAATTCCCGTTTCCATCCGGATTTGATCAATGAGCTGGAGTACTCGGTGTGCAGTCAGCGTATCCAGCGCAGTTGTGGGCTCGTCGGCAATAAGCAGCTTTGGCTTTAGAAGCAGTGCAGCTGCAATAGCCGCTCGCTGCAATTGACCGCCACTGAGCTCGAATGGATAGCTGCGGTACACACGTTCGGCGGGAAGCTGTACGTGCTCAAGCACCTCGATACAACGCTGTTTACGCGCTTTACGGTCTTGCTTGCCGTGAGCACACATCAGCTCGTCGAGTTGGCTGCCCACACGTAAAAAAGGTGTAAAAGCCCCGTGATAATCTTGAAAAATGTAAGATATTTCACTGCCAAGCAAGGAACGTCTTTGTTTAACAGGTAGGGCAAGCAAATTCTCGTCATTCCACATGATGATTCCTTCAGCGCTAACAGAAGCGGGGAGGAGACCGCCAATAGCGAACGCAGTCATGCTTTTACCGCTGCCGCTTTCGCCTGCCAGAGCACACCATTCTCCCGGATGAATGGCAAGTTCTAGTTGTTCTACAATCGTTTTTGCTTTTGTCCGAATCGTTAAGCCTTCAATAGTCAGCATGTATAGTTCACTCCTCTGACCGGGTTCTAACATCATATCGGTCGCGTAGCTTGTCTCCAAACACGTTCGCCAGTAGCACGGTGAGTACGACAGCTATGCCGGGACCAAGCATTAAATGGGGTGCCATTTGAAAATATGCACGCCCTTCATTCAACATCGTTCCCCATTCGGGAATGGGCGGCTGAGGACCTAAGCCCAAAAAAGATAGAGAGGCGATCATTAAGATGATTTTGCCGATATCCAGCGTAGCCAGTACCAGTACATTCCCAATGGCATGGGGGAGAATATGCCGCATGACAATTCGCAGGGAGGAGGTACCCGCAAGTATCGATAGCGAAATGTAATCCTTTTGCTTTTCAGCCAGAACGGTACTGCGCACCAGGCGGGCATAACCAACCCATTTTACTGCAGACACCGCAAATATAAGATTCCCTAAGCCTGGTCCAAGCAGGCCGCTTAGCACAATGGCAAAAATATAATCGGGCAAAGTCATGAAGGCATCGACTACACGTTGAAATACACGATCCACCCAGCCTCCAATAAATCCTGACAGCAGACCGAGGGGAACCCCGACAACCAGTGAAACGATCAAAATCAACAAACTGGTTCCGACTGTCGTCCGTAGTCCTGCTATGACTCTCGACAGCACATCTCTACCCATATGATCGGTTCCCAGCCAGTGCATTGCGCTGATCGGTTGAAGTCGACTTCCCATTTGGATATGATACGGATCTTGCGGAGCTAAGAAGGGTATGACTGTAATGGCTGTAAGAATAAACAGGATGGAAAGTGATCCGATCCATGCTTTGGACAATCGTGCCCTGGTGAACTGCCTGTTTTCCGCATGTACGGATTTTATCATGATAAACGTTTCTCCTTCAAAGCAATTTCAGGATTGACCCAACGGTAGGACAGCTCTACCAAGATATTGAGACATATAATGAATACGGCCATAAAGATTGTATAGCCCTGTATAATGGGGTAGTCTCTCGCGGCAATTGCATCCACAATCCATTTGCCAAGCCCCGGATAGGCGAATAGCACTTCGATCACCACCGTACCTCCCAATAGGCTGCCAATGCTCTCGCTGAACACCGTAATAAGTGGAACTAAGCTGTGACGGAACATGTGTCTGAAAAAAATGCGAACCGGACTGATTCCACGCGCTTGCGCTACTTTGATAAAATCCTGCCCCGAGCTTTCAATCAGACTTGCGCGAATCATTCGTACATAAACAGCCGCCATTGCCAATCCGAGGGTAAGAGAAGGGAGGAGTAAATGGAAAATAGTTCCGTCTCCCATAGACGGCAAAATACGCAATTTAACCGCAAACCATTCGATAAACAAAAGACCTAACCAAAAGCTGGGAATCGAGGAGCCAATTAAGGCAAACACACGACTGGCACTGTCAATCCAGCGGTTACGGTACAGCGCAGACAATGTGCCCAACGGGAGAGCTATCAGCAGCATAATGAACAGGGAGCCTCCAGTCAGGAGGAGTGTATAAGGCAGCTTTTCTATAAACTCTGTCAAGACTGGACGATGGGTTAAATAAGATTGTCCAAAATCCAACTGGAGCAACTGAACCAGCCACTTACCATATTGCACAGGCAATGGCTGATCCAGCCCCAATTGGCTACGCATATCTGCAATTTGCTGATTGGATACAGCTACATCATCTACTCGAAGAATGCTCCGAACGGGATCGCCCGGAACAAGCTTAAGCAGACAGAAGCTCACAAAGGAAAGAATAAGAAAAAACAACATAAACGTCAGAAACTTTTTGGCAATGGATTGAAACATGCTAGTTCACATCCAAGTCCTGGGTCAGCAGATAGTATTCACTTTGGCTGGTTACCCAGTTATGTACGTAATTACGATAGGCCACTACGTTGTTTGGATGAACTAGAAAGGATTGCAGATTTTCTTGGTCAATCAGCGTGACAGCCTTCAGCGCCAGCTTGTTGCGCTGCTCCTCATTCACAGTTGTGTTCAGTTGTGTAATCATACGCTCGAGTTCTGGTATATGCACACGACCGTAATTCAATGCTCCCTCCGGCATATAGGCCGCATTCAGGAAGTAGCTTGCATCGCCGCGCGGGGCTGTAATGTTACTGTAAGTCGCCAAATCCCAATCCTGATGAGCGGCCAGATATTCATCAATATTATCAACCTGACGGATATCAATCGTGATGCCAAGCTCCTTAGCGTTAGCCTGAATTAGCTGCGAAATGAGTGGGAGTTCTGCTCTCGACTGGTAGGTTAACAATGTAAAATGAAGGGGGGAGCCATCAGGATTCGTAATTTTGCCGTTCTGCACTGTATATCCAGCCTCTTTGAAGCCTTCTCGCGCCGCATTCAAATCAAACTTTTTCGTAATATATTCCGGTGAAAAAGGAAAATCCGGCAAGAACGGACCTTGCGCAGGGGTTCCCTGACCAGACATGATACCGCTCGCAATCTCATCTCGGTTGATCAGATGATCAAATGCTTTGCGCACAGCTGTTTTTTTCAGATCATGATTGTTCATATTGTAAATAAGTTGGTGCGTCCGCAGGCTGGGGAGAGAGTCAACTTTAACGGTAGAATCAGCTTTCAAGAGTTCCAGACTTTCAATGGGCGGACGGTACACAATATCGGCTGTTTTAGCTTGAAATGCAAGCTGACGTGCATTGGCGTCTTCGTTAAACATGAACTTGGCATGTTTCAGCTTTACTTCACCGTTCCAATAGTGCTCGTTGTGCTCCAGATTCAGTTCACTTCCGGCACGGAAACTGGCAACCTGGAACGGCCCCGTTCCCGATGGGAAGTCACCTGTGGCTGTGGTGTCCATAATTGCGGTATTCGGATGAACCAGCTCAGATACAAATTCCGGGAAGGGCTTGTCCGTTGTGATGCTCAAGATCTGCCCTTCTGCATGAATATCACGGATATGTAGTGCATTTTTGACCGATGGATTGAGCTTTAGCGCTCTTTCCAGAGAGGCTTTGACAGCTGCGGCATCTACGGCTTTCCCGCTATGGAATTTCACGCCTGGTCGGATGCTAAAGGTCCAGTGTCGCCCGTCCTTACTATCCCATTTCTCTGCAAGCCAAGCTTCCAGCTTGAGATCCTTATTCACTTTGATCAGTGTTTCATTTACTCCAGCACGAATGGCTGTGTAATTAATATCTGTATGAGGATCAATAGAAGGGCTTTGCACGTTGAACAATAAGGTGACACTCTTATCTTGTGGTGCCGTAGAGGATGTGGATGTAGTTGATGGAGATGAAGCACAGGCTGTCATCATCACCGCAATTACCGCGGGTATAAATAGTTTGAAATATGAACGTTTAAACAACAGGGAGTCCTCCTTAATAGTAATCGTAATTTTTACGCTTTACTCCGTGAGTCATATCGTAACCAAATGAGGAGGATTTGTAAATATGTAATTATATGAATACCTATCTAGATTCGTAATAAAAGGCTGCTTAACCATAAATGAGATGGTTAGCAGCCTTTAAATTTATTCAGGTATTATGTTTGGAATAAAAATAATGGTTAATTAGTGCATGGGTGCTTTAGCAGTGCCATGTTCAACATGAACTCTGCGAATGAAAAACGCAAGGATCAGACCGATCACGCTGATGACCATTGCAAAGAAAAATGAATTCTGAGATCCGACTACCATGGCTTTAGCCATTTCATTTACGGATTGAGGCATGCTGGATTGGCTCAAATAGCTGTCCATGCCTTTGGAGAGAATACTTACCGCTACGGCAGTACCGATTGCACCAGCGACTTGCTGGAGCGTACTCATAATAGCCGTTCCGTCTGGGTATAGATCCATAGGGAGCTGGTTTAGACCGTTTGTTTGAGCTGGCATCATAATCATAGAAATACCGATCATCAAGCAACTATGAAGCACAATAATGAGTACGAGCGTGGATGTCGTTGTAATGCCTGACAGGAAAAACAACACAGCAGCCACGATTACAAGTCCTGGAATCACAAGCCATTTGGGACCGAATTTATCGAATAAGGAGCCCATAATAGGCGACAAGAGACCGTTGATAATCCCACCGGGCAGAAGCACCAAACCTGCTGTTAGAGCGGACAAGGCCAGCCCTTTTTGCAAGAACAGTGGAAGAATCAGCATCGTAGAAAGGATCGTCATCATACATAAGAACACCATGATAACGCCGATCACAAACATTGGATATTTAAATACACGCAAATTCAGCATAGGTGCCTTCATTTTCAACTGTCGTACAGAGAACAAAATCAACGATACCACACCGACAATCACAGGAAGCAAAACAACCAAGCTGGTCCAGCCTTCGCCACCTTCTCCGGATTTACTGAAACCAAACACGACACCGCCGAAACCAATGGAAGATAGGATAATAGATAAAAGATCAATCTTGGGCTTGGTCGGTTCTGAGACGTTCTGCATAAACAAAATACCGCAGATCAGCGAGAGTACCAGGAACGGAAGAGAGATCCAGAAGATCCAGTGCCAAGATAAATTTTGTAGCACCAGCCCTGCAATAGTAGGCCCTACCGCAGGTGCAAACATAATAACCAATCCGATAATTCCCATAGCCGCGCCTCTTTTTTCAGCAGGGAAGATAATTAAGATGGTGTTAAACATTAACGGCAATAACAGTGCTGTACCAATGGCCTGCAAAATGCGTGCGATCAATAACACTGAAAAGGTAGGGGCAAGCGCCGCAACGAGACAACCAGCTATTGAGAACAGCAACGATGCCACAAACAGCTGTCTTGTAGTAAAGGTTTGAAGCAGCAATCCCGATACAGGCACCAAAATACCAAGTGTCAGCAGATAAGCGGTAGTCAGCCATTGGGCTGTTGCTGTTGTAATATGCAAAATCTGCATCAAATCATTCAACGCAATGTTAAGTGCCGTTTCACTGAACATTCCAATAAAGCCACTAAGGAGCAGGGCAATCATAATAGGTAGCACCTTGAACGTCTTGGGTTCAGAGGGTGAACTTGTTTGACTCATTGTACTCATGTTGTTTTTGTTCCTCCAATAAATTAATGGGTATTGAATTATAACGATCGGTCTATATATAATAAACATGCTATTATTTTTTTGTCAAAGTAAAAGTTTCAAATATTATATAATGAAGGATGCTGTATATGGCTGCTAAACCCGAATCATATGAGAATATCGTACAAACGGCGTCGAGACTCTTTTTTCACCAGGGGTATCATGCGACCGGACTGAATCAGATTCTTGCGGAGAGTGGATCGCCGAAGGGATCACTTTATTATTATTTTCCACATGGTAAAGAAGAGTTGGCTTTGGAGTGCATAAGAAGAGGGAATGAGTTTATTAAGCAAAAATTAAAACAGGCACTGAGCGGAAACGAAAATCCTGTAGTAGCCATTCAGGATTTTATTCGTCATACAGCTGAGGAGGCAGACCGTCTCGGCTTTGACAGCTTCATGCCGATTGGCTTCTGGGCTGCTGCGGAAACTTCCTGTATCAGCGAATCGCTACGTCATGCTTGTGTGAATACGTTTACAGATTGGCAGCACATTTATATGGAGCGTCTTCAGGAATCGGGCTTGGATGAGGAAAAGGCACACAGCCTGGCGGTACTGATCATTTCAATGCTCGAAGGTGCATTAATTTTGGCCGTTACGCAACAGAGCAGTGCTCCAATTTATAACATCGTGGATTACATTCCACAATTGGTCAAATGACTTAGCTGGTCGGTTTCCAAGCGCCCCTAATGAGCTCCAACAAGCGACTTTAGAGAGTCGATGTTTTCATTTTTGAGAACTCGGCTTTTTGGTGCATCCTGGGATGTAATTTTACTCACATTACCAGCACCAAATGATGAAAAGTATGGTAAAATGGAATGAATTTGATTTTGTGCGAAAGGAAGAGTGATGCAAGTGGCAAAAGCGAAGGTACCCAAACGGCCTACTCGGGATGAATTTGTACTTGAGGAAATCGGGAATCAGCTTGTAGAAGCACAACAAGAGCAATCCGAAGTTGTATTGACTGTATGGGGACGCGAAGAAGCAACCCGCGGACAAATCGTTAAAATGGATCCGAGAACAGGCAAGGTTCATGTAGAGAGCAATGGAGAAACGGATAAAGTTCCTTTTATGGATATCATGAGTGTAAATTACCCGAGAGATTAGTTGTGATTACATAAATATAACAGAAAGGGATGAAAGAATGTCAAAGTTAGGCGTCTCCCTTACAATCGGTATTTTTATGATCATCTTTTCAATGATTTTCGGTTTTAAAGTATATATAGTTGTTTCTGCTGCTATGTTCGGACTTTTTGCTTATCTAGCTATAGCAGGATATCTCAAACGTAATAACCAGGATGATCCGTCAAATGATGGCTATTATGAATTTTTGGAAAATGTCAGGAACTAATAATTATTATTCATGAATAAAAAAACAACCGAGTGGTTTACAGCCATCGGTTGTTTTTTTATATTCTGCTATATAAGTGGTAAAGAGAACACCGCATGGCTGCGTTGACCTAGGCCTGGTATAGGTTTATGTAGCTTTGATCGGGCTGGCATGATTGGTGCGGGCTGCGGCTTTCTTAAGCACCTTACGATCGAAAATGAAGGGGCCGAACGGCAACAGCGAGGCAATCAAGGCTGCAAGCCCTTGCAGCAGCGTAATTTTACGCAATATCAACATGACTAACGTGGCAACCACATAAGCCACAAACAGTACCCCATGGATCATTCCCACCCAGCTTACCATTTGCGGCATTCCAGCTGCGTATTTAAGTGGCATGGCAATACATACAAGCAGCAAATAAGAAATCGCTTCAATATTACCAATGGCACCAAACGTTTTAAAAGCATTTTTGAACATAATAGACCTCCTTTTTCTGTTACTTAAAATTTAATATATCCTATAATGCAATGTTATTAAACGGTAGAAAGTTACGATATATCGAAAATTTACAGCTAACTCTTAATATTTACTTTGATACTCGGGTCACAACGTCCGGGTTGTTTAGATTAACGTAAGAAAAAAATGAGGTCTAAACATTTGGTATGGAAATTCCGATAACAGTTAAATGAACGTCTGTACGTTATGGTATATATTTTAAAAGCTGGATTGCAGCAGAAGGGTTTGTGCGTTTACTTATTCGTTTTGACAAATAAAATTTCCATACTGGTATCAAGGAGAGCATAGCATATGAATAAAAAACGTCTGCGTCAATGGATGGCTCCGTTCGCAACGGCCACACTGATTTTGAATACGGGATATGGCATTTTGGGACCCGATGCAGTGGCTAGCGCGTTGCCGACTGAAAGGCATAACTCAAATCTGACAGGTTTGAATAGTGCACAATCACATACCAAATTAGCAACCGTTCAAGGGCGCCAAATGCCGTTCACTTCTGGCGCGAAATTGACTTCGTTAACTGGTCAGAAGACCACTCTTAACCAAATGATAAAAGTAATGTCGAGCCAGCTGGTTACTTCGAATATTGCGCCAGCAGATGTAAGCAGTCTTACTGCGGTTCCTACAGAAACAACAAAAGTAAATTTGTCTTGGATCAATCCGTCGGACATCAATTTTGATCATGTAAAAGTGGTTAATGTCACTAACGATGTATATGTAGATAACATTCGAAGTAACTCTTATATGATGAGCGGTTTACAGCCGAACACGACATATACCTTTCGCGTGAAAACGGTGAATAAGAGTGGAAATGAATCTCTCGGTACAACAATACAGGCTAAAACAGCTTCCGTTGATGGTCCTGTAGATAAGACACCCCCAGGAGAAGTAAGCGGGCTGACAGCGACGAATGTAGGTTATAATGGATTTACCATCAATTACATATTGCCTAAGGATACTGACTTAAGCCAAGCGATTATCTATTTAAATGGTACAGAAATTCAGAGAACCACAGGCACGTCTTACACGTTTAATGTCTTGAATGCTGCTACAGCCTACAATGTAACGGTCAAAACGATAGACAAATCCGGAAACTTATCTCAGGGAGTTAGTATTCCCGTTACAACGTCTTCAGTTTCTACCGATATTGTGCCCGAAGTGACAGGTGCTTCAGTGACATCAGTTAATAACTATAGCGTTACTGTTTCCTGGACAAGACCTAGCGGAATTAGTACAGTCAGTCTGTATAAGGATGGACAGCTGGTAACTGATTCAACAGGATCATCCTATACATTTAACAATCTATCGGCAAGCCAGACATACACGTTTACAATAAAGTCCAAGCGAAGCACAGGTGCGTTGTCTTCCGGTGTGAAACTGACTGCCACAACGGACAGTACATCCTCCAATTCGTCAGAAGTGTCCAATCTTGAAGTCGATAGTAAAAGCGACACCTGGATCAAAATCACCTATGATATGCCGAGTCGAGCAGAGAAGGTGAAAATTTATGTTGATGGTGATTATAAGGGAACTACATCCTCAGAGTCCTATAAAATTACGGATTTACGAGAAGGACGCTGGTATGAGATTAAGGTCATAACTGTAAATAGTAGTGGAAGGGAATCTAGTGGTGTAAAGATATCGGAACGCACGAATTCGGATGGTTACTACTCTTCGTCCTCTAGTTCATCGAACTATGAGAAAGCGAGAGATTTAATGCGGATTGCGGAGAACAGTCTAAATGCGTCCGACTGGCGTTCTGCCAGAGATGCGATTAGTGATCTGCCAACCGGTACACGTAAAAGCGATCTGCTGGATCGATTAGAGGCTATTCGTAATAGGGCATTAGGTACCGGCAGTTCATCGTCCGGGACGAGTTCAACTACAACGACTTCCGGCACTACGACGAATTACACGAACAGTGCGGTTGCTTCCTATTCAACGTCGTTCACCCTAACACCAGGAGCTAAAACAGCTTATGTGGATGGTCGGGCTACAACGATAGCTCAGGCGCCGAAAATCATAAATGGCGTAACGATGGTCCCGTTACGATTTATCAGTGAACGGGTGGGTTACGATGTAAATTATGAAAAAGGCACCAAAAAGATCATTCTGAATCGTCCTACAGACGGCAAACAAATAGTACTTCAAGTCAAGAATTCCACACTTGCTGTATATGAGTTAAACAACTCCCGAAATTATTCGACGAGCATCACTGCTCCAGTTATTGTTAACGGCTACACGCTGGTTCCATTACGAGTCATCAGCGAGCTTTCGGGTTATCAGGTAAACTATAATACTGCATCCAAACAAATTACGATTACCAAATAAATACTTCTGAAAAAAGAGTTCTAAAGTAAAAACTTTAGAACTCTTTTTGTTAGGAAATGTATATGAACATGCGAAAAAGGGAGCTTTTAGACGCCCATAAGATCTACGCATTACTGAATATTCGAACAGGCATGAAAGCGAAATTCATGAGGGGTTAATCCACATCGTTCCTTGAAGATTCGATAGAAATATTTCATATCATGAATACCGACTTCAAGTGCGATCGTTTGAACGCTCCAATGAGTATCTAATAGTAAGCTACAACTCTCGTGAATACGAATATCCTGCAGCATTTTGGTGTAGGTCATGCCGCTGGCTTGTTTAAATTTGCGTTGAAATTGCCGTGAGCTAATTAAGAATTGCTTGCAAATTTGGTCAACAGACAACGGATTTTTATAATTTCTGGTTATATCATCAATCGCATACTGAATGGGATCGGTTATGATTGGCTTGGAAACATGAGCTACTTGTTGCATAGCATGGCTGATATGTTCTAATAAATCGATTAAGTATAAATAAAGTTTATATCTAAATCCGGTGGATTTACATTTTTGCTCCATTTCAATAGTGTACATAATTTTAGCAAATTCTTTTGCGTTTTCTCGAACTTGAATATAGTCAGTACATTCCCGAAAAAGAAGAGCCAAACGATAGAAATCCTCTTGAATTTGGCTATCAGCAGGCTCTCCGGGCAATGTTAGTATTTGCTTGTCAAAAAGACAGTTCATAACCTCAAGCGGTGTATGATCTGTTGTATTACTCTGAACAAAGAGATGTTCTTTTCCATAAGGGATAAAAATAATATCTCCCTTGGAGACGGGCAACGTTTGTGTAGAAAATTTTAGTGTGCCGATACCTTCCTTGATATAAGATATTTCGTAAAAATCATGAGCGTGTTTTTGAATATTTCCCTCTATTTGAATAGGACAAAGAGAAATTGGAGTCCCATTTGTGAAATTATGGTCTAGATAATATGCCTCTTCGCTAACCAATGCGATCCCCTCCTTTGTTGGTAGAAAGCACACCATTTTTTAGTCATAAATTTTATTATATCAATTTTTAAGATGTATTCAATTGGTACAGGTCGTAATTGCCCATAAGCTGTCGCTCATGACCATTTAAGTGAAAAATCGAAACTATTAAAATTTTAAATATAAATACAAAGGAGGATAACATGATGAGTGTTAGTTTAACTACAGAGCTTCCAGAAGAAAAAAAGCCATATTTGCTGCGTAGCGGGGATGGAAGAAGGTATGTATTTGGTCAACAGGTAGCTACTGTTATTGCCGATTTTAAAAGCACTGGGGATGTACTCGAATTAACGACGATTTCAGGTGGGAAAGGAGAGACCTTTCCGCTACACAGACATAAAGATGCTTTTGAATCTATCTATGTAATGGAAGGTAAAATTGAATTTATGCTCGATGGAGTGAACTATTTGTTGACTGCCGGAGACTATGTTCATATCCCTCCTGGAATCGCACATGCGTATCGAATGGCTGGGCATCGAAATCGCTTTGCTTCCTATTCGATTAAAGGTAATCTCACGGCAATATATGAGCTTTTAGGAGAGCCGTATCCTTACTTTGAACATCCAACCACAGCGATGAATTCGTATTCTGAGAATCAATTGACGGAAGCTTCCAATAGAGCAGACATTGTATTCCTTCAAGATGCTGTTCAATGGGGGGAGTATAACTCGCCTGAAGAAAGCCATAATCCAAGACGCGTAGCTCCTTATGTTCTGGAAAATGGAGAGGGAGACCGTTTGCTCACTGGAGACCAGCTTCACAGGATTCTAGCTACTCAAGAAAATACGAACGGGGAATACATTTTTGTAGCTTCTGATGGCCCGAAAGGAGACCCCATTGTTGAACATTTTCATAACCACCATACAGAAACTTTCTTCTGTGTGCAGGGACAAATGACGATGTGGGCAAACGGAGAAGAAGTAAAACTATTCCCTGGAGATTTTCTTCATGTACCTGCAGGAACACTTCATTCGTATAGACTGGACTCTCATTATACGAAAGTCGTAGGTATGTTGGTGTCTGGATTGTTCGAACCTTTCTTCCGGGCATTGGGTGAACCGCACGAAACATACACCTTTCCAACAGAACCAGGCCCGCTCCGTATGGATCGTGTAATGGCTATTATCGACGAACTTGATCTGAACGTGGTGGCTAAATCTCCGCTCGATCGTAAGTAGGGAGGACGCAGTGTCAGTTAACAATCGCACCAAACAATCTGAGTCCTATGCTATTATCTGGATACTCGCATTTGCAATGGTGATTTCAGTGATGAATTCTACCATGTTTAATGTCGCGCTACCTTCACTACGCGAAGAATTTCAATTATCCTCTTCCCAAGTAAGCTGGGTTGTAACAGCATATATCATTATTTATGCTATTGGATCAGTGGCTTACGGAAAATTGGCGGACATGTTTAGGTTGAAGAACCTAATTACCTTTGGATTATGTTGCTTTGCGCTAGGATCTATAGTCGGCTTTTTTTCTTCTAATTATTGGATGGTTATTGTGAGCAGAATATTCCAATCCATTGGGGCGTCTGTTGTTCCGGCCTCATCCATGTTGATCCCGATTCGCTATATATCAATCGTAAATCGTGGGAAAGCTTTGGGGATTACTTCTGCCGGAATGGCTTTAGGGACGGCAATAGGTCCAATTATTGCTGGTTTTGTTATTGGATTTGCAAGCTGGCGTTACCTATTTTTAATCTCATTTTTAATAATTGTTACCATTCCTCTTTTTAGAAGGTATTTAATCAATGAAGCACCTTCAAAAGGAAAAGCTGATCTCATAGGAGGTATTTTGCTTGCCGCTTCCATTACGCTGCTGCTGCTCTCCATTACTGGTCACAGCTGGAGCTATTTCGCGGCTACAATCCTCATATTCGTATTGTTCATTATTCGTATTAACAAAACAGGTGAACCCTTTATTGAACCGACACTCTTTAAAAATACAAGATATACGATAGGGTTGTTTATCGCTTGTATGGTTCTTACCCTTAATTTATGTGTTCCGTATTTGATACCGCAGGTGCTAAGCTCAATGCATCACTTATCTTCAGTAAGTACAGGACTCGTAATGTTTCCCGGTGCTTTGATTGCTGCATTGCTTGGGCTGGTAGGTGGGAAAATCGCGGATGCAAAGGGCAACCGCTTTGTATTTTCGTTGGCTTTCCTGTTTCAAGTGATAGCATATCTTATATTAGGTATTTTTATAAAGGCGGTTCCAGCAGTTATTGCGATTATTTTAATTCTAGCGAATACTGGGTTAACGTTCGCTCAGATTACAATGGCAAGCACCATTTCTCGAACATTAAGCGGCAAGCAAACCGGAGTTGGTATGGGTATCTATATGATGGGAAGCTTTATGGCGGGGGCTATCGGAACGTCTATTCTAGGATCCGTACTTGATCAAGAAGCACAAAGTCAAAGTGTGTTCAGCTCTATTTTTTGGATTATGGGCATATGGATCATAGGATTTGCTATATTTTATTTTACAGTTTTCCGTAAAAAAGCAACATTCGTTTAGCAACACATACAGTAATCCAATAACCACGTACCTTATAATAATCGCCATAGCCTGTGCCAGGAGTGTTTTCATTCCGATGGCAAAATGATAAAACGCTACTGACCTTCGTATGTCAGTAGCGTTTTATATCGTTTCAATAACAAACGAGGAAGAGGGGGGAACTTAGGAAATCGATCCAACCTAATAGCTACTACTTATTTTGGTGGTTTTAACATTAGGTCATCAATGCACCGATGGTATCTCAATGCTTACTTGTCCGCCGCCTGTCTGGGTAGAGTTGGCGATGATCAACTGTCCGCCATGTAGGTTCACAATGGATTTTGTTATATATAGGCCCATACCGTAATGTCCACTTAATCTTCTGGACGAATCACCCATATAAAATTGCTCCGCTGCTTGTTTGAGGCCTTCAGGAGAGAAGCCCGGGCCTTCGTCTACGATGCTGAACCGCATACATTCTTCCACAGACTCTACAGTCAGCCGGATTTCGCTATTTTCTGGTGCTTGATCTACCGCATTAGAAGCAACATTCATGATGGCTCGCTCAAGCAGAACGGGGTCTGCATACAACGTCTTAGGGAGGTTGTATGCAGCAAATGCGACGGATGTTTTTTTGACAGCAGCCAAGGCCTTTACCTGATCTTTCACCTTCGTTAAATAGTAGTCCGTATCTATCGTTTCCGCCTGCAGGGTGGCTACTGTTTCTGCTTTTGAAATTTCAATAAGAGTTTTGATATACTGTTCCATTTGCCTGGTGCTCTCCGCTATATAATCGGTATAGTTCTTTTGCTCTTCCGATTGATCGGTTTCGGACAGCAGCTCTACGTTTCCGCGAACGATAGTGAGCGGTGTTTTAACATCGTGCGCAAGCGCGGATATTTGCTCGCGGCGTGATTTTTCGAGATTCCATTGCTTCTGAAGCGAAGTCTTTAACGTTTCTTTCATTTTATCCATGGAATGGAGCACCTGATCGATCTCCATCACACCACTGAGCTGAATTGAGAAGTCCAGATCCTGTGCCTGAATTTGCTTTGTAGCCTGCTGCAATCCACTCATTTTGCGTGTCAGCTTTCGTCCGAAGGAGGAAGCGAGTAGGGCTCCTCCCCCCAGGAAGGCGATACAAAACACGGCAAAAAAGGACAATTCCGCGTTCGGCAGATATTGACGTAGAAAAGGATGTTCAAACTGTGCCGAGACAGAGTAGCGCATCACAGTAACTTTATTATTATGTGAAACTTTTACATAGTTATAGGGAAATTGATAGGCAGTATTGCTCTGCTGCGTAACACTCCAAGCGGCTTGAGCCTGCTTTTCAGGAAGATTTCCCTCAATGTGGCGGCCTTCCGAAGTGAATAACGCATATCTATATAGTTTCTGCCGAGAATCCGGCTGTAGGGTCTTGCCAGCTTCAATGATTGCCTTATCCTCCCGTACTTGATTTTCAGCATAGTTCGCGGGAAGAATGGTTCCACAAGACATCAGGACATAGAAGATGAGGACCAGGAACAGCGCGAGCGCAATTGTCCCGATACAGAACATAACTAAATAGCCCAGGAAAATGGTTCGCAGTTTGGTTGTCTTGCGTGCTTGCTGTACTTTGGCTACTTCCATCGGTACCCGATCCCCCAAACTGTCTCCACTGGCGAAACCTCTACTTTGCCAAGCTTGGCCCGGATATTTTTGATATGCTCCACAATGGTAGCGGAATCGCTGTCCCCATCAAACCCAAAGACGGCTTCATAAATCTGCTCTTTAGAGAACACCTGGCCCCAATTTAGAGCTAAAAACTTACATATTTCATATTCACTTTTGGTAAACGGGATTACAACATTCTGAACGGTGATTTCCTTACCAGACAGATTAAAATGAACTTCCCCGATGCAGAATACATTTCGTCGTTCACGATGCTCCCGTCTGAGATGGGCGTTGATTCGAGCGCGCAGCTCTCCAGCCCCAAACGGCTTGACAATATAATCGTCAGCCCCTTCCCCAAGGCCCAACATCACATCGTTCTCCATGGATTTTGCTGTGAGGAACAGTATCGGACAGTCCACCTTGCTGCGAATTTCCCGACAGAGGGTGAATCCGTCCATGCTTGGCATCATTACGTCAAGCAGGATGAGGTCAAAGGCTCCAAGCTGCATGGTGAGAACCTGTGGGGAGGCGGAGACCACCGTGACAACATGGCCATCTTTTTGCAAAATATTTTGAAGGAGTGCCAAAACGGCAGGTTCATCATCAACGGCCAACAAGTTTGCCATGCTTAATTCACTTCCCTTTGCTTTCTTTACTCTAATCTTTACTCCGATGAGTTTTGTCCTTCCCAACGACCAATCCATAACCCTAATAATACCATGATGACGAAGGTCCCTACTACGCAATATCTGATTCCCAAATCAAGCTGTATAGTTTCAGGGATAGAATCTGCTGAGCTTACGCCGTATTGTACCCAGATCGTGATGAACCGGGCCGCCCAAGCAGGGGGGATGAATATCCAATTATGATCACCCAGCCCTGTAAGGAGCAAAGCAGACAATAGACTCTCCATGATGCCCAGACCGATAGAAGCTCCTTTGCCGAATCTCAAGCTAATGAAAAAATGCAGAATATAAAGGAATACACTGGACATAAACAGAATGCAGGCAGCCAACACATAAAACATCAAGCCATACGGGGACTCTTTCATCAGATATATATAACCAGCTCCAAAGCCGCCTGAGGCAAGCAGCACACTACCAAATCCCAAGCACAGAAGCAGGCTAAGCTTGCTCAAAAAAGGTAGCAGCTTCACCGGCGAGGTCAAGAGGTGTTGGAAATTTCCAGCGACTGACTCCTGCTCAACAGCAATGGAGCATACAATACCAATCATGGTAGGAAGAGCCACAGCCAGGACTTGCAAATAGCCGTCTACCTTCGAAATTGGTGAGTATGGAGTAAAGGAATAATAGGCTAGAAAGATTGCTATGCCTAGGAGTGGCACAAGCAGCTGCACCAGCAATAAGGGCTGCCTTCTAAGTTTAAGCACATCAGATTTCAGATTGCGGAAGAAGGATATCATCTTACTTAGCCTCCCGCTTGCGGAAAGACATGGCCGTCAGGACGGACAGAATCATGAATAGACCAACGGTGATCACTAGGCCGGGCACAATTACGCCTCTATCCAAAAGTGGATCTTCTGAAAGAATAGCAAGCCCATTAGGCAGCACTTGAATGACGGCGCACATCAATCGAGCTGGAATAGCATAGGGTACCGCCCACCATATAGAAGACGTTGCGAACAAGATGGTGCAGGCTACATTGCCCAGCATGTTGATGATTAGGGTGGCAAACATGCCTATTCGGTCCGTTAGGAACAGGCAAAGTGGAATTTGCCACAAAAAGGTAACAAAAAGTATCAGAGTTGCAGCGACGCTTCCTGCTAGTGTCACGGAAGATGAGAATACGAATCCGCCAAGAGTTATCCCTACAAATAGGATAATAGATGAAACCATTAAGAGCCTTACGCAAACCCCGATTTTCCCGTACCATACCTGGGCCAAATCCACAGACATGCCGAGGATAGCACGGTATTTCAGCTTCTTGCCATCCTTTTGGATGACTCCTGAGCACATTAAGGTGAGAGCACCTGGTAGCAGCATGATATACCACCAGTTGTAGCTGGCGCTTTGGAACATATGTCCTCCCATGAGCCCGGTACATAGAAGAAGAGTAACGATGGGAGCCAGCCAGACTAGCTTTTTCGTGAAGGTGCGCTTTAATTTTAAATGTTCGGCTGCTATGTTTTGCTGCATGCTACTCACCTCCCTTTCGGTATTCCTGTGCAATCTGCATGAACAACGATTCCAGGTTTTGTCCTGGAGTGACCGCCTCTTGATAAGCTAATACGCCGCCAGCAATGATCCCAACATGGTCAACGATTTGTTCGACTTCGGATAGGATATGACTGGAAAGAATTACGGTAATTCCTTGCTTCGGGAAGGAGCGAATCAACTCGCGTTGCTCCTGAATACCAATGGGGTCTAGTCCGTTGGTTGGTTCATCTAAGATCAATAGCTTGGGATGATTGAGGAGAGCAATCGCAATGCCTAGCCGCTGTTTCATGCCCATCGAGAACTGGCCCGAGCGCTTTTTCCCGGTATGGGTCAAATCAACAATGTTCAGCACTTCATCAATCCGCGAGTCAGGTAGTCCAAGCAACGTTGTGCGAACCTTCAGGTTCTCTCTAGCTGTCAAATTCTCATAGAGGGGAGGAGCTTCGATCAGTGCACCGATCTGAGCCAGATCTTTTCGGGACCAGGGTTTTCCTTGAAATAAAATCTCACCGGCCGTGGGGCGTAGCATACCGGTTAACATTTTTAAAGTAGTTGATTTTCCTGCCCCATTCGGGCCGAGCAGACCATACACGGAATTCTCCTGAATAGACAATGTGACGTTGTTCACCGCCTGTTGTCGTCTGAAGGTTTTGCAGAGATTTTTAGTCTGTAAAATAATGTTATCCATATCAGTTCATCCTTTTCATTCGTTCTGACAATTACTTTACAGATCAATTCTAAGAACTTTATAAGGATTGAAATATTAATGTTTCAAACTTTATGCATTCATGCAGTATTCGCTATAATGGATACAGTGATTTAGGAAAGGGATGTATTCATGAAGAAGGTTATCGTAATCGGAGCAGGAATTCTGGGGGCATCGACAGCATACCAGTTAGCAAAAATGGGCGCTGATGTCATTCTTGTAGACCGCAAAGATAAAGGACAGGCGACAGATGCAGCTGCTGGCATTATCTGTCCCTGGCTATCACAGCGACGCAATCAGGCTTGGTACCAGCTAGCCAAAGCAGGCGCACGTTTTTACCCCGGGTTGATTGAAGAACTCAAAAGCGAGGGAGAAACAGAAACTGGCTATGCTCAAGTCGGGGCTCTCAGTATTCATGATGATTCGGAGAAAATTAAAAAAATGCAGGAACGGGCACGCTTACGACATACAGATGCACCAGAAATCGGCGAAATTACGCAACTAAATCAAAAGGAAACCCATGAACGTTTTCCCTTATTAGTAGATCACTATCATTCTGTTCATATTAGCGGTGCCGCTCGTATAGATGGTCGAGCGCTGCGTGATGCGTTGATCCGATCAGCCCAAAGAAATGGGGCAACCCTTATCCATGGGGATGCTGCGCTTCAGTATGATTCCGACCATGTAACCGGAGTAACGGTCGGCGCAAGCAGCTTCTCATCTGACGAAGTCATTGTTTGTGCAGGTGCATGGGCCAATCAACTGATGCTGCCGTTGGGCATTCGCTTTAAGGTTAGTTTTCAAAAGGCACAGATTATGCATTTGCAGGTTCCTGTCAAACAAGATACCGGCACCTGGCCTGTAATCATGCCGCCTACTGATCAATACTTGTTGGCGTTTGATCAACAGAAGATCGTAATTGGGGCAACTCACGAGAATGAAATCGAAGGCTACGATACAAGAGTAACAGCAGGCGGGATGCAGGAAATCCTAAATAAAGGTTTAGAGTTAGCACCTGATTTAGCAAATAGCACTTTTCAGGAGGTAAGAGTCGGTTTTCGTCCTTTTACCCCCGGTTTTCTACCGGTACTTGGAGCTGTCCCTGGCTGGAACGGTCTTATCGTTGCCAATGGGCTTGGAGCATCCGGGCTGACCATGGGTCCCTTCATTGGAGATCAACTGGCAAGATTAGCACTTGGGATGGCTTTGGATATTAACATCGATGATTACGATATTCGAAACGCTATTGATGAAAATTGACCTTTAATGTGGACAATAGTTGAAAAGCATAAGAAGCCGCCAGTATGGCAGATTCTAGCAAGCAATAAAAAAACAAAGGTCTAGTTAGCATAATACTAACTAGACCTTATTTGCCGAAAAACAACCATATATACTTATAAGTTGCCACTTATTTTGCAGTTAGAGAGAAGCTAATCCCTCTACACGTCATTCATCATGTCATTGAGATGCGAATTCTCCAACGATTGTGTTAGGGTTTGCATATTTTTCAAGTAGTCAATTTTATATATACAGGAGTAAATCACGTTTAATACATAGTCAAAGGCAATTTGCGACGAAAAAGTACCAATCTTGGCATGCTTTACTTCGTCATTAGGCACCTGGATACATATACTACTTCGTTTGGCCAACTCACTTTGATTGGTAGCTGTAATGGTGATAAAAGGGATATTCTCACGCGTAAAATGTCGTGCTGCTTTTAAAAAAATCGGTGACTTACCGTGGTAAGTTAAGAAAATAGCGCAATCCTCTGTAGTTAGATTAGCCGTATGATAAGCCCATTCAGACAGCTCTGTGGCTATAACCACGTATTTGTTGATTTTTACTAATTTATTCTGAAAACTTTTCGCTCGGATTTGTGAATCGCCTAACGCATATATAAAGATCCTGTTCGCTTGATCCAGCAACTGAGCCGTTTGTGACAGCAAGTTATCATCCATGAATGTAAAGTTTTTTTCAATCGTTTCCTTCATTAATTCTGCAATTTCTTTCGCCACTTGAAGTGGGGTTTCATCAATCCCGAATGGATAGTTAGGGTCAACATTGGATATATTCTGGGTATCTTGCTGAAATTCCCGAGCGAGTTTTATTATAAACTCCTTGAAGCCGGATAGCCCAAGTTTGTGAATTAATCGATTAATGGCGGAATGCGAAGTATACGTAGCTTTGGCAAGCTCCTGAATATTTAAGTGCAGAATCGCTTCCTTGTGGACCAAAATATAGGAAGCAATGCTTTTTTCGTTTGGTGTAAAGTTTTGCATTTCAGATAATTGCATCAGTATTTTCAACAGGTTCCCCCCGGTTCAATTGAACTAACGTTTTACAAAAGATACCAAATAAACATTTTGTTTAAAAACAAGCCGCCATGCTTACAAATATTCGGTTAAATGTACCATTTTGATGGCAAATTCTTTACGATTGACCTTCTTCTACTATAATAAATGAAAAAGAGCCTAGGGGGAATTAATATGCTTACTATCGGTTATATTGGGAATGGCAAAAGTACCAATCGGTATCATCTTCCTTTTTCATTGACCAGAGATCATTTGAACGTAAAGACGATCTACGCGCGTAATCCAGATAAAGGGGAGTGGGAGAAAACCCCAGGAGTTCAGTATACGGATCATCTTGATTCTCTAATGAACGATAAGGAAATTCAGTTGATTGTTGTCTGTACACCTGTAGAATCTCACTACACTTATGCGAAAATGGCACTCGACCACGGAAAAAATGTACTTGTCGAGAAACCCTTTATGTTAACGAAAGAAGAAGCTGTGTCCATCTTCCAATATGCCAAGGAGAAAAATCTGATTATACAGTGCTATCAGAATAGACGTTACGATTCGGATTTCCTCACTACAAAGAAGGTTATTGAATCAGGAAAACTCGGTGATTTGCTGGAGGTGGAAATGCATTTCGATTATTATCGCCCTGAAACCCCCAACTCCACCTCTCATTTTTCCAAATATAACAGTTACCTTTATGGACATGGCGCTCATACCATTGACCAGGTTCTTTCCTATTTTGGGAAGCCTGACACGATCCATTACGATGTGCGCCAATTGCTCGGTTCTGGAAGAATGAATGATTATTTTGATCTGGATTTTTATTATTCTTCACTCAAGGTATCCATCAAATCCAGCTTTTTTCGTTTAAAAGAGCGGCCGAGTTTTGTAGTATACGGCAAAAAAGGCGTTTTTATAAAGCAGACAAAGGATCGTCAGGAGGAGCATCTTAAATTATACTATCTGCCTAAGGGACACGCCGATTTCGGCATCGACCAGCCTGAGCATTATGGCATTTTAACGTACCTGGATGACGATGGAGAGTACCATGAAGAAAAAGTTGTTTCTGAAAAAGGAGATTATGCCCGAGTATATGACGATCTCTATCATTCGATCATACACGGCAAAGAAAAAGCGATTACAGATGAAGAAACAATAACTTCAATGGAAATACTTGAGAAGGGTATAGAGGAGTGTAACTAGAATGAAATTGGGAATTGTCGGAGCAGGAATGATTGTAGGGGATCTATTGAGCTTTATTCAGGAAATCCCGACTATCTTATTAAAGGCCATTTGTTCTAGACCTAGCCATGAGGAGAAATTACTAGATTGGCAACGTAAATATGGAATCTCTCAGATTTATTCGGATTACAGCAAAATCCTGATGAATAATGACGTTGATACTGTCTATATTGGGTTGCCTAATCATCTTCATTATTCATATGCCAAAGAAGCATTACTGAGTGGTAAACATGTCATTTGTGAGAAGCCGTTCACATCCAATTTGCATGAATTTCTAGAGCTAAAAGAAATTGCTCAGCAAAGAAAACTGGTATTGGTGGAAGCCATTACGAATCAATATTTGAAAAATTATTTTTCCATGAAGGAGTATCTGCCTAAGCTTGGTGAGATTAAAATAGTTGAATGCAACTATTCTCAATATTCATCTCGGTATGAGGCTTTTAAATCGGGAGTAATCCAGCCTGCGTTTAATCCAGAAATGTCTGGCGGAGCCTTGATGGATATCAATTTATACAATATTCATTTTGTTGTTGGCCTTTTCGGGAGCCCTAAGAAGGTAGAATATTTGGCGAACATGGAACGTGGAATTGATACTTCAGGCATACTGCTACTTGATTACGGCGATTTTAAGTGTGTTTGCATAGGTTCAAAAGACAGTACGGCACCCAATGCAGTGAACATTCAAGGCAATAAAGGCTATATACACATGGCGAGTTCAGCTAATATATGCGATTATTTTGAATACACTCCTAATAAGGAAATGCCCATCCGTGTGGATCTGAAGGATCATTCGCATCGTATGTATGACGAATTCGTTGAATTCGACCGTATCATCCGTGACAACGATTTGGAAAAGGTCTCGGATATGCTTGAACATAGCGAAAAGGTTATGAATGTCATTGAGGAGGCCAAACAGTCGGCGAATCTTGTGTTTGGTCCTGATAAACATAATCTTTAAAATACTTGTACCTAAAATTGAAGAAGCAACTCGCTTGAGCTGCTTCTGACTCATGGATGTGAGAGTAGCAGATAGATACGTCTGCTACTCTTTTTTCGCCCAGATTCACAATTTCCGGTCTAAAAGCATGCCAATTTGCTCGGCCATCTCGTCCGGTGGGAGAGGTTTTTCGTTCATAAACCACCACTCCATGATCCCCACTACAGCGGACGCTGCATAACGGACAACTACTTCTTTGTTTAATCCTCGATTTCTCTCTTCATTCATGTCGACCTCTTCCCGAAGTTCATCCATCATAAATTCAAGGAATTGAGTGCGGAAGTAAGGAGCGCCCTTACTCACCAGCATTGTGGAGAAAAATAAATAATTAGCCTCAAAATATTCAAACCAGATCATTTCGGCTTCTGTAAAGCTCAAATGGGCCGATTCATTGCACAATCTTCGGAGTTCATCAATATGTGTGGCGATCAGCTTATCCAGCAAATCATAGGACCTGGTCGTATTTTTCCCTCAATCGCTTGATGTCCGCTCTTGGGGGAGCACCGAACATGCGAGAGTATTCACGGCTAAATTGGGAAGAACTCTCGTAACCAATCCTGTAAGCGACATCCGCGGCATCCGCCGATTCAGCCATTAAGATACGACGGGCTTCCTGAAGTCTCAGCTGTTTCTGAAACTGGATCGGGCTCATGGAGGTTACTTCTTTAAAATGCCGATGGAATGAGGAAATGCTCATACTGGCGGTCTCTGCAAGATCTTCGATCCGAAAAGACTGATCCCAATGTTGAACAATATAGTCGATAGCTTCCCGGATTCGATAGGTGCTGCTTCCTTCGACCGCAATCTGAGCCAATTCGGCTCCATAGGGGCCCTGAAGGAGTCTGTACAGAATCTCTTTTGTGTAGAGTGGGGCGAGAAACGGGATTTCTTCTGGAGTATCCAGCAGGCGGGCAAGTCTAAGCACAGCATCCTGAATAGACGGTTCCATTCGGCCGACGAATAAGGCACGTTTGGCGTTTTCTTTTAATTTGACCTGGATTTTAGAATCGTTCAGTACCTCAAGGATCTGATTATGGGTAAATTCGAGCTTGAGACTTAGGTAAGGAGATCCTGGAGAAGCTTTTATAATTTGACCGATCACTGGCAGATGCATAGACGCGATCAGATAATCGGAAGGTCCATATTTGAAATTTTCCTGTGCCAGCAAAATTTCTTTCAAACCTTGAACAACAAAACAAAAGGAAGGTTTGTAAACCCGGTAAACAGGCTCGGTTTTGCTGGAATGCTGATAGAAAAAAAGGGAAGGAATTGCTGTTTCCCTCGAACTATTTTGAAGTGAGTGACGCTCGATCAAACTGGTGAGCTCTTTTTGTTGTTCAAGAATGTTCGCCGACATTCAAATCCTCCTTGCGAGTTTGTCTTGCTCCATTATAAAACGCAACTGCCTGTAACAAAAGTAGTGGTGATAGGATCAGGCAATCAATTAAGACAAATGAGATAACGCTTTGCTTCTTCTGTTTGGCATAATAAAACTAAACTCACAGAATCAAGCAAGGAGGTGGATAACGGAATAGGAAGTGGGTTCAAGATAACGGCATTTAACAAGAACAATTTTCAACAGAGGGAGAAGATGAATCATTTGAATCGTTGGTTTAGGAACTTATTGGTTCAAAGGCTTATCACATTAATAGAGTTTGAAGAGCATGAAGGTTTCAAACAATTATATAATAGTTCTCTTGACAGAATCGTAAGCCAATTAACTAAACAAAGATAATTAACATCTATAATTACCAACTCACTTGCTCGATAAAGATAAAATTGTATTAAAGGAAGGGGAATTCATGATGCAAAAGCGTAAATTGGGAAATAGCGGTCTGGAAGTTTCTGCGATGGGACTTGGATGCATGGGAATGAGCTACGGTTATGGCCCAGCTTCTGATCCAAAGAAAATGATCTCAGTCATTCGGGAAGCAGTCGAGCGCGGCGTAACTTTCTTTGATACCGCCGAAGTATACGGACCTTATACGAATGAGGAACTTTTAGGCGAAGCGCTTCTTCCTGTTCGCGACCAAGTCGTGATTGCCACGAAATTCGGCTTCCATATTCAGGATGGCAAGCAGTTCGGTATGAACAGTCGCCCTGAGCATATCAAGAAAGTTGCCGAAGCATCGCTTAAACGTCTCAAGATTGAAGCCATCGATCTGTATTATCAGCACCGGGTCGATCCAGATGTGCCAATTGAAGAGGTAGCGGGAGCCGTGCAAGATCTGATCCGAGAAGGAAAGGTGAAGCACTGGGGATTATCTGAAGCAGGAGTCCAGACGATCCGTCGAGCACACGCCGTTCAGTCGCTCACTGCAATTCAGAGTGAATATTCTCTGTGGTGGAGACGTCCAGAAGAGGAACTCCTTCCTGCGCTTGAAGAGCTCGGCATTGGCTTCGTTCCGTTCAGTCCTTTGGGCAAGGGTTACCTAACGGGGAGTTTTAACGCAGACACGACATTCAGTCATGGTGATTTGCGCAATATTCTTCCGCGTTTTACTTCAGAAGCGCTAGAGACCAATCAGGTGCTGGTGGACCTGCTTAAAGAGATGGCTGAGCAGTTAAAGGCAACACCAGCCCAAGTTGCACTCGCCTGGCTGCTTGCCCAAAAGCCGTGGATCGTTCCGATTCCGGGCACGCGGAAATTGAGTCGTTTGGAAGAAAATCTAGGTGCCGTGACCCTTCAGCTTACGTCTGAAGATGTGCGGAACATTAGCAACGCAGCTTCACAAATCACATTGATGGGCGCGAGATATACAGAGGAGTTGGAGAGAAGAACAGGTCTGTGATTTAATTGTTCAAGTCTTTCGTAGCTATCAGTATGGATTGAAGGAAACCCTTATTTTCAGAGAGTTGTACCGGGTAAAATCATCGAATTTACACGAAAATGATTTCACCCGGTACGATATGTTTAAGAGGAAGTCTCTTTAGTTAAAGTGAATAATTGAGATGAAAAATCACATTTCTCCGCAATATTAAAATCCTGGTCAGCCTGATAAGGCGGGGTGAGTATAAGTCCGATGTTCATTAACTCGCTGCCTGTAAAACGACGGTCCAGTTCTTCCACGAAATATACTGCCTTTTCGTCCAGTCCGATGAGCTTTAGCCTTGAATAAGCTGCATTGGGGCGCGAGAGCACCTGGTACCAGCCGACGAGAGCATGCTCACGTTCTGCATCAATAGTCATCCAAGCTGTCTCATTTTTTTCAAAAGGACTTAGCAGACGATAAAACGTTCCCTGGGTAACTAATCGTTGGTGACGTTTATACAATTGTATTTGCTTTTTGATTATACTGCACTCTTCCTCGGTCAAGGCCAAGGGATCAAGTTCATAACCGAATACACCGAAGTAGGCGACATTTGATCTGGTTTGTAGCGGTGCAGTTCTGCCTACCTGGTGGTTCGGAATGGTTGACACATGAGCACCCATGCTGCTAAGCGGATAGGCCATGGAAGTGCCATACTGAATCTTAAGACGTTCAATAGCTTCGCTATCGTCGCTCGTCCATGTTTGCGGAGCATAATAAAGCATCCCTGGATCAAACCGTCCCCCACCGGAAGCACAGGACTCAAACAAAATCTCAGGGTATTTGGTAATCAGCTTCTCATATAAAGCATATACGCCTAGAACGTAACGGTGAAAAAACTCGCCCTGTCTTTCCTTGCCAAGAGATAATGAATAGGCTTCTGAAATGCAGCGATTCATATCCCATTTTACATATTCGATGTGAGCAGAAGAAAGTACGTCATCCATTAACTTAAACAGGTAATCCACAACAGGCGGTTGGGAATAATCAAGAACATACTGATGCCGTCCATGCTTGCGTTTACGCCCGGGTGTTCCCACAACCCAGTCTGGATGTTCCCTCATAATATGAGAGTCGGAGTTAACCATTTCCGGCTCGAACCAAAGACCGAATTTCATACCGAGCTCATTGATCTTCTTTGCCAAATTCGAGATTCCGTTCGGTAGCTTTTCACGATTTTCAAACCAGTCACCGAGTGAGGAAGTATCATTGTTTCTTTGACCGAACCAACCGTCATCCAAGACAAAGAGCTCAATCCCTAGTTCACTTGCTTTTTTAGCCATATCCACTATTTTCTTCTCGGTAAAATCAAAGTAGGTTCCCTCCCAGTTATTGATTAATACAGGTCGTTCCCGTTCGGCCCAGCTACTACGAATTAAGTGTTTATTGTATAGGCGATGGAACGCCTGGCTCATTCCGTTCAAACCGTTCTGTGAGTAGACCATAACTGCTTCGGGCGAATAAAAACATTCTCCAGGCTTCAGAGTCCAGCAGAATTTGTCAGGATGAATACCGAGGCTCAGTCGGGTAGTTGAGTAGCTGTCCACTTCCGCCTGGGCAAGAAAGTTTCCACTGTAGACGAGATTAACTGCATATACTTCTCCTTGGTGTTCCTGAGACCCCGGTTTGGCAAGCGCCATGAATGGATTGTGAATATGACTACTAATTCCTCGTGTGCTCCCAATGGACTGAACACCTGGTCTGAGTGGTGTACGCTCCACATGTCGTTCCCTACCCCATGCCCCCGACAAATGAACAAATTCATATTCGGAGTCAGGAAGATCGAGGCTCATGCTCATTAGACGGTTGACTCTCAGAGTACTATTTCCGGAGTTCGTTATGGATACGGATCTCGTGATTACAGGCAGTTCACTGAAGATGGTGTAAGCAAGTACGGCAACCGCCCCTGTAAGGGAATCGGTCAGCGTGATCAGGAGTGTCTCTGCTTCATCTGCTTCCTTACAAAACGTAGCAGGGAGATGGGGGATTTTAGGTTTCCCCGTGATGACCTCGTAACGGTCAAATATGAACTCCATTATATGAGAACCATCCTCCTGCATGATCTCAACTGCTGGTTCTCTAAAGTCTCCACTTCCCGAAGAAGGAAATTCCTGCTTAATGCTTTCCAATGATGTTACCAAGTCGCCATCAAACTCACCGACAGACACAGAGCGGTAGCTTCGTTCAATAAAACGGTCATATTGACCTAGGTACTCCATTTTTTTGCCATAATATAAATGCTCCAATTGCCCGTTCTCCATGACACGGAAAAGATAACTGCAGTATTTGTTCGTTAAGTGAAATGTACGTTCCTTTGGGTTAACTTGTATACTAGCCATGTACATAGCTCCTTTCAAAATATAACAGACCTGTTGAAAGCGTTATTATTGAACTCAGCATAACAAAGCCAGGGATAGAAAATACATTACTTTTTTTAAGCGTATTATGGGAAAAACAAAGAATCTTCCAAAGGGGATTTATAGTTAGGTTCAACCTTATTTCTTGTTATTTGTCATCCTTAACTTATGCTATAGTGATAAATTAACAAACATAGATTCTATGTTGGGAAAAGTACGAGGAAGGTGCGAATGGACCAGAATATGATTTTCAGGATTTGGATACACATCCCAGTTCAGAGCTTAAAAATATATTGGATCTGATTCTATATAATTGTGGGAGAAGCACATATAGGGAACAACTTCTTTGGTTTTACTATATAAATCTATAAAAATATTATTAGTATTTGAAAGCGGTTTTTTTTGCTATCGTAAAATTGTTGTTTTTTTCCTGCATGGTATTTTTAACGATTGTAGGAAAAATACTTTTTGCGGGAGGAGAACGGCACGTGGATTTTATAACTGCTTTTATTCCAGCTGTCGGCTGGGGAGTCATGCCGATATTGGCGTATATGACTAAAGCCAGTCCCCGAGAACAGCTGACAGGTACTGTTATTGGTGCTGTGTTGTTTGCTCTGTGCTTGTATATCATTCAGCCAGCCTCATTAGCACCGATTCCTTTTGGGATAAGTTTTATATCCGGTATTTTCTGGGCCGCTGGACAATTGCTCCAGTTTCGATCTTTCCAAAAAGTAAGCGTATCGATCGCCATTCCTGTCATTTGCGGTCTACAGTTGTTAGGGACGACGTTATTTGCTGCACTTATCTTGGGTGAATGGATAACAGGTTACCAATATGGGATGGGTGTTGGTTCTCTTCTATGTATTTTGGCGGGAGTTCTATTGACCAGCTATCAGGGCAAGTCTGCTGGGCTGTCTAAGCCTTTGCGATTAGGAATTATCATGATGCTGTTTTGCTCCGGGTTAGCGTTAAGCAGTTATGTAGTTATCAATCAGTACTTTAATATATCTGGGTTGTCCATCATTCTGCCGCAATCGCTCGGGATGTTATGCTCGGCCATAGTCATGAATCTGAAAGGCAAACATCGGCTGCGATTCTCTCCAGTACTTCGCAATTTGTCTACAGGATTGGTTTGGAGCATTGCTAATCTAGCACTATTTATTTCCAACGGTTTGATCGGCATGGCGGCTAGTTTTCCGATCTCTCAAGCGAGCATTGCGATTGCTTGTGTCGGTAGCATTTTAATATTTAAGGAAAAGAAAAGTTCTCAGGAATGGATAGCTATACTTGTGGGAATTACGGTGCTGATGATAGGAGTAGGAATGATCAGCCTGCTTAAGCCCTAGAGAGAATTTGTGGAGAAAAAAGCTTATATATCCATAGGGCACGTTTTTCGGGATTGACAGAGATATAGCAGCATGAGAAAATGTACGCGCGTACATAAAATGATTGGAGGTGGGAAATATCGTTTCGCGCAAGGAAGTAGCAGAACTCGCTGGCGTGTCTGAAGCGACGGTGTCTCGAGTATTGAACGCGACCGGTCCTATTAAGGAAGATACGCGGAAAAGGGTCCTGGACGTTGCCAATCAACTTGGATATGTTCCCAGTGCATTGGCCCGCAACTTTGCCCGAAGCAAGAGTGGCCATCTTGGTGTGGTTATGCCTTATGTCCCGAAGGCGCATCTGTTCTCTGCTTATTTTTTCTCTGAGATGCTGAGCGGCATCGGCAATAAAGCCAGAGACAGCGGGCTCGATCTACTACTATTATTCCGAAAACCGGGGGAACGGATGGACTACAGCAGTCTTTTCCGTCAGCAGAAGGTCGACAGTTGTATCATCCTTGGAGCAAGGGATGACCACGATGAGGTGGAGGCTCTGAAGAGACTTCAGCAAGAGGGGCGACCGTTCTGTGTCATGAATCACCATTTCGAAGGGCAGTCGTTCTGTGAAGTGGATGCAGACCATGTAGAAGGAAGCCGAGCGGCCGTTAGTCATCTCATTGAGCAGGGGTGCAAGCGGATAGCCTTTCTCAACGGTCCGGATATCTATTCCAACAGTACGGAGCGCTTGAAGGGTTATCTCATCGCGCTTCAGGAGGCCGGTATTGAATATGACTATGAGCTGATTCTGCAAGGCAATTACAGTCGTCGAAGCGGGCTCGAAGCGTCGGCTACCATCGCAGACAAATTAGATGATATTGATGCCGTATTTGCGGCGAACGACCGGATGGCCCTCGGCGTAATGCAGGGTCTCCGTGAGCGCGGACTGGCAATTGACCAGTTCCCAGCATTTGTGGGCTATGACGATTCGGATGCGGCTGAGATGGCTGTTCCCCCACTAAGCAGTGTTCGTGTTCCTTTTTATGAGATGGGGGAGCTTGCAGCCTCGAAGCTTATACCCGATTCTCAGGACCACATTCCGGCTCTGGAACTGACTGCGACTGGGTGCGACTCAATAAGAGAACTTCTGTCCACAGAGCTGATTATCAGGGCGTCATCCATTCGTCAATAACACCATTCATCAATAATTCGTTGAAACTCATACCTATAAGGAGGATCACGACATGTCTAATCGTCTTCGTATTGGAATGGTTGGCTACAAATTTATGGGCAAGGCTCACAGCAACGCTTACCGTAGTCTACCTATGTTCTTCCCAGATGCCCCGCTGCAGCCAGAGATGTCCGTCATCTGTGGACGTAACGAGCAGGGGGTTCAGGCGGCTGCCCGCCAGTTCGGCTGGACCGAGAGTGTTACGGATTGGCGTGATCTAGTGAAACGTAACGATATTGATCTCATTGACATTAACGCCCCGAGTAATGCTCATAAGGAAATTGTTATCGAGGCTGCCCTCCATGGCAAGCATCTGTTTTGTGAGAAGCCGCTTGCGCTTTCACTGGCAGATTCCCGTGACATGTTGCAGGCAGCAGAGAAAGCAGGAGTCAACCATATGATTGGCTTCAACTACCGCTTTTCTCCGGCTGTCCAGCTGGCGAAGCAGCTCGTCGAAAGCGGTCGCCTAGGCAAAATCTATCATTTCCGTGCGTTTTTCCTTCAAGACTGGATCATGGACCCGTCCTTTCCGCTGGTATGGCGGTTGCAAAAAGAAGTGGCCGGTTCTGGCTCTCATGGAGACCTTGGCGCCCATCTGATTGATCTCGCTCGGTTTCTGGTCGGCGAGTTCGACGAAGTTATCGGCATGAGCGAGACGTTCATCAAACAGCGTCCGCTGGCTATGGAGATGAGCGGATTGAGCTCCAAAAGGAGTACCGAGGCCAATGCACCAATGAGAGAAGTGACGGTCGATGATGCCACGCTGTTCCTAGCACGCTTTGCTGGAGGTGCGCTGGGCAGCTTCGAGGCCACACGCTTTGCTGCCGGACATCGGAGTACAAATTCATTCGAAATCAACGGTAGTCTAGGCAGTGTACGGTTTGACTTTGAGCGGATGAATGAACTGGAAGTGTATTTCACACAGGATGAGGAAGACGTTCAGGGCTTCCGCCGAGTGCTCGCCACCGATCCAGCACACAAATATTCCGAAGCCTGGTGGCCTGCAGGACATACAATTGGATTTGAGCATACCTTCACCCACGAGATGCTTGAGATGTTGAGTGCCATCTCCGAAGGACGGCAACCTTCGCCGAATTTCCACGACGGGGTCGCTTGTCAGGCTGTGCTTGAAGCAGTAGAACGATCTATAAAGGAACGTCGCTGGGTATCCATTGAAGAAATGTAGTATAACAACACATTCCGAAAGGTGAGTGGATTATAGATGCGCAAGGCACTGATTGTATGGGGTGGATGGAACGGACATGAGCCCGAGCAGGTGGCGGCTATTTTTGAACGCATTTTAAAGGAAGAACAGTTCGAGGTGGAGGTGTCTAATACCCTTGATGCCTACCAGGATGCGGAGAAACTGCTTGGCCTGGACCTGATCATTCCAATGTGGACTATGGGCCAGATCGAGCAGGAACTAGTCAATAATGTCTCAGCAGCGGTTCAAAGCGGTGTAGGTCTGGCAGGCTGTCACGGTGGCATGTGTGATGCCTTTCGGAACAACGTGGACTGGCAGTTCATGACAGGCGGGCAATGGGTTGCTCATCCCGGTAATGATGGAGTGGAGTATATGGTGAACATAAAGCGTGGCTCCAGCCCGCTGCTGGACCATATTGAGGATTTTCAGGTCAAAAGCGAGCAGTACTACCTCCATGTAGACCCTGCAGTTGAGGTGCTGGCAACCACACGCTTCCCGGTCGTACCAGGACCTCATTCGGCTAATGGGCCGGTGGATATGCCTGTTGTATGGACAAAGCGGTGGGGAAGCGGACGCGTATTCTACAATTCGCTAGGTCATCACGCAGATATTATAGATATACCTCAAGTGACCGAGATGATGCGCAGCGGGTTCCTGTGGACCGCGGCAGGCAAACAGGCAGCGACCAGCTACGGTAGCTTGCTGGCAGAGGCATACACGGGTATGGCAGACAACCAGCAGCAGTAGCGCGAACAGGATGGTATCCGATGTAATAAAAGAACGCCATTATCCATTTTTTCTCAAGGAGAAGGGAGTCCAGCATGAACAAAATGAAAGTAGGCATTATCGGATGTGGTAAAATTAGCGGAATTTACATGGAAAATTGCCATCGTTTCGACATTCTGGAGCTGTTCGCAGTAGCGGATCTGGACCAAGGTCGAGCAGAGGAGCAGGCGATAGCGTTCAACGTTCCGAACGTATATACAGTAGATGAGATTTTAGCTGACCCGCAGATCGAACTTATCATTAATTTGACCATACCGGCCGTTCACGCCGAGGTGTGTCTCAGAGCTCTTGCGGCTGGCAAGCATGTCTATGTGGAGAAGCCACTTGCCGTCACCCGTGAGCAGGGCCAGGCTGTCTTGGATCTTGCTCGTCAAAAAGGACTACTTGTTGGCTGCGCACCGGAAACTTTCTTCGGTTCCGGTATACAGACATCATTGAAGCTGATTGAGGACGGTGTCATTGGGAATCCAGTAGCTGCTACAGCTTTCATGATGAGCCGTGGGCATGAACATTGGCATCCCGATCCTGAATTTTATTATGCAGTCGGCGGCGGGCCGATGTTTGATATGGGCCCTTATTACTTGACGGCTCTGGTACAACTGCTGGGACCGATTACTGCTATTTCGGGCATGACCAGCAAGGCGATGGATCAGCGAACGATTACGAGCGAGAAAAAGAAAGGCCAGACCATCCCGGTCGATATTCCGACCCATGTAGCCGGATTGTTGCGCTTCAAGCAAGGAGCTGTCGGTACGCTGATTACCAGCTTTGACATCTTTGGTGGAAGCACTCTGCCACCGATCGAGGTGTATGGTACGCATGGCACGCTACAGGTGCCTGACCCGAACACGTTCGGAGGACCAGTTCGCTATAGACTGTTAGGCGAACAAGAATGGACAGAGGCACCGCTGCTGCCGGGATACAAGGAGAATACACGGGGTATCGGTGTTGCCGATATGGCCTATGCTCTCCGTAGCGGACGGCCTCACCGCGCTAGCGGGGAACTGGCCTACCATGTGCTGGAAGCGATGTGGGCGTTCCATGACTCTTCCGATCAAGAGACCTTTTATACGATGCAGAGCACCTGTCAGCGCCCGTCGGCTTTACCGGAAAACCTGCCCTTGTATACATTAGATGTGTAAACGAGTATCAGTCTGAAGCTGACCTGCAGCATACAAGAATTATAAGACTGGAGGGCTGTCCCAGAAGTCGGTCTGGGATTTGCACATTCTGCTTTGACTATTTATTACTTAAAAAAGAAGGCTCCAGCCCCGATTTGACTGCGGCTTAGGAGTCTTCTTAGTTAACTTTCAAGACATCATGCTACAATCATTTCGAGCCTTGAACAAGATTTTTATGCTATAAAAAATAACATCACTACTGCGAGTAATGCGCTAGAACGGACCTTATAGCTTGATTAGTTCTGTAATTTCGCTCTAATATAAAAGAAACATCAGCTGGACATCATTGTATTCTTAATACGGTGGCGCTGTGAATGTATTCTTGATAATTCAAGAAAAATATCAGATCAATTTCAATTTTTGAAGAGGGTGAAAATATGTGTAGATATGCAATGTACGGTCCATACAAAGATATCTTTGCCTGCTTTACTTGTAGGAAGGTGTATAAGCAAACATCCCGCTTTGAGATGCCAAAGGATGAATATGAGCGGCTTGTACATGTCTGTCCGCAATGCCAGACGCCCATGCATGACATGGGTCATGATTTTCAGGCTCCGAAGCAAACGGATATCAAGCAGTGGAAAAAGGTAGAGCTTTTGTATCGAAACGGATACTCTTACCATTCCTGTGGGTGTGGCGGTCCTGGGTACAGACCTTCCCGGTTGCAAGATGTTCCTGAATTTCTGAAGGAACACCGAAGGTTTGAGAATGAGGGAGAGGCATTACTGCATCGAATTTTGCAGAGTTAGTTGAATCGTGCCCATAACAAACATCGGCTATTCGTAGTATTTTCATAAGGAGGTCATCATGAGAAATTGTGCGCTTTACAGCTCAACCTTTGATCTGGATCAGGTTGAGAGACTATTAAAGTCGATTTATCCCAACAACAAGATACACGTGAATGAAAGCAAAACTAAGTTTGAGGTCAAAAGCCGGGGCTGGTTTAGTAGAAAGATCAAAGGATTTAACATAATGACCAGCAAAACGAATCCGGAGGAGTTTGCCTCCATGCTTAACGGAATGATAAACTTTTTTAGTCAAATTCCTGCTGAAAACGAACAGTTGCAGCAAAAGCTGTTGATCAAAATGAGTACGCTGAATATGGTGATTGGTGTGGAGACTGAGGAGGATATATCTGAAGCCTTTTTTGCCGAATTACTTGATATCATAAATTCGCTGGATGGACTGATGTTCCGGGGTGGCGGTGATTTGCTTGCACCTGACGGAAGTCTGCTACTAGATGTGAATGGACGTTCGGAAGTGGAAGATTATACAGTGACTGCTCATGTTAGTTATTTGTACGGAGAGGATCAAATTAGCGAATCCGGGATGGAGCGAAAGCTGCAGTCAGAAAAGATATTGCTCGATCAAGGCTTTACGCAAATGCCGCCGATCCCAGGAAGGCTAGGAGATGAAGCCGCAGACAGCATCCGTTCCCTTAAGGAAGTGGCTGGCCGTGCCGTTGCTTTGTGTATTGTAGCCCTGAAAGGCGAGTGTATCGGTGCGGGCGAAAGCATGGATGATACGAATCGAATGATAAATCAAGTGACTGATCAGTATGGCGCGGACTGTTTCTTTTCACCAGAAGAGAAGAGGTTCCTATCCAATGAGTATGACGATGAGTCAGAGGGTGTCCAGTTCTCCTGGCGTTATGAAGGCTTTTGGACTCTGTTATGGGCTTTGGGCCATCTTGAGAAGCTAGGTGACCCAACTGGTATTTGCGACGTGCCATTGTCTGTTTCAAAGTTGCAGCAATTTGACTCATTTGAGGCTTTTCTGTCAAGCTCAAGGCTGCGCAGTAGCAAGGAAATTTTAGATGAAGCCGATTTAATCTGTCGTTACGACTGGATGTGTGTGGATAGCCGTATTCATAAACAGCCAGCCCCTGGAAATCTGGATGATGGTGTAGTGTATGAACGTCATCGTGTGCTAAAATGGCTCACTGGTTACATGGGACAGGATTGGGATGATGTGCGCACAGATACATAATAGGAAGCGTAAGAAAGCAACAATCCTCTACCAAATAGGTAGAGGATTGTTTGTTTGGTGTGGGGCACTTTACTTAAAATTCATGACGTTGACCGTAAATTCGCAATTCACTGATCTCAAACATCGTACTTTGCGGCTCGATTATCGCCAGCTTGAAAAAGCGGAAAGGGGTGTTTTTATACTCATTCCTCACGTAAAGCCGTTGCTTTTCTTCGGTTCGTACAGTGAGCTGATCCGTCAAACGGGTCCAATTCTTCTCATCATTCGAGCCAAACACGGCAAGACCGGAGATCCGCTCGGGAAAGCTTCTTCTGCCTTGGACATCGAAAACATGCGCATTGATTTTAAACTTACTTCCAAAGTCAAGGGTATGGTACTGATTCGAAGCCAATCCGTAAGCGACATAACTGTTGTCATTATGATCCGTGAGACTTGATAAATAATTGCCGAAGGAAGACGTAGATAGCATCTTCACAAAGTTGAGGCTTCCATCCTGCAAATTGATATTTAGAAGCTCTAATCCTTCTACTGCCTCACGAACGGTTTGCAATTTGGCATAAAACGCTGCATCTGTATCCGTTGCAATATGATTGATAACGTCTGTATATGCATTTGTGTAAGTCGCAAGGGAGGCTGACACATAATTCTCAGCCGAATTATATCCGGTGGTAGCTGCAGTAACAGCAGATGGTCGGTCAGCTGTCACCTCAATTTTTACATGTTTCGTAGCTAATGAGGTCCCGTCGCTGGCCACGATGGTAAAAGAACTTGTTCCGATTTGCGTAGGAGTCCAAGTGAAGGCGCCGGTGTGGGCATCCAAGATGGCGCCCTTAGGCCCATCTGCCATTTCATAGGTAATGATACCTGAAGCGCTCGAATCCGTAGCCGAAAAATCTGCGTTGATCGTTCCGCCTGTATACATAAATAAGTTCAGTGTGGATGATCCGGAGGCAAACGCTGGAACGGACAACTGGCTACCCGCCAGGACATGGAAGTGATCCAGGTCTACCTGGGCACCGTTTCCCTTTACCTTCATATACATAAGACTATAGTTTTCATCCATCTGAGCATATGAAACTCTGTCGATGGACATATCAAAGGTGACATATCTCCATTGTCCTTTTGTATCCGGCAGCGAAATCGTATGGAAAGGAACAGAGTTTTTTTCTTTACTTAGTTCAAGAGTTGCGATTCCTTGGGTCCTGATTTTCAAGCCGATGAGTTTGGTGGAGGTTCGCTGACCGAAGGAAAGATTCAAAGGTACAATAGTGCTGCCCTCGTCCGTTGCTGTAATTTCCACATAGGAAATTGTACCTTCCTGCTTGGTTGTCGAACGGCTGTCAAGAGCTGTGTATCGGTCTTCAATTTCTACTACAGCATCACTTGTCATTTCCTTCGGGACATTATTTGACCCCTCCAAAACGGCTGCCGGAGGAATATACAACCAGAAATCACCGCCACCGTCTGGACTCTCCCATGCTTTGGATAGTGTACCTTTGTAATAATAATTTGGTGGGATACGTTTTCTAAACGCTTCATAAAAGTACGGCGCCTTCTCTGAGAGATTGACTCCTTTGCTGTAAGTATAATAGTAGTATATGTCCCAAAACTGGGCGGTGTTCATTCTACCTCTATAAAAATCGGATATCGTCCTATAGATGCCCATTGGGTTACCATTCGCATCCATGGTATAAACCACTGGGGTCCAAGGGGTATCATATCCCAACATGTATTGCCAAAAATAATTGGCTGCCGTCAGAATTCGGTGATCCAGAAAATCAAAAATATCCACCGCATTCGGAGCATTTGAGACCGTGCCTTTTACCGGATCTATTTTTGTACCTTGGGCAAGAAGCATTCGGGAAATAATCGCTGCATTTGTAATGTCTCCCGCGCCGTGAGCCTGGTCCCTGCCCATTTCCACGTGCTGGATGACCGGTTTATCCAGTTTCTCTCCCGTTACAGAATTGGTGTCAACTAGACGAAATAGTTGTTTAATTGAGCCGTTAATTCCTTGATCTGTTGCCGTTTTGTTCACAGTAAACCATTCTACAGCCTCTTCATATCTATCGGTGTTGTCTGTAAAAATATATCCTGCCATAGCTCCCAGCAGGGGATAAGTGTGTTGGTTCATGAAATGATTGTTATCGTGAAGAAACGTTTCCGTAACCGGAATAATGAGATTGTTGCTGAAATTGGCCGTATCCTGGTCCGTCCACCTCAAGGATTCCGTCTTGCAACTGGAGTACCGCAATATCTCTGCGGCTGTTACCATCCGGTTCAGCGGAATCCCAGTATGAATGTGAGCATCGGTGAAATAGGTGTATTTCGCAGGGTCCATTTGGGACCAAATGCGAATAATGCGCATAGCATTAGCCCGGTAGATTTCATCGCCTGAAATATAATATAGCAGTGCTTGTGTATACGCTTTCAAACCATCGGATATAAATCGCGAGTTAAAACTCTGGCTGTTAAAAGCATCACTGGCCGGTTTCGTTGGTTCCATAGGATTTTGGTTGCTTGATGTAATCGACTTTGAGGTGGTTGACGATACCAACATGGCCTTATAATACGAATACCAGGGTTCCTGCTTCGCCATAATTTGTGCCCGCATGTTTTCAAGAATGTCCTTGGTTACTCCGATCCCGGGATGCAGAAATCCGTTGTTGGTTGTTTCCATAATTTCTACAGCATCGGTTGCCTTCGGCAGTTCCATTGTAGACACCGAAGCAGATGCTGGCGACCAAGGTATACATATGGCGGCAAAAATTAGGGCAGAAAAAAGGGCTGTCATTCGTCTCCACATACTCATTTGGTATAGTTTATACATTCTGTTCAGAAAATCTCCTCCTTTGCTGTTTATTCAAGAAACACAATAGCAGAATGGAGAAGGAGAGGTATGCTGTTTTTTTTAGAGAAATATGCATAAAAACTAGTGAATTCCAACAACACATGCAACTATTGGCTGAAGTCCACAACTGGAGTAGAGGCCAGCATATTCAAACAATTGGTTAAAAAAACCACACATAAAGATGCAATAAGTTCATTTATATGTTTTCATTCGCATGATATTTTATGAAACAAAAATAGGGTTTAAGAACATACAAACAAGTAATAAGCTCAAGCAAGGAGGACTTATTCATGAAAACTATTAAATTATTGCTTGCAGACGATGAACCTGTCATATTACGCGGCTTAAAAAAACTGATTTCCTGGAAAGAGCTTGGGATTACCATTGTTGGTGAAGCTAATGATGGGAAAGAACTCCGCGATCTAATACGTATACATGAACCTCACCTCATTATCAGCGATATTAGCATGCCAGGTGGAAGCGGCATTGATATTATTTCAGAATTGAATGAACAAGGATTCCATGCCAAAGTTATTTTTATCAGCGCTTTTCAAGAATTCGTCTATGCCCGTCAAGCTATTCAGTTAGGAGCGCTGGATTATCTGGTAAAACCTATAAATAAAAATCAGCTCGAAAAGGTAATAGCAAAGGCAGCCTCAATCCTCCGGGAAGAATCCAACGGTGAGCGCAATAAAGAGATGTTGACTTATTACGAAAAAAAGAATCGCTTGACAACAATAGAACAGCTGCTTGACGGGTTGTTGGATGGGGAACAAAAGACACTCACCGCACTCACACAAATGGGAGCCATAGCGATAAGCCGATTGACTACCGTGTGTGTGCTGGAGATTGATGAGAATACCAACAGCTCACAGTGGGAGGAGCGGGAACGCAATCTAGTAAACTTTGCCTTATCCAATATCATTAGAGAGACATTAGATCAGGAACTGAACGCGGGCAACGGATTGCTGGTTCAGAAAGAAGGGGGCTTTGCACTTCTAATCCAACATGAACAGAGAGAATACCCCCTTCAACTGGCCACTGACCTTCACCATAAAATTAACAGCTATTTAAAATTGAGCGTTTCGTGCGGCATAGGGCTCAGTGTAACGAGGATTGAAGAAACTACGAAATCCTATCGCTCTGCTTTGAAAGCGCTTAAAATAAATTATTTTATAGGAATGAATCAAGTCATTCGGTATGGAGACGAGCTCACGAGGGTCCAGCCAGAGAATAGAACCATTACAGAGCTTCAATCTGATTTGGTCAAAGCGCTGATTAACCAGCAGAAGGAACAGCTTCAACTACTGATAGAGCAGTTACTTGAGCAGATCAGGATTCAAACCGGGGAGAATAAGAACTTGGCCATTTCGGGGGTTTACAACTCTATCTTGACCATCAATCAGGAGCTTACAGAGATCGGGGGAGGAATGGAATACATTAGTAGCAAGCAAGGAGCCCTACTGGAAAGACTGGCGCCTTGTCCTTCCTACGCCGATGTTGCTCATGTTATTGAGGAGATTTTATCGGAAATGCTGCAGCAGCTTGCAAGCAAGCTGACAAGAAAAGAAAGTGCATTGCTTATCAAGATTAAGACCTATATCGAAGAGCATTATGCAAGCAATATAACGCTGGAGTCCATGGCTGCTCTTTTTTATATGAACTCTTACTATTTTAGCAGCTTTTTCAAGAAGCATACCGGCCAAAATTTTAAAAACCACGTCACTGATGTGCGAATGAAACATGCCCTCAAGCTGCTTATAGAGAGTGATCTGATGGTGTACGAAATTGCCGAGCAAGTAGGATATAACAATGTGAGGCATTTCAGCGATATGTTCAAGAAAAAGTTCGGCAAGGTGCCGCAAGAGTATCGGCAATCCTTCCGCCAACCACAATCATAATGAAGTAGGTGCTCCTTCATGCGTTCATGGATACCGATACCTAAAAGTATATTCGTTAAATTCTCTGCTTCTTTTATTTTGGTTGGGCTTATTCCTTTATTCGCACTTAGTTTCTTTTCCGTTCAGATTTTCTCAGGCTATGTGGAGCGATATACAACCAGCAACTTACAGCAAATGGTGATGTACATGAGCTACAATATTAATTCTGCCTTCCAGCAGTACAATGATATTTCGAAGCTTATGTATAACGTTCGTTATGAAGGGTTATCAGAAAATATACGTCGGAACCAAACCTATAATGTCAATGAACTAGAGCAGATTAATTCAACTCCTATCGACTCATTTTTGAAAACCGTACTATATAGCGACCCTTATATTACAGGCGCTTATTTTGTGCGGGAAGCCGACGAGAAAATCTATTACCAAGAAAGGGAGAATAGGGGGCTTAGAAGCGAATTCCTCCCTTTCCGTCAGTGGAGAGAGAAAATGAGCAGCCAGCCTTCGAAGGTGGCTATCTTCCCAACTCATCAGGACCAATATTTTCCCGGTGCAAGGCGTGACGTTTTCACTATAGCGCGAAATTTGATCGATACTTCAGGCTCTCTCAAGCATGAACATAAAGTGGTGGGTACGCTGTTTCTGGATATCGATAAGTCTATGTTTAATCGGTTTTTAAGTGAGCTTTACCTTGGAGACCAAGATGAACTGGTACTGATCGATGGCAAGGATGATATTTACTTCGGTCATTTAGATGCCAGGTTGAATGAAAAATTATTATTGAATTCTAATAAAAATGAAATGCTTGTGTTGCAGGAGGAAATCCCCTTTCTAAACGGTAGGCTGATTGCTGGCATTCATCGCGAGGGGTTGTTTGATCAGCTTTTTTCCGCGAGGGCTACCGTGTATATTGCGATTCTGATCTGCTCGTTAGTGCTGATTATTATGGGTACCTGGTTCTCCCGCCGTCTCGCTTCGCCCATCCAAAATCTGATACAGCAAATGGCTGTCGTGGAATCTGGAAAATTGGACATGAACCTCCCAGTGAACAGCAACGATGAAATGGGCAGATTGACCCAAGGCTTTAACCGGATGGTCGAACGTCTTCAAGCACACATTGATGAGGCCTATGTGGCTCAAATCAAGCAGAAACAGACTGAGCTGAATGCACTAAAAAGCCAAATCAGACCTCATTATCTCTACAATACTTTAGAAGTTATACGGATGAATGCAGTGGATAAGGAGGCTGATGAGGTCGCTGATATGATTCACTCCTTGGCCAATCAATTGAAATACGTCATTGATTACGGTGAAGACCGTGTAATTCTATCCAGAGAGCTTGAACACCTGCATGATTATTTCTATATTATTTCGGTCCGTTATGAGAACAGATATACACTCCGCTGTGATATTTCTCAGGATGTTCAAATGGATTGGCCGATCTTAAAATTATCCTTGCAGCCAATCGTAGAAAACGCAATCCAGCACGGGCTACGAATGAAGAAAAGAGGTACTGTCGCGATCACTGTGGAAAAGTGGGAAACAAATCTGGCGATAACGATTTACGATGATGGTGTAGGCATGGATAAAGCGACTTTGGCGCGTATAACTGAAATCCTGAATAAGCCTGATGCTCTCAGCAGATCCGTTGGTTTAAAAAATGTGCACGAGCGAGTACGTTCCATGTACGGAGAACAATATGGGCTATCCGTAAGCAGTCATGAAAATATTGGAACGTCTGTGCTGCTCTGTTTCCCTATCCCTGAAAAGTAAAGCCTGCATCAAGAGCGGATGACTCGTCCGTTCTTTTTTCATTCTTAAATTCCCCCCATATGAGGCTTAAAAAAGTTCATACAAGTAAAAACCAGCCAATGTTATTCTAAATAACGAAAGCGCTTACTTATGTGACACAGCCGCTTTCAACAGCTTTTATTACATTAAAGAGGGGGTTTCAGTAGCTATGCTGAAAATGGCAAAATTTACGTTAAGTGCACTAGTGCTTACAACGACCATGTTCTTGGGAGCTTGTAGTGGAAGCAACAGCGATACGAATGGAACGAGGTCTGATCATGAGGGAGATAAAGTGAGCTTTACCATTGGATATGCCTCAGGAGATCCGGCTGCTAAAAAAGCGATAGCCGATACCATCCAAAGATTCATGAAGGCCAATCCTGATATTAAAGTAAAGGATTACAGTGAAAACTCCAGCAGCTCCTACCTCGATTGGCTGAAAACGAAGGATGCGGTTGGCGAGTTTCCTGATCTGGTAGAGATGCGGGATACAGAAGTTTTTGCTGATGCGGGCAAAATCGTTGAGCTGCCTTCAGACTTAGTGCAGTTGCTAGATTCACCTCCGGCAGTAGAAGGTAAAGTGTGGAATGCACCTTTATCAATGAATGCACCCCAAGGCATTATTTACAGCAAAAAAGCATATGCGGAAGCAGGGATCACTGAGCTTCCTAAAACGTATGACGAGTTCATTTCCATCCAAGAAAAATTGAAGGCTTCCGGAATGACTCCGCTTGTGGTTGGTGGAAAAGACATTTTTCATATGGGATTTTGGGTAAACAAGTTTCTTATTGATGATGTGTATTCAAAAGATCCAAACTGGAATTCCAAGAAAACAGCCAAGAAAGTCAGCTTTACGGATGAAAATGTCGTACAGGCGATGACGGATTATAAAGAACTGTTCAAAAATTATGTGGATAAAGGTTGGCTTAGTACTCCTGACAATCAAACGGCTTCCTTTCTGATTACAGGCAAAGCCGCTCAACTATACTCTGGGACCTGGATGTTTTCACAAATCGAAGAAGCTGACCCGAACTTTGAATACGGCTTCTATGCGGTGCCTGACCGCAACGGCAAAGTGAATATTATAGGGCTTCCATCGCCTGCCGGATGGTCCTTGTCCGCTGAAGTAGCCAAGGACCCTGAGAAAACAGAAGCGATCAAAAAATTTATTCGTTTTTTCTTCGAGCCAGAGCAATATTCGCAGTATCTTGCGAGCATTAACGGAATTCCGTCTACGAAAGAGAAAGTCAAGTATAAGACCGGGGAAGCCATGCAGGTGGCTCTTGATCTGATGAACGACCCGAATGTTACAAAGTCTTTGGCTATTAATAACTGGTGGGGAGAAAACTTGATACAGCCTCAGTTCCGCAACTGGTTCTACAAAAAGCTGCAGGAGATGGTCGTGAACGACGGAGATGTCAAGACTTATATGCAGCAGGTGGACACAGAATATGACAATCAGGTGAAGGCGAATTCGATGTGAAATAAAACCTTTGGAGGAATCAGCTCCTAAGTGGTTCCTCTTTATAGGAAGGAATGGATTGTATGAGAGCACCCACAGCATCAACAGGAGGGCGCATTGCTACAGCGACAGCTCACCTAAAAAAGAAAAAGCAGCACCCCTTTGCCATAATATTTATACTTCCATCATTGATACTGTACACCTTGTTTGTTATCGTTCCTACCCTTGGCAGTGTTTATCTCAGCTTTACCTCTTGGAATGGAATAAGCGAGGATATCCGATTTATTGGCTTCGCAAATTTTGTTGAGATATGGAATAGTCCCCGGGTTCATAATGCGCTTAAGAACACACTCATCATGACCATAAGTCTAGTCATTCTGGAAAACATAGCAGCGATTGCCATGGCCCTGATGGTTGATAGGATAAGGTGGTTCAAAAATTTATTTCGCAGTATTTTTTACTTTCCCACTTTGCTTAGCGGGATCGTTATGGGCTTCGTATGGGCGATGATCCTTAATTATAATTTTGGCGTTGTAAATAAAATCCTAGACACAGTCGGACTTGGAAGCTGGGCTGTCGATTGGTTGGGAGACCCCAAATACGCAATGCTGTCCATCATTCTGTCCACGGTCTGGAAAGGTGCTGGTTATTACATGATCATCTATCTGGCAGGGCTACAGGGAATCCCAGCAGACCTGTCCGAAGCCGCAAGCATTGATGGAGCGAATGGCTGGCAGCAGTTCCGTTATATTACCTTTCCGCTGCTTGCTGGCTCTATGACCGTATGTATGGTGCTTTCCATGATCAGTGCACTAAAAATATTCGATCAAATTGCTGTTATGACGGATGGGGGACCAGGCTTTGCGACTGAAACGTTGACCTACATTATTTACAAGGTAGGCTTTGGCGAATTGAGACAGGGCTTCGGCACTGCGCTTGCTATAGTATTGTTTGTCATTATATTGATCATTACCATTATTCAAGTGAAAATTCTCCGAAAAAGGGAGGTGCAGTATTGATATGAGCATGCAAGCACGCCAAAAAATAGGCGAAGTGATCCTGTTCGTGGTTACTCTGCTAGTAGCGGTCGTATTCTTTTTTCCGATTCTATTTAACCTAATGTCTGCCTTCAAAAGCAATGGTGAAATTATGCGCGATGCTCTGTCATTTCCGACCTCACTGTATCTAGGCAATTTCAAATATTTGTTGACTGAGACTGAGTTCCCAAAAGCAATTGTCAATAGTTTCATCTTGACCGTTGTTTCAATCGTTATGCAAATCTTGATTATTCCGATGGCAGGGTATGCGATTGAAAGAAGAAACGCCAAATGGACCCATTTCGTGTTCCTTTATTTTCTTGCCGGGATGATGATTCCTTTTCAGGCTTACATGATTCCGTTATTCAAAGAGCTTAAAATCCTTGGTCTTTACGGAAGTCTAGCAGGACCGATTTTTATTTATATCGCAGGCGCTGTGGGCTTCGGATGTTTGCTCTACACAAGCTTTGTAAAAGGGATTCCTAAGGAAATTGAAGAAGCAGCAGAGATTGACGGCTGTAGCAGGTACACTATTTTCTGGAGAATTGTATTTCCGTTGTTAGGTCCGGTTACGGCTAGTATGGTCGTATTGAACGGGCTTGGCATCTGGAACGATTTTCTCTTGCCAATGCTAGTACTTCCATCCGGTGAACCCAAAACGATGGTTGTAGAAATTTATCGATATATCGGGGAGTTTTCGTCAAGATGGGATATGATTTTCGCCGGAACCGCCTTGTCCGTTGTTCCTGTGCTTATTGCATTCGTTTTTATGCAAAAGTTCTTCATTAAAGGAATTTCGTCAGGGGCCACAAAAGGATGAAAAATCCTTCTTCCTTCCATTTAACAAATTACTCTACAGGAGGTTCTCCTTAGACATGAACAAAATTGTTAACCCTGTTCTGGTTGGCTTTCATCCTGACCCCTCTCTGATCCGAGTCGGGGATGACTACTATATGGCTACTTCTACTTTTGAGTGGTTTCCTGGTGTGGAAATCCACCATTCTCGGGACTTGATTCATTGGAGGCTGACAGTCAGAGCTCTTACAGAATCCTCTCAAGTTAATTTAAGAGGCAATGTCGCATCCGGATCAATCTGGGCGCCTGCAATTTCCTATGATGATGGTTTATTTTATTTGTTATTTACGGATGTAAAATCGCGCAGCAGAGTGTATAAGGATCTGCATAACTATATCATTTGTTCGAAAAGCATTGAGGGTCCTTGGAGCCAACCGGTAAGACTGAATGGCAGCGGTTTTGATCCATTTCTGTTCCATGACGATGACGGACGCAAGTGGCTGCTCAATATGCGTTGGGACTTCAGAAAAAATCACAACAACTTTTCAGGTATTATCATGCAGGAATATGATGCAAAGTCTCAATCCCTGATTGGACCAATACACGAAATTTATAAGGGCACGCCAGTAGGCGTTACAGAAGGACCCCAGCTGTATAAACGGGGAGCGTTCTATTATTTATTAACCGCAGAGGGCGGAACAGGGGTTCAGCACATGGTAACTCTTGCGCGCAGCCGCAATCTGACCGGACCTTATGAAACTGACCCCCATTTTCCGCTCATGACCACGGCGCACGATCCAACATACCCATTGCAGCAGGCGGGTCATGGGACGCTGGTCGAAACGCAGCACGGGGAGTGGTATATGGCCCATTTGTGTACCAGGCCTTTTTCTGACACTTCTTTAACGAATCCGCTCGGCAGGGAAACAGCGATTCAGAAGTGTATATGGACCGAAGATGGCTGGCTACGTCTGAGCCATGGCGGCAAATTACCGGCTCTGGAGACAGAAGCTCCGAACCTGCCAAGCCATCCTTTTCCAGCAGAAGAACCTAGAGACCACTTTGACAGGGAGGACATTGGCTTTGCGTATCAAAGTCTGCGTGTCCCATTCGATCCCTCATGGGTAAGCCTGACCGACAGACCCGGATTCTTGCGCTTACGCGGAAGAGAATCGCTTGCGTCTTTACATGATCAAAGCATGGTTGCCCGCCCAATCCAGCATTTCCATTGCTCGGTGGAGACCTGCATGGAATTTAAGCCGGAAAGCTTTTATGAAATGGCCGGTTTGGTTTGCTACTACGATGATGGAGATTACTACTATTTACGAGTGACTGGCGACGAAATCCGTGGAGTTACGCTAGGTGTAATCCTATCTAAGGCAGGCAAATATGATGAGATTTCGACAATGCAGCTTTCAGTAGTAGATTGGAAGCAATACTATTTGAAAGCCGTAATTCATGGACGGGATTTGATATTCTATGCATCTCCTGACGGGCAGGAGTGGACTGCCGTATGTAATCCACAGGACTTTGGCACACTGTCAGACGAATATGGAGGCAAACTCGGATTTACAGGAGCTTTTGTCGGAATCTGTGTCCAAGATCTGGATAGGCAGAGCAAGGAGGCCTGGTTTGACTATTTTGAATATCTTCCTCTGGAAAGTCTTTTAGACCATACTTCTCCGCAGAAAGAGAAATAGAGGGGTACGTCTATTTTCATTAATGGTTAAGCCCACGTTTGGTTATTTTCGCGACAGGCTGGGGTTGTCTTCATATTAGAGAAAAAAGAAGGGATGAAATTCATGCTTACTTTAGATAGCACAACCGTTTGGGTTAACGAGATCATAGACCAAATCATCGCTAAAATGGAGTGGCTCAGCGAAAAATCAAGAAACAAAATCCCGTATACAACAATCGATGGTGAACATGATGACCGATCAGTCTGCAATCCTACCCATACGGAAGCGGATGGAATAAATTGGTGGACCAACGGATTCTGGGGGGGAATGCTGTGGCAGATGTATCATGCAACAGGCAATCCGAGATACAAGGACGTTGCTGAAATCTCTGAGCAGAAACTGGATGCCTGCTTTCATAATTATTATGGTCTGCATCATGATGTAGGCTTCATGTGGCTCCCCACGAGTGTGGCTAACTTTAAACTCACCCAGAATCCAGTATCCCGTAAACGGGCAATGCACGCGGCAAACCTACTTGCAGGTCGCTACAATCTGGCAGGGGAATTCATCCGAGCCTGGAACGACCTAGAAGGCGAAGATACCAGAGGCTGGGCCATCATTGACTGCATGTTGAACATTCCGCTCTTGTACTGGGCTTCCGAAGAAACCGGCGATCCTCGTTTTCGGCAGATTGCTGTAAAGCATGCGGACATGACCATGAATACTTTTGTGAGAGCAGATGGGTCCGTCAACCATATTGTCGAATTGGATCCATTTGTAGGTGGAGTGGTAAAAACCTATGGCGGACAGGGGTACGAGGAAGGATCTTCATGGACGCGGGGGCAAAGCTGGGCATTGTATGGGTTCATGATGAGCTATAACCATACGCAAAAAGAAGAGTATCTGAATACGGCCAAGAGGGTTGCCCATTATTTTATCGCCAATATTCCTGAAAATGGGGTTATTCCAGTCGATTTCAGACAGCCCAAAGAACCGGCGCTTGAGGATTCGACGGCTGCAGCCATTGCCGCCTGTGGTCTGATCGAGATTGCCAAAGTGGTAGGGTTGCATGAGAAGGATATGTATTTGCGAGCAGCGATAAAACTGCTGCAGGCGCTACATGTCGACTGGACGACTGGCTGTGACTGCATCCTCAAGAACGGCTCTGCCTCATACCATGCCACTACTCATCATCAATCCATCATTTATGGCGATTATTTTTTCATAGAAGCTATGTTCAAGCTCAAGGGGAGCGATTTATATTTCTGGTAAACAAGATTACCACCCTGAGAATATCGAGTTTAATCGACAACTATATAAATATAACAAAACTAAACAAGACAACTATTGGGAGAAAGTTGTCTTGTTTTGCATTTTTAGGACCCCTACCATGGAGTTAGGAAAACAGATTTTAAAACTTTTTGATCATCAAGGCATAGTACTGGAAAACAAAAATATATATGCTTTAGGTCGCTTTGATAAAATTTCATCGCTGGGAATGATACAGAAAATCTATTAAAGCGAATAAATTTTTAGTTGTAAAAGAAAGCGGTTACTTAAGGGTTGTTCCACGTTTGTTTTTGTCCCAATTTTGAACGGAAAGGAGAAGACTTTGCCATGCCTCAAGGATGGAGATTGGAATTGAAATCTATGAGACGCAGGGGTAACCAATTAGCTGTTTATTATGCTCAATAGGAGGTTTGGGAATGAAAAAAACCATAACATGCTTGATTTTGTTTGGACTGCTTATGAGTATGTTGCCGATCAAAAATGTGAGCGCTTCCGATAATACTAGGCTTACCCAATCGGCAACCGCAAGCTCCGTCGAAGATTCGAGTAAAGTGGCTGATTTTGCGATCGACGGTGACCCGCTAACTAGATGGTCCTCACAATATTCAAATCCGCAGTGGATAAGTGTAGATCTCGGTAGCACCACCAAAATCAATGGCGTTACGCTTAACTGGGAAGCCGCTTACGCGAAGTCTTACCAAGTTCAGACATCGACGGATGATGATCATTGGACTACCGTCTATTCCACCACGACTGGAGATGGAGGAATCGATAAGATATCTTTCGAAGCAACAGACGCTAGATATGTAAAAATGAGCGGCATTGAAAGAGCTACCAGCTACGGATATTCCCTTTGGGAATTTGAAGTGCATTCAGCTGACCAGCCGGAGGATAACTCACCTCCAACAGCGCCCTCCAACCTGGCTAGTTCCTCTGTATCGGATACGACAGTAAGCTTGCAGTGGACGGAATCTAGAGACAATGTAGGTGTTTCAGGCTACGACATCTACAAAGGATCAGACCTCGTAGGTTCCAGTGCGTCGACATCCTTCATCGTTACCGGCTTAACAGCCAACATGGCGTACAGCTTTTACGTGAAAGCTAGAGATGCCGCAGGTAACGTGTCAGATACAAGCAATGTGATTGATGTTACCACCACCACAGCTAACACAAATATTGTTTCAGGTGAAACATATAAACTAACGGCACAGCATAGCGGCAAAAATCTGGAAGCAGGAGACTCAACTGCCGATGGAGCGAAGGTGCAGCAGTGGACGGACAGCGGCAGCGCTCGGCAGAGATGGAAAGTCATTGACGTTGGCAACGGATATTATAAATTGATTGTACAATCCAGCGGTAAAGCATTAACAGTAGCCGGAGGCTCCTCAGAAGATGGTGCTAGTGTACAGCAATGGACAGACAGCGATTTAACTAATCAAAAATGGAAAATGATTGACGTCGGCGATGGATATTATAAGCTGCTTGTACAATCTAGCGGTAAAGCGCTGGATGTAATCGGGGGTTATACTAATGACGGGGCAAATGTGCAGCAATGGACGGATAACGGAAATGATCAGCAGAAGTGGAAGTTTACGCTTGTTGACTCAACCCCTGATACGACGGCACCAACAGCACCAACAAATCTGAAAAGCTACTCCAAAACAAATACTTCGGTAAGTCTTGTATGGACCGCATCAACAGACGATGTAGATGTTACCAGCTACGATGTGTATAATGGAACAACATTAGTCGATTCAACAACCACGACAAGTTATACGGTGACGGGACTTACCGCTAATACAGCATACAGCTTCACTGTAAAAGCCAGGGATGCAGCAGGAAATATTTCAGCAGCAAGTAATATCATAAAAGTTACGACGAATTCTACAACTGAGAATACAGGTTTTTATATTAACGGAACAACGCTCTACGATGCCAAGGGAAATCCGTTTGTGATGAGGGGAATCAATCACGCTTATACCTGGTATAAGGGACAAGAGTCTGTAGCGATCCCTGCCATTGCGAAAACGGAAGCGAATACTATTAGAATCGTACTGTCAGATGGTCAGCAATGGACGAAAGATGATCTGTCAGCGATACAAAATTTAATCACATTATCAGAGCAAAACAAATTGGTCGTTGTTCTTGAAGTCCATGATGGCACAGGGTCTGACAGCGCTGCTGTATTGGATAATATCGCTAATTACTGGATTGAAATGAAAAGCGCACTCATTGGGAAAGAAAGCACCGTCATCCTCAATATCGCGAACGAATGGTATGGAACCTGGGATGGAGGAGGCTGGGCGCAAGGTTATAAGTCTGTTATTCCTAAGCTCAGAAATGCTGGCATCAAAAATACAATTATTGTTGACGGTGCAGGATGGGGGCAGTACCCGCAATCTATTTTTGACTACGGAACAGAAGTCTTTGATGCAGATCCACTTAAAAATACGATGTTCTCCATTCATATGTACGAATATGCCGGCGGAAATGCCGCCACAGTAAAGAGCAATATGGATAATGTACTGAATAAAAACCTGGCTCTGCTGATTGGAGAATTTGGTATTAAGCATACAAGCGGTGATGTGGATGAGGCTACCATTATGAGTTACGCTGAGCAAAAGGGCGTAGGTTATCTTGCATGGTCTTGGAAAGGAAACAGCCCGGGTCTTGATTATCTGGATATGGCCACTGACTGGCAAGGATCCAGCCTTACGGAACAAGGTCGTATTATCATTGAAGGCCCTAATGGTATTAGGGCGACATCAAGATTAAGCACGGTTTATAGCGATTCAGCCAACAAATAGTCATCCAGTAAACCATGAGTATTTAACGTTATCCAACAGTGTCCAGCATGAAAACAAGTCTTTGCTGTATGCAAAGCCGCCAACTTGGCGGCTTTTTTTGTTGCAGAGTAAGAATATACATCGAATCAATTCAAATGTCGTCTTACAACCTACTAACTTAAAAGAATAATAAACAAGTTATGGAGACGGAGACGATTGAAAGTATATTAACTTGAGAAAGCAGCTACAATGTTCATTAGAGAAGCAGCACCCTGAAATTCAGAGAACATGTTAGAATCAGAAACGGATAATTTTACTGAAGAAAATGAACTAAGGAGCGGTTGAAATGGCGCGTGTTTTATTTATTAATGGTGGATCAGAGGGACATATCAATCCAACCATTGGAGTTGTACAGGAGCTTATTTCGCGCGGAGAAGAGGTAGTGTACTTTTCTATAGAAGCCTTTCGGGAGCGTATCGAGAGGACGGGAGCTTCAGTACGAACATTTGACGATCAAAAATTTATAAAAGCTTTTATCTCAGGTGGAAGAGATTATTTGCTGGAAAGAATTAACGGTCTTTTACTTACGGCAGATATCATCATTCCAAGCGTTCTCGAACAGATCAAAGGAGAGCATTTTGATTATATCATCCATGATTCCATGTTTGGGTGTGGACGTATACTTGCTCAAATTCTTAAGCTTCCTGCAATCAATTCTTGTACTTCTTTCGCCCAGACAAAAGAATCATTCAATCATATTATGGAACAATTCTCCATTAATGTCCCTAAAGATATAGTTAAACCTATAAATGATAAATTTCAAAACCTGACGGCAATGGTAAAGGAGAAATATGGAGTGGAGATCCATTCACCTTACGAAGTGTTTTGTAATCCTGCACCACTTACAATCGTATATACAACAAGAGAGTTTCAACCTTATGGAGAAGCATTCGACCAAACTTATAAATTTGTAGGTCCATCCATCTCTTCACGATTAACGCAAGAAAGCTTCGATTTTACTGCAATCAAGGAAAAAAAACCAATTTACATCTCATTGGGTACAGTCTTTAACCGAGCAATTGACTTCTATAAGCTTTGTATTGAGGCATTTGGGAACACGGATCATACGGTTGTCATGTCGATTGGGAATAGAACCCAAGTTTCCGATTTAGGGGAAGTTCCTGAAAACTTCATCGTAAAAAATGATGTACCACAAACGGATATCTTGCAACACACTAAATTATTTATTACACATGGTGGAATGAACAGTACCCACGAAGGTCTATATTACGGGGTTCCGCTGATTATAATCCCGCAAAGCGCGGATCAACCGATCATCGCAGGACAAGTCGCCAATATGGGAGCAGGTATTAAGTTACAAATGGAAAGCTTGACTGCAAATCAATTGCGTGAAGCCGCAGATCATGTGTTAAGCCTCCCATTCAAAAAAGCTGTTGCACATATGAGAGAATCTTTTCAAAAAACTGGTGGAGTATCACCAAGCTGTTAATGAGATTTTCGCATTTAAAGGTCAATATCATATTTAAATATATATTGGATGTAAGCTCGTCTATTGCAGCATATTAGGGAATTCGGTAGAATTTACTCATACTACTTATGAGTAAGCTGGAAGGAGAGAGTAAAGGTTGAAGCAGGAGTATTGTACGCCGACTCAGCACCCAAAGTGGTTTGGACTGGCTGTTCAAGCACTTGTTATATTGTCGCAGGAAGACAAAAGCATAGCTTGTCCAAGTATTGAACTCGCCAAATATCTTCAGTCGGAGCCTTCTTTGCTGCGCCGCATACTTTCCGTTCTCGCAAAGGAAGGGTTTATCGGGACCCGGGAAGGCCGTGACGGCGGGTACCACCTTAGGAAACCGGCAGAATCTATACAACTGGTTGATGTATACGATGTATTTCGTTCAGGCAGCAGGCTTTCCTTCGGTATTACCGAGACAGCTGGCACGCATCCGCTCGGTAAATGTATGAAATCTACGCTTGAGGATATTACTCAAGAAATGGACGACAGCATACGCGGAGTATTAAGCAAGTACACAATTGCAGATCTCGCCAACCAACTGGAAGCCAAGCTTTAGATGGACCTGGAAAAAGACGGTTGACAGCGGCTTGCTTAGATTTTATACTGTGCAATATAAACCACAGTTAAATGCAAGCCGCGCGCAGCGTTAATTTTTAAGGTTATCTGTGTGATAATGAACACAGTTATGTCTGTGCGCAGAAGCGTAAATATTTTGGATTTTTCAAGGTACTTCGTTTTAGTAGGAATTCAAGCTCTGACTAGCCGCAAAGTCTGAATTTAACTGTGCTGAATAAAAAACAGTATTTATTTAAAAGGAGGATTCATAATGTCAACTTCAACTCATACTGGCCAGAGCTCCGCCTTGTTCGCCGATGTCATCCGCGAGCGCCGCTCTGTGCGTCATTACGACAAATCGGTTCGTCTATCTCACGAGGAAATTAAGGATATTCTGAAAGAAGCGTCGCTTGCACCTTCTTCGAGTAATGTTCAGCCCTGGCGCTTCTTGGTTATTGAAACAGAGGAATTGAAAGCAAAACTGCAGCCAATCGCCTATAATCAATCCCAGGTTACTGAGGCTGCAGCGGTGATCGTTGTGCTTGGTGATACGGAAGGATATAAGAAGCTCGATGAAGTTTTCGGCGAAGCAGTAAAACATGGCTATATAGCGGAAGATACCGCTAAATCGTTCGTAGAAAGATCGATTCATACGTATGCTTCGTTACCAGAGGAAAGCCTTCACAAAGTCATTCATATCGATGGTGGTATTGTATCCCAGCAGCTCATGCTGGTTGCACGTGCTCACGGCTACGATACGGTCGCGATGGGTGGCTATAATGCGGCCGAGCTTAAGCAAGCGTTCGGTATTAGAGACCGCTACATTCCAATCATGCTGATTGCACTCGGTAAAGCGGCACAACCGGGTCATCAGACAACTCGGCTGCCGATAGACGACATCACATTCTTTAACGAGATGCCCGCTAACTAAAAACAAAACCCAACGAATTTAATTTTATGAATGAATAGAGACGAGAAATGACAACTTAAGGAAGTAGTATACATTCACAATTTCCAAAGGAGGATATCTGTTATGGCTCACCAGAAGAGAAGGAAAGAAGCTGCATGGAAGTCACGAAAGCAAGAACAGCATCCCCATGGTAAAATCAAATCGCTCAAGGAATTGTCCAGCGAACAGGATTGAGGAGTATACTACTTGGAAAAGAAGGGCTGTCGATGAATTTATCGGCAGTCTTCCCATGGTGTGTGATCATAAAGGCCCTTCATACAGGCGGCATCCAATATGTTTTATTTCAGTGGTCAGTGTTATTGGAGGCATTAAGTTAGCTATTCACCCCTGAAAATATACATATATTTTCAGGGGTGTTTTTATTAGGTTTTCTTTGTCAAAGCGAAAAATTACTGCAATTCACCAATGCGTGTGGGGTACTGTCGGCCCTTTTACGGAAAGCTTACCGACGGACGGTAGAGGACGTTCTTCGCTTGCAAGAAGCCGTAAACTGATGATAACGTTAATTTGACGAAAGCTAAATTAGGATGGGAGTTGAAAATTCTTGAAGAAACTCGGTAAATTTTTGCTTGTAGGTTTAAGCTTGGGGTTGGGCCTTGCAATCGGTAATCTACTGACTCCTGCCGCCTCTGCCGCTAGTACCGAATATTATGTGTCGACAATTGGTAGCGATTCCAACGCGGGAACAAGCGACGCGCCGTGGAAAACGCTCCAGCATGCGGCTGACACAGTCTCTCCAGGCAGCAAGGTCTATGTCCGAGGCGGTGTTTACAAGGAGAAACTGAAAATCACCCGCTCTGGCTCCGCCTCGCAAGGCCCCATCGTGTTCGCAAGCTATGGCAACGAAACCGCCATTGTTGACGGAACAGGCCTATCGGTCAGCGGGAACGAGGGGTTAATCGAATTGGCCGATGTCAATTACGTTACCATCCAGGGGTTTGAAATCCGCAATTTTACCACAGCTTCCAAGAACGCAGTGCCTACAGGCATTTACGTTCACGGTGCAGGGAGCTTCATCAATCTGTCCGATAACAAAATCCACGACATCAAAAACACGGCCACCCCAACCGGAAAGGACCGGCTGGGACGGGACGCTCACGGCATCGCTGTTTATGGCACGAAAGCTCCTGCATCGATTCACAACCTTACAATCAGCGGCAATGAACTATACAATCTCGTGCTCGGCTCCAGCGAATCGCTTGTTTTAAACGGTAATGTGAACGGCTTTGCAGTGACCAGCAACCTCATTCACGATAACGACAACATAGGAATCGATCTGATCGGCTTTGAAGGAACCGCACCGAATACTGCTTACGATCAAGTGCGAAACGGGTTGGTAAAGGGCAACCGAGTGTACAATAATTCGGTTCGAAATAACCCATCCTACAAGAGCGATGACAACTCGGCCGGCGGCATTTATGTAGATGGGGGCAAGGACAACATTATTGAGCAGAACTACAGCTATAACAATGACATCGGTGTCGAAATAGCCTCCGAGCATGCCGGCAAAGCCACCAGCAATATTACGGTCCGCAGTAACGTGATATATAACAACCGATTGACCGGCATTGCTATGGGCGGCTATGATGACGAACGTGGCTCAACGGTAAACAGCAAGATCGTGAACAATACGCTGTACAAGAACGATACATTGGACGATGGAAGCGGCCAGCTTTTAGTTCAGTATGATACACGAAACAACGTGATTAAGAACAATATTTTCGTAGCGAGTTCGACTGATGTGTTGATCTACAATGGATATACCCAAAATTCTGGAAATGTTGTTGATTATAATTTATATTTTGCACCTGGTGGCAGTTCGGGGGCCAACTGGACCTGGAAAGATAAAGAATATACGGGATTCGCCACGTACAAATCGGGAACGGGTAACGATGCGCATTCTCTGTTTGTCGATCCTAAATTCGTGAATGCCACGAATGGCGACTTCCATTTGCAGCCCTCGTCACCAGCGATCGATTCAGGATCAACGGATAACACCATCATCGGAACCGAGGATATCGACGGGGAGCCCCGCGTGAAAGGGAAGGCCGTGAATATCGGTGCAGATGAGTGAAACAAAACTAGACTCAAATGAATAGCTGATTTATCCCAAAAGCCCTCTAGGTTCGAGGGCTTTTGTCTTTATACATATAACATTCATAATTTGTATATTTGCAATTTTTGTAGTTCTTGATACACTGTAATTGATAATGAGAATCATTATTGATTAATTGAAAGGTCACTTTATGATCACCGAGCGCTTGTTGCTATGGAGAGGCATTCGTCCTGGATGTTAACTCGGTTGGCTTTGCCTACTTGAGCATACACTGATCGGAACATTTCCTAGGGGCAACATTATTTTTCTATAGAGAAAGGTTGATAGTATTGGCTGCAAATAGACAATTATGTATTGGGTTATCCTTATCTGCAACATGGATGAAAGGAGACGGTTGGCGGCGCTCAGACAGCGGTGTGGAAAAGATGGGGGCCATTGACTATTACATTGATTTGGCGAAAATGGCGGAGAAGGCAAAGCTCGATTTTCTTTTCAAGGCGGATTATCTGTATGTTAGCCCACAGATGCTGGGCGATTCCGCTAATTTTGGTAGTCCTGACCCTACAATGATGTTTGCGGCGATTGCTCGTGAAACCGAGCGAATTGGATTAGTGACAACAATTTCCACTACGTTCAATCCGCCGTATGTTGTCGCAAGGCAGCTTCAGTCGTTACACTGGCTCAGCAACGGACGTGCTGGCTGGAATATCGTGACTTCGATTGAAGGGGCAGAAAGTTTCGGTGATTCGCCTATGCCTTCACCGCAAGAAAGATATGCGAAAGCCATGGAATTTACTGACGTCGTTTCGCAAGCTCTGGGAAAGTTTCCCGAACGAAGCAATTGTGATTGATCGGGAGTCAGGCATTTTTTCTGATAAGGATAAGGTTACTTCAATCCATCATTCAGGTGATTTTTTCAGTGTCCGGGGGCCGCTTACTTTGCCTGCCCATACATCGGGGTCCATTCCTTTATTTCAAGCAGGCGCGTCAGATACAGGGCGAAATTTTGCCTCTTCAATAGCGGATGCTATCTTTGCGGCGATGCCGGATCTTGAGTCCGGCGTGGAATTACGAACCGATCTGAGAAGAAGAGCCAAGGAACATGGAAGCGATCCGAACGCCATCAAAGTTTTGCCAGGATTGTATTTTTTCTTGGCTGAAACTCGCGAGGAAGCGCATGAATTGCATAAGTCTGCACATGCTCATTTGAGTGTGGAGCGCAGACATGCATCGCTCAAGTCAGTACTTGGCCTTGATTTAAGCAGCTTTGAGTTGGATCATTGCGTAACTGCCGATATGCTTCCCGATCCAAATCAGCCAGTCCGCAGCCGGACACATGCTGAGCTTTTGCGCCGGTATATTACGAAGTATGAGCCTACAGTGGAAGAGGTATTGGCAAGACCTGAGGTCGTTGGTTCTGCACATTGGGTCTCCGTTGGAACGGTTGATGACGTATTGAACGAGATTATTCAGCGGTTTGAGGCTGGGGCTATTGACGGATTTATAGCTCTTCCGGGCGGTTCAGAAGAATCTATGAAAATATTCTTTGAAAAACTGATGCCGCAGTTGGTTGAAAGAGGTTTGTTCAGAAGCGAATACGCAGGTTCTACACTGAGGGCACATTTAGCTATTTAACCTCTAATACTATCGAGGAACGAGAACATTAAAAGTCGCTATTTTGTGGCTTTTTTTGTTTTAACGGTACAAACTCTTGATCAAATCGAGGTCAAAATTTGTGTCTATTGCCGGAGAGGGATTTTTTGTAGAGAAAACTGGGAATCGATCAAAACTATTTGGAGAAATTAAAATTAGAGGCTGTTAAACTAGTTTTTGAAGAGAATATAGCCTATCGAAAAAAAGGAGGACCAATACCAAGTTTCAGTGCAGACTAAAGATATGCGCATTCAAGAGCAATCCAAAAAAAACAATTGTTAGTTAAATGAAGAAATAAGAGGAGGTAGATTAAATGAGGAAATCAATCCAAATGGATGAATTGACACTAGGCGTTTGTTATTATCCAGAGCATTGGCCGGAGAAGTTATGGGCAGATGACTTCCGTCGAATGCGGGAGATGAACATATCGGTTATTCGCATGGCAGAATTCTCCTGGGCGATGCTTGAGCCTGAAGAAGGCCGATTTGATTTCAGTTTTTTTCACAGGGTAATGGACTTGGCACATAAATATGGATTAAAGGTTATTTTAGGGACACCGACTGCCACGCCGCCAGCTTGGTTAACACACAAGTATCCTGAGGTATTGAACGCAAACATGGATGGCGTGTTATATAGGCACGGTATGCGGCGGCACTACAACTACAGTAGTGAGAAGTACAGAGATTTCTGCTCAATCATCGTGAGGAATATGGTTGAAGCTTACAAAGATCACCCCGCAGTCATTGGTTGGCAGATTGATAATGAACTGAACTGCGAGATGAATGTGTTTTATTCCAAAGCAGACCATATTGCGTTCAGGGAGTGGTTAAAGGGACGGTATGGCTCACTCGACAATTTGAATAAGGCTTGGGGGACAATATTTTGGAGCCAGACTTATACCGATTGGGAACAGATATATCTAACACGGACGATGGTCAACAGTTCACCTAATCCACATCTTGCGTTGGACGAGAAACGTTTTATATCTGCAAATGCGATTTCTTTTGCTAAGATTCAAGCGGAAATCATTCGGAAACTTGCGCCACACCATTGGATCACTACTAACGGAACTTTTGGACATCTGGATAGTCACGAGTTAACGGATAAGCTTCTAGATTTCTTTTCATACGATTCCTATCCTCAATTTTCGACGATATTTCCTGGGGGTGACGAAGACCCGCTTGCAGACCGTGCATGGAGTATGAACTTGTCTAACGTCCGATCTATTTCGTCGAATTTCTGCATCATGGAGCAGCAGGCTGGGCCGGGGGGATGGGTTGATCGGATTGAGATGGGTTCGCCTAGACCGGGACAAATCCGGCTGTGGTCGTATCAGTCGGTATTGCACGGAACCGATTTACTAGTCTACTTTCGTTGGCGGACAGCGACAATGGGCACCGAAATTTATTGGCATGGAATTAACGACTATCACAATCAACCAAATCGCAGAGTGCGTGAAGTAGCTCAAGTCGGTGAGGAATTTGCCAAGATCGGCTCCTTGATCGCGGGTACAACATACCAAGCCGAAATCGCCATCATGCAGGATTATGATAATATCTGGGATGGAGAGTTTGACAAATGGCATGGACCTCTTCAGTGGCAGAGTCAGCGATCTTGGTATAAACAGCTTCAATACCGTCATATTCCAGCGGATCTTATTACACTCCGCAAGGAGACCATCATGGAGGATTTGACCAAGTATAAGGTAATTGTGTATCCGCATCCAGCAATCATGACTGATGAAACAGCTGACCTTCTCACAAAATATGTTGAACAAGGCGGGACCATATTCTTTGGCGCGCGTACCGGCTATAAGAACACGAGCGGACAATGCTATATGCGACCATTCCCAGGACCTGTGGCTGAGCTTTGCGGAATAAATGTTGAAGACTTCACTTTAATCAAGGGTAGCGTTCTTCCAGCAGAGTTGCATTGGGAGGGCAGCCGGTTACCTTTAGGTACAAAGGCTGTTGGTTTTAATGAAATTCTCAGCGTAAAGAAAACCGAAGTGGACATTGTAGCAACGTACTCAACTGAATATTATAAAGGTGAGCCTGCATTAACAAGACGCATAGTCGGTCTTGGAAAAGCATGGTATTATGGTGCTGCCTATAGCGAACCGGTAGTTGATTCCCTTATAGATGAATTGGGCTTAACTTCCCCGGTTACTGACTGGTTAGATGTACCGAGTGAAGTTGAAGTGGGGATTCGAGCTTCAAACGGAACCTCTTATCTCTTTTTGCTGAATTACTCGGGTGAATCGGTCATCATCACGATGAAGAAGTCGAGTAAAGATCTTTTGACTGATACATGGATAGAAGGCGAGGTTAGTATGCCGCCTTATGGAGTCATCATTTTAGAGTTATTCGTTTAATAGGCGTGTTCACGCCACAAATCATCAGGAGGTGAGAAGTGCCATATACATATTGTTAACCAGAGTGTGAAGGGGGAATGGAAGCCAACAGTGAATCATGCAGATTTGACTGCAACATTAGAGGGATATTCGGGTGGTCTAACAGTACGTATTTTTTCAGCACTGTAGCTTTTTACTTTGTCATTTTCATAATATATTAATAATTACACATATATTATTGCAAGGAAAAGGCGCTATTTAGCGTCTTTTTTGTTTCAACGGAAAAAGTTATTAAACCATATTGAGGACAGGATCTTGTTCCTTATATTATACCAGCTTTGCCCAAAAAATAAGCGGAATGCAACCAAAATAATTTTATTATTCAATTAAACAATTGAGTAATATTAAACTTTATCATATACTAAGAAAGTTCTATAACAGAATCTAAGGGGGTCAATCTTATGACTATGATGAGAGCGATACAAGTTCCTGCTAAAGGCGAATCCATGAAATTAGTTGAAATTCCTATTCCTGTACCTGAAGAAGGGCAAGTACTTCTCCGTATAGAAGCGTGCGGCGTATGTAACGGTGATTCCATGGCCATTGGTGGTGCTTCCCCAGAATATCCGCGGATACCAGGCCATGAAGTGATCGGAATCGTGACGGAGTTAGGATCTGGATCTACCAGATGGGAAATCGGACAACGAGTAGGTATTGGATGGCATGGAGGACATGATCATGTTACCGGCCTGACTATGGATGGAGGCTATGCTGAATACATGGTAGCATTTGAAGATAGTCTGACCCACATACCTAATGAAGTGTCTTCTGAAGAAGCAGCTCCTTTGATGTGCGCAGGAGAAACTACATTTAGTGCACTGCGAAATAGCTCAGCCCGACCAGGGGACCTCGTTGCGATTTCCGGAATTGGTGGACTTGGTCACTTGGCTGTACAATACGCAAAAAAAGCTGGGTATCAGACCATAGCAGTATCTCGTGGTAGTGATAAAGAGAAGCTTGCTCGGGAACTTGGGGCACATTATTATATTGATTCCGAAAAAGAAGATCCTGCTAAAGCTTTACAAGCGCTAGGGGGAGCAAAAGTTATTCTTGCTACAGCACCAAATGCAAAAGTCATTTCCACATTAATTGATGGGTTAGGAAAAGATGGAGAGCTCATTATTGTAGCCGGTTCTGGTGAACGTTTAGAACTGTCTGCCATGGACTTTCTGAAGGGACCCCATACTGTTCGGGGTTCGTTTACAGGACAATCGAAGGAAATTGATGCGGCAGTTCGATTTAGTGTACTGACCGATGTACGACCTATGATCGAAGTTTTCCCGTTGGAACAAGCTAGTGAAGCATATGAAAAAATGATGTCGGCTAAGACACGATTCCGTGCCGTGTTGAGCATGACCAAATGATAAATCCTTCGCAAATCTCTTCACTCTTGACAGATAAAGAGTACAGTTTTATAATTCAATTAATCAATTGAATATTATAATTGATGAATATTATATTTATTGGAGGTATTTCTAATGGGAGCAACTGTATTGACAAAAAATACGTTTTCAAATCAAATCCAGTCCGGTGTGACCTTGGTAGACTTTTGGGCTCCATGGTGTGGACCTTGTAAAATTCAGCTTCCTATTGTGGAAGAATTAGCTGATGAACTGAAAGGACAGGCGACATTGGCAAAAGTTAATGTCGACGAAGAAACCGAATTAGCTTCACAATTTGGCATTCGAAGTATTCCAACTTTGTTGCTGTTTAAAGATGGTAAGCTCGTTGATACCATGGTTGGTGTGAATCAAAAAAATGTTCTTAAGGACAAAATTCTTAAATTGGCTAATTGATATGAAAATCGACAACATTATAATGAAATAATGTTGTCGATTTTTTGCTCTTAGAGCGCCCCTTTCAACGTAGCGGATACAATTTGAGAGTGACTCAATATCATCATATAAAGAAGATAATCTTTTAACATATGTGACTCCCTGCTGAAACATGGAGAAGGAGAGAAACAATGAGAAACCAAGTTAAAAAAAATGCTCCGGTAATCATCGTTGGTGCAGGTTTGAGTGGACTTCGCGCAGCATCGTTACTCACCGCTCACGGTATAGAATGCATTGTTTTAGAATCGAGAGATCGTATTGGTGGTAGAGTTTTGACTTTAGAGGTTTTAGACAATCCTGAACTCGGAAAATTCGATCTTGGACCCACATGGTTCTGGCCACGCTCTGAGAAAATTATTACTCAGCTCACGAAAGAACTGGGTTTGGAGACTTTTAATCAATTTAACGAAGGACGAATGCTCCTAGAACGCTCCCAACATGAAACACCACAACAGCATCTTTTGCCAGAGGGGGCAATGGAGCCCTCGCTAAGATTTGTTGGTGGAGTACAGTCTCTGATTGAGGCGCTTAGTGCTACTTTGCCGTCAGGAGCAATCCAGCTCAATACACGTGTAACTTCGATTCATCAAGAAGAAGACGGTACAATCTCCTTAGAAGCCAATGGAAAACAATTTTACACAACTGCAGTGATTATCGCTATTCCACCACGGCTGGTTGAAAAAAATATTAAATTCGAGCCAGAACTTCCTTATGAACTGAAGTCTTTTTTAATTGATAAACCAACATGGATGGCCGGTCAAGCTAAAGTGATTGCCATTTACGACCGACCATTTTGGCGTGAAGCTGGACTCTCCGGTTTTGCATCAAGTTGGGTGGGCCCTTTACAAGAAATTCATGATGCTTCACCAGGTACAGGAACAGGTGCGCTATTTGGCTTTTTTGGTTTACAGGCAAAAAAGCGGAAGATTTTGGGCGAAGATAAACTCATGCAGCTTGTGTTGGAACAATTGGCTAGACTTTATGGGCCTGCTGCCGAGAATGTAAATACACTACTATTTAAAGATTGGTCAAGCGACACCGATACAGCTGTTGAGGAAGACGCCGAGTCACTTCGTCACTATCCAAATTATGGCCCTGTTTACGGAGATCCTTGGGGAGAGGGCATATTTTTTACGGGCACTGAGACGGCTGATCAACAGGGAGGACATTTGGAAGGGGCGATTCAATCAGCTGATCGAATCGTAGCAAGATTTTTAGAACGATTTGATGAAGCATAGTACAGATAGTTGTAAAAAAACGGTCATGCTTCGCTAACTTAACATGCTATTGAATATGAAGTGTTTCAGATAAAGTTTGGGGGCTTCAAAATGAAAGAAACAGATATCAAAGATCGATTGTATCAACAATTTTCTCGAATCGGGAAATGTTTATCGAGTGACAAGCGCTTAGAGATCATGGACATTTTGTCCAATGGTCCAAAATCAGTTGAAGGTTTAGCAACACAAACGGGTATGAACGTTGCAAATGTCTCTCGTCATCTACAAATCTTACTGGATGCTAAATTGGTCAAGTGCTGCAAAAAAGGGACATACGTCATATACAGTATAGGTGACCCTTTAGTAATTGAATTTCTATCTTCTTTGTGGAAAATATGTGAAGATCGACTATCTGATATAAAGCAAATTAAAACTGAGTTGGAATTACAATATCCAGAGGTTCAAACCATCACCAAACATGATTTGTTAGAAAAAATGAAAAAAAGACTGTTATTCTTCTAGATATTCGTCCCACAGATGAATATGATGCTTCTCATATTCCAGATGCCATTTCAATACCATTAGACCAACTTGAGAATTACCTGAAGACAGTTGATAAATGTACTATAGAACTTGCCGCATACTGTAGAGGCCCATACTGTTCGCTGGCATCTCAAGCGGTTGATTATATGCTGAAGCAAGGGTATATGGCTTATCGAATTGAAGAAGGAATTCATGATTGGAATGTGTGTGAGGAGTCATAAGTTTCTTTAAGAGAGGAGCAGTTTTATTATGAGTGTAGTGGAACTGACATCAATAGAAGAAATAGATTCCTTTATCGAAATTAATCCTTTGAGTATGTTATACGTATCCCAAGAAGATTGTAACGTATGCCATGCCATTTACCCCAAGCTCAAAACAATGCTTAAACTATATCCTAAATTGGCTCTTGCTCGTGTTAATGCTAGTCAAGTGGAGGAAATCACAGGAAGATTTTTGATTTTTTCTGTACCGACAATCTTGGTTTTTCTTGATGGGAGAGAATATCTACGCGAAGGGCGTTTTGTTCAATTTGAACAACTAAAAAAACAATTACAGTTATTGTCCGATGAAGTTTAATTTTTCGATGAAAAACAAACGATGCAAAAGCATATCTTCAAATTACATTGAAAATTAATGCACCAGAACGTGAGGCAGCTGCAAAGGTTTATACAACTTATAAAGAGCCTTTCCTGTCTGGTATTCCCGGTGCGGTTTCTAAAGAATTGCTTGTGCGTGATGAGGATGTCCAAGTTTTGCATGGCTTTAACAGTGAAAGCGATGCCAAGGCTTATCTCGAAAGTGATCTATTTAATAATGATGTTGTTGTTGGACTCAAAGACCTGCTTCAAGCTGAGCCAGAAATCCGGATTTATAGCACATTCTAGAAATTGATTTAGCACACTCTGACTATTTCAATTAGGTTTAAAATCAGGAAAGAAACCGACAGAGCACAGCTGTAATGTCGGTTTCTTTCGTTAAATAGAGCAAACCATAAGTTTTGGTAGAATTATGTGCATTGATTGAGGATCTTAATCTTAACGAAGTTTTGGACTTACAATACCAAAAAGGGGATGTTAATATGGCAGAAAAGATAATTAACATGAATACGGTTTGGTACAAAGATGCAAAGGGCGATGGACGCATTAAAAGTGACAATCTCCAAACTCAAATTGCAATTCCAGTCCCAAAAGGGGGAAGTGGTAAAGGGGCTGAACCACAACAACTTCTTATCTCTTCTGCGGTGGCTTGTTACACGATGACCTTAGCATATATGTTAGATAAAAATAAACTTCCTGTGACTGGATTCTTTATGGATACAGAAGGTAACATAACTCAAGGTGATCAGTTAAGTATTACCCACCGCCCGCATGTTGTTCTGAATCCAGGAGCAACCCATGAAGACGTAAGCATGACGGAAGATTTTATACAAAAAGCAGAAGAAAATTGCCATATTGGTCAATTACTAATAAAGGCCGGCGTCTCCGTAGGAACTCAAGGAAAAGTAACCATTGATTCTGGAGAGGATCTTACTAGTAGCTATATTGCAGAACACGGATTGGAATGGTAAGTTTAAGCACCAATTTTTAAGTCGTATTTTTCAATCTAATGAAGTGCATAATGTGCAGGCTTGCATTATTCACAAAAAGACTTCAAAGTCACAAATATGTGGGCTTCGAAGTCTTTTTTATTTGATGCTTAGATTGGTTACTGTTAGTGAAAATGTTCCTGCCACTCATTCAATCCGTCTTCCATACGATACGCCTTAAATCCCTCAACTTGCAATTTTTGCGTAGCAAGTGCCGAATAAACGCAAAATGGCCCTCTACAATAAGCGACCACTTCAGCTTCCTCTGGTAACTCTCCCATTAATACGTCTAGGTCTTCCATAGGCATTGAAATGGCTCCTTGAATATGTCCTGTTTCAAACTCTTCTTTGGGACGCAAGTCAACTAAGATAATGGAGTTTTCATCTAGTTTTTTCTTTACTTCATCCATGGATAGGGTATGAATGTCATTCAAGTTGTTTAAGAAGTCATCTTTCATTTTCCCGATATCAGGAATTTGTTTCTCACTAATCTTCCACAGTGAAGAGAGAAAGTCAATGATCTCCGGGTCTGCTAGCGAGTATATGGCGTAAGTTCCTTTCTTTGTAAACTTAACAAGCTTAGCGTCCAGTAACACCTGCAGATGACGAGAAACATTAGCTATATTCATATCCGTACATGTCGCTAGTTTCTCCACTGTTCTGGGACTTTGTGATAGTACATTCAAGATTTCAAGACGTTTGTCACTTGATAGACATTTACCTATTCTAGCCAGTTGCTTATATAGATCTTCTTTGAAAAGCTTTGCGCACTTTAGCATATCTTCCATTCATTTATAACCTCATTTCAACTTGGTGACATATGTTAAGGATTCTACACTTTATATTTTGACCAATATGGCAAATCAAAAATACTTTTTATACACTGAAAAACCCTTTGAATCCAGCATTCTCCTCATAATAGGGCACTATATCAATTGATGAATAGAATTTTAACATGTGGAGAGACGAAGTCAAGGGCCCCTGAACTAATGGATAATATGAGGATGGGACACAAATGTACAGTGACGCAGCGTTTCACCCATTCAAAGAGCTTGTGATGCAAAACGTGAACAGGTAGAGTGGTGAGGTTTGTGGATGTGCTGTTAAAAGTGGTTGACATTTGGGCTGGCTGAAGACTTTGCTTGGTAGCGGAAACAGAAGAAAACACGTAAAGACAAGAAAACCAGCTAATGTTTGTCAAGGGGTACCACCAATATTTTAACGAAACTATACGCCAAGGACATAGCGTATTTTTCTATAAACTGAACGATATGATGTCTAATAGGTCGAGTATCAAATTCCATATATTTGACTCCCACCCAAAAAAGCAGGGGCCGAAAGTCCAAAGTCTAGGCTGTCATTGTGATGGAAGTCTTGTTTTAAAAGCAGAAGTCATGTAAAACTTAATGAAAAGGCTGGAATATAGGAGTATGCTACTTGGCGAATATAAACGATATTGCAAAGCGGGCAGGCGTTTCTGTATCGACAGTATCAAGAGTTTTAAATCATAATCCGTATGTATCGGAATCCAAGAGGCTGGCTGTTCAGCGTGTGATTGATGAGATGGATTATACGCCTAATCGACTTGCTGTCGATTTAATACGTAAGGAAACGAGAAGTATCGGTGTAATCATTCCCCACAATAACAATCAAGCTTTTGATCAAATGCTACATGGCATATTAAATCAATCGGTTGAGCTTGGCTACACCGTGATAGTGCTACCTACAAAATACGATGCAGACAAAGAGCTCAGCTACATGAGCATGCTTAAAAGTAAGCAACTGGATGGAATCATCATTACCTCTCGCTCGAACCCTTGGGAGTTGCTTACCCCCTTTGCCAATTATGGAACAATTGTTGCCTGTGAGTTCACCGAACACCCCGAGATTGGCTGTGCCTACATGGATCGATACGCGTCCTTCGTAGAAGCGTTCTCACTGTTAAAGGATAAAGGGCATACACGCGTCGCTTTTACAACGGCAAGAGGTGAAGAAAGCAATAGTACAAGGCTAACGATAAAAGCATATCAGCATGTTTTTGGAAATTTGCTGCCCGAGCACCACGTCAGTAATTGCTACAACATCAATGACGGTATTCGCGCAGCGCAACAATTGTTGAATACACAACATAGGCCAACTGCCGTATATGCCAACGGAGATGAGGTTGCGACGGGGATCTATCAATACGTCAGGAGCGTGCAGCTACTCATGCCTGACGATTTTGCGATCATTGGTCAAGAAAATCAGCCTGTCGGCGTCGGTTTAGGTCTAACAACAGTGGATCATCGATTGGTTCAGGTCGGTGAACAAGCGTTTAATCTTGCCATACAGAAGTCAACGGATAAGCTAGAGATTCCATATCGCATTATCGTTAGACAATCCACTTAAAGTGTTGACTTGAAATGGATTTCATACTTTAACATATCCCTTAGCGTTACCAATAACTAAAGGGGATGATGCTCATGTTTTCAACCTATATTTTCGATATAGATGGCACGTTAATCAATACCGAAGAAGCAGTCCTAGGGTCTTTGCAAAAAATGCTAAAGGTTCACTTTAATCGGAATGTTGACCGACATGACCTCACATTCGTGCTGGGGATCCCTGGAGCTGTGTCGTTGCCCCAACTCGGGATAGCCGATTTTGATCTTGGGAATCGTTATTGGAACAATTACATGACGGATTATCGCCAGACCATTCATGTATTTGAAGGTATCCAGCAATTGCTTAGCACCCTAAAGGAGCTTTCAATTACAACTGGAGTGGTCACTTCAAAGACAAATCAAGAATTTCAAAATGACTTTGTCCCATTTGGTCTCGCTCACAATTTACCACACATTGTATGTGCAGATGATACGAAATTGCACAAACCTCATCCAGAGCCGTTGCTGAAATTCCTTCAGATTTCAGGTGCGAGAGAGGGGTCATCCCTCTATATTGGCGACACCATTTATGACTATGAATGTGCAAGAGACGCTGGTGTAGAGTTTGGACTCGCACTTTGGGGATGTAAGCAACCCGACCTTATTCCGGCGAAATTTAAGTTTGAGCATCCGAAAGATGTACTTTCTTTATTAAATCCTCAATAATTCTATAGGTGATAGGGCTCGTTTTTACTAAGGATGGCGTATATGTGATGTATAAGCTTGTTGGCGCAGGCGATCACAGCTACCTTGTAAGGCTTGCCCTCTTTCTTTTTCTTTTCGTAATAGTCCTTTATTTTTGGATTTGCTCCTTGTCGCAGTCCACATTGAACGGCCAAATAAATGGCTCTTCGTAGTCTCTTTGATCCTCGTTTCGTAATCCTATTATTCGTTGCTGTGAACTTACCTGAGCTATACACTCTCTGGATCAAGGCCTGCATAGGCAACCAATTGTTTCGGCCCCACGAATTGTTTCGTATCTCCGATTTCAGCCACGATAGTAGAAGCGAGTTTGTCACCAATCCCGGGAATGGATTTGAGCAAATAGACCTCCGGAAGATTCATGGAAATGTCCTCCATTTGTGTCTCTAATATTTCGAGTTGTGACTGAAAAGCAAGTAATAAAGTAATCATTCCTTCTAAAACGGTTTGTTGAGAGAGGCTTCGGCTTACTTTGGCCTTTTGCTTCAGCGCTATGTCTAGCAGCTCTGCTCTATCGTTAATCCACTTCTTAGAGTGAGAGAGCTTGGCATGCTCAAACAAAGCCTGAGAGGCATTTTCCACCCTGCCCTGAAGGCAAGCTTGTAGGACTTTTAGAGCCGTTACCGAGTAAAGGTCATAAAATACGGGTTCATATTCGGGAAATACCTGATCTAACAAAGCCCGAGTGTTTAGCTTGGCTTGCACATATAATGATGTTATAAATTCATGCTGTCTGGTCACATTCTGAAGCTCCGTGTGGGCTTCATCCCATTCCCGGTGCGGCTTTAAATCACCGCGGTAGAACATTTCAGCCAAGTGCCATGCATCTGCTGCATCTGTTTTAACTTTGCGCAGCGTAGTCCCTCGAGCTCGCTTAGACTGCAAGGGATTCACAATGAGATGTGCGATTTCTTCTCGTATGAGAAATGCAACAAGCCCACGATGATAATGGCCTGTAGCTTCTAAAACAACAACTGGAGCCTTTCCTGTGCGTTCCTGTAGTTGTTGTAACTACTTCGCGTATACGACGAAAGCCTTGCTCTTCATGGAGGATCGTTTCCGCCTTTGCTAACGGCTCATTTCTTTGCATAAAGGGTTGAAGTACACTCATTCCTTTGGATACGTCTAGTCCAATAACTGGTTCCATAATTCCCCTCCTATGAATACCACCAGTGTCCCCACAATGATTCCAACCTCATAGCTTCGCTTGTTATACGGGATCGCATGCCCCAACCAGCTCAAACATGGTCGTTGGTGATAGTGGGAGAACAGTTTTCTTGACGGGGTTATTTATTTCCCTAAAACCACCTAGTTCTTCCCGGCTATCGTCATCTTAAAACACCTATTAAAATAGGCCAACCAAATTTTTGGTTGACCTAATAATACGAAAAACCTTGGTTAGGATTTTGAACGATGTCGCTTTTTTGGGGTACGTGATGAACGGAATGACTACAATCAGCAATTAAAAAACGGCAAGTCGATGTATGTAAAGAGGAAGGGAAAATAAATTCCATGTAAGCGTTTGACATATTGGAATATCAATCTATAATTATGAGCAGACTTCACCTCACCGAGAGGGAAGAATCCTGACTTTTCTCAGTCTGAATCAGATGATGATGTTACCTGTTTTTTTAATGGGTTGTTGCCTATCAGGAATACGATAATTGATAGAGCTGTTGTTCAATAAACAGCAAGCTCCATAATCAGGGGCTTGCTGTTTTATTTACCTAAGGAGAATGGTCGAAATGACACTTAAAAAAAGAATCTTTTTATTGTTTTTTCTCAGCGCGTTTATTCCCTTTATCAGTATATTTACAATTTCTTATTATACCATTGATTCCATTTTTGCGAATAAAATCAATGATGGAATTAGAAGCAATCTACAGCAGGTAACTTCATCACTGGAAAATTCAATTACCAACCTGAATCATGTTACTCAGCAATTATCATATAGTGGTACATTAGGCAAAAAACTGGATGAAGTTTTGAAGCCTTCCTCCAATATATTTGAATTGGTTGAGGCTAGAGATGAATTAAAGAATGAGTTAAATGTCGTAACGTTTACTAATCCGAATATAGGTCTAACCTTGTACTATTTCCAGAAAGAAGGCACTACACAGTTCGCTAACTTTCCCATCAAAGATCGTTTTTCTCCTGAGTCTTTGCCTGTGCTTACCAAATCATACGGCATTGCGTACTATGGTCCCCATATGAGTATGAACCGATTTGATGATCAGCTTGTTTTATCTGCTATGCGAAAGGTACAGCTGCCTCAAAGGGACGATGTATATATTTACGTCGAATCCGGCTTTCGTCTTACACAGGATATACTGGGTTACAATCAATACCAAGGAGCTTTATCGCATTTGATCCTGAATGGTGAGGGCAAAATTGTGTACAGTGAAATTCCAGAAGTGATGAAAGTCGGGGAGAATTTCTCCAGCTTATCAAAAAGTGCTGCAAAAGATGGAATAGCCCGTGATTACCATTGGTTTAAGGAGGACTCCGCTCAGAATTGGAGCGTCATATCGGTAATTTCGCAGGCTAAGTATCAACAGGAGAAAAACCAGTGGTTGCTTCAAATATTACTGGTCGCTTTATTTTTTCTCGGCTTTACCGTATTCCTTGCTTGGCTTCTGTGGAAGATGGTCTACAAACCACTCGGTCTTTTCCATTCGGAAATTAACGGAATGTCTCAGAATCCACAAAAGGCAGGCAGCCAGACCCGCACTCAAATTCCTGAGTTTGACTTTCTGTTGGGGGAATTCTCAAATATGCAGCATCAAATCGGCGACCTGTTCAAGGAAGTGCAGCAGAAAGAGAAGATTCGTGCAGATTTGGAAGTGGAAAAATTGTTATATCAGATCAATCCTCACTTTCTGATGAATACACTGGATACTGTACACTGGCTGGCCGTCATGAACGGACAAGGGGAGATTGACAAGTTGGTGCAATCCTTGAACAAGCTGTTGTATTACAACTTGGGTAAATTAGGGCAAGTATCCACGATGGAAGAGGAAATTGATGCGCTAAGACAGTATCTAATCCTGCAGCAAATTCGATATGACTTTGAATTTGACGTACGTATTTCAGCGGATGATCAAGTGCTTAAAATACCTGTGCCTCGTTTTATTTTGCAACCGTTGGTTGAAAATTCACTTTATCATGGACTGAGTGACGAAGGTTTTATTCAAATTGAAGTTACACTTGCCAAAACGCTGAATATTTTAATACAGGATAATGGAGCAGGCATGACCGAGGAAGCGATTCAAAGACTTCTGAACAATCGTATAACTGAACATAAAAAAGTAGGGATGGGCATCGGACTCAATTATGTCCACCGCATGTTGAGGGCACAGTACGGAGATCAAGCACAACTGGTGATCGAAAGTGAATTAGGTACAGGGACAAGTATACTGCTCATACTTCCGATCAAAGGAGAAGATGTCTGAGGATGATTAAGGTATTGATAGTGGATGACGATAAATTAGTACGAAAAGGAATAAGCTCCGCGATGCCGTGGAACGAGTTCAATATGGAGGTTGTAGGAGAAGCAAGTAACGGGTTGAAAGCACTGGATTTTCTAAAATCCCAACCGGTCGATCTGATGTTGACGGATCTCGCGATGCCGATGATGTCAGGTATTGAACTGATGCGAGCTGCAAGGCAGCTCTATCCAGAACTACATATTGTCGTATTAACACTGCATCAAGATTTCGATTATATCCAGGAAGCGCTCAGGCTTGGGGCCATCGACTATATAGCCAAAGTTCAGCTCGAGAAGGAGCAATTCGAACATGTGCTGCATCGAATACATACCCGGATTGACGAACTGGCGAATACAAGACCAAAGCTGCCACTGCTAAGTGAGACCAATGTCCATTATCGCCATGTGTATGCACTTGTATCACTGGATCGCAAGTCAGGACAGAGCTGGCCGATTGAACTGACATTCAATGTAGACGAGATCCGATGGGAGGTTGAACGGAACTGCTGGATGTGGGCGGCACCCATGGACGTAGAGGATCAGCTGTTCCATAAACTGAAGGAATCCCTGGATCAAGTTCCCCAAGGCGCCTTGCTGGTTATGTCCGATGTACAAGGCCGAACATGGTCGCAAATCCAAAACTGGATTATGAATTATACAGAAACGTCGTTATTCTATGCATACAACCCTTATGATCCTGTTATTACCGTTTCGATGAATGTGGAGGACTCATTTCCAATAGAACCGAAGGATGAAGACATGGATCGTATTAAGCAAAGTTGGTTCCTATCACCATGGACCCACAACGACAGTTATTACAACCAAATGATTGAACAACTCAAATCACTAAGACTGAATAAAGGCCAGCTGATGGGATTGCTATACTCGATAGTTATGGAATGGAATCACCTTTTTGCCCAGACTACGCTGGGTAGAATCTCAATGATCCATTCTTTTCAATCCTGGTACGAGGTAGAAGATTGGATCAAGCAGACCTCTGTGGGCATTCGTAAGTCAGATGAACAGACTTCGTATTCACAGGAAATTGTAGACGCCGTGAAAAAAGCGATTATAATCATGCAAAATGATTTGAGCCAAGCTTTTACAGCCTCTGGTCTGTCCCAGCAACTGAACATCAGCCGAAGCTATTTCAGTCAATGCTTCAAGGATCTGATGGGGAAAACCTTTAATGACTACTCCCGATTTATACGAATAGAGAAGTCTAAAGAGTATTTATTGAATACAAACAACACGATTTTCTGGATTGCGGAGCGAGTGGGTTATACGGATGAAAAATATTTCAGCCGAATTTTTCGCGAATTGACAGGTCTGTTGCCAAGTGAATATCGACAGCTTGGCAGAGGGGATAAATAGCGTACTTTCCCAGATGACCAATAAACCAGGCGAAAGAGGGGAAAGCGATGATTAAGAAGATGGCTGCATGTGTTCTTGTCGTCAGCTTAATTGCAGTGACCGTATATTTCAGCAGCCCATACTTCCGTGAATCGCCAATGGGACCAACGAAAACAATCTCGGACACTGCCGCTGCTGATCCATTGGGGAAATATGAACATCCCGTTTCCATCCGACTGGGATATGTGGTAGACCCAACAGGCGCGGATCTCTCCGAAGGAGAAACGCTTGAGAAGAATATATGGAAAACGATGATTAAACAAAACCTTAACATTGATATCCAGGTATTATGGCAGGTATCGAAGGAAAATCTGAGTCAGAAAATCGATCTGGCTATCGCCAGCAATGATCTGCCGGATGCCATGATTGTAAATCAGCTGCAGCTGAACGAGATGGTCAAGGCTGGAGAAATTGAAGATCTAACCGAGGCATACAATAATAGCGCATCACCAGAAATAAAAAAAATTATCGATAGCACAAACGGATTGGCTATGGAACAAGTGACCTTCGCTGGTAAGATAATGGCTGTTCCTTCTGTGACAGCGGAAGACTTCAGCATGCTCTGGATTCGACAGGATTGGCTGGACCGTCTTGGACTGAAGCCGCCGAAAACGGTAGATGATCTGGAAGCTATCGCCAAGGCCTTTGTGGAGAATGACCCAGATGGAAACAGTAAGCGGGATACGATTGGCCTTGCTTCAAGCACTGGACTGTATAACGATTTCAACAACAGTGCTTTTTCTTTTGATCTAACGCCAATCTTCGCAGCATATGGATCTTTCCCGGGATATTGGCTGAGCAAAGATGGAAAACCTGTATACGGTTCGATACTACCGGAAACGAAGGACGCCTTGGTCAAACTGCGTGAAATGTACGCCAAAGGCCTTCTCAATCCAGAACTGGGTATCCGTAAAGAAGCGGAAGAAACAGTTATTAACGGTCAGGCGGGGATGTTCTTTCAAGGTTTCTATGCTGGGTACTGGCCCCTTCCGAGCGCTTGGCAGAACGAGCCGGAGGCGAACTGGCAAGCATACGCACTCCCGCTGGATGCAAACGGAGCATACCATGTGAAGGTGGATAATCCGTCAAGTTCATTCTTGGTGGTACGAAAAGGATATGCTCATCCCGAAGCGATTATTAAAATTAACAATCTGTACCTTCGTGATGAGTTCAAGTACGGTACGCGTTTTATGCTGGGCCGCAATTTCTTTGCTCCGGCAGATGAAGCACGATATGAATCGAAGGCCGCGCAGGACATTCTGATGGGAACCAAAACACCCGCCGATTTCAAGGACAAGTCTGAATACAAATTGCTGGAAAACTTGGTTTCGACAATAAAACAAACCAAATTGAAGCCTTATGATCAATATGGTATTTCCTATTGGAATAAACACAGCGACAGCTTTATGCGGGGTTACTCGCTTCTTGTAGGTGGAAGAAATTTTTTTGATCCAAACATTCATAAAGTTCGAAGCCTTACCTATATACGAACTCCAGCGATGGAGAAGGCGTGGAGTAAACTATCAAAACTGGAACATGATACATTTTTAAAAATTATTTTAGGCGCTGAACCGATAGATTTATTTGATCAATTTGTCGAGGAATGGAAGGAACAAGGGGGCGACCAAATGACTGTGGAGGTGACTGTACCCCATAATCATCGCTGAAGACCATCATGAATGTGATACGATAAATTCTATAAGACACTTTTATAATTCCATTAATCAAGCCGACAGATTTCTGTTTCAGGAGCTGCCGGTTTTTTGTTCTTCACTTTGATTAGTAAGTATGGATAGACAGATGTATGTCGATAGGTAGGATAAATGATTACAAGCTAACTATGACCTCATGGTCTGACATGAAACCGCATACATTTTTCTATCCAAACAGACGTTAAATCCCTATCTCGATTTGTCTTCAGCAAGTTTTATAATGAAAGCGTAAACAACAATGATTAAGAAATATTCACAACAAAGGGGAATCGAAATGTGATGAGAACTAAATGGTCCATAAAAAGCAAACTGTTAACGAGACGTCTGGCTGTACTGTCGATATCTGCCCTGATGATTTCAACCCTTGCAGCCTGTGGGGGTTCATCCAACCCTCCCACTGCGAAGGAAGCGGGGAAATATGAGGTAACACCGGGAGACCCATTCAGTGCCTATAAAGACGAAATAACGGTCACGATGGGGCGTGTGACTACAGCCAACCCAAAACTGCCGGCTGGAGATTCGTATGAGAACAATGCGTATACTCGACTGGTCAAAAAAGCGTTTAACGCTCAGATTAAAGACCAATTTGAAGCCAACGGAGAAGATTACAGCCGTCAGGTTTCTCTCGCCATCGCCTCTGGAGAACTGCCTGACATGATGCGTGTCGATTCCAAGGATGAACTCAAAGAACTGGTTGATAATGATCTGATTGAAGATATGACGGAAATTTACAAACAGTATGCCACGGATAATATCAAGAATATTTACGACTCTTATGAAGGCCGTGCATTAGACAATGCGACGATAGATGGACGTTTAATGGGGCTTCCGGCTACTTCCCTAGATTCCGCACCAACCATGGTCTGGGTTCGTCAGGATTGGCTGGATCTACTGGGAATCCATCTTGACGCAGACGGAGATGGTGCCATCAAGCTGGACGATGTGGAGAAAACGGCCGAGGAATTCTTGAAAAGAGATCCGGGTCAAACCGGGAAACCGGTAGGCATACCCTTTGTGAACACCCTGAATACAACTGACTATAATGGTTCTGCCTATACCATGCTCGGAGTTGCCTCAACAAAGGGTTCATTCCCTCAGTACTGGATGAAGGGTAAAGACGGTAGCATTGTTTATGGCTCGACAACAAAGGAAACCAAGCAGATGCTAGGCGTCATGGCAGATTGGTTCAAGAAAGGCATCATCGATCCGCAATTTGGAACACGCACATTTGATGACATCACGGCACTGTACACCAACGGCCAATGCGGCATTGCTTTTGGACCATGGCATATTCCCGACTGGGGTCTGGGCAACGTGAAGCAGAAGGATAAGAATGCGAAATTCACGGCTTACACTTTGGAGGATGCAGATGGAAAGGTAAACGTGGCACACGCCAATCCAGCTAATCAGTTTATCGTTGTAAGAAAAGGATACGAACACCCGGAACTCGCTGTTAAAATAGTAAACCTTTTCTACGATAAACTAGCAAATGATAAAAATGTGGGAACATCTATGCCAGAAGCTGCCAAGTATCAAGAGAACGGCGTAGACGGTTCTACCAGACCGTTTAATATTGAAGTCAACTCGGCGACCTCGTTACTAGATGACTACTCTGACATCGTTCGCGGGATTAAAGGAGAGATTAGTCTGGATCAGGTCCGGACAACAGAATCAAAAAACAATATTAAGAGTATCCAAACTTACTTGAGTGATATGGATACGGATAACGTAACAGCCTGGTCGAAATATCACTCGCGTATCAACGGAGTGGGGCTTATTGACAAACTGACAAGGGAAAACAAATTCGTTTGGATGACACCTGCTTACTCTGGAACTACACCAAGCATGAAACAGACCTGGGCTAATCTGACCAAGATGGAGCAGGAATCTTTCATCAAAATTGTGACTGGTGCTGAACCTCTGAATTACTTCGATACATTCGTTAGCAATTGGAAGAAGCAAGGCGGTGATCAGGTAATTCAGGAAATTAAAGACGAGGTTGCATCCAAAAAATAAACAATCTTGAACTGTTTATAGGGCTGCGATACGCAGCCCTGCTTTTAGGAAAGGGGTCCATCCATGAAACAGGGAAATGATAAAGCAAAGAGCCCGTTCGGTACGGGTGCCATATATCATCTGATGATGCTTCCGGGTATTTTATTTTTGCTGGTATTCAGCTATGTTCCGATGGTCGGTGTCATTACGGCGTTTCAGGATTATATACCAGCCAAAGGAATGTTAGGCTCCAAATTTGTAGGGCTGAAGCACTTTATTTATATGTTTAAGTTGCCGGACATCGCACAGGTTTTTAGTAATACGTTGGTGATTGCCATTGCCAAGATTCTATTGGGAACAATCATGGCTATCATTTTTTCCATTTTGTTAAATGAGATCCGCATCAAATTCGTTAAAAAATCCGTACAGACCATTGTTTATCTGCCACACTTTCTATCCTGGGTAGTTCTAGCGTCCGTGGTTGTTAACATGTTCAGTTTGGATGGAATTGTGAATCAAATTTTGGCTTTTTTCGGTCTGCAGAATATTAATTTTCTCGGCAGCAACACCTGGTTCCAGCCGCTGATTATTGGGACAGACGTGTGGAAGGAGTTCGGCTACAGTTCCATCGTCTATTTGGCTGCAATTACTTCGATTGATCCGGGCCTGTATGAAGCGGCAGGAATGGATGGAGCCAGCTGGTGGAGAAAAGTATGGCATATTACGTTGCCAGGCATGCTGCCTATTATCCTGCTCATGGGAGTGATGAGTCTGACCAATATTTTGAGTGCCGGCTTCGATCAAATTTATAATCTGTATAACCCCGTTGTCTATGAGTCGGGAGATATTCTGGATACTTATGTATATCGGATTGGACTTGTCGGGCGACAGTATAGCTTTGGTACGGCTGTTGGTCTGTTCAAGTCAGTGATCGGTATTGTTTTGCTATTGTCCGCCAACCAATTGGCCAAAAAATACACTGACCGAAAAATATTTTAAGGAGGTCAAGCCTGTGTCCTATTTTGTAAACCAAAAAGGTCGAATTGGCGGGTTAATCATCTATGCCATCGTCATTTTGCTGGCATTGATTTGCCTTCTTCCATTATGGAATATCGTTGCGATTTCATTTAGCAGCAGTGAGGCCGTGTCAGCTAATGCTGTAGGTCTCGTACCGGTCAATTTTACAACCGCAGCGTATACGAAAATTATCGATGATGCTCAGTTCTGGCGTTCCTTTGGCATATCTGTTCTACGTGTTGTGCTCACACTTCTTCTCAACATGATTCTTATTGTTCTAATGGCATACCCGCTCTCCAAGTCGAAAAGAGAATTCAGGGGCAGAAACATTTATATGAACGTCATGATTTTTGCCATGCTGTTCAGCGGTGGGATGATTCCAAGTTATCTATTGATCAAAAACCTCAATATGCTCAATACAATTTGGTCGCTTGTTCTACCAGGAGCTGTCCCTATATTCAGTGTCATCCTTGTCATGAACTTCTTCTCTGCTGTACCTAAGGCCCTAGAAGAAGCAGCATTCATCGATGGGGCGAGTCCGCTGCAGGTCCTGTTCAAAGTGTATGTTCCCGTGTCCATCCCTGCGCTGGCGACGGTAGCACTATTCAGTATCGTGGGAACGTGGAATGATTTCTTCAGCGGTTTGATCTATATGACTCAAGTCAGCAATTATCCACTAATGACTTATATTCAGTCCCTTAACGTGAATATTGCGGAACTTCTTCAATCCGGGACCAACTCAGCACAACTCAGCAACTTGACTGAAATTTCAAACAAAAATCTAAATGCGGCCAAAATCGTAGTCGCTGTCATCCCGCTGCTGCTGATTTATCCGCTGCTTCAAAAATATTTTGTGACTGGAATTGTTGTAGGATCGGTAAAAGAGTAATTGTATGATGTGACTTGATTAAGATAAAAACACTATTCGTCTATTGGAAAGGTTGTAATGAACAATGGAAAATAAAAATTGGTGGAAAGAAATTGTTGTATACCAGATATATCCACGGAGCTTTCAAGATAGTAATGGTGATGGAATCGGCGATTTGAAAGGAATTGTTTCCCGTCTGGACTATTTGCAGCAACTCGGTGTCGGTGCAATTTGGCTATCACCAGTTTGTAAATCCCCTCAGGATGATTATGGTTATGATATTTCGGACTATCGGGATATTGATCCGATGTTCGGGTCTTTGGATGATATGGAGATGTTAATTCATGAAGCTGGGAAACGTGACATTCGGATCATAATGGATTTGGTATTGAACCATACTTCCGATGAGCATCCCTGGTTTCAAGAAGCAAAAAAAAGTAAAGAAAATCCGCACCATGACTATTATGTCTGGAGAGATGGCGTTGAAGGAATGCCACCAAACGACTTGGGTTCCACCTTTGGTGGTTCAGCTTGGGAATGGGTACCCGAAATAGGACAATATTATTTACATCTTTTTTCTGTAAAACAGCCGGATCTCAACTGGGAAAACCCAAAAGTCCGACAAGAGATTTACGAAATGATCAATTGGTGGATAAGCAAGGGTGTAGGCGGTTTTCGGCTTGACGTAATTGACTTAATCGGAAAAGAACCAGATTTGAAAATTACCAGCAACGGGCCAAATCTGCATAAGTATATCAGGGAACTCAGCAAGGAGACGTTTCAAAAAGCTGGAGACCTGCTGACGGTTGGAGAAACATGGGGCGCTACGCCAGAGATCGCCAAATTGTATAGCAACCCGGACGGCAGTGAGTTTTCAATGGTATTTCAATTTGAACATATTAGTTTGGATGAACAAGAGGGAAAAGGGAAGTGGGATCTTAAGCCTCTAGATTTTCTAGAATTAAAAAAAGTGTTGTCCAAATGGCAGACAGAGCTGAAGGGGGATGCCTGGAACAGTTTGTTTTGGAATAATCACGACTTACCCCGAATCGTTTCTCGTTGGGGAAATGACGGAGAATACAGGATAGAATCGGCTAAAATGTTGGCAACCCTTCTTCATGGCATGCGAGGCACACCATACATTTATCAGGGGGAAGAATTAGGAATGACGAATGTTCAATATCCAATTGAAGACTATCGGGATATTGAGTTACTAAATTTCTATAAAGATAGAATTGAGAAAGGATACCCCGAAGACAAAGTTATGGAGTCAATCTTTGCAAAGGGTCGTGATAACGCTCGAACACCAATGCAGTGGGACGCTTCAGACAACGCTGGTTTTACATTAGGGAATCCTTGGATTAAAGTAAACCCGAATTATAAGGATATCCATGCACAAGAAAGTTTAAATAACCCTGAGTCCATATTCCATTATTATCAGAAACTAATCCGATTAAGGAAAGATCATGAAGTGATCATATATGGGGATTATGAGCTGATGTATCCCGAGAATAAAGATTTGTTCGCGTACACTCGAACGCTGAAAGGGGCTAAACTACTTGTAGTATGTAATTTTCAAAAATACACAACCGATCTCCCACTTCAGAAAGAGCTGGCAGAGACTAAACAGCTGCTAATATCCAATTATCCGAATAACATGTCTGATGTAGAAATGCGCCCTTATGAAGCGAGAATGTACCTTATCGATACACTCAATAAATGAAAATGATTATCCCACAAATGTATATTGTCGGACATTCCATCGGTGGGCAAGTGGTGACTGAGTTTGCGTTATCATATCCATCTATGATTGCCCTTTCATTAACGGGATTTGCATATTCGCAAGAATTCACCCATTATAACTAGCTAATAGCATCTGACGTTTTTGTCACAGGTAAGAACCATACGTGAATAGATTGGGTATCCCTTGAATCAAAAAAGAGCAACTCCGAAGAAACATCTTGGTGCTTGGAAGCGGCGGGTGAGTGGAAATCGGTTGTTTACAGATATGGAACAGCGACAGTCTAGGACTTTATTTTCTCGTCCTTGATTGTCGCTGTTTCAATTTCTAGGCTCAGTCTAATAAGGAATTTATTTAACAGATATAGAGAATGAGATGGTGCAACAGACAAGCGGATTGACACAAGAGATTGAGAACGAACTTATAACTTCCATGTCAATAGAGGAAATGAAACAGTTCCCAAGAAGGAAGCATCATCACTAACAAGCCAATAATAGATCTAAGAGGCAGCGGGACGATAAATCATCAAGAATGACTAACTAAACTAACATGATGGTTCAACTGAACACAAAAAGAGATAACCCTAATAAATTCAAGGATCATCTCTTTTTATATAAAACAATTGAACACGAATAAACGCTATGATATAATCTATAACGCTACTGACAAATCATATAAATGAAAATAATTTTATTATCCCTATTTTCATAATACATCTAGAACTTTGATTTGTCAATGCTTTTTTTGCCCCCAAAAAAATAGAAAAGGATGGTGGAATGTGCGATCAGGCTGGGTACATCCTCAAGCGGTTTTGAGAAGAAGTACACGACGACTTACTTCAGTGGTGACTAGGCATGATCATGATTGTTCGCTTTTTTCTCTATATTAATGGTTAGGAGAGATGTTGAATGAATTCACTGGTTCTTGATTTTCAAGAAATGGATAACACTCAGCTTTTGCTTGTTGGTGGAAAAGGGTTGCACTTAGGGACATTAGCCAAAATGGAAGGAATGCAAGTGCCAGAAGGGTTTTGTGTTACAACAGTGGGATATCAAAAAGCCCTCGAACAAAACGAAATGGTTCATGCTTTGTTGGATCAGCTAACTACGCTTAAAGTAGAAGATCGAGAACAAATTGATGAAGTCAGCAAAAAGATTCGACAGGCCATTATGGAAGTAGCCATTCCTTCCGATGTTGTGAAAGCAGTTGCCCACTATCTCTCCCAGTTTGGAAATGAATATGCTTATGCCGTGCGTTCTAGTGCGACTGCTGAGGATTTGCCGCATGCTTCTTTTGCTGGTCAACAAGACACCTATTTAAATATTATCGGCAAAGAATCCATCTTGGAGCATATCCGCAAATGTTGGGCTTCTTTATTTACAGAACGCGCGGTAATTTACCGAATGCAGAATGGATTTGATCACAGACAAGTTTATTTATCTGTTATCGTTCAAAGGATGGTGTTTCCACAGGCTTCAGGGATTTTATTTACCGCTGATCCCATCAATTGCAACCGAAAGCTGCTCTCTATCGATGCTAGTTTCGGACTTGGAGAAGCGCTGGTCTCCGGCTTGGTATCTGCCGATTATTATCAAGTACAGGATGGGGTAATCGTCAACAAGAGGGTGGAAACCAAGAAAATGGCTATTTATGGACGAAAAGAAGGCGGAACAGAGACCAAGCAGCTCAGTCCTGATCAGCAAAAGACGCAAACCCTTACGGATCAACAAATTTTACAACTGGCACGCATTGGAAGACAGATCGAAGAACATTTCGGCTGCCCACAAGACATTGAATGGTGTTTGGCTGATGATACATTTTATATTGTTCAGAGTCGGCCGATCACCACTTTATATCCCATTCCTGAAGCAAATGACCAGGAGAATCACGTGTATGTATCTGTCGGCCATCAGCAAATGATGACTGATCCTATTAAACCACTGGGGATATCTGTTTGGATGTTAACAGGTGCTACACCCATGTTTAAAACTGGTGGTGGAAGGCTGTTTGTGGATATCACGATGGGCCTATCTTCACTGGATGGGAGGCAGAATTTATTGGATGTTTTAGGACACTCCGATCCGCTCATAAAAGACGCGCTTATTACCATCATAGAGCGGGGAGATTTTATAAAATTGGACCCATCTGACAAAAGCGAACCGGGGCCTGTTAAAAGCCATAAGGGTATGTCGTCTGCGGATATTCTGGAAGAGGCAGGAAATGACCCGGCAATTGTTGCTGATTTGATTAAGAGTAGTGAGACATCGTTATCAGCGTTAAAACGTAACATCCAAACGAAATCAGGATTGGATGTATTTGATTGTATTCTGGAAGATATGCAGCAACGGAGGCAGCGTGCATCAGATCTGAAAAATTTGAGTGTAATTATGTCCGCCATCCATGCTTCAGCATGGATCAATGAAAAAATGAATGAATGGTTAGGTGAAAAAAATGTAGCAGACACACTTTCCCTATCTGTACCTAATAACGTCACTTCTGAAATGGGCATGGAGCTACTGGATGTTGCAGATGTGATTCGTCCCTATCCGAAAATAGTTGAGTATTTACAACAGGTAAAGGATGATAATTTTTTAGATGAACTGGTTCAATTTGAAGGTGGGCAGCAGGTGCGTGATGCTATCGCTACTTATCTCGACAAATATGGCATGCGATGTGCCGGGGAGATCGATATTACAAGAACACGCTGGAGTGAAAAACCAAGTATACTGGTGCCTATGATCCTCAGTAACATCAAAAACCTTGAGCCTGGCGCCAGTAAACGAAAATTTGAGCAAGGGCGACAGGAGGCTTTGAAAAAAGAACAGGACTTATTAGCCCGATTGAAACAATTACCAGGTGGTGAACAAAAAGCCGAAGAGACAAAACAAATTATCGACCAGATCCGGAATTTCATCGGTTATCGTGAATATCCAAAATACGACATTGTTAGTCGCTACTTCATTTATAAACAGGCTTTACTAAAGGAAGCGGAACGACTCGTACAAGCCAACGTTCTTCATGAAAAAGAAGATATTTACTATCTCTCTTTTGAAGAATTGCAGGAAACTATACGCACCAATAAACTGGATTACCAGGTCATCGACAAACGAAAAAATGAGTACAGATTATATGAAAAATTAACTCCCCCACGTGTTATCACATCTGATGGCGAAATCATTACAGGTCAGTACAAACGAGAAAATATCCCCGCTGAAGCTATTGTAGGCCTGGCTGTTTCTTCGGGCGTTGTAGAGGGGCGAGCTCGTGTGATCCTGAATATAGAAGGGGCTGATCTGGAAGATGGCGACATACTAGTCACCTCCTTTACTGACCCCAGCTGGACTCCATTGTTTTTATCCATAAAAGGCTTGGTTACTGAGGTGGGCGGACTGATGACGCATGGAGCCGTTATCGCACGTGAATATGGCTTGCCAGCCGTTGTCGGAGTGGAGAATGCGACCAAACTGATAAAAGATGGCCAACGAATTCGCGTGCATGGAACAGAAGGGTATATCGAATTTTTGTAATGGATAATTAAGGGGGGGTAATTATGGGCAGTGGCGGTCATTTAAGCTTGCCGCTGCATTTAATTCAAACACATACAGGCCTAGCATTCGTTTCACCTAACCCACAGGGCAATACCATGATTCCGCTAACTAGCGGTAGTATCATCCAAAAGTGATTTCCTGCATGAATTAGTGTTCAATTCTCCTGTATGATAAACTTGCAAGAAGTTATTAATAACTGCAAAGTGACCGACACTCAAGTCATGTGGAGTGCGTAGCTCGGATGGACTTTATCGGAAAAGGCTGAAAACCAAAACTTGTGATAGTTTTCTTGCTCCTTTTCACACTGTCTTTTGATTAGACACACTCCCGGACATTACGTCAAAAGCTATGTGCAGGCCTTCAAGCTGGAATATGTACATAGCTCGAACGCTATTGAAGAGCATACCAGTTTGTTAAAGCCAGCATTGCCCAGGTCGTTGCTCAAGCTCTTTTTCCAGCTTATCCGGGACTGGAGAGACGCTTTGAGCGCGACTTTTTTCAAAGCGAGAAGTCCATGCGGCTTTTGTTTTATAAATTCAGTCCATTTAAAGCGGCTGGGAGGTATAAATATGCTAAAAACGATATTAGTTGTAGACGACGATGAAGAAATCGTAAAACTCATCACAAAGAGTTTGAAGTACGAGCAATTTGCAACACTTTCGGCATATTCTGGGAAATATGCCTTATCCGCATTAGAAGAAAATCATATTGATTTCATCGTTCTTGATATAGTGATGCCTGATATGGATGGACTTGATGTCTGCAGAAGTATCCGAAATTCTTATAATGTTCCAATTCTGTTTTTAAGTGCGCGTGATAAGGACATTGATAAAATCGTTGGGCTCGAAATAGGAGCAGACGATTACATGACCAAACCTTTTAGTATTCAGGAGCTTGTCTCCAGGATAAAGGCTCATTTCAGAAAAATGGACAGACTTTTTAAAGAGTGGGATGAACTTAGTCCCAGTAACGAAAAGGCGGATTCTCCGCTCATTCTGAACGATAAGACGTTTGAAGCATTCCTGAATAGCAGGAAGCTCGACTTGTCAACGAAGGAATTTCAGATTCTGTCTATCCTCATGCGCCACCCCAATAATGTATTGACTCGTGAGCAGATATATGAAAACGTCTGGGGAGACGAATACGGAGAAATAAATACCGTAACGGTTCATATAAAAAATATCCGTAAGAAACTTGGTCCTGAATATGACTTTATTAAAACAATATGGGGCATAGGATATAAATACACGGAAAGAGAGCAATAGTATGAAACTGAAAATAAAGCTTCCTCTTTTGTTCCTGCTGATGTTTATAATATTCATGTTTTCGATTGGAATGTACCTGAAGCTTGTCTTTGCAGTATATTCTCCTATACGCAGTTCATTGCTGGACTCGCGATATATAGCATTGCTCCTGCCCATATTTGCAATTGCCTGCATCATATTTATTATTCTAATTATCTATATTCATTTTTGCATAGAGAAACCCATTCAGCTTCTGAATACCAGGCTTGAAGAAGTAAATATTGTACATCCACTGCCTCCGCTACCTCTAAGAAGTAATGACGAGATCGGAGAACTTTATAAACACTTCAATAATATGGAGCATCGGCTTCAACTCGCGCACAAAGAGCAAACCGATATGATCGCGGCAATTGCCCACGACTTGAAAACTCCCTTGACATCTATTAATGGCTTTACTGAACTGCTGGCTATGCACAAGGATTTACCAGAAACTGAAAAGCAGGAATATTATGATTTGATTCAAAAGAAGTCAGGATATATGGTCGAACTCATCAATGATTTCTCCAGCTTCACCAAAGAAAAACTGGAGTTGGAATCTATGGTAGCTAAACCTGTAAAAGCATCAAAATTATTTGAAAACATTGCCCTTGAATATGAATATGAGTTGGCGGGATTTGACAACGAGCTTACTTGCCGCCATTCATTCACGGAAAATATATTGCTGATGATCAATGAACCGATGATACGTCGGGTTTTCGGCAACCTCTTTAGCAATGCTGTAAGATATGGAGGGAAAAATAAGCTGAAAGTGTATATGACCGGTTACCCGCTAGGACAGTATGCCTTTTTTCAAATCGAGGATAATGGAATTGGAGTGCCGGATAAGGATATATCTTCTCTGTTCCTCAAATTTTTCACTGTGGATAAATCGCGACAAATCCAAAAGGGCGGGCTGGGGCTGGGTCTTGCAAGCTGTAAATCCATTATTGAACATCATAGGGGCGAAATTGACGCCTACCCTTCCGAATATGGCGGTTTGGGGATAAGATTCAGCCTTCCCTTGGCCACACAACACTGATTTTATTTTTTGCACATTTTCTTTTACTACAGGAGTTAAAGGCTGCTGCCAGCTGTGAACACCCAGGCAGCAGCCATTTTCTGTTTTTTTAGTATTTTATAATTTTTTATATTCTCTTTATAAACATTTATTTTTCTTTTAAAGAAGCTTTATCTTTGTGTTGTAAAAATTACTTGTAGTAAAAAAACTACAATAACTAGAACTGGAAAAGGAGGATGTTACAATGTCAATTGAGTTCAGCCGTTGGCCCAATCACTACATGATGTCATATCAAGTCACCAAAGCTTTAGGTATGGCAAGCCTCGGTGCTACGGACGTCACCGAGATCTACGAGGCCTGCAAAAAAATCGACCCCGAAGACAAGGACACGTGGCACAGGGAATGGCTCATAACGGCTCAGGCATTGGAAAGACACGGCAAGGAGGCCGAAACAGCTGGAAACTGGTATACAGCACGAAACTGCTACATTCGTGCCTGCAATTACTACAGAATTGCAGAATATACGGTGATGGATGATGACACCGAGAAAATCCGTGTATTTAAAAAAGTAAATGAACTCTTCGAAGCTGCCGGGAAGTACTTCGATGTCCAACCGGAGAAGATTCAAGTCGATTACGAAGATGTCAAGCTGGATGGTTACTTCTTCTCCCCTTCCTGGATAAAAGGTCCGAAGCCGACCCTTTTTGCTCTCAACGGTGGTGACGAGTGGTCAATTGAAAACTATTTCTGGCTAGGTCCCGCTTTTATTTCGTGTGGATATAACTTTCTGGTCTATGACCAGCCTGGCACCGGCCTCTCGCTGTACGAAAAGGGAAAAGGAAGACGAGCGGACAGTGAGGCTTTCCATTCCCGAGCAATCGACTTTCTTCTAACGCGGCCAGAAGTCGATCCCGACAAGATTATCGTGCACGGTGAGAGTTTTGCGGCTTACGACTCTTTGCGATTCGCTTCGTTCGATCACAGAATTGCTGCCGTCATCTCCGACGGCGGTACGCATGCCTTTGATTGGGATGCAATGCTTAAATGGATGCCACCGAGTCTGGCCGCACATGGCATGAGAATTCTGGGGGCAAAGAGCATGGAGGACTTTGCGGGTAATCCGCGTTTTGCCTATGATCTTGAGGGGGTGCTTCACCAGATAGAATGTCCGCTTCTTGTAATGCACGGAGCGGAAGAGATATTGGTTCAGCCAAATCCGCTGACACAAGCCTTGAAAAATTATGAGCAAGCGGGTTCGAAAAACAAGACGTTCTTCCCGATAGAGGATAGACGACTTGGGGGATTAGAACACTGTCAGGTAGACAACATCAACGTGCTGCATGAGGTAGTGCTGAATTGGCTCTGCTCAATTGGACTTGGACCAGCCGCACCTCGTCCTAAGTGATTGTCAGGACGTCATTTTAAGTAAATTTGGACCATCGGAATTGATCCCATTGCGGATGATGCTGGCAGCTTCGATCTTCCGGTTGCCAGAGGCACCAAGTACTATCATGAAAAAGCAAAATTCGATATATTGAAAGATTTAGATTTCTGATGAGCTTATTCAGGAGTGTCCTACTTAGAATCCTGAATAAGCTCTCTCTTTATTGAAGAGTTGAAGACTGTGAGTATTTCCTCAAAGGAAAAAATTAGCGTAACGTCCGCCATACAAATTGAGGGACTGCACAAAAAATTTGGCGACTATATCGCATTGAATAATCTTTCGCTGGAGGTGAACCGAGGAGAGATATTTGGATTTTTAGGACTGAATGGCGCTGGAAAGACAACGACCATAAAGATGCTCTTAGCGATGCTGAAGCCGACCTCAGTTAACTCCTAAGTTAACCATTAAAATCCCAAAAAAACAAAAACGGGTGCCGTCCAACAAAGGAGAGCGCCCGCTTTGATTTTTTAGTTAATAAGCTCCCCACTTCGTTTTGCAATTTCACGGTATTTCCAACATGATCCCCGTGTCCATGGGTCAGAAGGATTACATCAGCCTGCACGTTGGCTGCTTCCAGATCGGTGTTGGAGTTGCCTGTAATAAAAGGATCAATGAGAATAATTGTGCCATGGGTTTCGATTTTTACAACGAATGTCCATGATAAGATACTTTCATTTTTCTTCCCCTTGGTCAAATCGGCGATGCCGAGTTTATTCGGATTAACGTTATGTAACGAACCATAGCCACGATATTGACTAACCTCCAATCGCTATCGAAATACTCTTAGAAATTCTTCGCAGCATTGCGAGCTTTTTCGTTTGCTTCGGCTTCGATTTGGGGAGCGCAGTCTCCCGCCGTGGACATACCTTCCACAAACTGGCTATCAAAGTCTGTTACGCCGACAAAATTTAAGACAATTTGCTTGGATAGCTTTTAGAGGATATGTTTATGGAAACAAATCGACCCAATACGTCAGTTTCGTTAAGGGGTGATGCGGATCTGCTTGCTCGGTTGGTTCGGTTTGTTGGCCACTACAAGCGGCTAATGTCGTTGTGAACAGTACCGAGACGATTAAAACAGCAGCATACCTTTTAAAACTTTTAGTGTGCTTGAACATGAACAAATCGCCCTCCTGATTATCCATAATGATGTTCATATCGTTGGAATGACGGTTTATAAAACGGCTTTATATTTGGAGGCTATCCTCAAAAGGATTGCCTCTGACCATATAAGTGCGAGTTCGAAAAAAGCTTATAGAATCTCTACAAACTCATTTCAGTGTAGAGCCCCAGTCATACGGATTACTGTGGTCGGTGTAAATACCTTTCACCACACGATAGGCATGCTTGGGTTTGCGATATTCGTTAACCAGTCCCTTGTTATTGAAGGAGCGTGCCCGGTCTCTGAAGTGCGGTTGATGGCTCAGAAGTTGGCCCCGTGTATCTGCAAATTGCCATACGTAAGTGCCGCTAATCTTCGGATCGCTTCGGAAGAGCTTCAGCGACTTGCCGAGCAAATCAGCTTGATAATCCTCGCTGAATAAGCGCGGTTCCCAGCCAGAATCTCCATATATACCAGCTCCACCAAACTCGGTCATAAGCACCGGGGTATACTCGGCTCCATACTCATTGCAACGCTCATGAAAGACTTCAAGCATCTCCTCAAACTCGACATGTCCGAAGTACCATCCACCATAATAGTTAATCCCGATGACATCGAATAGTCCAAGACAGATATCTGTCATAGGATGCATCGTGGCAAAAGTGACCAGTCTGGATTGATCCTTGCTTCGAACGAGCTCGGTCATTTTGACAGATAGATCATAAGCCTGCTGAGAACGTGTATCAATCTCGTTGTGTACAGACCAGAACAGAATTGAAGGATGGTGAAAATCTCGCTCGATCATCTCATCCATCATGGTCAATGCTCGTTCCACGAAGAGGGGATCATCTGTCTCCTTGGCGGGAAAAGCAGCGCCCCAAATCGGAACTTCGCTCCAGAAGAGGATACCTTGCTCATCAAGCAGGTCGATCCAGTACTCACTCTGGGGATAATGTGACCCGCGTACCGTGTTGCATCCCATATGTCGGATAATACCAAGTTCCTTGGTCATCAATTTGTTGGGAAAAGCGAAGCCCCATTCCGGGTGCTCTTCGTGACGATTAACGCCTTGCAGATAAAGTTCCTTGCCGTTCAGTAAAATCTTCTTGTCCCGCGTCTCCACGGTACGGAACCCGATGCGATCTGTCCTGTCGTCTTGACCCACGACTGCTCTGATCATGTATAGAGCAGGATCGTCCGTGTCCCATCGCTGGAGGTCTGACCAAGCTTGTTCGAGCACAAGTTCCGTGCTACCCTTAGCAGAAAGGTAAACGCTATCACTTTGAAACATCTCATTGTTTCGATAGAGAGCGACAGGTACTTCGACCGGTTTATCCGACATCGAGCGGAGCTTAAGTAGGATTCGGGCATCTGCACTGGAATCTCCGGTCATTTCATAGGTGATGCGCATCCCCTCAATCCAGACATCAGGCAAAAGTTGAACCTCAACGGGCCGGATGATTCCACCGTAATGAAACCAGTCTACAATATGATATGGTAACGTATTGGTCCCCAGTGTGCTGTCTGTGCGGACAATGAGTTCGTGAACACCGGAGGAGACATCTGGAATGGTAAAGTCAAAAGGAGTGAATCCACCATAATGGTACCCTAGATGCTGTCCATCCCAATACACATCGGCATGCCCCATCACGGCGTGGAACAGTAGCCGGAGATGGCTGCGATCGTCAAGGGTTACCCAGGTGCGGTACCATGCTACGCCTTCGTAGTCGTATTTTCCGAGCTCGTTATTCCAACAAGCTGGCACGGGTATACGATCAGGGTTGGAAGGGAAGTGCGTGCTCCATTTTTCAGATAAACCAACATTATTCTTGTCAAAAACAAAATCCCATAATCCGTCAAGCTGTTGGGATTTCCTAAGTCGATGCTGCTGAAACGTTCGGATCATATTCATCATCTCCATTATCTTTTTGCAATAGAACATCATTGATGGTCTGTATGTTGGGAGTGTAGCATTGGTAGCAAGAAAGCGACAATGGTAAAAACAATCTTGATCATTTGTCATAAATGATACTATTAAGGATTGAGGGACTTCTATGGACTATGCTTTGGGAAATATGGTAGTGCACATCCATTGGGTACTTGCCAAGCCGCCCCTGCCAGGATGGGAAGATATTCGGCAAACCGTATCGGGGCACACCTTTTATTACATTTACAGTGGCAAGGGAACTTTTCGTTGTGAGGAGAAGGATATAGAGGTTGGTGGGGGAACATTGGTGTATCTTTGGCCTGGGCTGCCTCTCTATATGAAATCCTCTGACGCACATCCACTCCGAATGACGATGCTACTCTTCGATTGCGCTTCGCTAATGAAAAATGAGAATAAATGGGGTACCCCAAAGCCGATTGAGCAGCTGCGGCTTCCATTTCTTATGCCTCTACAGAGTGAGCGTGCGGGCCGGATTGGGGGACAATTCCGGGAAGCGGAAAGGGAATGGGTACCTGGAGATCTTGTGCAAGAGGCCAGAGTAAAGTCAGTATGGTATCGTTTGGTACAAGAGGTACACGAGGCAGCGGAAGCAGGAGGGAGGCACAACGATGGGGACGGAATAGTAGAGGCTCTTCGTAAATTCAAAGAGAAGTTAGATACGGGATTTGCTACCGAGTTGCGGATTACCGAATTGGCGGAGCAGACGGGTTTCTCACCTGTTTATTTACGCAGAACCTTTGCATCTCGGTACGGGTGCAGTCCTAAGGAGTACTTGAATCATCTTCGTAATGAGCATGCCGTTCGCCGCCTCCGGTTCACAAGTGATTCCGTCACAGATATCGCGAGAGCCTGTGGCTATTCTGACGTATACCAGTTCAGTAAAACGTTCAAAAAGCGCAATGGTCTCCCTCCGATTGAGTACCGAAGAATGCAAGGCAATTGATACCAAGGGTGATATCATCAGATTCGCGTCTGAATTTGATCCCCAACATATGTACTTAAACGAGGACAAAGCGTAACAGGGAAGATTTAACGGAATTATTGCATCAGGAATTCAAACCCTAACATTTTCGTTCAAACTGTGGGTTGAAACAGGTGATTATGGTGATGGGGTCATTGCAGAAACAGCAATGAGCAATATCAGATTTATAAAATCTGTATATCCGGGAGACGAATTATATACACTTGTGAAGGTCACCGAACTTATGGAAAAACGCAATGAAACGAAGGCTTCGCAGTGGAATGAAGCTAATCTATCAGCTAGAGGAAACTATAGTAATACATAGCAGTTGGTCGAAACGATCTTGCACAAGGATTGTATGAGTTAGTTGTCGAGGGAAAAGAATATGGTCCCATTGAAAGTCGCTATTTTAGCGACTTTTTTGTTATGGCTTTAGCCAGTTGTGTGCGTGAAACGTGCGAAACAAAAACCACCCGCTACGCGGGTGGAGGAATCAGCGGTTTGACCACTAAGACCATTCCGATTAAATCGAGATGTTCAGATTTAGCATGAGATTCGGATAAGTACAATAATTTTCGATGTTTTTTATTTTCTTTATACAATGAGCTTATTTAAGCCGCCAAGTCAGTGCGTTTTTTAAATACTTAAATGTTTGAAAACATTCCATACAAATAACTATTATATTATTCATAATTCCACTGGTTTATGGAGCTTTTAAGGGAATTCAAGTCACACCCCTCACCCAAATCACAAATAAGGATTGAGAGAATGCACCCGATGTGATCAAAAGAACCACCTATGTTATTCATTTGACATTAGTACTATATACAACTATAATGCAGACTACAATGAGAACATACGCTCTTGCAGGCATAATACTTTAAAGGAGTGAAAAAAATGCAATTATGTCAAGGCGGTTTTGTTATTAAAAGGTTTTGAGGAGAGTTATGTTCTCTCAAGAATTCCGCACCTTTCGAGTGAAAGTGCTTATTTCATGCCCGCTGCCCTGCAGGCAGAATGGACTCCATAGAAAGGAGGTGATCCAGCTGTACCTTCCGTTACGGCACTCATTACAAATAAAGTGACTCGTTATGAACTGACACCTGAGGCAGTTGATTGCGTAGTTTTTTGCTCAAAAACAAGACACCGATACTTTCCCACATTCGTGGCATTGCGGAAAAATTTAATATCTACTGTTATTACTCCATCACTGCTTTTAGTAGAGATGTTGAACCAGGAGTTCCTTCGATTGAAAATAGCGTAGAAACACTCATCCAATTATCTAAAATTGTAGGAAGTAAAAAGGTTGCTTGGCGGTATGATCCTGTTCTGCTTACACAAGATTAAACGGTAGAACGTCATCCTGAAACCTTTAATGTCTCGCTAGTCAGCTTGCACCTTATATTGATCGTTGCATTTTTGGTTTTGTTGAAATGTATAAAAAATTGGAAGTAAACATGCCTGAACTGGAGCGCATCTCATCTGAAGATATGGATCAATTGGCACAACGGTTTGGAGCTATAGCGTCCAAATATGGTATTTACATTCAAACTTGCGGACCGAGCGAAGATTATAGCAATTACGGTATTCATGCTTCAGGTTGCATGACGCTTGAGATTCTTGGAAATGCAAATGAGACGGAATTCCGTAATTTGAAACATAAAGGTATGAGAGCAGGATGTAACTGCATTGAGAGTAGAGATATTGGTGCTTATGACACATGTGTGAGTGGCTGCAAATATTGTTATGCAAACAAGAGTCCCAAAGCTGCATCTGAAAATTATAAGCTACATGACCCGAATTCGCCATTACTGTTCGGGCATCTGAAGACAACAGATATCTTACAACAAGGAGCACAGAGGAGCTTTTTGAAAAAGAATTAATTTGACTTATGCCCGGTACCAATTGAGGCTACTTGAATGAATGTATATACAGGTGCGTATATGCAAGTGTAGTGAGGAAATCTATCTACCGGAAACAGGAGAGAAAGCAACTGCTTTCTCTCCTGTTTCCAGTTTGCTTCCGACATGGGAGATAACCTGATCTCTTCCAGCCAAGTAAAAAAAATGAAAAAAACATGCAGAAGCAGCAGCCGATCGGCTGCCGTTGTTTTAGTGTTTCGTTGTATACTGTGACCTTTATTGAAAAGGGAAAATGCCATTTACTTTACAGAATATAATTACCGATTAAAAACTTCTTTCTAGCAAGGTGCCAACTTGCGTGGCCATGACTTGCGGTGAATAGGGCATTCCATTTCGAATCCACCATTCAATAACCCCTACATAAGCAGTCCCAGCATATTGTAACATCACATCTTCGGTTAATTCCGCATTTTTTCCGCTTTCTTTGTCAATCTCCCCTTTGAACCCTTCCATGAAATAAGCAAGTAGCCGCGTTCTAAAAGATGAAGGTGTACCTTTTGATCCAGCTAGCATGGTTGAAAAAAGTAAATAATTTTTCTCAAAGTACTCGAAATATGGAACAAGAGCATCAGCCCACTCCATCTGACATGCCCACGTATCCATTTCTTTTAATTCATTAATGTGTGTTTCCATGATTTGATCTAATAAATCATATTTGTCCTGATAGTGAAGATAAATTGTACCGCGGTTTACGTTTGCCTTGTTTGCAATGTCTTGAATGGTAATGTCATCAAAGTTTTTTACAGCCATCAGTTCAATAACGGCTTTTTTTAAGGCTTCTTGTGTTTTTAGGATTCTCCGATCCACTTTAATCATCTTGTCTTTTCCCCCTGATCAACAAAATAATGAACACTTTTCCTGATGATGTTGCTATTTCAACAAATTTCGCTTTTTTAACCATTGAACTTAGGTTTCTTTTTTTATAATAATAGACATAAGTTGATAAAACAACCAGTTTTGCTTATTTGTTCTCCGTGGCATACATACCTAAAAGGGGAATTTAAATTTAAAAAAGAGGGGTGTTCACTTGGTGTTTAATAAAGAAGTGTGGATAATCATTATTAATTTCTAAATAGCTAACTGATAAAAATTCTATTCATTGGAGGTTATATATGATTAATGCTAATGCGCACGTGCTGTGTGCCGTCCATAAGATCCGCTCATTCTAACTTACAATTGAGCGCAGGGATCTTAAACCGCATGATATTCACATTGAGATCAAATATACGGGTATTTGCCACTCTGACATCCATGCTGCCCGTGGCGATTGAGGGCCAGACCAATATCCTCTCGTTCCAGGACACGAAATTGCTGGAATTGTCCGCCCAGATTGGTTTGGAAGTCACAAAGTATGCTGTTGGTGACCGAGTAGAAGTTGGCTGTATGGTTCCTGTGGAGAGTGCGAGAGTTGCCGTAGAGGAAAGGAGCAATATTGTCTTAATGGACATACGAGTAGCTATGGATTCATCGATAGATATGGACAATATACGCAGGGAGGTTATTCCAGCCATATCGTTGTAACGGAGGATTTCGTGGTTAGAATTCTAGACGGCATTAATCTTGATGTCGCCGCTGCGCCATTGGGGTGTTAATTCCGGAAAAATATAGCCGTTGTTGGACTTGGTGGACTCGGACACATGGCTGTTAGGTTCGCTTATTCTATGGGGGCAGAAGCAAACCCATAACATCTAAAGCATATGCGTTAGCTTAAAGAAAGCATTTAAACAATCATAGGAGTTAAAAGAATGAAGACCCAAAAAAATTCTTTCGGTTTTGCTCTATTATTGGCCATATTTTCGGCGTTGGGGCCGTTTACCGTCGATATGTATCTTGCATCACTTCCGCAAATCGCTGTTTTTTTTGGAACAAGCGCAACTGCGGTTCAAGCGAGTTTAACCACTAGTCTGTTAGGATTAGGGCTAGGACAGTTGATAATGGGACCTTTAAGCGACATTTATGGAAGACGCCAGCCTTTGTTGATTTCCATGATACTATATATCCTTTCCTCTATTGGATGCGTTTTTGCTCCAAGCATAGGATGGTTTATATCTTTAAGATTTATACAAGGGGTTGCTGCGTCCGCTGGACTCGTTATTTCGCGCGCTATTGTTCGAGATCGGTTTAGTGGGATTGAAATGACTAAGTTTATATCGTTGCTGACAATGATCAGCAATGTGGCACCATTAATTTCCCCTACGGCTGGAAGTACGGTTATGTCATACTGCTCTTGGTCAGGTGTATTTATATTTTTAGGGGTGCTAGGCATAGGGTTAACTGGGATTACCATATGGGGGTTAGAGGAAAGCTTACCTGTACAACAACGTATTTCAGGCAGTCCCCGTGCGTTGATAAAAAATTATATTAGCTTATTCCGAAAGCGGTCTTTTATGGGGTATGCTCTAGTCAATGGCATATTGTTCGCAGGTGTTTTTGCCTATGTTGCAGGTACCCCTTTTATTTATCAAAACATATACGGCGTGTCGCCGCAACTGTTTTCAATCCTCTTTGCGTTGAATGGCCTTGCTATTATCTTGGGATCTCAATTCGTCAAACTGCTTGCAGGCCGGGTTACGGAAAGGCGGCTGTTTTTGATCGGAATAATACTAGCGTTTTTATCTTCTGCAGCAGTCTTATTTATAGTACTAGTACATGGAGTATTATCAGCTATGTTTATTTCGATCTTCTTATTCGCTTTATCCATTGGGATCATTGGCCCCATCTCTTTTACATTAGCAATGGATTCCCAGGGGCATATTGCAGGGAGCGCGTCTGCCGTGCTCGGGACCTTACAATTTGCATTAGGTGCCGTTACGTCTCCACTTGTGGGAATTGCAGGCGAAAATTCTGCTATACCTTTTGGAATTATTATTTTTTCTACAAGTTTATTATCTATAATTACCTATATCATTCTGGTTAAAGGGATAAAAAAATTATCCGGCACCAAAAATAGCTTTGAATCCAATACTTAACCAATCGCTAGCGAACATTAAGTAGGATCTAAAATGTAAAATGTTACACTAAACAATGGTGTCGAGATGCCGATACTCGGTTTTAGCTGAGAAACATCATAAATCCGTGGATCAAGTTGCTTTACGTTGGTTGATACAAAGAGGAATTGTTGCGATTCCAATGTTTGTTCATAAGGAAAGAATTATTAAAAATTTCAATATCTTCAACTTCGAATTGAGCAGGGACGATATGGAGAGGATTGCTAAGTTGGATTCCAAAGAGAGTTTAATTTTATCTCTTCACGATCCTGAGAACGTTGAACGGCTCAGCAATATGAAATTTTATTACTAATTTTGGGGAGGTCTTATCACAAAATGCTCAAATCCAACAACACTATGTTCACGTAACAGTACCCAAATCCTTCCCATATATCGATTCAATTCCACATATAAACATATGCATATAGAATTGATTAATGGTTATAATGGCAGAGAAGTATGTGAAAAGTGTAAACTGAAAGAACTGTATTTAAGATGGTAAGTTAATTACTAGGACATATTGAATCTATTCTTAAGCACATATTGTCAACAGGGGGAAACATGGAGTTAAGAGTGCTTCGTTATTTTCTTACAGTCGCTCGTTTGGAAAGTATTACGCATGCAGCAAATGTACTACATGTAACACAGCCGACATTAAGCAGACAATTGGCTGACTTAGAAAAAAATTTAGGAACTCAATTGCTTATTCGCGGTAAAAAAAAGGTGTCATTAACGGATGCTGGCATGCTTTTACGTCAAAGGGCAGAAGAAATCCTAACGATTGCGGATAAAACAGAGAGAGAATTCAAAGATCAAAATAATCTGGTTGGAGGGACTATCTCTATAGGAAGCGTCGAATCACTAACATCGCATTATTTATTTCAAACATTAAAAGCTTTTCATGAAGAGTATCCACAGGTTAATTATTATATTTATAGCGGAACAGGGGATGATATAAAGGAAAAAATAGACAAAGGATTACTTGAAGTTGGGATTTTATTAGAGCCCATAAATATTGAAAAATACGATTTCATCAGATTGCCTCAAAAGGAACGATGGGGAATTCTAACACAGGCTTCATCCCCTCTTGCTCAAAAAGAATATGTTACTCCCAATGATCTTGTTGGAGTTCCTTTACTTCTTTCTAGTCGTCCAACAGTACAAAATGAAATTGCTAATTGGTTTGCTGATGAATATGAAAATATACATGTTCTAGCCACATACAACTTAATTTCTAACATAGTTAATTTTGTAGATAATGGTATGGGAACTGCTATTTGTATTGAAGGTGCTCTTGCGATGACAGGTTCAAAACATCTTTGCTTCAGACCATTTTTTCCAGAACTCAAATTTAGTTGTGTTATTGTTTGGAAGAAACACAAGATTTTTAACCAGGCTACTTCTCACTTAATTCAATTAATCAAGTATGCCTCACAAGCATAATAAAACATAGATTATAGGTATTGGATAAGGTTATTTATCTAGTGATATCTTAAAGGTGCAGCTTGAATGAAGCCTTTAAATATTACTGATAAATAACTTTTTTTATTTAGCGGGTAAAGTTGTTTATGTTTAATAAATAAAAGGCGTAATTCATTGTTCAACAACAAGAAGAGGGGGCATTTTCTAATGAGCAAAAAATATGAAAAATTAGCTCAGGATATTGTAGAGAAGATTGGTGGTAGTGAAAATGTATCAACACTAACTCATTGTATGACAAGGCTTAGATTCGCACTAAACCAAAATAAAAAAGCCGATCAAGACGCTATTAAAGCTTTAGATGGCGTAATTGATGCGATTGAAAGCGGTGGCCAATTTCAAGTGGTTATTGGCACCCATGTTGAAGAAGTATATGAGGAAGTGGTCAAATATATAAAACATGCAGAAAATATAGATGATAAATTATCTAATGAAAAAAATGTAAGCGTTTTTGGCAAATTAATCGATTTTATTTCAGGTACATTCAGTCCAATCGTTCCGGCTATTGCAGGCGCGGGAATGATAAAAGCGCTATTGGCTTTGCTGATCTTATTTAATGTAGTTTCAAAAGCGTCACAAACTTACTATGTAATCAATTTCATGTCGGATGCCATTTTTTATTTCTTACCCTTTTTATTAGCATATTCGGCTGCAAACAAATTAAAATGCAGCCCTGTACTGGCACTTGTGTTGGCTGGGGTATTGCTTCATCCGAATCTGGATCTATTGAGAACTGCGGGTAATAATGTTAGCGTTTTCAATATTCCATTGACACTTGTTGCTTATAGTTCATCGGTTGTTCCGATTTTATTAACCGTGTGGGCGCAATCCTACATTGAACCATTCTTTAAAAGAATCATTCCTAACGCTGTAAAAATTATTTTTGTTCCGATGTTTACCATTCTGGTTGTTGGATTTATTTCCTTAACTGCACTAGGACCGCTAGGTTCTTTCTTCGGAACATATTTGGCAATGGGGTTTGATTTTTTGGGATCGCACGGAGCATGGGTGGTCATTTTCATAATTGCAACCTTCTGGCCAATCCTTGTTATGTTTGGACTTCATCACAGTATCGTTCCGTTATCATTGGCTCAAATCACGACATTGGGATATGAAAATATCATTGGACCTGGAGCCATGATATCCAATATTTCGCAAGGTGTAGCCGCGTTGATTGTCAGTTGGAGAACAAAGGATACAGTATCCAAGCAAATCTCCACTACAAGTGGAATTACAGGTTTAATGGGAATTACAGAAGCAGCACTTTACGGTGTTAATTTACCTAAAAAATATCCTCTTGTTGCGGCTATGATTGGCTCCGCTGCTGGCGGGGTTTACGCAGGGGTTATGGAAGTTTCACGTTATGCAACAGGTTCATCAGGGCTTCCAGCTATTCCGCTTTATATTGGAGAAAACATTTGGAATTTCTATAATATACTCATCGCATTATTAATTACGACGGTTATAACTGCAGTGCTTACCTATTTTTTAACCTTAAAATATGAGAAAGAAACGTCTGAGCAGAATAAAGTCACCACAAACGATAAAATCATCACACTTAAAAATACGGTTATTACAAGTCCTATCAAAGGGGAAATGATTCCATTGAAGGATGTTCAAGATGCGGCCTTCTCCACAGAATCAATGGGAAAAGGAATTGCCATTGAGCCAAGCGAAGGAAAAGTGGTCGCTCCTTTTGATGGGAAAATTGTTTCGTTGTTTCCCAAGAAGCACGCAATCGGTTTACTCTCCGATGATGGGGTTGAAATACTCATCCATATAGGATTGAACACCGTTAAACTGAATGGGAAGTACTTTGAAGCTCATGTTGAAGAAGGTCAGAGAATTACCAAGGGACAGACACTAATCACGTTTGATTTGGAGAAAATCAGGGAGGAAGGATATGTTACCCAAACCCCGGTGATCGTTACGAATACTTACAGTTATGCTGATGTGCTAACTAATAACAGTAGTACAGTCACTGATTTTAACAATGAGTTGTTAGTCCTAATAGTGTAACCATATCAAAATTCAAGGAGTGGATTATAAATGACTTTAGTCAAAGACTTTTTATGGGGAGGAGCAACTGCTGCAAACCAATGTGAAGGTGGATATTTGGAAGGGAATAAGGGATTGTCAACCGTCGACGTTATACCCGCAGGACAGGATCGCGTTTCTGTAATGAAAGGCAAGATGAAAATGATGAAATGTGATGATGAGCATTTCTATCCGAGCCATGAAGCCATCGACTTTTATCATAATTATAAGGAAGACATTGCTTTATTTGCAGAAATGGGTTTCAAATGCTTTCGTTTATCTATTGCATGGACACGAATCTATCCAAATGGGGATGATACATTACCCAACGAAGAAGGTTTGAAGTTCTACGATGATGTTTTTGATGAGTGTTTAAAATATAATATAGAGCCTTTAGTAACGATCACTCATTTTGATGTGCCGATGCATTTGGTAAAAACGATCGGTTCTTGGAGAAGCCGTAAAATGGTTGATTATTATGAAAGACTATGCGAAACACTATTCACTCGCTACAAAGATAAAGTGAAGTATTGGCTAACCTTTAATGAAATCAATATGTTATTACACCTACCATTCGGGAGCTCAGGATTGGTGTTTGATGAAGATGAAGATGAAGATGAAGAAGCTGTGAAGTATCAGGCAGCTCATCACCAATTGGTCGCGAGTGCTAAAGCTACTGAAATTGCACGCAAAATAAATTCCGAATTCAAGATAGGATGTATGTTGGCGGGTGCCAGCACTTATCCCTATACTTGCGCTCCTGAAGACGTATGGAAAGCCATGACAAGGGATCGAGAGCATTACTTCTTTGTGGATGTACAATCTCGTGGTGAATACCCGAATTATGCCAAAAAAATGTTCGAAAGGATGAATATACATCTGAAGATGCAAGATGGTGATAAGGAGCTTCTGAAAAATAATACAGTTGACTTCGTTTCATTTAGTTACTATGGTTCGCGATTAACAAGTGCTGACCCAGCAGTTAATACTCAAACCGCTGCCAATCTATTTCCGACATTACGAAATCCCCATTTAAAAAGAAGTGAATGGGGCTGGCAAATTGACCCACTCGGGTTGAGAATTACATTAAATGCATTGTATGATCGCTATCAAAAACCATTATTTATTGTCGAAAATGGGTTGGGAGCTGCGGACAAGCCTGATGAAAATGGATGTATCTCGGATGATTACAGAATCGAGTATATTCGGGAACATATCCGCGCATTTAAAACTGCTGTAAAAGAAGATGGCGTAGAATTGTTAGGATATACAACCTGGGGGTGCATTGATTTAGTAAGCTCAAGCTCTGGAGAAATGAGCAAAAGATATGGTTTCATCTACGTGGATAAAGATGACCAGGGAAATGGTACGTTAAGCCGTAGTAGGAAAAAGTCCTTTAATTGGTATAAGAAAGTAATTAACAGCAATGGAGAAGATTTAGACTAAGTTTATACAGACATAGCTAGTTGATGGTGGAATCACAGTCGACCAGATGTGACGCTTACAAACTTTTTCTAAACAAGACCCTTAATTTAAAATGCGATATATTCTCTTGTTCTCACTAACATGAGGCAAGTTCTTCTTGTGGTAAGCATTTTCTTGTTATTCGGGACCGTGCTCTCAATAGGAAATAAAGTTATGGGTTTAAGTACGAAAACATGGAGCGAATGCCGCTTCATGTTTTCGGTGCTGTGCCGGGTATGGGCCTTATCTCTAGTGTTCAAGTCCCGAATGCGAGAACAGTTTTCAAAACCCTACCCTCATCACGAAATTAGGATGAGAATTTTGTTTAAATAACCTCAGTACAAGAAATTACTCGATTTACTAGATTTGTTGGGAATGCAATTTAAAAATTTCTGTCTAACAATATCCCAGTTTGTTCTGCCATGACACGAGGGGGGACTGACATTCCATTCTTAAACCACCATTCTACGATCCCCACGACCGCGGCCCCAAAAAATTGAAGAATGACATCTTCACTTAAGCCTTGATTTATTCCTTCTGTTACATCGACTTCAACCTTGTACTCCTGGACGACTAAATCAAGAAATTGACTACGAAAATAAGCTGAACTTTTCGTGTTTAGCATGGTTGAAAAGAATAAATGATTGTCTGCAAAGTATTCGAACCAGACATAATTTCCTTCTTGGAAACTCATTTCAGATGCTGTGTGGCAAAGTTCACGGAGATTGTTTATATGTTCTTCAATTATCTTATCTAGCAAGTCAAATTTATCCATGTAATGGAGATAGATTGTTCCTCGATTAACATTTGCCCTATCAGAAATATCCCGAATTGTAATGTCATCAAAGTTTTTTTCAGTCATCAGTTCAAGTATTGCTTTCTTTATGGCTTCTTGAGATTTGAGTACCCTTCTGTCCACTTTAGTCATTTTTAAAGTCCCCTTACTGAGATAATCGGCAATTACGGATAATTTGTTGAGTAATCCACACATCGAAAGAAATTGATTATTGCAAGCATTTTGTATCCGTTTAGAATTATAAACGTAAGTTGATTAAACAATCAATGTTCATTTTTTTATTTGGAGTTATCTAAACTCAATGATCAGCACGCGTACCCGTGCTGAGGCAAGTCAAGATCGCACCACACGAAAGGGAGGAACAATGAAATGGATTATACGAAACTTGGAAATACTGGCTTGGATGTATCCCGGATTTGTCTTGGTTGTATGGGTTTTGGAGACGCACAAAAAGGTCATCATCGATGGGTACTTGATGAAGAACGCGCTCGTCCAATCATAAAAAAAGCTCTGGAGCTTGGAATCAATTTTTTTGATTCTGCAAACGTGTACGCTGACGGGACAAGTGAGGAAATAATTGGAGGTGCATTAAAGGATTTTTCGAACCGTGATGAGATTGTCATCGCGACTAAAATACATGGACGAATGCATCAAGGACCCAATGGCGCTGGACTTTCCCGCAAGGCGATCATGAGCGAAATCGATAAGAGCCTTAAGAGATTGAAAACCGACTACGTCGATCTGTATCAAATTCATCGTTGGGATTATAACACGCCTATCGAAGAGACGATGGAGGCATTGCACGATATAGTTAAGGCTGGTAAGGCAAGATACATCGGAGCCTCTGCAATGTGGGCATGGCAGTTTGAGAAAGCTTTACATATAGCTGAGAAGAATGGGTGGACCCGATTTGTATCAATGCAGAATCATTTAAATCTCATTTACCGTGAAGAGGAGCGAGAGATGCTCCCACTTTGTAAGGAAGAAAAAATTGGGGTCATTCCTTATAGCCCGCTCGCAGGAGGAAGGTTGGCGCGGGAGACAACAACACATCGTGCCGAAACTGATGAAATTGCAAAACAAAAATATGATGCAACAACAGATGCGGATCAATTGGTGGTGAACCGGGTTGCGAGTTTGGCAGAGAAACATGGTGTTCGCCGGGTTCACATCGCACTTGCGTGGCTTCTACATAAAGAACCGGTAGCCGCTCCTATTGTCGGTGCGACAAAAATATCCCAGCTCGAAGATGCAGAAGCTGCTCTATCTATTCAATTAACTGCTGAAGAAATTGCGTTTTTGGAAGAACCATATGTACCGCACCGAATCGTTGGTCATTTTTAAATTCATATAAATTGGTGTCGCACGGTCTCTTTGATAAGAGAGATGCACATGAGTTTTTGTGTCAGCTCGTCGTCATTAGACATAAACTCACAATAAAGGAGAATAAATTATGCCTGTAATTACAATTGAAGCAGCTAAATTAACTAAAGAGCAAAAAAGAAAGTTAGTAAAAGACCTTACTACATCAGCTTCAACTATCATGAATATACCTGAACAAGCATTCTTTGTGTTCGTAAGGGAAAATGAACTAGATAATATAGGTGTTGCAGGACGGATTTTAGCAGACAAAGCTGTAAATAATCCACTGAAAAGTGAGGAGTAAAATAATTAACTTGGTATCCATTTAAACAATTAAGATAGAAAAAAATATTCTTGGATGGAGAAAATTTAAAATGAAAACACTTGTTCTTGTTTTTCACCCTGATTTAACTGCTTCCCGTGTTCATCGTCGCTTAACGGAAGAAATGAAGAAGCAAGCTGGTGTTACAATTCACCATGTTTATGAGGCATACCCGAATGAGAAGATCGATGTCGCTGCCGAGCAGAGTCTATTGGAGCAGCATGATCGCATCGTTTTGCAATTCCCATTCTACTGGTACAGTACGCCTTCATTGCTGAAAAAATGGGAGGATGTAGTCCTAACTCATGGCTGGGCATTTGGAAGCAAAGGGGACAAGCTGCACGGAAAAGAGCTGCTGATTGCCGTTTCTACCGGCGCTGCTAAAGAAAACTATTTACCAGACGGTAATTTTAAATACACCGTTTCCGAGCTGCTGCGACCTCTTCAGGCAACCAGTAACTTGATTGGAACACGCTATTTGACACCATATATCTTGTATGGTGTAATGCAACACCTGTCAGATGAGGAGCTAGAGCAAAGTGCCAAGGATTATGTGGCTTATGCGCTGAACCCTAAACTTGTCTAGAAGAATGGTGATGCTAAGCCTGTTGGCTTCATCATAGAGACGGGAATTGGAGGTTACCGCGTCGCAATTATCGTCATTCTTTCAGTGGGTCTTATTTATCCACAAAAAAAACAAGCAGGAGGCACAGTTATGAATCGAATTGAAAAGAGTGAAGAAACGTTTAAACAGCTATTTGGTAATGGAATGCCGGGAGCATACGCTACTGATCCTGATTTTCAGGACATCCTGAGCCGTTTTATTTTTGGGGAAGTTTTTTATCAAGGGAAGTTGGACGATAAACAACGTGAGCTTATCACTCTGGTGGTGCTTGTAACGAATCAAACGTTACCTCAGCTCAAGGCGCATGCTCATGCTGCACTGAACGTTGGACTAACTCCGGTAGAAATTAAAGAGGCCATTTACCATTGTGCTCCTTATTTAGGATTCCCTAAAACGCTAAATGCCATCGCGGAGATTAATGAGGTTTTCCAATCCAGAAATATCGAGTTACCTCTCGAAAGTCAAAAGCAGGTTGAAGAAGAGAATCGGTTAGACAAAGGCCTTGCAGTGCAGGTAGAAATCTTTGGCGATATCATTGAAAAGAACAGGGGGAATGTTCCATACAATCAAAAGCATATACAGGACTATCTTTCTGCCTTCTGTTTTGGTGACTTCTATACTCGTGGAGGCCTTGATCTGAAAACACGGGAGTTGCTGACCCTCTGTATTGTGAGTAGTCTCGGCGGTTGTGAAAGTCAAGTCAAGGCACATGTGCAAGGCAACCTGAATGTAGGCAATGACAAGGATATCATGATCACTGCCATCACTCATTGCCTTCCTTATATGGGTTTTCCGAGAACATTAAATGCTTTGAGTTGTGTGAATGAGATCATTCCAGAATAGCAGAAGAAAATTAAGCGAAGAAATAGATTTTTTTATAGATGAAAGTATACCTAAAATTAAGAAAGGTGTTTATCTAAAATGTCAAATATTCAAGAAAAAGTAGTTATTATTACAGGAGCGTCCAGCGGTATTGGAGAAGCAGCTGCAAAAGAACTGGCATCCAAAGGTGCAAAATTGGTTCTTGCCGCTCGCCGCGAAGACCGGTTAAAGAAATTACAAGATGAAATTGAACAAAGCGGCGGAGAAGCTGTGTATAAAGTGACGGATGTAAGTTCGCACCAACAAATGGAAGATCTTGCTGCGTATGCGCTGAACGAGTTTGGAAAAATTGATGTTTTAGTCAATAATGCTGGAATCATGCCGCAGGCTTTTCTTGCTTTGAAAAAGGTTGATGAATGGGACCGAATGATCGATGTCAATATCAAAGGGGTATTGTACGCAATCGGGGCAGTCCTTCCATCTATGAGAGAACGGAAATCAGGTCATATTATTAACCTTTCATCCGTGGCTGGACACAACATCTACCCAGGCGGGACAGTTTATTGTGGTACCAAACATGCCGTAAGAGCAATCTCTGAAGGCTTGCGCCAAGAAGAAGCGATGAGTGGTACAAATATTCGTGTGACCAATATTTCGCCGGGAGCTGTGACCAGCGAACTGCTGGAGACGACAACCGATCCGGCAATGAAAGCGGGCTTGGATGATTTTTACAAGATAGCAATTGATGCAGACAGCATCGCACGTGCCATTGCCTTTGCCATCGAGCAACCATCGGATGTGGGCATTAATGAGATGATCATTCGACCAACAGCTCAAGTTGGATAACGTTAAAAATATAAGAAAGTAGAGATGAAAAATGAAGAACGAGCACTTAAGCCATAGCACACTCTTCCCATTGGGTCAAAAAGTCGAAAAAAACTTTATCGGAGACGCGTACTTACAAATGGTGTTTACCGATCCAGCACCACTCAATACAGCAATCGGGAATGTAACCTTTGCTCCCGGTGCCCGCAATAACTGGCACTCTCATCATACTGGACAAGTGTTGTTAGTTACCGGCGGTGAGGGGTGGTATCAAGAAGAAGGAAAGCCAGCTCAATCACTCAAAACAGGCGATGTGGTAAACATTCCAGCGAACGTTAAACATTGGCATGGGGCTACGAAGGAAAGCTGGTTTGTTCACTTAGCTCTTACACCAGGACAAACAGATTGGTTAGAACCTGTACTGGATGAAGAATATATTAAGCTATGATAAATAATTAACACATATAAACGGCAGCCGTTAATGCCGCCGTTTATATAGAAGCTTCTAATAGATCTGGAACCCTCTGCTGCTATTCTGCGAATTATGGGTCATGAAATATTTGAAGCTAGCACTGAGCGATTGGAGACAGTATTATGCAAACGATCGACCAACAAATGCTTACCGGAGAACGAGCACTTTTCAAGAGAAAGAATCTCATGGTCACTAATTCCATTTTCGCGGATGGCGAGTCCCCCCTGAAGGAAAGCAACGATATTACTATCGATAATAGCATTTTTAAATGGAAATATCCCTTGTGGTATTGCAATAATATTCGTGTTGATCGTAGCACTTTCCTTGTAATGGCCCGATCGGGAATATGGTATACACACCAAATTGTCATCAGTGACAGCGTAATAGAGGCGCCAAAGACATTTCGGCGTTCGAGCGGAATCCGACTGACGTATGTCGATCTGCCCAACGCGCAAGAAACCTTATGGAATTGCGAAGATATTCACTTGAATCATGTGACCGCAAAAGGTGATTACTTTGGAATGAATAGTGCAAATATCACTATCGACGATTTCACATTAGCGGGGAACTACGCATTCGACGGAGCTAAGGATATGGAGATTCGCAATGCGAAGATTATTTCAAAGGACGCCTTCTGGAATTGCGAGAATGTCACCGTCTATGATTCATTGATCATCGGAGAATATTTAGGATGGAATTCGAAAAACATCACCTTTATCAACTGCACTATCGAAAGCAATCAGGGAATGTGCTACATGGACCGTCTCGTAATCGAGAACGGAACGATTCTGAATACCGACTTGGCATTCGAATATTCAACCATTGAGGTGGAAACCAAGACATCAATTGATAGCGTGAAAAATCCAATCTCCGGGAAAATCAAAGCAAAGGATATCGGTGAAATCATCATCAATGACGAAGAAATCAACGCTGCCTACACCCGATATGAGCTGGATAAAGCAGGTGATCGATTTGTCCTTTAATTTTGATAAAATGACGAACCGTTTGGCCACTAACTCTTATAAATGGGATGTTGAACCAGAAGAGCTGCCGATGTGGGTGGCGGATATGGACTTTGAGACTTCGCCTGCTGTAGTCGATGCTCTGCAAAAGAGATTAGACCATCATATTTATGGATATACCTCGATACCAGATACTTATTATGATGCAGTTGCCCATTGGTGGGAAAAGAGACATCAATATCAGATCCAAAAAGAATGGATTATGTTTTGCACGGGGGTAGTGCCGGCGATATCATCTATCGTACGCAATATGACCAAAGCCGGCGACAAAGTGCTAGTGCTTGCGCCTGTCTATAACATTTTCTACAACTCCATAAAGAACAATCAACGAGAAGTTCTGGTAAGCGAGTTGATTTACAAAGACAATGGATATTCGATCGAATTTGACGATGTGGAGAAAAAGCTAGCCGATCCTGACACAACGCTTATGATTTTCTGCAATCCGCACAACCCCATAGGTAAAGTGTGGGACAAACAAGTTCTTGAGAAACTCGGCACGCTCTGCGTCAAACATGAGGTCCTTATCCTTTCCGATGAAATTCACTGCGACTTAACACACCCAGGCCACCAACACATTCCGTTCGCTTCCGTATCGGAAGTGATCGCACAAAATTGCATCACCTGTGTGGCACCGACGAAAACTTTCAATCTTGCGGGAATTCAAACTTCAAGTATTATCGTGCCGAATTCGAAGATTCGAAAACTTGTACACCGTGGCATTAACACCAATGAAGTGGCCGAACCTAACTTTTTTGCGATTGAAGCAGCAATCTCTGCCTTTACGGAAGGCGAACCCTGGCTGCAAGCCTTATTGGAATATCTCATGGCGAACAAGCAATATCTCGAACATTATTTGGCTAGTGAACTACCGCAGCTCCAAATTATCCATTCGGAAGCGACTTATTTGGCCTGGATCGATTGCCGGAACATAACTTCTAATGTAAGTCAACTGTGTAAGTTCATAAGGAAAGAAACGGGGCTGTATGTCTCGGAGGGCGCCATTTATGGCGGCAATGGACACGGTTTCATTCGATTGAACTACGCCTGCCCTAAAAAACGACTAACTGATGGATTGCAGCGCTTGAAGATTGGGATTCAGGCATATCAAAGAATGAATGATTGATTCAATAATGGTTACACTTGAACCTGAAACCATGTCATAATAATCTGAGACTGGCGCATTCTGGGGATTTTTGTTTTAAGTGAGGAATTAAGTTGTTAAATGTTTATGAGAGAAAAGGAATATTTAAAGCCATTTTTGAAAGGAGAGATATTCGATCATTTAATAGAAAACCCATATCCAGAGATAAGTTAAACAACATATTAATGGCTGGATCATGCACCTTCCGTTGGTTTTATGAAACCTTGGGATTTTATTGTAATTGACTCTCAAGAAGTTAAAGAACGATTGGCGCATGCATGTCATAAAGAAATACAGGCCTTGTCCATACACTATGAAGATGAAAAAAAGAAAAGATTTCTCTCGTTAAAATTAGAGGGTATAAGGGAAGCACCTATAACGCTCTGTATTACATGTGATCCAACAAGAGGTGGCGGACATGTAATTGGGCCAAAATTCTATTCCTGAAACTGATATTCTATCCGTAGCCTGTTGTATCCAAAATATGTGGTTGGCGTCTTATGCAGAAGGAATAGCAATGGGGTGGGTGAGTTTTTACAAGAAAACAGACGTACGGGAAATACTGAATATTCCACCACATATTGATCCTATTACATTGATTTCATTAGGTTACACGGATTTTTATCCTACAAAACCAATCCTAGAGCAAGTAAATTGGGAGAGGCGTCGAAATCTAAATAATCTAATACATCATAATGCTTGGGAATGATTGAAATATAAATGAAAAAGATAAATTTATTCGAGGTTGCAAAAGACATAAACGATTATGCGAACTTGGAGTCACTTATAACCTCAGTAAACAAGTTTCCTGTAGAATGACATAAAATTACCAACCAAGAAATCCCTTGTTTTATAAGGGATTTTTAATTTTTGGTAGGGAACTTTGTGTCAATTTTAAAAAAAACGTTTATGTTAGGCATTTTTATCTCCGAAGATCATGTTATACATATGTACAAAATACGGGTTTTGTGAATATGTCTGAAGAGAACCTTATAGATGTAGTTTTCTGCTGCAGTTGTGTCCGTTGAAGTTAACTTTATTGCATTAGTGAACTTAAGATTATTGCATAAGTAAAAATGAAGATAAAGTTGTGGCATAAATCATATCATCCATCCTTTATGCAATAACTTTATCTTCAATAATCATCTACTGAATTACAATTGAACTTAGAGTTAATGCATAAAAAAATCTAAATCCATTTTATTAACCGCTGTCTTCAGATCGTCATCTGATAAATGTGTATATATCATCGTTGTCTGTACTGATAAATGACCTAGTTGATCCTTCAGTTTTGGAACATCACTTTACCATAAAGATTAGCATATTTTTGAATTAACTTTTCTATGGATCTTTGAGTAAGTCTTCGTGTGCCTCCTTTTCTTCCTACAGGAGCAGCTATAAATAAGGCTATCTCTTTGAGCTGGGTTTATACCTTTGATCTCTAATTTTTATATATTCTTTGATGTCATATAATGCAAGTCACTAAAGTAAACATACTGCTCCTTACCGCCTTTACGGATTACTCGTAGTAAATTTTCAGTCAAGTCTACATCTTCAATGTTAGCGCCAACCACTTCGGATAGTCTCAATCCAGATCCCAAAATCAAGGAAGCAATGGCTGTATCACGCTCACGATTAAATATAACAAACTCTGTTGAAGTAACCCAATTATAGCTGCAGAAAGACAAAAAGATGAAATAGACTGCTGATATTAATTATTCAAAATTAGTGTTGACTTCAAGTTAACTTTAAGATTTAAAGTATGATTATTAACTTGAAGGAGTGATTACATTGTCAGAACAAAAAGTATGGCTTATCACAGGATGTTCAACAGGATTTGGTCGACACATCGCGGAGCAAACGATTGATGCAGGTTATAAAGTCGTAGTAACCGCCCGTAATGTTGAGCAGATAACAGAGCTTACAGCCGGGCATGAAGATCATGTGCTCGTGAACAATGCAGGTATCGGATATTTTAGCTCTGTTGAGGAAAGCGTAGAAGAAGAAACGCGTAAGATGTTCGAAATTAACTTCTGGGGACTCATGCATATTACGAATGCTGTACTTCCCTACATGCGCTCACAAAAAAGTGGTCACATTATAAACTTCTCGTCCATTGGCGGTCTAACTTCCTTCCCAACTCTCGGGTATTATCACGCAACAAAATACGCCGTTGAAGGTATTTCCGAAAGTCTTGCGCAAGAACTGGCTCCTTTTAATATTTATGTGACTTTAATGGAGCCAAGCAGTTTTCGTACAGATTGGGGTGGCCGTTCTTCTGCCAAGACTGAGACAAGCATACCTGAGCTTAAAGAATCTATTGTCGGACATATGCTGCAAGGTATTCAACTTGGTGCTGGTCAAGAAGCTGGAGATCCTGTAAAGGCTGCTGAAGCGGTTATTAAAGTCGTGGAAACAACGGAACCTCCACTTCGTTTGTTGCTTGGTCAACAAGCCTATGATGCGGCAACCTATAAATTTAACAACATGCTTGTCAGCATCGAACAATGGAAAGAAACAACGATAAACGCAGATTACAAATAATAAAATCACTTATTGGAAGGATAGCTAACGTATTGTTTCTGCTGCCCTTTTCTGTGTATCCACATCTCGTCCTTCATTCAGAGCCAGCTAAATAAATCAAGTTTGCAGCATCCTGTTAAATTTTTAACAAGATGCTGCAATAACTAATTTACATTCGTGATAATTTTTCCTTTATCTCTTTCCATGTGGCTGTGTACTGGTTCTTTAACACGGTATCATCGATATTTGTGATTGATCCCTTAATAAAATGATTCAATTCATCCAGAGAATGATTTTCTGCCCATTGATTTAATTCCTCTACGACTTCCTGCTGATAAATGACAAGGGAGCCATAAACAGTATCATCAATTCCTTGATGAGCAGGTAATTGTATACTCTCTCCCTGATAACGATCAAAAGCAGAAGAAGCTTTCCAGGTAGCAGCATTTCTGTTTCTGCCAAGCTACGGGAGAGCATATCTCTGAGATACGGAATATCATCGGTTACACCTGTTCCGGATGTCGCTCGGTGGCTCCCGTAAGATTCTACAGTTCCATCGTCGTAAATGTTCAGGTTGAACGGTTTCTTACTGTCATAAGGAAGTATGCTGTCTTTATCCGGGTCAGTAATAATAATGTGCACTGTTCTTGTGAGGTCTGAAGGCAGTTCTTCTTCCAAAGTATGTCCGAGAACTCCCGGATAGCTGTTATTCAGTCTTGTCGAAAACCCCTCCAGCATTGAACTTCCGTTTTCTTCATAGGTGAATCGTCTTGAAATCTGATCGATTGGAACCAAAACATCAGACGTAACATGATTGATGACCAGAGGACTACTAAAATGATTTGCCAGTGCAACCGGGGAGAATGCTTCCCATCTTGCGATGTCTTCTTTATCCGGAAAATTATCTAAGATCGGCTCAAACATACCAGATACCATACCTAGAAACGGAATCGGTAAGTCCATCATCGTTTTCAGCATTTCTTTCGCCGTTATCTCCGCAGTGATCATTTTAAACAATCCTTTAAGCATAACCCAGCCCATCTTGTTGTTGTTCAATTGGTTTCCTTCGGGAAAATACTGATAAAAATTAAAGTACACATTAGCAATCGGTGAATTCGCGATCGAAGCATTAATCCCCATTTGCAAAGCGTTAAGCATCAGTGTCGTGTATCCACCTGCGCTGCCCCCAACGAGGGCGATTCTTTGATGATCGACTTCTTCCATATGACGAAGCGTATATAAGGCGGCATTATTGAAAACCAGATCATCATCGGTCAGCTGACCGTTGTATTTATTATCAAATTTCGTCGGTGAAGCAACCATCCACCCTTCAGCTAGATACTTGCGCAATTCCACAGCATCCTCGGTCATTTCATAGTGAGGAATATAGATGACGGGGATCGGCTGCTCCGCATCCTTCGGAATATAGAGCCTCATTTGTCGGGTGTCCACTATATTGTCCTTGCTGATGTATTTTATATCAATGGTTCTCTGCTCAATATTTTCAAGAGGATGAAATCCTTCTTGGGATTGCGCCTGTTGTGCAAATATCTTATCAATATCTAGTTCACTGCTATCAACTTTTGGAGGGAATAACATATTTTTAATTCTCAGTCCCACGATCAAAAGAATGAATATCAATATACACAAGCCTATTATTTTAATCATTTTTCTCATTGAATTCTCCTTGATATTTGTTGAGGATGTCTACTGTCTTGTGTCTTATTTTCCTTGAAGTAATATACCTGATCTGAATAAACTGAAAATAAACTGATATGATGATGCCTATAACCAAATAAAACACAAACGGATATTTTTAACTTAATATTTCTGTTCTGTAGCAATCTTACGAAGTAATTCCAACTCAACTAAAAAAGGACTGGAATCCAGTCCTTAATCAGGTATATAACATTGTTGTAATTTTATATAAAAATAATTCATTGACTTCTAATAACATCTTGCCAGTTCGCATTTTCAAGTAACTCTGCATCGTCACCAAAGAATGCGTTACCCGCTTGAACATCACCTTTCAGCCAATACATAAACCAGGCTGTCATATATCCGTCAGCATGGGTGAGCATATCACCGTGGTCCGTGTTGACACGCCTTGCCATAACTTTGGTTACCGTATCGGGAATATTGGAATAATTCGTATTAAGTGACCAAAGCGGAGTAATTCCTTGCCCTTCTGTTGCCGTTATGTCTTCGGCAGCTCCCGCATCAAAATATCCTGTACCTGCAACCATGAAGTAAGGAATGTCAACCTTTGATATATCGTAACTCCAATCGGTTCCCAATTCGCTTTGTTGTCCCCAGAAACTTGATGTGGCACTTGCTGTATACATAGCTTTGTAAAAACTACCGTTGTCCTGCTTGGTTACAGCATTAATTGCTCCTACGCCGCCTTGCGAATGTCCCCCAATTCCAATATTGTTTACATCAATCTTCCCATAAAAATCACTAGAACTATCTTTATTCAAACTTAACATAAAATTAAGACTGGCTGATGAAGATGCCCCCGTTCTTGAATTTTCATCCTCATTACCTACCACAATAAACCCCCATGAAGCGAGGTGTTTAAAAACAGCTGTGTATTTTGAAGCAGTGGTGCCTGTACCGTTAGCCATGATTACGAGAGGCAGTGCAGATGCACTATCTTTCATGTCGGATGGGTACCAAATCTCATTCTTCTTAAAGGTAGCATTTTCTGAATCAAATTCCTGATAGGAAACCTTATATGGCCCCATTGCAGTATACTGTGTTTCAATTGGCTTGTCAGTCTCAACTAATTTATAATAATATGCATTACGATACCATAGAATCGCAAGAACTCCAACAATAACAACAATTACGATAGCAACTAAAATCAATAAAATTCTTTTTATTATTTTCATAAACTCCACCTCATTAAGCTTTTCATTTTCTTTCATTATTTAACACTTAACTACTTAAATCATGGGCAGAATAACATGCGTATGATTTTGAAAAACTAAGTTTAAAGCAATTGATCACTTTGATATAACCCAACACCTCCATGATTGTTTAAACTGACTGAGCATGCAGATGAGAATATTGGAACAACAGAACATCCGGGAGTTTGATGAATCGTTATTACTAGAATTACACTAACATGATTATATAAACTGAAAATAAACAAGAAGCACAATGCCCGTTGTTCATTCCAAACAGATATTGTGATAGAATGCCAGTTCAGTTACTAAAGAGTAACGGAAAGGATTGAGGGGAATGTTTCAAATTCTCGTTGTAGAAGACGATAAAAATACGGCCAAATTAATGAAAACTATCATTGGGTCTGCAGGATACGAGGTGTTTTTGACGGAGAATGGCATCGTGGCATTAGAATTATTAGACAAGCAGCATATTGATTTAATTGTTCTTGATATCATGATGCCTCAAATGGATGGATTCGAGTTGACTCAAACGATCCGCGAGAGCAAAAATGATATTCCTATTCTGATGGTTAGTGCCAAACATTTACCGGCAGACAAACGTAAAGGCTTTATGGCAGGAACAGACGATTACATGGTCAAACCTGTGGACGAAGACGAAATGCTACTTCGGATTAAGGCTTTGCTTCGGCGAGCCAAGATCCAGAATGAACGGAAGCTTCAAATAGGAAAAATCACGCTGCAATACGATGAATTATCGGTGTCAAGAGAGAATGAAGTGCAGACACTGCCGCAGAAGGAATTTTATTTATTGTACAAATTGCTGTCGTACCCAGATAAAATTTTTACCCGTATTCAGTTAATGGATGAAATTTGGGGCATGGACTCTGAAACAAGTGATATCACGTTAAATGTTCACATCAACCGTTTAAGAAAGCGATTTGGCGATTATCCAGAATTTGAAATCATATCCATCCGAGGAATTGGCTATAAGGCGGTAAAACATAGTGAGTAGAAGGATAATAAACTTTATCAGAGAGAGATCTTTACGTGGATTTGGACTAACTTTTATGTTTACGTTCATTGTGTTGTTTATTTTGCTCATATCCATTTTTCTTTCGTTGGTCATTGTCGTGTTTTTCGTGTATATCGGACTCTACACTTCCCCTCCAGCCGAAGATCCAAATTCAGGAGGTGGCTTAGTGCTTGTTACATATTTTGTAACAGTGAGTATTCTGGTCAGTATTCTTGCATCGTTGATATTTAGCCGAATCCCGCTCTCTCCCATTCGAAAAGTCATACATGCTTCTGAAGAGCTGGCCAAAGGGAATTTTTCCGTCCGTATTCACCTTAAGGGGCCAAAAGAGTTAAGAAAGTTGAACAGAAGTTTTAATCACATGGCTGAAGAACTCGGTAGTCTTGAAATGCTGCGGTCCGATTTTATTAATAATTTTTCGCATGAATTTAAAACACCGATCGTTTCCTTACGAGGGTACGCGAAAGTTTTGAAAAGAAAAAACTTATCAGATGAGGAACGCAATGAGTATTTGGATATCATCATCAATGAATCGGAACGTTTGGCAGAACTTGCTACAAATGTGCTTCAGTTATCCAAGATCGAAAGCCAAGCCATCATCACTGAGAAAACGACTTTTAACTTAACCGAACACATCCGAACGGTTATTGTATTGTTGGAGCCGAAATGGTCGGCGAAAAATATAAGCTTTCAGTTTGATTCGTCTGAACTGATGGTTACTGCAAATGAAGATATGCTTAGTCAAGTTTGGATCAATCTTCTGGACAATGCCATTAAGTATTCGCCTTCGAATTCCGAGATCACAATCGATATGAATTCGAAGATTCAACATGTTAGTATATCTATTCACAACAACGGTCCAGGGATTGATGCCTATCAGCAAAAACACATATTTGATAAATTCTATCAAGGAGATCCTTCTCACGCCTCCCCTGGCAATGGATTGGGTTTAAGTATTGCGCAAAAGATTGTTATGCTGCATGGTGGGACGATCCGGGTTGTAAGCTCAGATGACACAGGTACAACTTTTGAAGTGATTCTTCCTTCACCCTAGAAATAATCCCATTTTCTCAGCATCTAAATTGAGAAAATGGGATTATTCACTTCTGGAAAATGTCCAAACCCCAACAACCTCAGGAGATTAATTTTTATTTAAATCACGATTTTTCAGAAGTAAAGTCATCTCTTCTGAAGTTTCCTGCATACCTCTAGCAAACCATTCTTCAATCCATCCGAACAATCCATATGAAAAATAAGCTGCTACATAAGCACCGAAGTTTGGATATTCTGGTTTTGGTCCGAATAGTTCTTTGAGTATTTCCTTCAGCAGATAGAACAATTTCCTTTGGCTAAGAAGCAGATAAAAATCTCTATTTTTACTAAAGTGTCCAAACAAACTCCCCAAAAGTTCATCTTCCGATGTACCACCACTATCTTGATATTCCTTATACCAACTGTCTATTAATTTATAAAGATATTCTTTCAGCACATCTTCTTTTTCATCATAATTCCTGTAAAACGAAACGCGACTTACTTGTGCTGTTGAGGTAAGATCACTGATTGAAATCGCCTTAAGTTCTTTCATTTTCAACAAATCAAGAAGTGATTTTGTAATTTGAAGCTTCACATGTGTGTTTTTCAATCTTTTATCTTCCACGTTACATTTTTTCCTTTCTGTATCATTTTCTATCGATTCATTGATTCTGATTTTAACCAATGATACATTTGTTACACAAAAAATGATACGTCTATTTTATGGAGTTCATACAACGGATGTATTCTAGATAAAGGAGAAAATATGATAACAAAAGACCTCTGATCACTCTTGTTAAAATTGTAGTTGAGCCAATTAAGTGACCAATCGATATCAGCTCCCTAGCGTATAGTTCGGTATGTTGTAAAAAGGCCCAAATTCCGGCACGGAAAAAAGTCTGAACATTAGGATAAAACAACTCAAGGGGTAACATCACGAAGAAATTGATAAGGAGATTAAGAGATGACACTTTCACAAAAACGCATGGTTATTCTGATTTTAGTTATCATCGTAGCTGCCGTTTTGGGCCGTCTTGCAGTGCGGGCATTTATGAATCTTTTGCTCGGCGGTACACTGTTTGGAGGTAACTTCTTATGAAAAATGAGAGAAAAGGCAGAAAAAAAATGTTGTGGGGATTTATTTATGTTGGTGTTTTTATTCTTGTGTTCGCGGCTTCAGCAATCATCAAAATGACATACAATCCACTGTCTGGAGAGATGCAAGTTCATTGGAATGACACCGTTGGGCATGCATATTCAGATATCGCCTATGACGATAAGGAGCAAAATAAATTTGATCTCTATGTTCCAGCAGATAATACAAAGAAAAGCTATGGTCTTGTCGTATATCTCCATGCAGGAGGTTTTTCAACTGGTGACAAAAGTGATGACGCCAATATGCTGAAATGGCTTACTTCAAAAGGTTATGTCGCCGCTGGTATTAATTATACGCTGCGTAATGAAAATAATCCCGAAGCCAGTGTATATACTATGTCACAGGAAATCAAAAAAAGTATTCCAGTTGTAAAAGCGGAAGCGGAAAAGTTAGGCTACAATCTCGATAGAATGGCGATATCCGGTGGCTCGGCAGGTGGAACTTTGGCGCTATTGTATGCTTATCGTGATGCGGACACCTCTCCTATTCCTGTAAAAATGGTATTTGAGATGGTAGGACCACCGAGCTTTTATCCAGAGGACTGGGCTACCTACGGTTTGGATCAGAATCCAGAGGCAGCAGCAAACTTATTCAGCGTTATGTCTGGTAACACGATTACAACAGATATGATAGGAAAAGCAAGCTATGATGAAGCAGTCAAAGATATTTCACCGTTTATGTGGATTGATAAAAATTCTGTACCAACGCTAGCTGCCTATGGAAAATACGATGAGGTCGCTCCGTTCGGAACAGTAAAATATCTGATCAACGCACTGGAAAAAAACAATGTTCCCCATGATTATTTCGAGTTTCCTCATTCGGGGCACGGTCTGCAAAATGACAATAAGCTATATTTAAAATATATAGAAAAGTTGAATGAGTACCTGGAACGATATATGGGGAGTGAATAAGACAGATAGCTGTTTGAGGCAACAAAATGTGACAGATTTAGAGAAGGTACTATTTTTAAAAACTACCTTCTCTACTATCCAAAGTGAAAACGAAAAACTTAAGAATAACCGTCAAAAAAGCAGGTTTATTAATTAAATTTGAAGTTTAATATTTCCTAATTCATTACGCTTAAGGTTACTATTCATATATTACGCTTAACAAGACAATATCTCTTTCAGGTTATACGGCTTCAACATATGTCTGAGCAGGCTTTTCCGCCCGTGTTTATCTCTTCTTGAGTCTTTTTGTCATATGAAATGAGAAATCGTACTTCATTATGCTACCTATTCAAGTTAACTACATATGCTTTTTATTTAGATATATAACTAAACTAATCGGTAATCGGTCTATGCTTACATCAGTTTATTTTCAGTTTATTCAGATCAGGTATACTACTTCAAGGAAACAAGGCAGACAATCCACAAGACCTACGCTAAATTTATAATTTATTGAGAGTTAAGGAGATTTACGTGCATGAAAAAGATGTTGAAAATTACTGGTTGTATTATTTTTATCATTGCAGTATTGATTGCCGCTTTGTTGATTTACTTAGCAAATAATCCTGCCGTTCCGAATAATTATACGGAAACAGTCAAAACAGGCGGCGAGTTGGAAGCAAAGTATATAGCTATGGGTGAGCACGAGGTAAGTTATTTTGAAAGTGCCGCTATGATGTCATTTAAGAAATATGAGATTTTTTATCCAGCGGATATATCCGAAATGAATAGATCGCTCCCCGTTGTTGTATTTGTCAACGGAACAGGGATCACAGGCTCTAAATATCAGGCACTGCAAAAACATCTTGCCTCTTGGGGATTTATCACAATTGCCACAGAAGAAGAGTATGCATGGAATGGGTTTTCCGCTGAAATGTCTGTTCGGTATCTTGAGCTTTTGAATGAATACAAAGATAAAATCAATGGTGGGGATAATGTTTTTTATAAGAAGATAGACCTCGACCATATTGGTATTACCGGACATTCACAGGGCGGCATCGGTGTAATAAACGCTATTACAGATCAGAAGCATTCTGACATCTATAAAGCTGCTGTAATGTTGAGTTCCGCGAAGACCGTGATGAGCGAAGCTCTGCAATGGACATCTGATCCTACGCTCATCAAAGCACCAACTATGATTATTGGTTCCACTGGCAACACAGATGAGCAGATTGCACCTCTGGAAAGCCTGCAAAAACTTTATAATGACATCCTCAATAATGTCACAAAAGTGATGGCAAGAAGAAATGATGCCGATCATGGGCAAATGCTTTACTATGCAGACGGATATGTAACCGCATGGTTTATGTACTATCTTAATGGCGATACCGAAGCAGGAAACGCATTCTTCGGAGAGAATGCTGAAATTCTATCTAATGCAAACTTTCAGGATATTAAAAAAAACCATTAAGGGATTTGTCAAAGATTCGTGAGCGGTTTTCCACCCCTTACATTTTCGGGCAATGGTTGATTAAATCAAGCGAACGCTCCAAAGCCACATCGGATACTTGGGCAAAGTCTGTGCCTTTAGGAAAGAACGGTACAGTCTAACTCTCAATTTTCGGCATTGTATATGACCGACCAGATGCTGGAGATTACGAAATTTACTCATTCGCATTAACGATTCCAGGTTTCCAAATATGAAACCGGAGATATTACACTGGATATCGATACGCTCTATGCCATAGCAATTGCATTAAATGTACAGGTAGAGCAGTTGTTGCACACTGAGCCCAAAAACCGTTTGATTAGCAAAAAAGGCGTCCCTTCAGCTGAATATTAAACCATACCACGAAACCTTTCTCTGACTAAGGTTAGAATTTATTATTTTTTCATTAATGTGCGCTCACCAAGCCATAATCCTATGGTTTTAGCCAAGGGATTATGGCGAATGAGCATTAAATTAAATACACTCTTATCTCCCATCCAAATAAAAATTGATTCAGCTTCGTTTTACAAGTACCTGCCCTTTTCCTTTGCCATTTCGAATGACAAGCTATCTGAGTATTCGGTTTGTTTGGAGTGACTACAGGACTCACGTATTAACAAGAGTCAGTTGTTGGTTTTCTTCTTTACCTGAACAGGTACATTAAAATCATCTACGTTGATATGTCCAAACCCGCCTTTGGATTGGTCGACCACCTTTATATAAAGCTCCTCGCCGATATAATCCGTCGCATCCCAAATCTTCCGTTGATATTCTTCATAATTGGTTGCTGTCTCTTTAAATAACTCTTTGCCGTCCGACGCCCGAACCAACGCAACATACAGACGATCTATATCCCGGCCGCCGCTGATAAGGAAGTTGATCTTACCGTTCCCACCAAGGACGAAATTTTGAGATCTTAGCGCTCCGGTTAAGCTGTCGCCGCCGGCTTGCTCGTTGAAGCCCCACAAATGGTAGCCGCCCGGAATTTTATGCGACGGGTTGAAGTAAATGTTGTCCCAGAAGAACTGGGTATTGGTCACATGGACATTCTGAAAGGCGTCTCCTTCCGTTATCCACCCTGTTAAGTCGCCCGTAGCAAAATCATGGTTAGGCAGCTCTGTAATATCCTTATACACAGAATTATCCCACTTATCGGGTACATAGACCGGAGCAGCCGGTTTACCCGTTAAGGCATTCATATCCCATACTTGCATGGATTTGATATTGATATCGCCATCGGCCCAGATCTGTAAGCCTAGGGAGTCGTATCTGCCTACATAGACACGAGTTGTCAGCTTCTTCTTGTAATTTGCAAATGCTTCAATGACCGAGCGATCGAGAAAGATATGGAGTTTCAAGTTCTCTCCTTTAAGATCTACATATCCTCCTTGAATGCCGTCCACACGCACATCCGGATCAATGCTGCTCTTGGTTCGATCCACGTTAAATGTCCCGTTCTTCTTGTCGTAGTAAATGAGCGTCTCTTCTTGGCCTTTTTCCGAGCGTCGCACCTTGAGACCAAATTTCTGGGCTTCACGCGGATCAATCTCCATCACAATCTCTAGTATGTCGCCTTTGACATTCTTAATCAATTGATTGGCACTCTCCAAATTTTTGTCCGAAAAATCAACCCACTTTTTCCCTCGAAGGCTCTGTAGTTCTTTAATCGGTTCGATATGCAATTTATCATGCTTATCGAGGCTTAGGGAAACCGGCAAAGATAAATTATGAGCCCATCCGGATTGATATTCGGCTTGCGGTGTTCTTACATTTTGCACCATGGAAAATACGACCGTTCTTCCGTCGGGTGTGACCAGACCGCTCTCTGCGGTTAAATAGCCGTCACCTACATCCATTTTGGAGGGTGCCTCCTGATCAGGAATAAATTTAAAGTTATCCCGGTCCCAGGTCCCGATCCAGTAAAAGACCTCAACATCTCTTTGCACATCGTTCGCTGGAGGAACATGCTCCGGCTTTTCATGGGGATTAATCATGAAAATATATTTTTGCTTGCCCGTACTATCCGTGCCTAACGGCAATAACACTGGTAGCTCCCATACCGTCCCCAACTCCGGATAACGGCTTCTGTCACTAACGTATAACGGACCCTTATATTCCCAATTGTACATATCATCGGATACATACACCAAAGCTGTGCCGCTGCTGAAGTCTGGAAGACCAGATGTCACTAGCTGATACCACTTGTCCACCTCTTTGTCGTACCATACAAACGGATCGCGGAACTCGTTGTGAATGCCTTTTCCGTTCTGCTCCGTTACCGGTATAGGATATTTCACCCATTTTTCCAAATAGGGATCGGACAAATCCGCCGGAGTTGCCAACCCTGTTCTTTGGTTCGGCGACAAGGAGTCGTTGCCAGCGGTATAGAACAGAACAGGATTGCCGTTTCGATCATACGCTGCACTGCCTGACCACGTGCCGTCCGGATCTAGGGTGCCCGCTTCGGGCGCAAGAGCAGGTCTTACATTTTCCCAGTTCACCATATCGTCACTCACCCAATGCCCCCAGTGGATTTGATGCCAGAATGGACCTTGCGGGTTATGTTGATAAAATAAATGGTATTTGCCGTTATAGTAAATCGGTGCATGTGCTTCATTCATCCAGTTTTGCGGAGGCATCGCATGGTACTGGGGTCGGTGCTGATCTCCGTCAAACACACTTGGATCCTCATCAATGTCCGCATTCAGAATTTTCGGAATTGAACCTCCATGAAGCGCCTTCACGCTCTCATATCCAGCAAGTATCTCCTGGTTTGTAAGGGCTTTATTATGCAGCTTCACTTCATCTAGGAGTCCGCTGAACATATTGAAGGAGAACACCCCTGCTAACTCTACAGGTTTATTATTTTTCCCGATGATCAGGCTTTCGGTAGATGGTGTGATCGGAACGTTGACGGGGGTTGCTTGGGAAGCCACTTCCTCACCGTTTAGATATAATTTAATTTTTCCATCTTCTTTACTGAAAGTAGCAGCCACATAATTCCACTTGTATTTTTCCAACGGGTGGTCCTTTACCCATACCTGAATCCACTGACCGCCAATGCCTACTTGCATCGACCATGTACCGTGCCGATACATACCAAGAGAAAAGCCTTCCGCTTTATCTTGATCGGATTGGTTTACGATCGCAGACAACTTGTTTCCGTCTCCCCACTCATAGCTACGCGGTGCAACCCAAGCTTCGATGGTTAACGCGTCGCTTACAGGCACAGTATCGTTTGCATTGACCTCAATATAATTCGAGTATCCATCGAACAATAAGGCGCCGCCTTTTATTCCACGCGGAGTCCATCTCGGATCCTTCGATGCCATATACCTGGCGTTGCTAAATACATAGTTCACATCGTGCCTAAGATTGTGTACCTTCTCCAACGCTTTCTTTCCTGCGCCTTCATCAAGGTTTAAGTGGAAAATAGTACCCTTACCACTTGCTTGGAAACTATCAACGGCAATGTTGGCTTCATTGGAATAATCGACAACCTTTACATAGAGCTTCTTGTTGTAGTGTTCTTGCACTTTCCATGAGATTTTCTCGTTCGCGCTGACATTCCCGGTTTTCATGAGCAATGTGTTGCTGTTCGCATCGTAAAGTGCAACATATGCGTTTTCTGGTTTGAGGATATCCAAAATAATAAAGTTAATTGTTCCGGTTCCCTGAAGCGTAAAAGTATTAGAAGTGATAGAGCCCTTTCCTTGCATGGAGGATTTGGCAAAGAAGTTCCCTTCTTTGCTCGCATGAGCTTCATTAGTCACTTCAAAAGCATCTCCCTCAACAGTCCAGCCATCGAGATTTCCGGTTTCAAAGCTTGGATTATCGATTTCATAGCGCTTGAAATCCGGCTTGATATCCGTCGCAACAATTCCTTCAGCTGGCTCCGACTCATGGTACATGGAGAATGCGTCCGCAAAAATGACTCCCCAATCCGAGGTTGCATTATCGACGACCTCCACATACAGTTTCTTGCCCAAATATGTGGAAAGATCCGCCTTGTATTGCACCATATTGGCAAGCCGCATGCCCAGCGCGGGATCTGGGAAGCCAACGTCGACGAATGCGCTATTTCCGTATCGGGCAATAACTTGTCCCGTATCGACTTCCACAATATTTATAAATACCTTGTCTGGGTTCTTTGCACCGCCAAGCCTGAAGCTGATCCAGCCGCTGCCGCCCAGCTCGAAAGTGCTGGAATGAATTATACCTGTCGCAGATTCGTCATACTTCCAGCCGTTTAAATGATAAGCTCCTTCCTGGTTATACGGTATTTTTTCCGCCCACCAAGTCGTTTCGTCGGTTACGCTATTCGGACCGAACGCCTCGCCTTTGACAACGGTCCATCCCGTCAAATCTCCTGTTTCAAATCCAGGATTCCGGATTTGATAGACTGAATCCGTAACTGACAATCCCATGTCATTCTTAGGAATATTCTTGATTTGATAAATCGCATCCGTAACCGATGATTTCACATCATTCTTAGGAACGAGCGTTTCTCCAGCAACAGTTCTATTTTCGGATGCGACAGAGATTCCCGGAACAACAAGCTGGAGAACCATAGCCCATATAACCATTCCCGATATCCAACATTTTCTTCCTTTGGCTTTCCTCATTCTCGAGCCTCCTTCGAAACTTGTTATACTTGCGAACATCGATACCTCATTTCGAAATGCTCTCCTTGTACAAAGATGAATAGTCATGAAGAAGGGAGAATATGAATGAAACGTTTCCAAACGGAGGAATGCAAAATTACTTGATCATTTGTGTATGCCCCATTCGTTAGGAGCGCCTAAACAATCGTCTTACCAAATGGACTGCATATCCCATATATCCAAGGATTTAACAAACGGTTCTCCATCTCCCCAAATCTCGAGTCCCAAAGCATCCATACGGCTCGGATATACCCGGGTTGTCAGGCTTTTCAATCCGTTTGCATAGGCTTCGACCATGGAGCGGTCCAAATAAATGTGGAGCTTCAGATTCTCCCCAAGTAGCTCCAACTTACCGCCTTGAACCCCTCCGCACTTTTCTCCCGGGTGCAGCGTCGTTTTCGACCGGTCGACCAAAAGCATCGCTTGATTCCAATCATAATACAGCAGAGTTTCTTCCTCTCCGTCCGGCGTACAACGGACCTTGATTCCGAATTTTTTGGCGCTGCCGGGCTCTAATTCCAATTGAATCTCAAGCATGTCACCATGAACATTCCTAAGCTGTACATTAGTTTCAGCCAATGACTGGTCCCGAAGCGATAGCCGCTTGGGGCCACGCAGCAATTGAAGCTCCTGAATCGGCTCTATTCCCAAACGTCCGTCATCCCTCAAATACACGCTTAACGGCAAGCCTCCGTTATGAGCCCAGCCCGACTTATATTCCATCTCGGACGTCCTGTCGCCTTGGGCTATCGTAAAGACGATATTTCTGCCGGTCTTCGGATCAACCATTCCACTGGGTCCGGTAAAATGGAAATCCCCGACGTCAATCAATTGAGGTTCTTCTTGATCGGGGATGAACGAAAGATTTTGCTTGTCAAGTTGTCCGATCCAATAGAACACCTCGACATCCGCTTCCTTCCCCACAGGGCTAACAAGCAGGAGATGTTTGTTCACCCCCTGCTTGTCCCTGCCAAGGGGAAGAAGCACAGGGAGCTCCCAGATGGGTCCAAGGTAAGGAAACTTCTGAATATCTGCTTTAAAAAACGGCCCTTTATACGTCCAATTCAGCATATCCTGTGACGCAAATGCCAGTGCTGCTCCTCCTTCGATTCCGGACCCGACCAGAGCATACCAACCGTCATCGTCCTTCCATACGAATGGATCTCGGAAATCCCCAAATGCGCCCATTCCCTTCTTCTGCACGATCAACGGCTCTGGATGTTTGACCCACTGAACCAGATCCGGGTTTCCGTCAAGGGTATAAGTACTTCGGGCAAGCGCTACGCTCTGATTCGGAGAAGCGCTGTCATTACCTGCCGTAAAGAACAAGACAGGAAGTCCGTCAGCATCATAGGTTGCGCTTCCCGACCAGATCCCGTCCGGTGCGAGCTGATCCTTTTCGGGCGCCAGGGCCACGGGTAGATCACGCCAATGCACCAAATCCTGACTTACCCAATGCCCCCAATGGATCTGATGAAAGAACGGTCCCTGCGGATTATGCTGATAGAACAAATGATATTGCCCGTCAAAATAGATCGGTGCATGGGGTTCGTTCATCCAATGGGCCGGCGGGCTAACATGATATTGCGGTCTGTGCCGATCAAGTAGCAGTGGCGTTCGGTCTAGCTTGATCTCGTCATAGTTTAATTGCGGCTGGATACCTTCATGAAAGGTATCCAGCACATAACGATAAGAAGCGGCCACTTCTTCCGCGCTCAGCGCCCGATTATAAATCTTGAGTTCATCAATGATACCGCTAAACATGTGCAGGCTGAACACTTCCGCCAGCAGGCTGCTATGGTTATTCTTGCCAATCAGAAGATCCGTGTCCGCCGCCTCAGCTAGGCGGGAACCACGAGGCACGGCAGCTGAAGCGATTTCACTGCCGTTCAAATACAGCTTGATTTCCCCTTGGTTCCCATCGAACACAGCATTCACGTATGACCATTCATTCTTCGGCAGTTCATGGCCGTCTGGCGACCAAAGTTCCTTCCAGTCCCCTCCTTCCAGCCCGACTTGGAAGGACCAGGAACCGTGACGGAACATGCCGAGCAGATAACCCTGCTTGCGATCCAGGTTGTAGCGGTTCACGATGGCGGACAATTTGCCATCATCCCCCCATTCATAGGAGCGTGGGGCTACCCATACTCCTATGCTTAACACTGATCGATACTCTGGGTCGGTGTTCTGATTTCCCTCATCGAACGAATGCGCAATGTAAGTCGAATAACCATCGAACAGAAGCCCATTTCCAATTACCCCCTGTCTCCACCGTGGAGGGCAAGGTTTAGTAAACTCCGCTTGGTTAAATACGTACTGGATTTTATCCTGGACTTGGGATACGCTCTCCAGAGCGCTTGTACCGGTTCCTTCATTGAAGGCCCAATACATGATCAATCCCCGATTATCGGTTGCATGGCTCATACTTCAACCCTCCTTGTGTCTGCTCCGTTGGACCATTGGGAATATGAATGGAGTTAAGAGCATGCATAAAAAACGAGTTCACTATAACTTCCCCTGATTTCGCACTTATCTCAATACGATCCATCGGAGCATCAGGGAATATTTGATCCGTCAGTGCAACCAAACCCTCATTCGCGTACACTTCAACCGCGTTGCGATCCAGCCAAATATGCAGTTTGATCTTCCCATTCTCCGAAACCATTCTAGCACCGTGCTTGCACGCAAACGATGGGTGGAAATCAGTCAGGCCCGATTTCGAACGATCGATGAATAGCCATTGGCGCACAGGGTCATATCCGATAATAGTCTCACTTTGCCCAGAGGACTTCATTTTAATATGAACCTCGTCCCCGGAACGAATGTCGATATCCGCTTCAATTTCAAGCAGAACATCATTCATTTTTTGCGTAAACGGCACCGCTGGCTTAACCTTAACCTCATTCCAACAGAGCGTTCCTTTCCGCAGCTGCTCTATTTCCCGAACAGGCATTTGGGTCAGAACTACGCCCTCGTCTCGGCTGGTCAATGACAAGACGCGAGGCAGAGTCATTGTGCCTCTCCAGGCCCCGGTAGGCGTTTGGTTAGCATATTTCCAGTTGCTCATCCATCCGATGATCACACGGCGTCCATCCTGCTCAGCTATATCCGACCAGGTGACCCCCGCATAATTGTCCCGGCCAAAATCCAGCCACAGGATATGATCGGCCGGATGGTCATTGATGAACGTATTTCCGTCGAACTCTCCGATAAAGTATTGCGTGCGTGAGCCTTCCGGACAGTTGGGATTATCTCCGAGGCTTATGATAAGTACCCATTTGGAATGTCCGCTGTCATCAACCGGTAATTCAAAGAGATCAGGGCATTCCCAAACTCCGTCATGCGAGCCTTCACTCTTTCCGAATTCGCCTGACAACGACCATTCACGTAAATTGTCGGAACGATAAAACCGAACGTGGTCTCCAGCGACAAGAGCCATAATCCAGCATTCACTTGGCGAATGCCAGAACACCTTGGGGTCCCGGAAGTCGACCAGATCATGCTCGTCGAGTATTGGGTTCCCCTCATATTTGTGCCAAGTTCGGCCTTTATCGCTGCTGTAAGCTAGGCTTTGCCGCTGGCGAGGTTGTCCGGTCTCCGGACAGCTGTCTGCATGAGTGAAGAGTGCGATCAATCCATGGGAACCATCGAACAGTCCGCTGCTATTATTCCAGTCAACCACACAGCAACCGGAGAAAATAGCGCCGTGCTCATCCGGGAACAGAGCGATAGGCATATGCTCCCAATGAACCAGGTCTTGGCTTACAGCATGACCCCAATGCATTGGTCCCCATTGGTTACTATAAGGATGGTGTTGATAAAACAGATGATAGACTCCTTCGTAATAGACTAATCCGTTGGGATCATTCAACCAGTGGGAGTGAGGTGAAAAATGAAAACCCGGCCTAAATCTATCATCATCGTGCTGTTTATTTGTCTCGATTATCTGGGTAATTTCATCTGTCGTCGGCATAGATTGAAGAGCCCCTTTCCGTGTGGTTACTAATGCACCACCGGCATTAGCAAAAGTTAGCATACCGATGATTTGCTGTTTGGTCAGCTGATTCAAAGAAATACCAGCATTCAGTATCTTATATAACAAGCAGCCCAGAAAAGTGTCACCGGCTCCTGTCGTATCAATGGCCTCTACTTGAAAACCCGGCACATATCCGTCATGACCCGCTAATCGGTAATAGCAGCCTTTTTCCGCTAAAGTTACGAAGATCCCAGCGATGCCGAATTGCTGTTGCAGCTCTAGCGAGCCTTTTTCCACATCAGTTGTACCCGTTATAAAGTGGAGCTCATCTTCCGATATTTTCAGGATGTCGGTATACTTCATGCCCCAAAGGATATTCTGTTTCGCTTCCTCTTTACTCTCCCATAAAGCAAACCGGATATTCGGATCGAATGAAAGCAGGACTCCTGCCTCTTTAGCCTTCACAACTGCCGCTCTTGTTGCCGTACGGGCCGGCTCATGGGTCATCGACAAAGAACCAAAGTGCAGTGCATGGCAGTTTTCAATCCTATCGAACGGGACATCCTGCGTGCGCAAGTATGTATCCGCTCCTGGTTTCCGGTAGAAGCTGAACGATCGGTCTCCGTTGTCATCCAGATGAACAAATGCCAGCGTTGTATTGGCTTCATCTGTAAACGTAAGCGCAGACACGTCGATGCCACCGTTCATCAAGGTATCGTGCAGCAAGGAACCGAATTGATCATCCCCAACTTTGCTAATCAACGTCGCTCTAGCTCCTAAACGGGATAGAGCAGCTGCTACGTTAGCCGGAGCCCCTCCAGGATTGCATTCAAACTGCCCGTTGCCTCCCGCTGTACGACCTGATGGCGTAAAGTCTATCAATACTTCCCCAATGGTTATTACATCAAGCACAGTTTTCTCCCCACCTATCGTTTGATTATTTATTTTTTAAATTTGCATTATATCGGTCCAACCCTTTTTGATAGATCTCCATTAATTCGTTCAGCCCCATCTTCTCGAGTGTCTTCAGATAGCTGTCCCACTTTTCGTCTACATCGCCATCGACGATGAACTTGCCTCTTTGGGTATTTACATATTTAATAAGTTCAGGCTCAATCCGATTGATTTTATCTAGTTCATCCGGTTCAAAGAAGATGCTCGGATAGTTTTCCTTTTTCATATATGGAGTGTAATATTTCTCCAAATACTCAGCACGATTCTGAGCTCGGGGTTCCATATCAACAACTTTTCCGAAGTCATCGAAAGTAATGACGCCCGGATTCCCTGTGCCTGGAGCCACTTTTTGACGGAATTCACCTGCGGAGACTCCCTTGGGAAGCGGCAGGTTCACCAATTTTCCTTTTTCGTCCTTCTTGAATACGACATCCAACGGACCCCAGTGAATTTGAGCCGCCATGTAAGGGTCATACTGTTGATCGATCCAACGCATCGTCATTGCCGGATAACGGTTCTCCTTTGTAATCACGAAGCTACCTCGTCCCGGTCCTCCGCCGTTGTTGCGACCAATCATTTGATCTCCATTTGGGCCTTTAAGCGGGGGCAGCAGAGCATAATCCTTACTACGCTCCGGTCCGACAACTTCTTCGACTTCCCACCAAACGTAGGAGCCGAGCGTTTCTTCTGGTGTTTTGCCTTTTGCTAAATACTGAGCGGCATCCTGGGTGAACGATTCAGGGTCAATCAGCCCCTGCTTATACCAGTTATCATGAATATATTTTAATGCTTCCTTAAATTGAGGTTGCGAAGCGGTAAAGATCACTTTACCTTCGCGGACGATCCGATGTTCCAAATTATCCGGAAGACCGAAAGCTCCGAATATGCCAGCAATGTCACTACACCACTGCATGTGCATAAAGCTTAATGGGATTTCATCAGCCTTGCCATTGCCGTTTGGGTCCTTCGTTTTAAAGGCAATCAAAGCCTGCGTGTATTCGTCCAACGTTTGAGGTACTTTTAAGTCCAATTTATCTAGCCAATTTTTATTGATGACGTGAAAGAAGGGGTTGGTATCGAGCTTATTCTCTTCCCACGACGGCAGCCCATAGATGTGACCGTCTGGGGCTGTGATGGCTAGTTTAATGTCAGGCCGACGATCGAGAAGCGCTTTCAAATTAGGTGCATATTTATCAATTAAATTCTCCAGCGGAATAATGGTTCCGTCTTTACCGTAATTGATTAGCTCGTAATCTGTGAATCCGGCTCCGTAAAAGGCATCTGGCAAATCTCCGCTGGCCAACAACAAATTTTTCTTCTCTGCAAAGTCAGTGTCTGGAATGTTTCCCCAATCAATTTTTACGTTTGTTTGTTTTTCCAGCCGCTTAAATATTTCCATTTTTGAGTAATCTGGCGCTAAAGCAGCTTTTGGGGATACCATCTTTAATGTCACCGCTTCTTTAACAATCGGAAGACCGGTTTTATTAAAATTTGCATCCTGATCCGGATTCACTGTCTGATTTTTTGACTCGCCACCGCCTCCCGAACATCCGCTAAGAACAAACACTCCAGCCAGCATTAGCATTCCAGCCCTTTTGAATAATTTCATCGTACATAACCTCCTTATGTCAGTCCACAAGCTGAGAACTTCCCTTGTCCTTGTTATTTACTTGTCTGAATGCTGAATTTAGGTATTCTGTTGCACATTCCCCCTTTCAGGCACCCTGACAATGTTAGCCTTTGATCGAGCCGATCATCACGCCTTTAACAAAGTATTTTTGCAGGAAAGGATACAAAATCAGCAACGGTAGGCTGGATACCATGATGACACCATATTTGATAAGCTCTGTAACGCGCATCTTCGCTGCGTAGGATTCCACGTCGATCATCATGCTCGAGTTGGCCTGATTCTGGACAAGAATGTTGCGAAGGACCAGTTGTAATGGATACTTTCTTTCATCGTTCAAGTAAATCAAAGCGTCAAAGAAACCATTCCAGAACCCGACAACATGATACAGTACCATTACGGCTATAACGGACTTAGACAAAGGTAATACGATGCTCCAAAAAAATCTGCTATTGGAACAACCATCAATGGAAGCGGCCTCCCACATTTCATCAGGGATGGTCGACTGAAAAAAAGTCCTTACGATAATGACATTGAACACACCTCCCGCTCCAGGAATAACCAGTGCCCAGATCGTATTCAGCATGTGAAGATCTTTAATCAGCAAATAGGTCGGGATCAACCCCCCACTAAAAAACATGGAGATCAGTAAAAACCACATTATCACCGACTTTCCTGCCATTCCTTTACGAGCTAACGGGTAAGCTGCACATACGGTCACGGCAACTCCGATTAATGTTCCTAGACTCGCATATAAGATCGAATTGGCATATCCAATCCATATAGATGAATCGCTGAATATTCGTCCGTATCCATCCAGCGTAAAACCCTTTGGAAAGAACCATACTTCACCTGAGTAGATGAGATTGGGGTCACTGAGTGAAGCAATCAATACAAAATACAGCGGGAATAATACAAGCAACATAACTATGGTCAGCATGACGTAGTTGATGATGTCAAACCATAAGTCTCCCTTACTTTTTCTCTTTAATAATTGATTCAAATTGATCTCCCCCTTACCACAGGCTGGTTTCCGTCAATTTTTTTGCGATCCGGTTGACGGTGACTATCAGGATAATATTTACAACTGAATTAAACAGGCCAACTGCTGTAGAAAAGCTGTATTGTGCTTTTTGAATCCCAATTTCATAAACATAGGTCGGAATAATATTGGAGGTGGCATAATTCAAATCGTTCTGCATAAGGAAAGCCTTTTCAAAACCGATGCCCATAATGTTGCCGAGTGCGAGAATCAATAAGATGACGATCGTCGGCAAAATGCTTGGAATATCCACATGCATTACGCGCTTCCATTTGCTTGCTCCATCCATGATCGCCGCTTCATGCAATTCCGGATTGACCCCTGCCAGAGCTGCAAGGTAAATGATGGTAGCAAAACCTGTCTCTTGCCAAACCCCTGATAATATATACAAAGGACGGAACCACCCTTCGTCGGCCAAAAACATAATGGGGTCCCCTCCAAACCAAGTGATGATGTGATTCACAATTCCGCTGTTTGGAGACAGAAAAACATTAAGCATACCAACGAGCACTACGGTAGAAATAAAGTGCGGTGCATAAATTACAGTTTGTACAATTTTCTTGTATCTCTTGGCCAGCATCTGATTGAGCATAATCGCTATAATAATCGGAGCTGGGAAGCTAAATACAAGCGATAGAGCACTGAGTGTAAGCGTATTAGTCATGATCGTCCAGAAGTTATAGGAATCGAAAAAATCAATAAAGTGCTTAAAGCCTACCCACTCGCTTCCCCAGATTCCCCGACTTGGTGAAAAATCCTTAAAAGCAATTTGTATTCCATACATCGGATAGTATTTAAATACGAGATAAATAATAATGATTGGCAGCAAAAACAAATACAGTTCATAATCACGTTTGATCTGGTTCCATATTTTGCGATTTGGCTTGATCGTAGAATGATCTAACTCGCTAATTCTTGTATTCACCATTACACTCCCTTTCTTGACATCGGATATTTTCATTTTTGAAACGTTTCCAATTTACTTTAAAAAAACGGGAAGACGAAGCATCTGTTGATCCAGACTTATTCCTTTGATCTCCAAATGAAACGTTTCCAATTTATTATAAAAAAATGCCGAGTTTGCAGATCCAAACTATGATCCAACTGAATGAGCTAATATCTTTACAATTAAGATCATGTAGTTTCGCCTTGCCTGAAGATAACGGGGAGACGATACACTTGCTGATCTAAAGTTATACCATCCATCTTCTGATACAGCAGTCTGATTGTCATACGTGCCATTTCCTCCACTGGCTGCCTGATTGTGGACAATATCGGATGAAAATAAGGATGATTCTGAATGCCGTCGTAACCGATGACCTTTACATCCTCTGGAACGCGAATACCCTGCTTGCCTACTCTTTCTATATATTTGGCGGCTAACATATCGGTAATAGCGAAAATGCCGTCCACATCCTGATACTTATGTAGAAATTCGCTAAAATAGGCATCGTCGTTCACAATAGGGTCTGGTTTCTCGTATATCACATAGTCGACACCTAATTTTTTCGCCTCATCAATGAAACCTTTTCTTCGATTCATGGTTTCACTAAATACGGAAGTTACACTTCCTATAAAAGCCGGTCTCTGGGCTCCCGCTTTAATAAGTTCCCTTAAAGCCATACGCCCTCCCTTATAATTATCCGAGGTCACACAGGTAATTTTTTTGCTAAAGTGTCTGTCAATACTTACAATCGGAATGTCATTGCTTACGCTATTCTCAATATCATTGTAAGTAATGCCGATAATACCAGCCACTTTATTTTGCCGTAGCATATCTAGATAATACAGTTCCTTTTCGGGCTTACCACCGCTATTACATAGCATGAGCTTAAAGCCTTCCCGATCCAACTCATCCTCAATGTAGTAAGCCAGTTCAGAAAAAAAAGGATTCCAGATACTTGGAAGCAGCAAGGCTACCATCTTGGATTTCCTCATCTTAAAATTTCGAGCGACTTCATTAGGGATATAATTCAATTCTTGTATAGCTTTTTCCACTTTTTGGCGTGTATTTGGTTTTACAGAGCCCGAGTTGTTAATAACACGGGAAACAGTTCCCACAGCTACGCCAGCCAGGTTAGCTACATCTTTAATACTTGGCATTTAGCCCCCCCTCTCTCTTATGAAAATCATAATAGCACGAAATTGGAAACGTTTCAATAATCTTTGAAGCACTTTTTTTGACTTTTTTATTGCCTAGCCCGCATGTAGCTAAATCAAGTGTAAACTGGTCAGAAACATGATAAGCCAAGTGACAGAGCTGCCATAGGGTAAATAGGTGATGTCCGTTAGAAGGACGAGTCCGGGTACTTCCTTTCTGAAGTCTCTCTGTAAAAGGTAATAGAACGCGAACCTTTCTTAAAGCCTCGAAAGCAAAGGCCTTCTTGATGTCAGCAAAAAATAAAGTGTTTTCTTAGTGCTTAGATTAATTTATGTATCTTTTTAAAGAACTACATGCTACTCGCGTATGTTCTTAAATTATTAATTGGAAATTGAATATAACGAGATGGACGTAGCCCAAGCGAAGGCTCGGGAGCGTCCTTGGAGGAGTTAATTTGAAGCAAACGACAGATTTTATGAAAATGAAGCAAAACAATGAAAAGATCGTCATGTTAACAGCTTATGACTATCCGTCTGCAAAGCTTGCAGAACAAGCCGGTGTTGACGTCATCTTTGTTGGGGATTCGCTTGGAATGGTGGTTCTCGGTTACGATTCAACTATCCCAGTGACACTCGAAGATATGATTCATCATACCAAAGCAGTAGTTATCGAACATATAGGTCCTTTCGATCCCGGTGATTGGTATCGGTGCTGGGGTAAATGTAGATGCCTCAAGTTCTCGTATATCATGATATTTTGGGTTATGGTGTTGAGCGAGTTGCTAAGTTTGTCCAACAATATCAATCGTTAAATCCATTTTTGTGTCTTTATTATGTTATACAAAGTTGCCTCGACTTATAACTTTGAAGATTTTGAGTTTTGAACTATCGACATCATCCGAGAATTAAAGTAACTGTCTCGGTTTAATTTAATCGGCTTGATTATTAAGTACCGAGGCTTGGTATAGAATCTTGTTACTGAGAGCTCTATAAATTCACGGGAGATTCCGATCTAATTCTTTTCGGCCCTTGTTTTGTTTTTTTGCATATCCCCGTTTTATCGGGGTTTACACTGATTCAGAAGCACTTATTAGCATCTATTCATTTTCAGACTTTGAGCCAGCTACTCCCCATGTTTCCCCGTCAACTTTATAATCACTGCTGCCTCTCCATTGAGGTATGTAGTCTCCAGATCGCAAATCGTCGCTAAAACCTTGGTCAGTAGATTTCCAAGTCACTATGTCGTGGGGAGCGATTACTAATCTTTAATATATAGTTTGTTTTAACCGCCATGAGTTAAACTTACCTTTACTGGATGATCAGAATGGTTCTTCATACAAAGTTTAACATGACCCCAGCCTTTAGGGGCACTAAATGCTTCTCTTACTGTTGCACTTCCCCCGATTTTTGAGAAATTATCTTGTTTCCATTAGTTTTATTTTCTGAAGCTGCACCTGTACCTACAATACCTACCATAGCTAAAGTTAAAATCGAGAACAAATTATCGATTACAATATAGTAGGTCCTTACTGCTCCGAAAGGATTAAGTTCCTTTAACCTTGATGTCCTCTCCTTACTTGGTCGCCGTGTATCTCTATATCCTCTTCCAAATAGTTGGACTACATAACTCTTCCCTGGCTTAATGTAGCTGCAAAGTCTGATTATTTAGTGTGTGATAACTTACCAGTAAATACATCAAATGTTTAAAATGATCTCTATAATACCCTGATTGAGCAATGTCTGTTTTAAAAACGTTCAATTATACTGGTTACCTCTATTCCATATTGGTTAGCCGCTATCCAAATATTCAATAATCGAACAATTCTATCTTCTTGATTGCATCTATCGATGCATCGATATATCCAACATATTCCAAAGGGTAGCGTCCCACATTGAGCTTTTACTGTACGTTCCTCGCTCCAGACTTTGAGGGGTTTGGAGATCGCAGGTGGTCTTATCTCGAGGTGCTCGGCGACCTCCCCGACTATAGCGGCCCTTGTGACAGCCTTTACAGGATGTTTCGGCGAGGCTGAGTGTATGGCAACCAATTAAACATCTCCTTAATTAATCATATACTTAAAAGTACAACGCATTGTGTGGTGTGGTCGTGTCAATTTGCTTAGAATGGACATTGACTCAAAGACCTAAGGATCGCCGGTGCCCACCTTGCCTATATGAAGATAAAATCCTTATGATATGGATTAGAAGAGATTTGAACTTATAGTTAGTAAATATAAATTATATGCTCGATTAGGGAATAGCCGTTTTAAATTGTCTCCCACTGAATAATACTGCTCATTACTTCAATGAAAAAAGCAGCCCCTCTTGAACTGCCCTACTGCTAGTCACTTCAACAATAGGGTGAGTTCATTCATGGGCTACCTTATTTACCTAGTAGCTATTCAGCGTTTTTTAAGAATTCAAGCTCTTTGACAATACCCGGAAATAATTTATCTAGATTGTAAAATGCCAGCAATAAAATTTGCAGGAGAGCCAAGATAATTGGAACGTAGATAAACATGAAATGAATAGACGCTAGCGCAGTAGCACTGATTGTAGCTTGTCCACCAGCATATCCTCCCAACGCCAGTCCCCAACCGATAAGTGCCGCTCCCAAACCGCCTCCCGCTTTTGTGCCGAAACTACCCGCACTGTACACCAGTCCTTCGGTGCGCATCCCTGTCTTCCATTCGCCATACTCAATGGTATCTGCCAACATGGCAAAGAAGGTTCCGAGAATAGCGGCATGTCCAAGCGCTTTAATAACGAGTCCCAGACAGACCGCCATCAGACTTGTGGGACTGACGGCAATGACAAGCGACCCGACAATAAGGAGGATACTTCCGATAATGGAGGAATTTCGTTTACCGATCCGCTTGACGATGGGGGGCAATAGCATATAACCAAGCAGGGAAGGAAGCAGTAAGGATATGCCGAGCACTCCAATCAGATTGGCGTCTTTTAACACATAACGTGCGTAGTAAATATTCATACCCGTGCCCAGTGCGTTATTTATAAAATAGACCACAGCAAACCCAAGGATCAATTTCCAATACTTATTACGCATCAGCGCTCCAAAAGCGCGTCCAAACGGAATTGGCTTTTGTACAACAGATGGAGTAACCCTTTCTTTGGTACTGAAGAAGGTAACAAGAAATAAGAAGGTTCCGAGCAAGCCAAATATAATAAAGGTGAAAATCCACCCTTTTTGACCGCCGCCGAATGACTTCACTAACGGGAGGGTGAAATAATTAATTAGCAAGGCACCAATATTCGCCAGACTCATACGAAAAATATTAAGCAGAGAACGCTGGTAAGAATCCTGCGTTATCATGGAATTAAGCACACCATAAGGGACATTAATGCTGGAATAAATAAAGTTCATCAGCAGATAGGTAACGTAAATGTATAGAATAGTGATCGTCATATTTCCACTTGGAACCGTGAACAAGAGAATTCCAGACAATGCAAATGGCCCGGACATCCACAGTAACCAAGGACGTGCCTTCCCGTGTCTGCTCTTTGTTTTATCGATCAAAGCCCCTATCGCGACATCAATAAACGCATCCAGTACGCGTGCAACTAGCATTAAAGTGCCAATGACCCCAGCGCTGATCCCGATTACATCTGTGTAAAAGTAGGACAGAAAAGTCATTGCGGCGGCAAACAGCAACTGGCTGGCAAAATCACCGAATCCATAACCAATTTTTTCTTTCAGCGTAATAATTGAACCGGTTTGCACTGAAGCCTCATTTCCCCTTACAACAATATCGCTTGAACTTCTCATGCTCATGCTCCTTTTCCCTTGTTATTCTCTACAACTCAAGGTTACCAAGAAAACGTTTTCTTAATTATCAAAAAAACAAGCTGAAATACCCTGAATCCAGCCGATTATTGGTAAAAACAACTATTTTCGTCCAGAAAATACTAGAAAACGTTTTCCGGAGTTGATTATACTCTCCTTATAAACCAAGGTCAAGCGCTTTCTTTGCTCTAGAATCTTTGTTAAACTCAATAAACAATTCAATAAACTGATATAATAAATTCAATCCACTTTGAGAACCTATTTTCTAAATAAATACTTGCTTGAAAGTCGGTGTGTACAATGAAAATGACTATAAAAGATGTGGCTCGAATGGCCAACGTCTCCATTTCTACAGTTTCCAGAGTGATCAATAATAGCCAGACGGTCAACAGTGAAATACGCAAACGAGTTCTGGATGTTCTTGAAGCCACTCAATTCCGTCCAAATGCCATAGCACGGACATTGGTAAAGAATAATACATCTTTGATTGGGGTACTTCTGCCCGCGATTAAAAACAACGTTTTTGATGACATGGTTGAAGGCATCAATCAAGTAGCGCATCTATACGGCTTCGATGTCATAATCGCCTTGTCAGGGGGAGACGCGGACTCTGAATTACACTATTACAATATGTTCCGTGAAATGCAGGCGAGCGGAATTATTATATCGGTAAGCGGAATCCGGGATGCGCTATTCGCGCTCATTGAAGCGGCGGGAATTCCCTGCATCCTTGTCGGACGGGATTTCCGAGACCAAACCATTCCTTCCGTGCATGTTGACAACATAACGGCTGCTTTTGAAGCGGTAACTTATCTTATACAGCAGGGTCATCAGGATATCGCGATGCTGCAGGGGCCAGCGGGGGATATTTCAGTGAGCAATCAGCGTTTTTTGGGCTATGAACAGGCATTGAAGGCTGCTCACTTGCCAGTACGCCCCGAACGTGTGTTGGAAAGCGGCTTTTCAGTTGAAGATGGCATAACTTCTATGAGAAAACTTTATCATTCAGGCCCACTGCCTAGTGCGGTGTTCTGCGCAACGGACCGAGTTGCCATAGGCGCTATGAACTTTCTGGCCGAAAATGGGGTGAAAATACCTGAACAGGTCTCTTTCTTCGGATTTGACGACATTGACATGGCTACAATAATCCGGCCTAAATTGTCAACTGTCCGATATTCAGCATCCGAACTTGGCATGGTCGCCGCCCGCAATCTCGTTAAGCTTATTAGAGGAGAAGAATTGGCGGCTGTCCACTGGTCCATATCTCATCAGTTAGAAATTCGGGACAGCAGTACAAAACTTGGAGTATCCTAACCTTTGATGCTCCTACGGGTTGCGGGAAATGCTTAACCGGCAGGGGGGGTCTTTTCAGCGAATCCAACGCCGAATAATGGAAACGTTCTCTTGCAGACTTTTTCGCAAAAGGGCATGATTGGGGATACGCAGAAACCAGGCTCGGTTTAAATTGCCAGACTCGCTCGTATTCAATTTTCTTTTCGATAGCAGTCAGATTAACTATCAATAAGAAAAGGTTGCTTTCTAAGTCAATACAAGGACTCAGAAAGCAACCTTTTCTTCGAGTTATTAAGCTTGCCAAATATCTTTCAATTTCCAGTATGTCAACTCATTTACTAGAGCCTCTCCGCCCTCCGTTACGAGTTCTATGCCTAGCAGTTTTTCACTCGAATAGATGCGACTTGTCATCGTAGCTTGCCCTTCATTAGCAAATATTTCAATGGATGAGCGATCCAGATATACATGTAACGTCAGCTGCCCCTCTGCACTTAAGGCTGTTTGACGTACTCCATCCGTCTTTTTGCCTGATTTAGAACAATCAAGCATAAGTTTCTGACCCGGGATAGAATAAGTGATAACCGTTTCCTCCTCACCTGTTCCGCGAAGCTTCAAGCCTACCAGATCTGCACTTGACTTCGTCAGGTCGAACACGACCTTCACTTCAAGCAGATCCGCTTCAACTTCCGTCAAGTAACTGCCAGAAATAGCGCAATATTGGTACAAAACATGTTCGCTTTGACGAAGCAACTTCATTTCCTCTACTGGGTTCATCAGCAATTTATTATTGGCACCCAGCGTAATTACACGTGGGATCGTCAATGCTCCGGACCAGCCGTCTGCTTTCGTCGGCATATCCGATTCCCACATATCCATCCAACCAATCGCAATGCGGCGACCTTGATCATCTAGAAAAGTTTGAACCGCATAGAAGTCATGACCATTATCCAACTCGACGAACTCTCCATGTTTATATTCATTACTATCATAATTATATTCGCCAACATAATATCCCGTCTGGAACAAATTATTGTACTTATCTCCTTGCGCATCAATACCTTGCGGGGAGAACATAAATATATGCTTACCGTTCAGTTCAAAAAAATCAGGGCACTCCCACATGAAGCCCATATTCTTATCTCCCTGCAGAAGCACACCATGATAGGTCCAAGTTCTAAGATCAGGAGATGTATATAGAATAACACGCGGCAACTCTTCTTTCGTGCTGTTACCTAGGATCATGTACCATGTATCCTCATGCTTCCATACCTTCGGATCACGGAAATGCTGTGAGCTATCTGTTGGAGGTTCAGCGATTACGGGATTCTGCCCTAGTTTTGTAAAATGAATGCCATCTGTACTTACTGCCACATTTTGATTTTGGAAAAAGATATTGTTTGGTTGATCAATATAGTGATGGCCAGTATAGATTAATGTCAATTCGCCGTTATTATCTACTGCGCTTCCTGAGAAGCAGCCATCAAGGTCACATGCATCTCCAGGCGCTAATGCAATCGGACAATGCTCCCAGTGTACAAGGTCTTTACTCTTGACGTGACCCCAATGCATTGGACCCCAGTTCTCATCATAAGGATGATGCTGATAGAAGGCGTGATATTCACCTTTAAATTGGATTAATCCATTGGGGTCGTTCATCCAGTTTGCTGGTGCCATAACATGATAGCCTAATCGGTACCGCTTGTTCATTTTTGCTTCTGCCTGTTTCAATGCTTCCTCAGCTTGCTTTGTATTGTTATTATATGTGTTCATTTGTCTTCCTCCTATGCTGTTTCAATATGCTTGTTAGGCTTGGGATCCAGATTTTTCGGTTCTTTCTTTAAGGTAAAGATTGAGATTGTTGTAAAGACAAATACGAATACACCCATAATCACGTACGTATTTGCAAAACCTCTAATGTCATAAGACATACCGGCGATTGGCGAGAAGATCGAAGCTCCTACCTGACTCATAAACTGGAATCCCACCAGATACAAGATCGAAGACAGACGCGTATCGAAATTAGCAGCCAAGTACTTAAATACGGCGATCAGCATGATTGGCAGTTCCAATGCGTGAATCAATTTCATAGCTGAGATACCATAAGGTCCAATAACTAAGCCTGAACCCATGATCCGGAACGCCATCAAGAACCCTGCCAATATCAGACCCTTTTTTGCTCCAATTTTGTTGACAATGAAAGGCGCTAAAAACATCATGCCTGCTTCCAAGAACACTTGTAGGGAATTTAAGTAACCATAAACTTGATTGCCTAATGCAACCGTTGAGAACGTCGATGAAAAGTAATTCGGGAACTGCTGGTCATACACATTGTAAACACAGGTAACACCAAGAACATATAAAATGAAGAACCATAAATTCTTATTTGCAAACAAATATCCGATTTGCCTAAAGTTAACAGATTCTGCTCGCTCCACCTCGGAATCTGTCATCTCAACTTTAATTGTCATCATAATGATAAACAGAATGACAGCAGATACTGATGCAATCCAGAAGTTAATGTTAGGGTTGATATTGAAGAGCTGACCAGCGAAAAATGTTGCTGCTGCCCAACCTAGCGAGCCCCACATACGAGATTTCCCGTATTCAAATTCATATTTTCGGCTGATTTTCTCGACATAAGATTCAATAGCTCCGATCCCTGCCAAAAAAGCAATACCCAAGTAAAAGCCACCTACAATGGCGCCGAGAAATACATTGTATTGAAGTAACGGCCCATAGATAAAGATATAGAAAGGACCAACAAATAAGAGCAAAGAACTGATGAGAAATAAAATATGCTTCTTCAATCCGATTTTATCAGATATATAGCCATAAAGCGGTTGCATACATAGCGCAAAGATAGCGTTTACAGTAAAGATAACACCTGTTTCAGCACCATTCAGACTGATTTCTTGCCCTAGCCAGATGGAGAACAATGAATAACTTGCTGACCAAGTAAAGAAGAAAAAGAAGAAATAGGCACTTAGTTTCCAGTACATGCTCTTTGACTTTCTCATATCGAACGCTCCTCTAAGTTGAACATTTGGATGTAAATGAAAGCACTTTCGTATTTACAGATCGATTATATGTCAACCGCTTTCATATGTCAACCGCTTGACATATTTTCGGAAGAAAAAAGAGCTCTCCTCTTTGATTTCAATTACTCTAATAAGGATAGCTCCAATTTATATCACAATGCTAAAAACGTTGGAATTGTATTAAGCTGTACTAGCTTTAATAAGTTTCACTGGTAGATAGGTTTCTCGCGGGACATCACTGTATCCACCTTCAATTTCTTTAATAAGTAACTCTATGGAAGATCTCGCGATCTCCTGTATTGGTTGCTGAATTGTCGTTAATTCAGGGAGAAGATTGCGGGTTGTTTCTGTTCCGTCATACCCAATTACGCGGATATCTTCAGGAACCCGTTTTCCTCTTCTTTTTGCTTCAGCAATAAAAGACGCTGCCACCATGTCATTACTCGCGAACAATCCATCTACTTCAGGATGTTCATCGAGCAAGCGTTTAATCGGTTCATCGTGATTCTGTTGGTGAAAGGGATCATGTACTTCATAGGTAATTGCCTCTCGACTATACTGCTCCATCACATCTTCATATGCTTTTCTTCTTAAACTTGCTGGTGTTTCCAATTCAACAGGGCCATTTATGTGTAAGATATGCTTGCACCCCTTTTCAATAAGCAGCTCTGATGCCAGTTTTCCACCCATATAATTATCCGATCCTACAACTGGGATTGAATCGGATAGGAAACGGTCGATCGCAATAACTGCAATATTCTTCTGTTCATAATTTACGATACCTCGGTTGTGTGTACCGACGATAATACCGTCAACTTGATTTCGCATAAGCATATCTACATAAGACTCTTCTTTATCCAGCTGATTTAAGCTGTTACATAGCAACAGCTTATAGCCTAATGACGCACAAATATTCTCTATATGGAAAGTCAGCTCTCCGAAAAATGGGTTGCTCGTAGTTGGAATGATTAATCCAATCAGATTTGTCCGTTTAGTAAATAATGACCGAGCTACATCATTAGGAAAATAATTTAGCTCCTGCATCGCTTTATGAACTTGATCCTTCGTTTCTTGACTGATATAGCCACGATTATTAAGTACGCGAGAAACCGTAGTCGGTGAAACTCCAGCTAATTGTGCAACATCGTTCAGTTTTGGTTTCATTGATTCAACCTGCCTTCTCTTCATGCCAAGTCTCCAATTATTCTATTATTTTAACATTGTTAAACGTGAAAAAACATGTCTTCATCATTCCGCGCTGTATATGCAATGACATCATTTTAACCATTATTGTTCATCATATTTCAATAATATATGTTCCTGTCTCTCCTCGAGAATATTGTATACACTATGTAGTATGTATGAGGTGGTGAATAAACTTGGTTGAAATATCATCTAGAGAGTTATGGATAAATGTATCTATTAAAGTGTATACACCCCGATATTTTTCTCATTTTATATGGACTAATATGTGAATTTACCGTAGTGAAAAGAATCTCACATATGATTTCGTAAAAGTCGTTGTCGCAGGACATTAGTAAACAAAAAAAACACCCCTCAGAAATCCTGGAATGAAGTATATCACATAATATAGTAACTTCCTCGTGGGGGTAAGTGTTACTGCAAAAGGGACAAAAAAACACACAATCCAAAATAAAGAACTCATCCTATCATAATAGCCGCTCCTAAATTTTTCAGGAGCGGCTACACGCTTAATTCAAATTGATTTTAAATCTATCCTTTGCATTGCCACCTAAAACGATCAAGCCACCTTTGGGCAGCACAACCGAATTGTTATGGCTGGCAGTTGAAAAATCTACAACCGTTCCGTTTTCATCATAGACAGCGAACCCTCCACTTGTTGGAACATCAACGGTCATCGTTTTATGGGCTACGTTTTTATCTATTTTAAACCATGTGGCTTGACCATTCGATGGTATGGTGTACACTGATTTCCCGCCCAGGACAGGTTTAATAGCATCCTCACTGATGTAGGACTGTCCATCTATGGTTAAATACTCTGAACCATCCTTGGTAGTAAAATTCAGATCAAATGCATCTCTTCCACTCATAACAGGAATCTCAACGGCATTAACGGCTTTATTCTCATCCACAATTTTAGTACCACTTGCGTATCCATCATGATCAACGGATATTTTTTTCGTTATAAATGAGGGGACCAGATAAAATATGGAAGATATCTTTTCATCCAAAGCATAATAATTTTTCCCGTTTCTGTTTTCCCATGCCTTTTTAACTGTGAGGTTTACAGGATTGGCATCTAGCTTTTGATATTCATAAGTCACCATAACCATTTGACCTAATCCCGGAAAGTTTAAGTAGAAGTTAGCCTTAATATACGTTTTCCCGTTTTTTTGTTTGTCAAAGCCTATGGCTACACTGCCATCACTGCTTTTGAATTCTCCATTGCCTGTATACACATATTTTTGCGCCGGGACTATTCCATCCAGAAAAGCTGGTAATTCAAGCTCTCCGTTTTTAATTTCTACATTGATGGTTGTACCCACAGTGCCATATAATCCAGAATAAGTAAGTAAATCAGATGGCATTTCCACTTTTACAGGAGGCTCAAAGGTTTTACCCGGTAGAATGCCTTTAATGATGCCCTTGTCTTTTAGAAGCTCCAATAAAACATTAGAAGCAAAAATACTATCCAGGATGGAAGAACCTCCAGATGAAAGCACAGCCATAGAAATATGATGCTCTGGTATGGTGATCAAAGTAGAATGATACAAAACAGTATCCCCACCCTTGGACAACGCAGTTATTCCGTAATCACTAAACGGTGCCAACTGAACCGCATCCCAACCAAGTCCATAATTAAAGCTGTTTGTCTCTTCAGGCACCCATATTCCTTTTCGATATTCATGACTTTGCATGGACTTCGCCGATTGTGCAGATAAAATATCAGGCCTGTTCCCTGTTAATACCTCCGAAAACATAGCCACCTCTTCTGCGGTGGAGTATAAGCCCCCTGTCCCGATGACATTGGCATTTTCAACCGGCAAGGCCCCCTCAATCGCAGGAAAATAAGTTTTGGACAGCTTTTGTCTATCAAACTGATCGAGTGGTGTTTTCGTAGACTTCAAACCCAAAGGTGCACTAATATGCTTTGCCAGAAATTCGGTGTAACTTAGACCACTCACCCGTTCAACCAATATTTCAAGCAATTGAAAACTATCATTACTATATACAGAATATTCGCCGGGGTTGGATTTCAAAGTTTCTGATTGTAATCTCAGCAATAGCTCATCATGATTTTTTGTATCATTGTCATTAAATAACATACTATTTTTTAAGTGGGCACCGTAAAGGCCTGACGAATGATTTAACAGCATACGCGGTGTAATTTTTTTGTACCTTTCATCGACCATTGTAAAGTCCTTAATGTATGTTGTGAGCGGCTGATCAATATCTACCTTATGGGCATCCACCAGCATCATCGTTGCAGCAGCTACATACATTTTGCTTGTAGAGCCTATACCAAACATCGTATCTTTGGTGATCGGCTCGTTGGTTGCTTTATTCTTTACACCCACGCTATCCGATAATACGATGTTTCCATGGTCCATAATGGCATACTGCACACCGCTAGCACCGTATTTGGATACCAGCTCAGAGGCCAGACTGCGAGCCTTTTCCTTGATGGGTTCAGGAGTGCCTTGAGCAAAAGTATTCGTCATTGGCAGCACAAAAAGCATAGCAGAAACGAACACAGCTATTATTTTCTTCATTCCATATTTCCTCCTCTTATAGCTTCATCAGACTTTATTACTGACCTGATCATACAACGAACGAGGATTCTATATAAAAAAACACCCTTAAACGTAAAAAACAATCCCTAAACAACAAGATGTCTAAGGAATGTCCTTATAAAATGGTAATAAAACCATATTATCGAATACTTTATTTTTCGTTTCAATGGTCATATTCCCACCGTATTTATCACATATTCTAGATATATTGGTTAAGCCAATGCCATGAACATCCAGGTTTGATTTTTGACTATGCAAATGAGCCACTTCATTCTCCACATGATTCAGAATGTGAATGAAAAGCGCAGACTCATTGGAATGTATTTTAATCAGAATGTACCTGTCATCAGCAATCTTGACCTTTTTAGATGCTTCTATGGCATTATCCAGCATATTCCCTAGAGCGACACATAAATCATAACGTTCAATATTTACTTTCTGTGAGTATAAGTTGAGCTGAGTATCCACCTTGATGCCATTGGCCTGAGCAATATTAAGACTATTTGTAACAAGAGCATCTATAACCAGATTACCAGTGTTAACCCTTTGATATGCTCCTTCGATTTTATTTAATGTGATCTTAATATGTTCACTCGCCTCAGCTAATTCATTTCTCTTGATACATTCGTCAATATACAAAAACTGTTGATGTGTATCATGAATGATTCTCTTTATATTTTTGAAGCTGTGAACCGTTTTTTCGTAGTTAGCATCTTGGTAGTCCATCTGATGTTGTAGTTGAGCATTTTCATGCATTAACTGGAATTTTTCAATAACATTATCGAAGATGTATATAATAAAAACATTTAAAGAAATAAAGCCAATAATAGAGCCAAAATAATACATATTCTTTTCACTATAAACAGATAAAACATTGACCTGGTATATACTTATGATGGGAACGATTAAAAATAAAAAATAGTAACGATGCTGCAAAGGGAAGGTTCTGCGTTTGGCGAATAGCCGTATAATCTGAATGACAGCAAACATGATAATACAGCTGAGTAGCATAACCTTAGAAAATATCAAGTGATCCTGTCCGCTCAAATGACTAAAGTTGCTAATCTTAACGGAGTCTACAGCATATAAAATATACAGGGATAAAAGATTAACGATGGTGATCAACACAGCATAAAGAATGGAAAAAATGATCTTTGTCTTTATTTCCACGTTATAAGAATGAGCCAAGCTAAATATGACAAATAACGCCAAAATGGAGGAAAACGTAGGAGTCAGATAAACAGTTAAATATAAGAAGTTCAACAACCCGAAAATAATGAAATACATCATTCTATTCGGCTTTCGACTGGACTTATCAAAAACCGAGTTGAAATAAAAATTGACCTGAAAGCACATCACCAGTACGACACATAGGTTAAGAAACAGGTAGTTATATGCCATCATATTAATGCATCTTCATAATCATAAATTTGGTATACAAATCTTTAACTTCTTTTAATTTAGAACGTCCAATTGGCAACTTCACATCATTTGACATCAGAACATCACCACCAGCAAATTTTTTGACATGAATTAAATTTATAATAATCGAACGATGAATTTGCAAAAAATTATGTTCCTTTAATGCTGATGCATAATCAGAAAGAATCCCTTTGCTATCATAGGTTTGTGTAGAGGTTACAAAATGCAGCTTGTTTTTTATGGTCAAGCTTTTGGCCACTTCAATACTAATGATATCCTCATATTTTAAAAGCACTTCCTCATAAGCTGACTTGATGATAACGAATTTTTTATCGAGAGCTTGAAAATATTGACACAGCTTTATTATTTTTTCCTCAAAGATATGGGGAGCAATCGGTTTTATTAAATATTGAAATGTAACTACGTCAAAACTTTCCACCATATATTCAGGGTAGCTCGTTAAAAAAACAATCTGTTCATCTAGGTGATTTAAACTCCTTATTTTTCGGGCGGTTTGAATTCCGTTCATGCCATTCATTTCAACATCCAATATTAAGATATGGAATGGAGACTCATGGTTTTGATAATGAGCTACTAGTTGTTCTCCTGAGTCGAATAATTCAACTTTAAATTCTATATTTGTTTTGATTGATAAAGCGATCAGCATATTTTTAACAAGCTCTCTTTGCTTGTACTCATCATCGCAAATAGCCACTCTATACATAAATGCCCCCCTTTCCCATTACATGTTGCAAGGAAGTATAGTCTGAACAGTATACAATATTTTAATATTCTATACATAGCTTTTGGATAAAACGCAAATTCAAATCCCTTAAATGCGATTTATTGTGTGCTATTCGTTCTCTATGTTTAGACGTTCCCTTTTTGCCATCAGGGCTTGCGTAGGTTGGTCGGTTTGTGGACGATGTCGCTGGAATGAGGTTTGCTGCTGTTTTGACTATTTTGACCCGTTGAATAAGAACACAACTTGTGATTTATTAGGAAGATAGGAATTGATGTATCAGGAGAACGACTTTCATACATAAGATTTATTGGAGGAATTTATGGATAATAAAAGGTATTTTTCAATTGGAGAAGTTTCTAGATTAAAAAATGTTACGATAAAAGCTCTACGTTATTATCATAATATTGGTTTGTTAATACCTGCATACACTAATCCCGATAACGGTTATCGCTATTATACAATTAATCAATTCATCTATTTGGATATTATAAAAATTTGTAAGCAGAGTAATGTAAGTGTAAAAGAAATTAAAGCTTTATTTGCTAAAGCCGATACTAATTACCTTAAATTTTACTTGGAACAGAAAAATGAAGAAATTCATAAAGAAATCAAGAAATTAGAGCAACTTAATAAACAAATAGAAATATTAAAGACAGCTATCCATTCATCTGAAGATGAACTTATGAATAATGGATTTAATATTCAAACATTTAAAGACAGATACTTTTTAAGTTTACCTACTCAAGATGGAGAACTTAATGAGATTAAGTCATTCGATAAGTTAGATGAAAAATTAGGCGAATTGGCAGTCCAAACGTTTCAGTATGGATTAATTTATTCATGTCACCATGATAATTGGAAAATCAGTGATGTATTTCGTCTAATAACATCAGATGATTATAGATTGCTTAAAGATACCTTTAATGTATCTAAATTATCAAAGGGAGAATATTTAACTATTAATTGCACAGGAGATACTGAAATTGAAACATTTCAATTAGTAAAAGAATATTTGGAGAAAAACAGTTTGACGTGTAATAAGGTTTATATGTTTTATCTAGTGACAGATGTTTTTAATCAATATAATCATTTCTCTCAATTTCAAATTAGTCTAAAGCCCACCCTATAAATAAGGTGGGCTGACTTTTAGCTTATAGCTTGTATTCATAAATAAAATTTGTATTTTCGAGTTTGCCGTTAGGTAGATTAAATACAGTTACTTCTTCATCAAGACGGAAAAATCCATTATGATCATAGAATCCATAGTTACTCATTGTATCTGTATACACATAAATTTTATTTGTTTTTGTATTTCTTAAGTAAGAGATAAGCTCATTAAATAATTGTTTCCCTACCTTTTTTCCTCTAGCTTCTTCAGAAACAGCAAAGAATTCTAAGCACCCCTGAAACTCATCTTCTTTTCCTCTAATTAACTTGCTGTATGCCTCATTAGTCATAGAGGTGAGTTCAACAAATACTTTTCGTTCGATGTCATTTAGATTTAAGAGTTGTAGCAATTCACTTGTATAATCTTCTTGTAACAATCTATAAGATGTTATTTCACCAACTCTTGAACCAAAAATTACACCAATGACTTCTCCATCTAATGTAGCTACTCTTCCAAAAGTACTTTTATTTAATATTGGACTTATGAACATCATTGTAACTGCTGCATTTATTATGCCGTCATCCTCGATAAAATCCTTTGCGTTCCAGGTATCTGCGATAATAGATTTAATAGGTTCTATATCCTCTTTTCTAATGTCTCTAATATCTAAGTTCATTTTGACTTCCTCCTTTTAATCAATTAACTTACAAATTGAGTTTAATGTCTCCCCTAATGGGGAGAGTCAAGTATTTAATGCAGTGTCTTTTTCAACAGGGCTCACTTACAAGAATAGACGGCTAATAATTATGTTAGACTGGGAGAACCAAAAAATGCCGAACTCTATCACAAGGAGTTCGGCATTTTCAGGTGAAACTCATTGAACTATCGCCAGTTAGTTTAGCGATTCCGTACAGTCTAAAACTTTATTATTTACAGACAATAAGGATGCTCCGATTGATCCAGAACTAAAGCTTTCATCTATGATATCACCTGTATAAAAGGGACTATTATGTTACCAACTGATCACGGAGCGATCTCTAAAAAACTTGCCGGTCGTTCCTACATCGCCCGTCGCCAGCCAAACAGCCGTATCAGCCCCTTGCTCAACCGATCTCGGAGCGTTGGCAGTACCCATATCGGTACGAACCCATCCCGGACACATTGAATTTACCGTGATTTTGCTGCTACTTAAGTCTGCTGACAGTTTTAATGTAAGCGCGTTCAGGGCAGTTTTGGACATACTGTATGCAAAATACCCGCCGCCCATACCATCATTTAAAGCTCCCATGCTGCTGGATACATTGACGATTCTGCCGTCTGCACTTTCTTGCATTAAAGGGATGAGCACTTGCGATAAGAGAAGTGGACCGTAGACATTCGTTTCCATTGTAGTTCGAACCGTTTCCAAATCGATATTTGTTGTATCCTTATTACCATCGATAGAGATGCCTGCATTATTAACCAGAATATCAACGATTCCGAATTGCTCCCGCATGTCGTAAGCCAACTTACGAATACTGGACTCGTTAGTCATATCAAGCTGATGAAAATGAACGTCAAGCCCTTCCTGCTTCAATTTATCGCAGGCCGCCATCCCTTGGTCTTCTTTGCGAGCTGTCATGATGACGGTGACACCATGCTTGCCTAGCTGTTTGGCAATTTCAAACCCGATGCCCCGATTCGCTCCCGTAACGATTGCAATTTTTCTTCTCATACATATATCCTCCTCATTTTCATCTTCTTTAGATGTGTAAACCCGCTTACACCCTGAAGCTTAGGCGAAGTGGCAAGATACACAGGAGTTTTGATACCTTTTTCCGCTGATCTGAGCATTTTTCTGTTCGCCAGGCGATTCCGTAAAAACTAAACTGGTAAATCCACGTGCAAGCAATTCACTTGGCATTTGTAACTATAACTATTTCATTTTAATATTATCACCTCCTCGATTAATTTAATTGACGCATTGTGTATTGACACCTATCTTCTCACCGGCAAGGTGGGCAAGACCGACATATTAATCACTTAGCCGTCTTCAAGCATGAACTTGCCAATAGTTTCACTTACACCAATTAAAGTAATATTCATGGAGGCCTCTTTCTTTTATGTGCTTATTTTAAGCACAATTTATTCTAATAAAAAGTTGCATATGATTCTGCAACTTATTGTTAGCTATTGAGCTTTATTGTTCTTTAAAGAATCGGACTCGATCCATTAATTGAGCAATCGTGTAACTTCGCAAATACTCAATTGTCTTTAATTCGGCTTCCTGGAGAATCTTTTCAAGTTCAACATCTAACTGTTCAACATCTAACTTTTCTCCATCATCTCCGCAATCCATTTTAATTTCAGCATCATTCGAAATACTACTTATTGCTTCGTATATATCGCCTATTGTAATCTCTGCTGAAGATTTTCTTAAAAAATATCCACCCTCTCGTCCACCTTTTGATTCAACAATACCGGCATTGTTCAGTGACTGCATAACTCTCCGGATAAAGGTGGCATGCGAATCGACTTGTCTCGCTATCAACGCACTGCTTATCATGCTGCCACTTTTGGCTAGCCAAACAATGGCCTGAATCGCTATTTTTAGACGAGGGGGACCAATGTAAACACCCCTAGACGCTGTACTCAATATACTCCCTCCTTCTCAATTTAAATTGCAACTTTGATAAGCACATTATACGCAATGAAACATCTATACACAAGGGGCTTTTAAATTTTAATATTGATTAGCCATTCATACAATGAAGCTTAACCATCATCATACGATGGTGGTTAAGCCTCTATAAAACAAATCTTATAATGAGAAGAGAATATTATTAATTACAACAGCAGCTTGCGCACGGGTTAATTTAGACTTTGGTGCAAATTCTCCATTATCCATTCCGTTTATTATTCCAGCGTTGTGCATTGCAGTAATGCCTTCTAACGCATATGAAGAAATGGTATTTGCATCTACAAATCCTAATGGGATTTCACTATCTGATGTCAGCCCGGCATATGTCATTGCTTGATAAGCCATTATAGTCATATCCTGTCTCGTGATTTCATCTTGCGCACTAAAACCACCATCCGGTCTGCCTTTAACAATACCTAACCGTTGTGCTGTAGCAACCTCATCATAGTACCATACGCCTGTTTTGATATCTGAAAAGGTCGTTGTCGCATTGCTATCGGTTAGTTCAAAAACATTCATCAGCATCGCAATAAATTCGGCTCTCGTCACTTTATCGTCCGGATTGAACTTTCCATCCCCTGTTCCGATGATAACGCCCCTTGCAGCTAAAGCCTCAATCGGCTCCTTTGCCCATTCTTTTGTTACATCCTGGAAGTTTACTTCCGTAAAAGCTACTGCAAATTTACCCAATCGCTTAGGCTTAAATTCTATCCCATCTGTCTTTTTGTTTAGTCTTCCATTAACTACAATTTCACAATCTCCAGTATCCCTAATTTGGTAGATGACCATCTTATTGGGTTGTTCACCTGATTTCAATTTGTATGGTATTGTCACTTGAACGTCGTTTCTTCCATCAAGCTCACTCACCTTTTTACCGTTAATTTCCAAACTAAAACTGTAAACTGGTCTATCGCTCAATGGAATTTGTATCTTCGGTGATAGGCTGGATGAATTTACTTTAGTAACAGAAACCTTCACATTCTTTGCCTCTGCTGAACTTTTAGAAATCAACTTAGAAGATACATTTAATTTAGCTAATCCTGTCTCGATTTCGAAATTATTAATTAAATATTTTCCATTGCTTAACAATGCATCAACAGGAAATTCAATTTCAATTTCATTCATATCTTCAATTGCATCTACTTTAATTCCAAGTTTGTCTCCATCTGTTTGTTTGAGTGCACGCTTAACAGTTTCAGTGTCCAGTTGAGCAGTTGCTTTTCCATTAGCATTGATCGTCGGTTTTACTCTTATTTTACCGTTATTCACCTCAGCATTGTCTTGTATGCTTCCTAAAGAGTTCTCTTCTCCAGCCTTGTTTTGTATACTTTCTAAGAAATTTTCTTTTTCGCTTGATTTTCCGTTCCCTGCATTTTTCTGTTCTTCTTCTACAACTACACGAACACGTTCCAAATTCTCAATTCGTGTAAAGGGTGATTCTTCGTCACCATCACGCTGTGCGGTCACTCTTAGGGCTGGGTAGTAGGTTCCGGGCTTGGTATAGGTAAAGTATACCGACTCCGTTACCGAGGCCTCAGAGGTACCGAAAGATACCTTCTTGTAGTTCCCCGTACCTTCGAAGTCCCATTCGGTTTTCACAACCTTGCTGTTACCAGGAGGGACCACAGCTTTGCCCTGGAAGGTGACACGTTGGCCGGTCTTAACATGAATTTTAGTCGTGCCGTTAACAAGTAAATCGACGACCGGCTGTATCCCCTTACGTTCCGCAGCACTCTCCGGCAACTTGATCTGACCATCGACTACCTTGTATTGGGTTGACTCTGCAGGAGCCACCCCTTGTTCTACCCAAGCGCTTAGGTCACGAAGTGCCTGTTCGAGAATGCCATCGTATTGTACAACAGTATAAGTGCTTGCCCCATTATCGTAATGATCCGCATTGTCGTTGAACCAGACACGGAAATGATCATCGAAGCTTTCACCGAGATACTGCTTCACCCTTGCACTATACCAGTCCGAATGCCAAGGAAAAGATCCCATATCGAGCAAGTTTGAGATAAGAATGACTTTTCCTTGGATATGCCCGTTGTGTGAGCCACCTCCTGCAACACCACTCATGATCATGGGGCCAATCTCCATGGGACGCTGAGGATAAATGGGAGTTCCGTCAGCTGCTCTAAATTGATCCCATGAATAAAAGTTGGGTCCGCTCGGAACCTGGTGACGATGGTACGATAGCAACGCAAGATGCCATCGGTTGTCGATATGCAGTTTGGCACCGCTTTCTAGGGCGCTTAATACTCTATTGGAGTTTTCGCTCCCAATCGTGAAGACTTTCTTAGTCGGATCAAACGAACCTTTTAGTGTCCCGATCTTCGTCGTCCCGTCAGCTGTATAAAGTGTGTAATCTGCACCGGTTCGAGGCAGTGTTGATGGCGCATTATCAAGAGAAACGCTTGTCGGTGCATTCTGCTTGTCCCGGCTAACCTGAGTAATGGTGGCCCATTGATCGATCTTGGCGCTGCGGAACAAATCTCCGAGATCCGATTGTTCCGTACCTAGGTAGCCTGGCTTGTTCCAGAAATCTTCAACATAGGTGCTATCCATCGATTTAATCGTGTCTCCGAAACCAAAGAGGAGACTCTGAAGATCGTTCTGACTGAGTGCCCCCTCCAACCCTCTTAAAGGAACTCCCAACTTCGTCACCTCTTGCAGTACTGCCTTCTCCATGTCATTCAAACTGGAATAAGGGTCACCGCTACCTCCCGGGCTCAATGCGTCCTTTAGCTGTAAATCCTTGTCTTTGAGCACAAAGTTCGCATAGGCCAATATGAATCCATTGTTTGGAATGGACGTTGGTACAACCGGGACAAATGGCACTGCTCCGTCCCACACTCCCTTAGTATTTTCAATTGCACCAATCGTCTGAAGAGAGCCTCCGCTTCCACCGTATATATATCCATAGATATAATCGTCAGTGTCGTAGTAATCCGCCGCGTACACCTTAGAGAACTTTGCCGCGGCTGCATCAATTCGATATCCGCTACTTGCATTCGTCTGAACCGTATAAGCCCCGCTGGCTGCGCCGAAAGCAATATGACTATCAAAGGCATTCTCATCATAAAGCGGATATACTTTCTGGAAGAAGCGGCCCTTCCACTGTTCTTTCGGCGGCAAGTAAAAGTTGAACTTCGCATCAGTACCCTCAAAGTGGCCTGACACTTTATGATGCGGAACTGGAGATGTTAGGTCAACCTCCCTATCAATAACTGGATTATTATACTGTGAGTCGATACACGCTGCTGTGACCCAAAGAGGCCCTCCCGTTTCTTGCGGTGTGCATTCCGATGATGAAGGTGAACCTGATACTCGCGTCACGGTCACCTTATATAGTTTCGTCATCATTCCTTCTTGTCCGGTTACTTCGATGGTGATGATGTTATTATTATCAACGCTCAAGCTCATTGGGTCGCTTGCCTGACTGCTTGCAACAGGTTTCCCGTTTACTTTCATTGTGGCGTTGCTGTCATAGACGCTGGCTGTTACCGAAATACTGGTTACATCGTAAGGAACATTCACACTATATTCGGTTGTTCCAGCTGCAAAAGCAGGAGTCAGCGTGCCGCTCGATAACACCAGTCCGCTCAGATCCGCGTTTTCCATTCTTTCATAATCCGCTAATTGAGGTATTAGCCACATGATCATGTATAGCTAATGAAAAATTTGAATTTGCGCTGATTTGCGTCGTATTTGCTACCAAAAATAATAGAGCCGCTAAAATTGCACTGATGATTTTGCTTTTCCTCATTAACTATTCCCCTTCCTTTCGCTACACATCAGATATAAAAAAAACCTTAACGTAAGCGTTTCCATATCATTGTAATCGTTTTCATTTTTATCTATATTAAAAGGAACACTGTAACGAACATAAGACTCCATTTGGACTCTGTACATCCATTTGTTAGTTCCGTTGTTGAACAAATTGCACAGCTGTACAAATCACGTCGGAAAATTGAGGCATTTTCCTATTGGATTAAGTAACACCTCAATATTCCTACGTTGTTTGGTCCCACTGAAAATGCTTATATTGGTGGCTGCTTTATTTTACTCCTCCACCTTTCACCTACTAGCATGATATAACTTCCATCAGCCTATCTTTTGCTAATATCTTATTGCTATCCGTTTTCTTGATATCCCTATAGTTATCTGTATTAGTAATTACGATAGAAGTTATAACTTCATATCCCTCCTTTTTAATAGCTTCCACATCAAATTCTACTAATAGGTCTCCGATATTAACTCGATCCCCCTCATTTACATGAGGTACAAAATATTTGCCTTTTAAAGCAACTGTATTAATGCCTATATGAATTAAAATCTCAACTCCATCGTCGGTCTTCAATGCAATAGCATGCTTAGTAACAAAGAACGCTGCAATTTCCCCATTAACCGGCGAAACAACTTTACCTATAGACGGCTCAATTGCTATTCCTTTCCCCATCAATTCTTGGGAGAATGTGATGTCATTTACTTCACTAATATTTTTAACCTCACCACTTAATGGGCTGTATATTATTTCTGATTTTTGTTTATTATTAAGTACTGGATCTTTTTTAACTATTTCTTTTTTATCTTTTGTATTAAACATGTTCTTAATAAAATCTGAAAAACTCATAAGGACCCATCCTCTGTAATTTAATAAGAGATTTAGCATAATATTTTATATAAAAACGCTCTAGACTGAAGCTATAATATTAGCTTTTAGTAAAGCACTAAATTAACAGAACCCGTAATGCCTGTTGGTTCATGTATAAGGTACTGTGAAAAAAAGTCCTTTTGCTCTTTTTCTAAAGTATTCGTCACTTCAATTACCAAATTATTACTCCCCGTTCTTAAGCAATTGCTCACTTCAAAATTATAGGGTGGGCATATTTTACTTCCAACATGGCAGCCATTCATGAAAATATTCACAATTTCATAGGCATCTTTTATGAATATAAATGCATTTTCAAAGTTTTTACTTACGTTGAAGTCAATTTCATATCTAACGGTACCTGAAAAATCAGGGTATAAATTCGGTGCTGCTAAGTTAACCAGTTGATCTATTACTGTAGTGGTTTCAAATTCAGGATATTTTTCAGAGGTAGATAACGAAATTTTCCACTCACCACTGATCTCCTGAATATCGATCTGCTGCTTATCCGTTATTATAGATTCGATACTAGCAGTTATGTTTTTACTAAAAATAATTATTTTAGATTCATATTTTTCAAGGTTTAATTTAAACTTGCTGCCTTTTTGAGTTCTCTCTAAATTTATATTAAGAACTTTATTTTCAAAGGTATCATATACATATGCATCTAAGTGAAGAGGAACCTCAACCACTGTATTAATGGAATGATACGGATGTTCATTGAAGAACATAAATACATCTCCATCTTGATGGGTATAGTGATAATATCTTAAGTATGGTTGCTGATCAAAAACTTGGATATCATAAATATCTGAATTTTTTAAATCAGTTACTAAATTATCAAGCCCTATTACTTTACAATTTTCAACTTCTTGTAATTTTCGAAGTTCCTTATCAATATTAATACCTTCACTAGAACCCTTTGGAAGATCATCTATAAAATAAACTTTAAACCCGGCCTCTAAATAAACTAATAGTTTTTCTATTAGTTTTTTAGGTAAAGATTCAGAATATGGGATGACTAGCCCTGAAAACGATTCGTTATTTACAATAAGCTTCTGATCTTTAATTTCAGACGTAATTAATATATCAGTGGGCAATATATCAAAATCAATTTGATTTTGCATTAACTCTTTAGCCGGTTTTTGTAATAGCATATATTCACCGGACCACTCTGCTTCACCATGATATAAAACAGCTACGGGTGCTACATGTATCCCATCGGTCAGCAAATGGCTAATCTTATTCGTATACTCATTTAAAATCTTCATGTATCTAAACTGTGGATTTTTACCATGAGCATAAAAGTGAGGTGGACAATCTAAATCTGGAAATTCTTTTGGCGAAAACGCATGTGGTACAAAGTAATTAACTCCTCTAACGAGCATATGATCCGTTATCCATTTCATTAGCTTTAATCCTTCGCCCCATCCATACGCTCCAAAAACTTCACACATTGTGCGTCCGTTTTTCTTTTCATCCATATGACCCAAAGATGCTCCCATTTTAGCTAATGCATAGTGAAAAAACTCACCATCCCAACCTGATGATGTAGATGATTTAAAATATCCTTTATCCATTCCGGGCAATATTTGATGTAATACTACATCTAGCCCTGACATATCTTGTTCCCACAAGCTTCTATAAAAATGACCTGCTCCATAGCCTAATCTGGCATGTGCATTATTATCCTCTATTACATGCCCAATATATTCAACATTATGGGCTCTGCACCATTCCCCCAACTTTTGCGTGAAATTTTCAGAATACAGCTTAGTTATCAAATCCATATATAAATATCTAATTTTATTTTCTTTTGACTTTCCATTCGCCCATAACAAGGGTAAATATTTAACAACCTCTTCTGAAGTGTTTTTTTGCAATAGGTCTATCAGATCTTCTCTCCATGGCAATACCATGTCAAATCTTCCAATTGAAGCGTTGGGGCCTTTCACATTTCCAAAACGTGGTTCATCTGAAAAAAATCCAGCAATAGTTGTTCCGAAATCTTCTTTATATCTACTTAAGTGTGCTTCATAAACCGTATCAATTAATACTTGTGTTCCTCTTGGATCAATTGGATTCAAATAACCTTCTGTAGACTTTTCTCCACCATTGAAGGTTTGTACAATAGTAAAAATTCTCCAGTCCCCTTCTGGAATATCAAAGTAAACAACGCCATTCATTAGGTTGTCTGATATATCGCATAAAGTATCAGGATCTATTTCATCACTGTTAATTATCTTCGCTGCAATTACTCCTATGATCTTATCTTCCAAGTTAAATTTGCTTGTTTCCTTTTTAGACTTTTCTACTCCCACGCTCATGACAGCATCTCTTGAACCATTGGCTGCCCACTTTACAATAATTCCTGCATCTTTATAGGGACCTGCAAAATCTTGCTGATGGATTTTTAAAAATAATTTTTGTAGATTTGGGTACTCTTTTTTAATTCTTCCATTGGCATAACCTGTTGGAAAATGAGAATCATCTACAATCCACACTTTCATATCACGTTTTCTTGCTTCATCCATAATTACATCCATGTCTTCCCACCATTTAGGCCCCAAAAAATCAGGATGAGGACGTGATTCCACACATACAGCTTTTATTCCGGATTCATTAATTTTTTTCATATATTCGCGCAATATACCTTCTTCTTCACCATGCTGCCAGAAGAACGGCATTATATAATTACTTTCCTTATTTTCTAAAACTTCATCCAATTTCTTCATATATTCTCTTTCCCTTCTTGATACCATCTACTAATTACCTTTTTATGTAAGTAGAATAGCAGTTCATTTTATATCAATTAAAAATAAAACATTTCATGTAGTATCAATACTTTAGTCATTTCAATATTAAAATGAAAGAAAATAACTAACCAAATCTAACATATAATAAACTTATTCGTTTTTAACATTGAAAATTGGGCTTTTATATATTTGAATTAATTCAAATATGTATATTGTCCTCTGTACCAGCAAATGCGTATGATCTATATAAATAAAGGATATCATCTTCTCAAATACTCTAAAATATCAAATCAACACGTATTCACTGACCTATCTTAATATTTTTTCTCACACTAAACTTGAAACAAAAATAACCCTATAAAATATATCTATGGGTAGTGTGCTTTTTATGCGCATAATATTGCTTTTTGATTAGCCATGAGTTCCTTCTTTAAATCGATAATTTAAATTCCCTGTAAACTAGCACAATAAAACCTAAGCACTGATACCATAATTCGTAGTATCAATAGCTTAGGTTTTGAGTTTGTCCAGTATATCTTTTAAGGCTTTTATAAATAGGTTCTGAATTAAAGACATGTCAGCTTTTTAATATTCAAATAACGTTAGAAAGTTATGGCAGACCTGCACCTGGAATCTCTACGTCAACAATTTCAATTCGAGAGCCGCGTTTAATCTGAGCAGCCTCAGGATTACTTAAGGTATCTACATCTAAATCATTATGCGCATCTACTGTGACAATGAATAATGTCCTGAGCTCACGTCCTCCCAACATGCATGCTAAAGGTGTAGTTGATACTTTTATGCGGTGAGTTACTTCACCACCTTCACGTAAACGAATCACCTCACCCCTATTCGGAGTAGCAGCCCAGATAGCGCCTTCAGCGTCAAGACAAATCCCGTCAGGACCAGCTTCCATATATGCCCAGACACGGCGTCCTGTTAGTGATCCATCCTCCTCAATGTTAAATGCAACGAGTTGTTTCGCAAACGTGTCAGCCGCTATAAGCATATTTCCGTCAGAAGTAATGACCATTCCATTGGGACAAATCATTTCATCAGCTACAACACGCACATCCCCTTCTGGGGTAACCAGTGTTATCCATGCTTCTACTTCTTGGCCAGGCTTATAAGACCGTACGTCATAACCATAACTTCCAACGTAAGCACGTCCCTTATGATCGACTACCATGTCATTAATACCCACTGCTAACTTGCTAAGGTCTGCTACTGCCGACAGCCCACTCGGGTCCTGCCGCAATATTCGGCCATCTCCTGAAACTATAAGCAACCGACCATCAGGAAGCCATCCTAATCCAGATGGCAAGGTTGGCACATCAACAACGATCTCAGCCTTGCCGTTGATATCAACTTTCATCACCTTTTTACCAAATATATCTAAAAACCAGAGTTTCTGCTCATGCCAGCGCGGGCCTTCGCCCCACACCAGTTCATCCAAAAGAATTTTAGTTTCATACTTCATAATATACATCTCCTTATCAATATACATTACTTCCAGAAACAAAAAACTACTTTTGATTTATTTGTAACATGAACTAAGAACAATATTGCGAAGCTTTCTAGTGAGTGTAGTCGTTCCCGCATCTTTTTTTTGCATCATAAATAGGAATGTTAAATCGTCCTCTGGACAATTACAAAAATATGCCCCAAGCCAACCATCCCATCCATATTCCCCAATACACCCCAAATCTCCAGCTTTACTGCAATCTGTCATTACACGCATTAAGTTGCCATAACTGTGTCCACTTAACGTTAGCCATTCGTCAAAACTTTTCTGCTGCATCTCATTCAAAGTTCCTGACGTTAAATATTTCACTGTTTTAGGCCGCAAAATCTGAACGTCGTCAAGACTTCCTCCATTCATAAGCATTGTAGTAAATTTTGAGTAATCATCTATTGTAGAGGCAAGTCCTGCTCCTCCAGATTCAAATGCCGGATCCATATCCATCTGATTAATAATTCCTAAATTATTTCCGGTATAAGGCTGTAATTTACCTAGCCCATTGTCCTCATATGCTCTTACAAGACGGTGCCTTTTCTCTGATGGTATCCAAAAACCAGTATCCCACATTCCTAGCGGTTCAAATAATTCCTTTTTTAAAAATTCTCCGTAACTTTTACCACTAACTATTTCTATAACAGCCCCGAGTACATCTGCAGAGGTCCCGTAATTCCAAGAAGTTCCCGGTTGAAAGGCAAGGGCGCACTCTCCTAGTCTGCTCATAGCTTCCACAGTGCTCATTGGAGAATCCCCTAATAGCCTATTCTTTATCTCTATGAATAATGCTTCAGTATCCCGACCAACTCTGTTATCCCCACCGTAGACCAAGCCTGAGGTCATTGAAAGCAAATCTTTTAAATTTACTTCACGTACCGCTGGAACCAGCTTGCCTCCCTCATCAACCATCTGATTTTTAAAACTAGGAATATACTTGCTTACTGGATCATATAAATCTATATCGCCTCGCTCTAGTAGTATCATTACACCAGCAGCTGTAACAGGTTTAGTCATAGAATACAGTCTGAAAATGGAATCTCTTTTTATTGGAATTCCAGCTTCCTTATCTGCCCAACCATCTTCATGGTAGAAAATTTCTTTTCCATCTTTGATAATCATTAAATTTGCGCCGGCTATGTAGTCATTGTCTATGCTATTTCTTAAAGTTTTTTTTATCTGACTGATTTCTGTATCATTAATCATTTTGGACCCCTCCATATTCCTACTATTTACTGTTACTTTGCTTTTATAAAACAATTGGAAAACAAGATATAGCAGATTATATACTAACCTGCTATATCTTACTAATTGTATATTTAATTAATTGTTGGGAACCTATTCACTGATTTTATAAGAGGCGTAATATTCCCTATTCTTACTTTGTGTATAGCCATCTTCTAAAATATAGACATTCGTTTTTAACCGGATATCCTCCGAAGAAGAGCCAATCATCACATCAAATTCCCCTGCTTCTATCTTCCATTTCATATCTTCATCTAGGAATGCAAGTTGACTAGGATCAATATAGAAGTCTACTTTTTTCTTTTGTTTAGCTTCTAAAGGTATTCTACAAAATCCAACCAATTCCTGTGCTGGTCTAACTAAAGATGCCACTTTATCACATACATAGATTTGGGCAATTTCAACTCCAGCTGTATCCCCTGAGTTTTCTACTTCAAAACTAATATGAACCTTCTCAAATGGTTTTATCTTTGATTTTTCTGTTTGTAGATGATGATAATCAAATGTAGTATACGATAAACCATAACCAAAATAGTATCTTGGAGTATGGGGAAGATCGATATATCTAGTAAATGGGGAACCGGTTTGAACATGATAACTTGATCCCTGACTGTGGTTATAATAAAGTGGCGCTTGAGCCGAACTATATGCAACAGAAACTGGAAGTTTACCACTTGGATTATTTGTACCAAGAATTGTTTCTACAATAGCTTGACTACCAAACTCCCCAGGGTTCCAAGCTTCAATAATTGCAGAAGCATATTTATCAGCAGCATCACTAGATATAGGCCTTCCATCTAAATGAACAACTATAAAAGGAATTCCACTCTCGCCTAAGTTCACTAAAAACTCTTCTTGGCATTGAGGAAGATTAATACTACTTGAGTCAATCCCTTCTCCTGTTGAGCATGATGTTCCCCATCCATATTTTCCGCCAACCGTAACAATTGTAACATCAGATTCTTTCGCAAGTTTTAACGCATCTTCATGATGACGAGTATCATTCCCTACATACGGATAACCATACTGATATTGAATATCAGAGTTTGGACAACATTGCTTAAACTGTTCTAAAATATTCTTACAATGCTTATAAGCTTTACTTGCAACTTGTTCAAGCTTTGGAATTTCTACATCAATAATACTTCCAGGATATGTGTCTTTCTTTTTATTTCTCCAAAGCACGTCATCTGTTTGTACTTCAATACCTGCCATCGTATTTCTAGCACCCATAGCAAGTTCTAATACACTACCATATGAATACCCACCGAATAAGCTTCTTGTAGATCTTGCATTATGTCCAATTATAGCTATTTTTTTATTGGCTGCCTCTAATGGTAAAATCCCATTATTCTTAAGAAGAATTAATGATTCTCTGGCATATTTCAAACTAACCTTTTTTGATTCTTCCTTGTTGAATACTTCATTTATTTTTTCATATGAAGAAGGAAATGGATTTTCGAAAATTCCGAGTCTAAACTTCTCAGTTAAAACTCTTAATACAGTTTCATCTAGAAGCTGAATATTTATTTTACCTTCCTCTAATAATTGAATTAAATTGTCCCCATAAGCGCTTGGTGTTGGTAATTCTAAATCAAATCCAGCATTCAATGCTTTTACTGCAGCTTCATTCTTTCCTTCACAGACTTTCATTCGTGTAAAAAGCTCTTCAATAGAAGCATAATCTGCGACAAGTAGCCCATTAAAACCCATTTCTTTTCTCAATAGGTCTTGCAATAAATATTTAGATGCAGCTACTGGCTCACCATTTACACTTCCGTATTGATTCATGACTGAGCGAAGATTTCCTTTGCTAATTGCAGATTGAAATGGCTTTCCGAAAATCTCCTGCAACTCCCTCTCAGGAACATTAGTCGCAGCAGCATGTATTCCGCCTTGTCCAGCATGATAACCAATAAAATGCTTGCTAGTAGCCATAATATTATATTCATCATTTTCTCCAGAATTTTGGATACCTACAACATAGGAAGTTCCTAGTGCAGAAACAAGAGTAGGATCTTCTCCATAACTTTCTCCTTGACGACCTAAACGTGCATCTCGAGTGACATCAAGAACTGGAGCTAAAGCATGTTTAATTCCAACTGTACTCATTTCTTTTCCTATTATTTTCCCTGCCTCATACTCAAGTTCTGGATCCCAGGCAGAGCCTCTACCAATGCCTGTAGGAAAACTTGTTGCTTCTGGCATCAATGCTCCAGTTAATCCTTCAATATGAAAAAGAGCAGGTATATCAAATCGACTACGTTCCATTACTTTTTTTTGATAGTCTCTAAGCTTATCGGCTACCATTTCTTTCGAATCATCCCATGCAGCAGCCAAAAAAGCTATTGCACCAACCCCATAGTGAAAAGAATTTTCTAAATTCGGACCATTTTTATCCTTAGGGTTATAGCATTGCAACTGAGCAACTTTTTCTTCTATGCTCATTCTATGAATTAAATCCTTAGCACGCTCTTCTGACGACAATGTTATATCTTTATATCTAAATTCATTCATTGATAAATCCTCCCTGTTTACTTCAGTGCTTCTAAGCTAATCGTTCGCTCTCGTTGTAAAGTATGTTAAAACTGCACTGAGAGTAAAACTCACGAAAAAGCAGATGAAAAATCCTATAAGTGGCCCTGGATTACCACTTGGGTCCATTTGGGCGCCAAATGTTAAAATCCCTCCAACAGCAGCTGGCGAAAATTGATTTGTTCCTAAAATTGTATTCAATGGTCCAGCAATTCCTCCAGCAATCATTGCGCAAATAAACGGTTTCCTATATGGCAAAGCAATCCCGAATATGGCTGGTTCAGTAATACCAAACAGTGCAGAAGTCATTGCTGAATAACCAGTAGCTTTATTTTCTTTTCGTTTAGTCTTAAGTGCAAAACCAAGTGCAGCTCCAGCTAATGCCCAAACTCCCATACCTAAAATCGGGCTCAACGCATTAGAACCATTTCTTAGGGTGATGTCGGTCAAAATAGGAATAAACGCATAATGTAATCCAAAAAGCACACAAAGCTGCCAAAAGGCACCGAATATTACACCAGTAGCTAAAGGGAACAAATTATAAACTCCCATAGTACCATTCGCTAATAACTCACTTATTTTTACAAATATCGGACCAACCACCATGAATGTGAAAGGTACCATTACCAAAAGTAATATCATAATTTTAAGGAATTCTAAAAATGGTGGTATGAACCTCTCTAGATACTTCTCTAACTTTGCAGCAATAAAAGTACTAAACATAACAGGAAAAATCGAATTACCGTATGATGTTAAAATAACTGGAATTTTAAAAAACGTTAAAGCTGTACCCTCATCATGTAATTTTACAATACCTGGGAATACCAGTGATGCTCCTATTGCAGCAGCAACATAAGGGTTTGAGTCAAATGTTTTCGCAACTGAAAATGCTACAATTATGGGTAAGAAGTATAAGAAAGCATCATTTATATTTTGCAAAATAATAAAAGTACCATCTGTTGTCTGCAATACGCCTGCCATAAGGAATATAGCCAAACAACCTTTAATAATGCCCACCGCGGCCATTGTTGGCACTAATGGAAAGATCATTTTCATTAGTGATCTAGATAGCCTATTAATCAAACTTGTTTTATTTTTTGTTTTAACTTTATCAATTTTTTCCTTGATATGATCTTCATTAGCATTGCCTTTTAATATAGAATCAACTTCAGCATAAACATCTTTAACAACATTACCGACAATTACTTGATATTGCCCACCAGCTTTCATAACACCCAGTACTTTATCAATACCTTTGATTTCATTATCATTGGGAATTGATTCATCAGCTAGGACAAATCTCAATCTAGTTACACAGTGTGTAACACTTACAATATTCTCTTGTCCTCCAACTTTTTCAATGATTTCTTTTGCTGAATCTTTTAAATTCATACAAACTGCCCCTTATTAAAAATTGTTTGGATTCCATTCCGACTTCCATTGGATTACTGGGATATTCCCTTTAAATTCTACAGGTAGCCAGACATAATCAGACTCACTTGTATTAATGTTCCATGAACTCTTCTCTTTTTTTCTTGTTAAGTCAACAACCCACCGATCCCCAATCGCAATGAATAAATCTTGATTAGGTACTTTAAATACACTACTTATTTGGGAATTGAAAGTGTTCTTTTCTGTATCCTCTATACACGGATCTCCAATAATATACCAAGGTCCATGCATATTCTCTGCTTTGGCACTGAGCGTTTGATTAGGATAATAACCAGTTGTCCCAGACGTAAACATAAAGTATTCATTTTCTCTTTTAAAGATAGCAGGCGCTTCACGTGCCAATGGAGGTGAACTAAAATGCAAATGCGTTGAATATTTTCCTGTTAAATTTTTATAATCATCAGTTAAATCTGCAATTACAATTTCTGTATGAACTTTTCCAAAAATAATGTATGCCTGATCATTATCATCAACAAACAAATCAAAATCACCACTGCTCATATCTAAAGGAACTATTGTGTCAATAAGCTTAAACTCTTCATTAATACTTTTCGATGTTGCGATTCCCATATATTGATAATTCCAATCTCGTGGATTCTCATCTGTCCCTGCTAATTTCATCCACATTACAAATTCTTCATTTTTTTTGTTATAAATGATATGGGGACGATCCATAATTCTAGAAGGATGTAACGGGTTATTAACATCTGAAGGCGCCTTCAGAATAGTTTTTTCAAATTTCCAATTTATTAAATCCTCAGATGAATAACAATTAACACCATTATGCCAAACGCCACTACCCGGAATTGTATTTTCCTTATTTTCCCCATACCAGTAATAGACACCATCTACATACATTACAGAACTCCCATGAGCTTGTATACGCTTACCTTTTGTATCAAGCCAAACCTGACCTGGTCGAATAGAATTAGACATTTAAAACTTCTCCTTATAAAAGATAATAGTTAAATCCCTACTCTTATATTATTAGATCTAAATACGGAAAATTTAAATATATCCTACATTGAAACTTAATGTTGGTCTCTTTTTTAATTACAGGAATTACCCCTTTCAACACTCATATAGCTCCTTGTTCACACTTAATAATAAGTCAACTGACAATAAATACGTTTTCTGTAAAATGAGTGTTTTCGTTGGATATACTAACTGATAAAAACTATAGTTTTAGATGAAATTATATAGACGTCTCTATATTTGTGACCTCAAGGAAGCTATTAAATAATTCCCTTGAAGAAAGGATAGCACTTTCTTAATTGCTCTTTAATATCAAATAAACACATATTGACTGACCGATTTTAATATCATAACCTACTATATAATGACTAACCTTGAAAGGGGTTTCAATTATGAATCACGATGAATTAGATAGAATGCTTAGAGTTTTAACAGAAAAAGAGCTAAAATATAAATCAAATCCTGTTATATCGGAAAGATATAAAAAAATGGAGATAATTAACTGTGAAGGGCATGATGCTTATTTATTTGATGATAATGATATGAATATGGGCGAAAATATCACCCCACGTAAACATACACGATTTGTTGAAGTACCCATGCATGTTCATACTTATATCGAACTTAGTTATGTATATTCAGGAGAATTTACAGAGGTCATAAAAGATAAGACTGTAAAACTGAAAGAAGGACAGATATCTATTATAGATACAGGAATTCCTCATTCTATTTTACCAACTACTGAAAATGACATTATTATAAATATATTAATGAGTAAAGAATACTTTTCAACTGCCTTTCTTAGCAGGCTATCAAGTAAAGGCATTATCTCAGAGTTTTTAATTAATGCTATTTCTGATAAGAGGGATCATGATAATTATATAATATTTAATTCCGAAAATAACAAAAAAATCCCTATATATATAAGAGAGCTTCTTTGTGAATATTTTGATAAATCTTTATGTTCAAATGAAATCATTGATTGCTTTATGGTGCTTATATTTTCTGAATTATTGAGGGTATTTCAGTACGACTCTAGCCACTCTAACTCTAAATCATTAAATAATGCACCCGTTATAGAAATACTTAACTATTTAGAGAAAAATTATATGACATGTACTTTGATTTCCACAGCTAAGCATTTCAATTTTCATCCAAACTATCTAAGTAATTTAATTAAAAAAACTACTAATAGATCTTTTTCTGAAATTATATTACTTCAAAAGTTAACTAGAGCCTCTATCTTACTTGAAAATACTGACGTTCCTATTTATGGAATCGCAAACGAAATAGGTTATAACAATTTAAATTTCTTTTACAAAAAGTTCAAGGAATATTTTGGTGTAACACCAAAAGAATTTCGAGACAATTCTATTTCTAAATCTATTCAAAAATTTAAGTGAAAACATTTGCTTTTTTGAAGTTTTTCATAACATCATTATGCTAACAAAAAAATCCCCTAGCGGGGTCTATTCAGCTATCTCTCCCTGGACAGGCAAAAGCAGCCCTATAGGGCTGCCTCTTCTGCTGTAATCATACTAATTGCTCGTATATTTTACCCAGTCATATTCGGCATACAGCGGATTTGCTCCATTATATGACCCTAACCAGCTATCTACTCCGGTACCATTCCATAAATTCATCATAATTTTGCCTGGCGTACTCGGAATATTCGTGGTTGCTGTATGTTTCAGAACACCGTCAACGTACCATTTAATATATCCTGGCTGCCAATCGAAAGCATAGGTATGGAAGCTCGTTGAAGCATCAAAGCCAAGATTGATAATTTTCTCGTGCCCACCGACTCCATTGGTATAATAGTTAAACTGTACTTTTGTCGTGTCCTTTCCTAAAAATTCGATATCTATTTCATCCCATTGTGTGCCATGGGAAGGTCCTGTATACGTGAAAAAGGATGATACAATTCCCGTGTTTTTAGCAGGCTTCATGCTGACCTCGTACAGGCCATATCCGTAATTGTTCGTTGATCGGTACTCCCCACAATCAAATTTGTTGTTCGCCGGACTCGTTAAACTCAGCTTGAGCTTTCCATCATTCGTAAAGTTAACATTGTTGGCACGCCAAGTGCAATTGAACATCTGCCCATTGGAGTACCCATCTGCCTTTTGCCAAGTACTTGAATTAAAATAACTTAATGGTTCCCAGAACACATTCCCCGCAAATGCGCTTACCGAAAAAAACAGAGAAATCACACCTGTGATCATCAGCGTAAACCAAGACTTCTTCTTCATCATACACCTCCAAGGACAATTTCAAATATGAATGAAAGTTGTGGAACGTGGTTTCCAGCAAACGTAATATGATCTGCCGAAAACCAAATAATAGAGCTTGCCTGGACATTTACCCGCTAATAGCGTTCTCTTGGAATAACAGGGCGGGTCCCTCGATTTTGCAAAAGCTCCAAAACAACTACTGTTTATATGAGCGATCATAATGAAAATTCAATAAAATCCACGTAGGCATCCCAAGTGCCGTCATCACTCGTCAAGGCGAGTTTGATCTCCTGATCTCCAGTAGCGTGAGTAATATTGGACAAGGTTTGAACAGTCGGCGTTTTGCCCGTGAAATTGAAGGAACCTACAGTTACTCCGCCAATAACCAAGTCCACCTTGGCCGTACCAGCATTGCTTGAAGCCCCCCGCACTGAGATATTATGCGTAGAGTTGGCAAAATACTGTGAATATGATACATAGTCAGCATTGGCATACAAAGCGACCCCGTCGAACGGTGCACTGATCTTGCCTGCATAAGTGCCGCCAATCTTCATATTCTCGGCTTCAACCTTGGTTATCGTATTCCCTCCCGTGTTGGGAGTGAACTGCCAGGCATCCAAATTCAACAGATTGCCGCTGCCTGACCCAGTAAACACCAGATAGATGTTGTGAACCCCCGTTGCATTATTGATCGTGGTCTCTACTTCTCTCCAGGTCTGCATACCTCCAGTTGAAGGTACTTTCAAGGAGCCGACTAGAGGGCCTGTTTCACTGTCAAGCCGTACTTCAATGTTGCCACCGACATTAGTGGCCACATTAGCTTTGAATGTCTTCGCTCCGGCAGAGCCAAAATCAGCCTTCCCGACAGCGATCCAGTCTCCATTATGGATGTTGGTCACATTCAGATTGCTAATCGGGCCGCCACTGGCTTGTGTGGGTTCGGTCGTAACGCCTGCTTGCCAGGCAATGGTCTCCGCTTCAACTCTGGTATATGGGTTCATATTGGATAGCTGAGCGATTCCTGTCATATTCCCTTGCACCTCAGAGATGCTTCCGTCCTCCTTGTGCACCAGCTTATTAATATGCGGAGAGCGATAGCCTTTTCCAGCTCCAATTTGAGCCTTGCTGACCGTTTGGGCATGGTATACGACATACCATTCATTCTTAAAATTAAATACAGCATGGTGGTTGTTGCCTCCAACGCCGAAGAACGTATACGGATTTTTTAGGAAATGACCTTTATAAGTGAAGGGACCCATCGGGTTGTCGCTAACCATATAACCGATTTCACCTGCAGGGTACTGTTGAGGGTGTGTTCCGGCAAAGTTGATACAGTACGAATAGTAGTATTTGCCGTTGTATTTATGAATACCGGAATCTTCAAACAGGTAAGGAGCGTCTATAGTGGTGGCGCTTCCAATAACGCTGGTCATATCTGCGCCTAATTTGATGACTCTGGCGGTTTTAGGACTTGCAATGGAAGCCGGATCCGACTCATTAGGAATTCCGCCACCGCTATACAGGTATCCCGTGCCATCATCATCTACCAGTACAGCCGGGTCAAAAAGCCAAGTCACGCCAGCCATCCCAGGTGTACTATGTGTCACAAGCGCTTTGCCAAGGGGATCTGTCCAAGGTCCGATAGGCGTGTCTGCTGTTAGGACACCAATACCTGCTCCCCCATTGGCAAAATATAAAAAGAACTTGTCTCTGCCATTTATTTTTTTATGCGCAACTGCTGGAGCCCAAGAGTTAGAGGCCCATTTGGCAATGCCTCTTCCACTGTTTTTGTTGTTGGCACCTGCGACTGGTATCGTTCCGTGATCCGTCCAGTTCACCATGTCTGTAGAGGATATGACCTGGATACGATCCAGCGCACTGAAGTCGTTCTCTTTAATCGATCCATCCTTGTTATACACATACGTATCACTTGACATGTAAATATACACTCTTCCATCATACACCAATGAATAGGGATCAGCTCCCAATTTATGATCCATTAGAGGATTGGAATTTCCAGGTAGCTTTGCCAGTGGTCGATTGGCAGCATCTACATTAAGCATGGGAAAGACGCTGAGCAATAAAGCGAAGGAAAGAAATAAAACTAGACATTTTCTAATCATAACATAACCTCCGTTTTTTATATGGTCTAAAGCTGAGCTATCCGTAAATTTATCAAGCTTAAGAATATGCTCAGACCTCTACCCGCAAGGAGAACTGACGTAAAGAGTGGTAAGGGATAGAAATAATTTGAAACCGCTTACAAATTATTGTTTGGAAACGCCCTACAAGAGAAGTCAATACTTACTTATCTCTGTCCTTATGCTGTGAACTTCAGTATTAATTGAATAAAGTATAGAATATAAAATATTAAGTACTAATATGTAATTCGATTCATAATAATGGATTTATTTGGAATGATCATACCATACTCTATCAAATATAACAATATCATTCTAATTTAAAAGAGCACACCAAAAGGGATGTAACCTACCGATTTGCTCTGTGAAATACTGACGTTTTTCCGTAACCGTTTAAGTATAATATTTGCCCTGAATGGGTTGAGTTTGATTGTAGGCGAGCAAATTAAGGGCAGACTGTCTGTTAGGGCTATTGAGCAAAAACCACCCGCTAAATACATCAAAATCTAGGCTTGGCCCATCGAAAGTTGAGTTAGGTTATTTCTAAAATCGGGCGCTCTCCTCTGTTGGACAGCGCCGATTTACAACCTTGATTAAGGCAAGATAACTACCATCGGTATCGTTCCGATGAGGAAGATCCAGAAGCATTGTCTCTTCAACCTGGTTATCGTCTAACTCATAGCTGTTTGTCAGGCATAAACGAATATGATTATTGCATATAGCGTTCGCCATCCATGACAATGGTTTGTCCAGTGAGATAACCAATTTTCGGATTGGCAAGCTGGAGCACAAGCTCTGAATCACTTCTTTTTAGCTCGCACCATATATCAACAAAAGCAAGCTCATAAAAAATTGAGTGGATTGTATATCCTTATAGCTGAAGCTTATTATCACCAAAAAGATTTTGAGACCGCTTCGTATTGCTACAGGCAAGGCCTTCATGCTCAATGACAAAAAACCTCAGGGCTCCTTCTAGATGGATAAGGTCCCTGAGGTTTAATCATTTATATTCATTTATGGCTCATAACGCTTAATAACGATGACCGATTGTGGCCACCAATGCCGAAGGGATTGGATAGCCCGATATTTTAATGAGGCTTTACATGCTTCGTGAGGCACATAGTCCAGATGAACCGTTGACCGAATGAGTGCTGGAATTAGCCTTTTTTTCAAATGGTGAAAAGCAGACTGAGCATGTTTCGAAACTTGAGAGAGCAACGAAATGAGAATGGATCGTTGTTATATCAGAAAAAAATATTTTGCAGGCCAGGGCCGTCGGTTTGAGCCGCTACCCTTGCCTGCAAACTGAAATCATTTCTTTTTAGAAAATGAAAACTGATTTAGAAAATAAAGTCGATGGAATCCGGCGAGAAGCCTTCCGGCTGCTCGTCCGAGTTCACCTGAATATCGCTTAATAGCAAATCTGGATTAGCTCCAACCTGGGACAGGATCGCTATCAAATCTCCGGTTAATCGTTCAATAGCATCTGCGCCAAACAGCTTCGTACAATATTCAAAGGAACCCTTGATCTGCCCGTCTTCATCACTCATGGACAAGGTCAAATCGAATTTGGAGGTCCTGTGTTCCTGAACATAAGGACTAAAGGACAGCGTTTCAAGTTGCGCTTCCTGTGACTCTGTATTTTCCAGTACAAACACAGTGTCAAACAACGGATTACGGCTTGCATCCCGCGCTACATCCAGCTTTTCCACCAGTTCTTCAAGCGGATAATCCTGATGCTCGAAGGCTTGCAGCGTACGTTCTCGGGCTTCCAGCAGGTAGCTGTGGAACGTTTGGTTGCCCTGCGGCTGGTGCCGGATGGCTAGTGTATTAACGAACATGCCGATCAGTGGCTCCAGTTCTGTCAACAAGCGGCCTGCTACCGGCGTACCAATGATCAAATCGTCCTGACCACTGTATTTGGACAGCAGGACGGTATAGGCACTCAGTAGCACCATGTACAGCGTACTTCCGGTCTGTGCCGCGATTCGGCGCAGTTGCTCGGATACATTCGAGTCAACAGTAAATTCATACATTGCTCCCTCGAAGCTGCGAACAGCAGGTCTAGGGTAAGCAATCGGCAGCTCCAGTACAGGCAACTCTCCGGCTAAATGCTCCAGCCAGAACTGTTCCCGGCGTTGGTATGATTCACGCTGCATTTCATGCTGCTGCCACACGGCATAGTCCTTGTACTGAATGGGCAGCGGCGCCAAGGCCTGTCCCTCGTACAGTTGTCCCAGCTCCTGCACGATATTGTTAGACGACACACCGTCTGAAATAATATGGTGCATGTCGTACATCAGGAGATGACGTTCGGGTCCGGTTTGAATGAGACGGACACGCAGCAGAGGTGCCTGCTGAAGATCGAAGCTGCGTACAAAAGACTCGATATAGGCTTCGGCTTCGGACTCATGGGCCTGCAGGCGCTCTACTGCAAACGCCACCTGATCGTAAACCCGCTGAACAACCTCGCCGTCCACCATTTCGAAGGAAGTTCGCAGCGTTTCATGGCGGGCTATTAACTGACGGAACGCATCCTCCAGTCGATCTGCCTGAAGCGGCCCCTCCACGACTAATACACCCGGCATATTGTAGCTGACATCCCCACCGTCCAGATGGCTCAAAATATACAGTCGTTTTTGAGCCGAGGAAGCAGGATAGTAAGACTGTTTGGCAGCTGCAGGGATCACCGTATAGGTGTCTGTGCCCTGCGCGGTGATCAGTTGGGCTTGCTGCTCAATCGTAAAGTGCTGGAACACCTCACGCAGTGTAATTCGGCTGCCCAGTTCCTGATGGATTTTGGCCACCAGCGTCGTGGCCCGCAGGGAGTGTCCACCCATATCGAAGAATGAGTCGGTGACTCCTACGCTGGACAGCTTCAAGACATCCTGCCAGATTTGGGCTAGCTTGGCCTCCAGTGGCGTCCGCGGTGCCACATACTC
>NZ_JAALFM010000059.1:0-826 GCF_011800295.1 Paenibacillus sp. EKM301P | reverse complement strand
CTTTCCTTCGGGACAGAGGAGACAGGTGGTGCATGGTTGTCGTCAGCTCGTGTCGTGAGATGTTGGGTTAAGTCCCGCAACGAGCGCAACCCTTATGCTTAGTTGCCAGCAGGTCAAGCTGGGCACTCTAAGCAGACTGCCGGTGACAAACCGGAGGAAGGTGGGGATGACGTCAAATCATCATGCCCCTTATGACCTGGGCTACACACGTACTACAATGGCCGGTACAACGGGAAGCGAAGCCGCGAGGTGGAGCCAATCCTAGAAAAGCCGGTCTCAGTTCGGATTGTAGGCTGCAACTCGCCTACATGAAGTCGGAATTGCTAGTAATCGCGGATCAGCATGCCGCGGTGAATACGTTCCCGGGTCTTGTACACACCGCCCGTCACACCACGAGAGTTTACAACACCCGAAGTCGGTGAGGTAACCGCAAGGGGCCAGCCGCCGAAGGTGGGGTAGATGATTGGGGTGAAGTCGTAACAAGGTAGCCGTATCGGAAGGTGCGGCTGGATCACCTCCTTTCTATGGAGAATCGTTTCCTGCGATGGAAACATTCAAATCAGCAGGTGTATATACCTGCGACCGGATATTCATTCGGTTCATCACGTTCGTGTGAATGAAATGGATATCCTGAACTTACTCACTCGTTGCTCAGTTTTGAGAGTTCAAACTCTCAAGATTCGACGAATGTTTCATTCACACATCGTGTGGAACCGAAATATTCATCGGGCTTCGCTTCGACGAAGCGAATTGCACCTTGAAAACTGGATACCGAAACGAAATTGCGTTTTAGAATATTCCTTTAAGCTGATCTTGTGTAAACAAG
>NZ_JAALFM010000058.1:0-834 GCF_011800295.1 Paenibacillus sp. EKM301P | reverse complement strand
CCAGAACCGTTCTGCCTCCGCGTTGTCCTGTCGATCCAGCCATTCAATATATTCACTGTATGGCGTTACCGGGGCAAGCTCCGGCTTGCGGTCTTCAAGGATGGCAAAGTACGTATGAAACGCTTCCCCGACAACCAGGAACAAGCACCAGCCGTCCATCAAAATATGATGGAAGCTCCATACAAAACGGTACGACTCCTCACCTGTACGTAAAATAGACACCCGCATCAGCTCGTCGGAGCTGAAATGAAAGCCTGCCGCTTTGTCACGTTCAGCAAAATCAGCAAGGTATGCGGCCTGCTCTCCTGGTTCCATCGAACGCACATCTTCAAACCGGAATCCAGCCGCTTTATGGCGGTACACCACCTGTAAAGGCTGCTCATTCCAGCCACTATAAAAATTTGTTCTGAATATTTGATGGCGCTCCACCAACTGGTTTAGGCTTTCGGCAAAAGCCTCCACTTGAAAGTGGCCTTGCAGATCAAATGTCGCCTGCTCAAAGTACGCCCCGGATTGCGGCTCCATGAAGCCGTGGAACAGGATGCCTTTTTGCATAGGGGTTAACGAATAAATGTTTTCCAGTTCTCCCGCAGCAGCCGTCTGCTCTACAATATGATCCAGCTCTACAGCCGTCAGTCCTTGGAAGGACAAGTCGCTTGGGGTCAGCTCCGGCAACTCTTTGGCCACACAGTGAGCCAACACCTCGCGCAAGCTCTCCTGCAGCAGATCAGCCAGTTTTTTAATCGATTTTTTCATAAACATTTTGTTGCTGTAGCTGATCGTCAGTTCCAGGGCACCGTCCGTGATCATGCCGTTGATATCCAGAGCATACCG
>NZ_JAALFM010000057.1:0-940 GCF_011800295.1 Paenibacillus sp. EKM301P | reverse complement strand
TCGTCCTGGCCCAAGCGGACGAGCAGGGACAAAACCAACTGGTGGCGTACTATGTCGCTGAAAGAGACGTCAGCGCGAGTGAACTGCGCGGCTTACTGGGTGAGGATCTGCCCAACTACATGGTGCCTTCATACTTCATCCAGCTGGAGCAGATGCCGCTGACACCGAACGGCAAAATCGACCGCAAGGCCCTGCCAGCACCGGAGGGCAGCCTGCAAAGCGGAGCGGATTATGTAGAGCCGCGCACAGCGTTGGAGCAGACGTTGGTTTCGATTTGGCAGGGGGTATTAGGAACGAAGAGCGTCGGGATTCTGGATAATTTCTTTGACCTCGGCGGTGATTCGATCAAAGCGATTCAGGTATCGTCCCGCTTGCTGCAAGCGGGCTACAAGCTGGACATGAAGGATTTGTTCCAATATCCGTCCATTTCGCTGCTGAGCGGTCATGTACAAAAAGTGAGTCGTACGGCCGATCAGGGCGAGGTATCAGGCAGCGTCAAGCTGACGCCGATTCAGCAATGGTTCTTTGGACAAGCCTCGGCAGAGCCGCATTATTTCAACCAATCGGTGATGCTGTATCGAGCAGAAGGCTTTGACGAAGCCGCATTGCGTCAAACGATGACCAAGCTGACGGAGCATCATGATGCGCTGCGTATGGTCTTCCGTCAGACCGAACAGGGCTATGAAGCGTGGAATCGCGGTGTGAACGAAGGCGAGCTATATCATCTGGACGTTGTGGATTTGACAGGCGTCGAAGATGCGGCAGATGTTGCGATGGCGATGGAAACGAAAGCCAATGCCATCCAAAGCTCCATTCGTCTAGACGAAGGACCGCTGGTGAAACTGGGACTTTTCCGCTGCATAGATGGAGATCATTTACTGATTGCCATTCACCATTTGGTTGTAGACGGCATTTCATGGCGGATTGTGTTTGAGGATTT
>NZ_JAALFM010000056.1:0-947 GCF_011800295.1 Paenibacillus sp. EKM301P | reverse complement strand
GATTCGATCTCGCCCAGTTCGATCCGGTAGCCCCGGATTTTAATCTGGTGATCCATCCGCCCCAAATATTCAATGTTACCGTCCGGCATCCATCTCGCCAAATCGCCTGTACGATACATTCGCTCATGGCCTGCCTTGCCACCAGCGAACGGATGATTTACAAATTTCTCGGCCGTCAGTTCTTCACGTTTCCAGTACCCGCGGGCCAGTCCTTCCCCTCCAATACATAATTCACCCGGCACACCGACGGGCTGCAATTCCCCATTCGCATTCATGATATATATTTGGGTATTCGCGATAGGACGTCCGATGTTAATTTGTTGAGCATGGGTCAGTTCCTGTACGGTCGACCACACCGTCGTTTCTGTAGGTCCGTACATGTTATAAATCCGGGGACCGTTTATTTCTTGCAGTGCTGCAAGCAGCTTGGACGGCAGGGCTTCGCCCCCCACCATTATAGCCTTCACGCCTTGCAGCGCGCGGGAGCCTGCTTCATGACCCAGCAGCATTTGCAACCGGGACGGCGTCATTTGCAGCATTTCAATATGATGATAAGCAATCAATTCACCCAGCGCCTGAGGATTCACCTGATGCTGGTGGTCGCCAAGCACCACCGTCATTCCACCCAACAGGGGCAGGATGGTCTCCAAGACGAAAATATCGAATGAAATGGTCGTCAGTGACAACATCGTTTGGCTCGTTTCAAAGTCAATGACTCCGCGCATCCCGGTAATAAAGTTGAGGACCGAGCGATGCTGGAGCATAACTCCTTTCGGATTACCAGTCGAACCAGAGGTATAGATGACGTAAGCCAAATGCTCTGGGCGGGCAACCGATTCCAGGTTACTGCTTTCTCCCTGATACAATGCCGCATCCTCAAGAAATAGGGCATTGGCGTGGCAATGGTGCTCTTCTGCCAAATCACGACGGGTCAGAAGCACTGCGGC
>NZ_JAALFM010000055.1:0-980 GCF_011800295.1 Paenibacillus sp. EKM301P | reverse complement strand
GCCGTGCTGGCCGTCTGGAAAGCGGGCGGGGCGTATGTGCCGCTCGACCCGGATTACCCGGCGGAGCGCGTGCGGTTCATGCTCGAAGACAGCGGAGCGAAGGTGCTGCTGACGCAAACGGCGCTGCGAGAGCGTGCCGAGGCCTGGCTCGGCGAAGAGGAGCTGGCGCTGGCGGCGGTGCTGTACCTGGACGACGAAACTTCGTACAGCGAGGAGCGGACGAATGCCGACAGCTTCCATGAAGCCCGTCCGGAGGATCTGGCGTACGTGATCTATACGTCGGGGACGACGGGCAAGCCGAAGGGCGTGATGATCGAGCACCGCAGCCTGGTGAACACGGCGGCGGGCTACCGGCGGGAATACCGGTTGGATCAGTTCCCAGTGCGGCTGCTGCAGCTCGCAAGCTTCTCGTTCGACGTGTTCGTGGGAGATATCGCGCGGACGCTGTACAACGGAGGCACGATGGTGATTGTACCGAAGGACGACCGGATCGATCCGTCTCGTCTGCACCACTGGATTGAGCGGGAGCGGGTCACCATCTTCGAATCGACGCCAGCGCTGATCGTGCCGTTCCTAGAGTATGTGCACGAGCAGCGGCTCGATATGAGCTGGATGGAGCTGTTGATCACGAGTTCGGACAGCTGCAGCGTGGCGGATTACCGGACCTTGCAGGAACGCCTCGGCTCGTTGTTCCGGATCATCAACGCATACGGCGTGACGGAAGCGGCGATCGACTCCAGTTTCTACGACGAGGAGCTAGCGAAGCTGCCGCAAACAGGCAATGTGCCGATCGGTAAAGCGTGGCTGAATGCGAAATTCTACATCGTGGATGCGCATCTGAATCCGGTGCCGGTCGGGGTGTTGGGCGAGCTGGTCATCGGCGGAGTCGGAGTGGCGCGCGGGTACTTGAACCGCCCGGATTTGACGGCGGAGAAATTCGTAGACAGCCCGTTCGCCACTGGGGAGCGGCTGTACCGGAC
>NZ_JAALFM010000054.1:0-1064 GCF_011800295.1 Paenibacillus sp. EKM301P | reverse complement strand
TATCCGCCACTTGGTCTTTCAATGAAGTATCCGCTCCAGGTAACAACGTCTGCTGTTCAAAGCCCGCCAAATAACTGTTCCAATACTCTTTTGCCGCACGTTCATCTTGACGCTCTAGCCATTCGATATATTGGCCATACGGTGTAATCGGAGCAAGCTCCGGCTGTTTCTGCTCCAGCAGCGCAAAGTACGTACCAAACACCTCGCCCGTAACAAGCGATAAGCACCAGCCGTCCATGACAATGTGATGGAAGCTCCAGACCAAGTGATACGTTTCTTCATCGGTCTGCAACACTTGTACGCGCATCAGTGCATCCGTACCGAGATTGAAGCCTCTCGCCTGATCCTCCTGCTTAAACGTCTGGATATATGCCTGTTGCTCCGCTTTCGGCATGTTGCGTATATCCTCGAAGGAAAGATCGCTATTTTTATGACGGAACACGATTTGCAATGGCTCCAGACCGTGTCCTGTCTCAAATTGATGGAAATTCGTCCGCAGCGCTTCATGACGCTGTGTCAGCAGATCCAGACTCTTACGGAAAATAGCAACATCAAAGCTACCTTTTTGATCAAACGACGCTTGCTGGAAGTATGCGCCTGAGTCCGGCTCCATCAGACTATGGAACAGCATCCCCTTCTGCATGGGAGAAAGAGCATACACATTTTCCAGTTCGCCCACAGAAGCCGTTTGCTCCGTCAATTGCTCCAGCTGCTCCAGTGTCAAGCCTTTGAACAAGACATCGCTTGGCGTTAGCTCACTCCGCTCTTGGGAGGCACAATGCTTGATGACTTCCTGCAAGCTTTCCTGCAATAGCCGGGCAAACTTCTCTACGTTTTGCTGTTGGTATACATGGCTGTCATAACGAATTTCCAGGGTCAGCACGCCTGCTGTAATCATGCCGTTCACATTCAGCGGCTGCTCCAGTACGGTGCGGTCACTCAACGGCTCTCCACCTGGATGTGAAGACAGCGTGATCTCCCCATTTTCCAAGTCCTGATCAAATTGTCCCAAATAGTTAAAGCTGATCTCAGGCTGCAGGCTCCAGGAAGAGGTAGCATCATCC
>NZ_JAALFM010000053.1:0-1085 GCF_011800295.1 Paenibacillus sp. EKM301P | reverse complement strand
TAATCCTTGTACTGAATCCGCAATGGCGCTAGCTCTTCACCGCCATACAAGCGGACAAATTCGTCGGTCAGGACCTCCATGGATACCCCATCCGAGACGATATGGTGCATGTCAAGCATAAGCAGATGTTGGGATTCCTGCTTCGCTCCTTGAACGCCCAGATCCACCAAGCCTACCCGCAGCAGCGGCGCAGCTTTGAGATCAAACGGACGGACAAAGCTCCGTACCCGCTGTTGCGCTTCTATGTTGACTCTTGTGTACGTATCTGTAGTTGTGTCCTGATCTGTGTCCGCAGTCGCCCCCTCTGCTTGTACCTTCGTATATTCCACCTCGAACGGCACAGCGTCCTCAATCCATTGCATCGGCTCGCTGTCGATCAGCTCAAAGCGGGTACGCAAGGTCGCATGGCGGGCGATCAGTCGACGGAATACGTTCTCTACTCGTTTCACATCCAGCGGACCGCTCACTTGCAGCACCGACGGCATGTTGTAATTCACATCATTCGGGTCGAACTGATGCAGCACATACAGTCGTTTTTGTGCCGAGGACAGTGGGTAGAAACTACGCTCCTCCGTCACCGGAATGGACGCATACGCCACCTGATCCAGACCTTCCAGAACGGCTGCCAGCTGCTCAATCGTTGGCGCTTCAAAAATGCTGCGCAGGGGAAGTGGCTTGTTCAGCTCTTGGTGAATCTTCGAGGCCAGTGTCGTCGCCCGCAGCGAATGTCCGCCAATCTCGAAGAAGTTTTCCTTTACGCCGACCTGCGCCAGGCCCAGCACATCCTGCCAGATTTGCGCCAGCTTCACTTCCACCCACGTCCGCGGTGCGACATAATCGGCTCCACTTTGCAGGCTGCCTTCCGGTGCTGGCAGGGCCTTGCGGTCAATTTTGCCATTGGGACTCAGCGGCATTTGCTCCAGCTGTACAAAATACGATGGCACCATGTAGCTTGGCAGCTCTCCGCCCAGCTCACTTCTCAGCTCGCTGGCACGGATTTCTTGCCCGGCGACATAGTACGCCACCATTTGTTTTTGGCCCGTTTCATCCGCACGAGCCATGACCACCGCTTCTCGTACCGATTC
>NZ_JAALFM010000052.1:0-1092 GCF_011800295.1 Paenibacillus sp. EKM301P | reverse complement strand
TGCACTGCGGATGGTGTTCAGCAAGACCGAGCAAGGCTATGAAGCCTGGAACCGCGGAGTACAGGAAGGTGAGCTGTATCACCTGGATGTGGTGGACTTTACGAACTTGACGGATGAAGCCATGCTCAGCGCAGCTATTGAGGCGAAAGCCAGTGAAATTCAAAGCAGTATCCAACTGCATGAAGGGCCGCTGTTGAAGGCTGGTTTGTTCCACTGTGCAGATGGGGATCATCTCCTGATGGCGATTCACCATTTGGTCGTGGACGGGGTATCATGGCGTATTTTATTCGAGGATCTGGCTGTAGCCTATGAACAGGCCATCCGTGAAGAGACGCTCCAGTTACCAGACAAAACAGATTCATTCCGTTCCTGGTCACAAAAACTTTCCGTCTATGCGAATAGCGTAGCCATGGACAGCGAATACGCCTACTGGGAGCAATGGAACGCTGCTGCTTTGGCTGACCAAGTACGTTTGCCTGAGGATCAAGCGGAGGCCGAACCGTTTACCTTGGCTGACACGGATACCGTGGTCTTCCAGCTTACGGAAGAAGAGACAGGAACACTATTGAAGCAAGCACACCGCGCGTACAACACGGAAGTGAACGATTTGCTGCTGACTGCACTAGGCATGATGCTGTACACGTGGACCGGTCATGAACGTAGCCTGATCAACCTAGAGGGACACGGACGTGAGAACATTTTGCCGGATACGGACATTTCTCGTACGGTAGGCTGGTTTACGAGTCCATATCCGGTGCTGCTGGATATCGGTCGTGGTCATGCTTTGTCGGATCGAATCAAACAGGTCAAAGAGAGCCTGCGTCAGATTCCGAATAAGGGAATGGGCTACGGAATCTGGAGATATTTGAGTGAATCTGGTCAAGCGATTCAGCAAGTAGATGTACTGAACCTTGGTCAACATCAAGCTTTTGCCGAGCCACAAGTAAGCTTTAACTATCTCGGACAGTTTGATCAAGACTTGCCAAACAGCGATATCCGCATGTCTCCTTACTCGATGGGATCGGTCGTGAGTGACCGGACGAAGATGAAATATGCGCTCGATGTGAGCGGAATCGTCACGAACGGCATCCT
>NZ_JAALFM010000051.1:0-1187 GCF_011800295.1 Paenibacillus sp. EKM301P | reverse complement strand
GAGTTCGAGCTGAAAGGTCTGACCTTGAGCTCCTATCCACTGGACAATCATACGGCCAAGTTTGATCTGAGCTTGGAAGCCATAGAGCAGCCAGAAGGTATTCTGTGCCGTCTGGAATACAGCACGGCGCTGTACAAGCCGGAGACCATGACGCGATTGGCACAGCATTTTGCGGAAATCGTTCGAGCTATTGCCTATCATCCACAGCAGCCCCTGGCAGTTTTGAATATGGTAACCGCCGAGGAAAAAGAGCAGATCCTCTACGGTTTCGGAGATATAGGTGTATCGGATGTTGCTGCTGTTGAAAAAGGAGCCCTGTTTCATGCCTATGTAGAAGAACAAGCCCAGCTTGTGCTGGATCACGTGGCAGTGGTGTACGAGGAGCAACAGCTGACGTACCGCAAACTGAATGAGCGTGCGAACCAATTGGCGCGCAGACTGAGAAATGAAGGTATTGGACGCGAATCGATTGTCGGCATTTTGAGTGAACGCTCGGTAGACATGCTGGTCGGTGTATTGGCGGTGTGGAAAGCCGGAGGCGCATATGTACCATTAGATGCAGATTATCCATCCGAACGGATTCGTTTCATGCTGGAGGACAGCGGTGCGACGGTACTGTTAACTCAGACGGGATTGCAGGAGCGCGCACAAGCATGGCTGAATGAAAGCTACGGGGCTTTGGGCGATGAAAATGCTAAGGGTAAGCTAGAGACAGAGGTTAGCGTTGAAACGATGGAAAGAGACAACCTAAATGAAGGTTTGAGCTTGAAATCAGATTCGGTGTCTGACAGCGAAGCAGCATATGAATCGGCAACAAAGCTGCGTCTGCAAACCATACTGGCATTGGACGATGAGTCACTGTACACCGGAGATACGACAGACGTCGATCATATTAACGAACCGCAGGATCTGGCGTATGTGATCTACACGTCGGGGACAACCGGACGTCCAAAAGGTGTCATGATCGAACATCGCAGCTTGGTGAATACCGCTGCGGCCTATCGTCGGGATTACCGCCTGAGCGAATTCCCGGTACGACTGCTACAACTGGCCAGCTTCTCCTTCGACGTGTTCGTCGGCGATATTGCGCGGACACTCTATAACGGGGGAACGATGGTCATCTGTCCGAAAGACGACCGGATTGATTTTAGCCGTCTCCACGGATGGATTCGTGATTATCAAATTAC
>NZ_JAALFM010000050.1:0-1190 GCF_011800295.1 Paenibacillus sp. EKM301P | reverse complement strand
AAGGCCGGCGGAGCCTATGTGCCGATTGATCCGGAATATCCGGCCGATCGTATCCGCTTTATGCTGGAGGACTCGGGAGCGAAGCTGGTGCTGACGCAAGCGCATCTGGCGGAGCAAGCCTCGCTGAGTTTTGACGGCCAAGTGCTGGTACTGGATCGCGAGGACATCTATCACGAAGACAGTTCAAATCTAGAGCCCCTGGCTGGACCGCACCATGTCGCCTATGTCATTTATACCTCTGGCTCCACGGGAAAACCGAAGGGCGTGATGGTGGAGCACCATTCCGTGCTGAACCGGATTTTGTGGATGCATAATCGCTACGGCTTGAGTGCGGAAGATACGATTCTGCAAAAGACCGCCTTCACCTTCGACGTGTCGGTGTGGGAGCTGTTCTGGTGGTCAATGGTCGGCTCGAAGGTAAGCCTGTTGTCCGTGGGCGGGGAAAAGAACCCGGAAGACATCGTGGACACGATTGCCCGCGACGGCGTGACTACAATGCACTTTGTACCCGCCATGCTGCGTGCATTCCTGGAGTATGTGGAGCAGCAGCCACGAGAAGTGATGCAAGCGAAGCTGGGCACGCTGCGCCATGTCTTTGCCAGTGGTGAAGCGTTGCCGCCACAGCATGTGGCCCGGTTCCAGCGGCTCGTGTCGAGCCTGGCCGGAGCGAAGCTGGTCAACCTGTATGGACCAACCGAAGCGACGGTGGACGTATCGTACTTTGATTGCGAGCCGGATGAGGAATATGCAGTGATTCCGATCGGGAAACCGATTCAGAATATCCGTCTGTACATTGTGAAGGAAGGCACGGAGCAATTGCAGCCGATTGGGGTTGCAGGGGAACTGTGTATTGGTGGTGTCGGCGTAGCCCGCGGTTACCTGAACCGTCCGGAGCTGACGGCCGAGAAATTTGTGAAAGATCCGTTTGCTGGCGGGGAAGCAGGCTATGAACGGATGTACCGCACCGGCGATTTGGCGAGATGGATGCCGGACGGGAACATTGAGTATCTGGGCCGGATCGACCATCAGGTGAAAATCCGGGGGTACCGGATTGAACTAGGCGAGGTCGAAACGCAGCTGCTCCAAGTGGAATCGGTACGAGAAGCGGTGGTGATGGCTCGTACGGATGAAACGGGCCAAAAACAAATGGTGGCCTACTATGTTGCGGAGCAAGAGCTAGGAGCGAGCGA
>NZ_JAALFM010000005.1:0-372411 GCF_011800295.1 Paenibacillus sp. EKM301P | reverse complement strand
GGCCAAACGCATCAGACTGTAAATCTGCTCCCTTACGGGTTCGGTGGTTCGAATCCATCATCCTCCACCAGTTTTATAGGGGCATAGTTTAAAGGTAGAACAACGGTCTCCAAAACCGTTGGTGTGGGTTCAATTCCTGCTGCCCCTGCCAATTACTTCTTTTCCTGTGGCGGTCGTGGCGAAGTGGTTAACGCACCGGACTGTGACTCCGGCATTCGTGGGTTCAAGCCCCATCGGCCGCCCTTTCTTATTGGGGATTAGCCAAGCGGTAAGGCAACGGACTTTGACTCCGTCATGCATAGGTTCAAATCCTATATCCCCAGCCATCTTATGCGGACGTGGCTCAGCGGTAGAGCATCGCCTTGCCAAGGCGAGGGTCGCGGGTTCGATTCCCGTCGTCCGCTTAGTTATATTCTGGCGCCATAGCCAAGTGGTAAGGCAAAGCTCTGCAAAAGCTTTATTCCCCAGTTCAAATCTGGGTGGCGCCTCCATAATTAAATATGCCGGCGTGGCGGAATGGCAGACGCGCTCGACTCAAAATCGAGTGGGAAACCGTGGAGGTTCGAGTCCTCTCGCCGGTATTAACTAAAAAAGTTCATTAGAGACATTCTCTAATGAACTTTTTTTATTTGAGCTTTAGTACCCCACTCATTGCTTGAGCTGAAGACACCTTTGATTACCGGATGGAGTAGCCGCTTTTACTCTTGCAGCATATCTTCGTTTTCAACCGCGAGTGCTTGTCCTTCCATATGATAATTCTTCCTGGCTTCCTGAAGCAAGATTTCGGCTCTTTTCTTGGTTCCTTTTATCTTAAGCCCCGTAGGGATCCATTTTGGTTATCGTTTACCATTCTCATCTTTACAGTTAGGCGGATGTCCCGTTGCGCTTTCTCCTCTTCCAACAACTCCAGAGGGTGAACCCGATCCTTTTTCAAATACCAGTTGAGCTTCGGAATGGATTTGCTACAAAAGTGGTAGCTAATCCGCCGATGGATTGCTTTAGCGCCCAGAAGGTGCATTTGATTTTGAACTGGGCGGATAAAGTTCGATGATCTAGGTCATCTCCAGTGTCAGATCGGTGCTGGCTAGAATGGAGCATCGCCTGTTCGGATTCACCAGCAAAAACCACAGTTTTTGGTATACTCTTTGGCCTCATAACATATCCAGACACAGGTAACTGACTGATTATTCATTGCTATACATGCTCACGATAGCGTACTCAAACGCGGCGATACGGCTTTAAAACAGCTCGGCCAAGCACCACCTTTGTCCTTTTTACGATAGCGACCCCGGTCTTTGGCAGGTGTACCATGACGTTCATAGGCAACGGTATTGGACTTGGCTTCGGTTACCAGATCCATCCGGGTGCTGCCGAATTGGTTCCATTGTTCAACCCCCGCAAAGCAGGATTGATCAGAGGTATTCAAAACCATTTCCAGAACGTGCTCTAGTCAAAACACAGCCTGAGGCCGATGACAATGACAACAAACCCATGATGAAAAGTGCCTCCAAAATTGTATCACATTTAACACAATTGATATTGATAATCAATATCAATTGTGTTAATATAACTTTGTTTACTAGTGAACAAAAATAATCTAATGGTGACACTAAACTTGGTCTGCAACTACTACAAAAGAGGGGAGATTGAGAAATTGGAGTTTCAAAATCATTTTAAAGGTCATCTTTACGAGCAATATATTAAAATGCTACATCTGAATGAGCTGTATACTGAACAAGAAATTAACTCGTTTCGGCAACAGGCCAGAAAGTACCAGATTGACATGCTCTCCAACAATATTACTAGTGTACACGTTATTGATTGCATTGGTGATTATGAACCGATAAATCATACCGGGATTGTGGAGAAGATGGGGTTGTCCAAAGCTAGTATTACTAAAATTAGTGCAAAGCTGCTGGAAATGGGCTTCATTATGAAAAGTCAACTGAACAGCAATCGTAAGGAGATTTACTTTAGTTTAACGGATAAGGGAAGACACGTTTATCATTTGCATAAAGAACTGCACAAAGAAAAAGAAGAAAGGTTTTACCAATTCATTGAATCCTATTCAGAGGTTGAGCTGCAGACTATTGGAAAATTTATGAGTGATTTGGTGGCGCGTGCCGAAGAATACTCCGAAGGGAAGTTTATGATAAATGACGACATTAAAGATTGAGGAATTAAGATCCAAGATTGAAGGGAAAGAAATTTTAAAAGGGCTCACACTGGAGATTCATGGCGGAGAGATTCATGCGATTATGGGGCCTAATGGGACGGGGAAAAGTACATTGGCTTCAGCTTTAATGGGCCATCCCAAATATGAGGTTACTGGCGGTAAGGTGACATTGGACAATGAAGACCTTCTGGAGATGGAGGTGGATGAGCGTGCCCAGGCAGGCTTGTTCCTCGCTATGCAATACCCAAGTGAAATTGCTGGCGTGACCAACTCGGATTTTCTCAGAAGTGCCATCAATGCACGGCGTGAAGAAGGCGATGAGATATCCTTAATCCGTTTTATCCGTGAAATGGAGAGCAAAATGAAGGGACTGGAGATGAACCCGGAATTTGTGCATCGTTATTTGAATGAGGGATTCTCTGGCGGTGAAAAAAAGCGGAATGAGATTTTGCAAATGATGCTACTTGAACCCAAGTTTGTGATCCTGGATGAAGTGGACTCAGGGCTTGATATTGATGCACTGCGTATTGTGGCCAATGGCGTAAATGAGATGCGCAGCCCGGATAGAGGCTTTTTAATCATCACCCATTATCAACGACTGTTGAATTATATTACCCCGGATTTTGTGCATGTCATGATGCAAGGCCAGATAGTTAAATCTGGCGGTCCGGAGCTTGCCCACCGTTTGGAGGCTGAAGGGTACGATTGGGTGAAGGAGGAACTTGGGATTACGGATGAGACGGTAAGGGAAGCTTAAAAGCCGGAGAGGAGGAACAGCACGTGGATATACAAGCTAGAGTTTCAATGAATGTGGACGATTTACGCGCATGGTCAAGTGCTAAGGATGAACCTCGTTGGCTGATTGAACGCCGCGTTCATGCACTCGAACTGGCAGGGACGCTGGAGTTGCCTAAAGTGGAGAAAATCAATCTTGAAAAATGGGATATCTACGAAAGTGGAGATTACAAAGCTGAGAATGCGTGGTCTAGTTTGGAGGAAGCGCCGGAGGTTGTTCGAGGTTTGGTTACTTCTCCGGTGAAAGGCGGACTAATCGTTCAGTTCAACTCGGATGTAGTGTATACGAAATTGTCCGAGAGCTTAGCCGCCCAGGGAGTCATTTTAACGGATCTGCATACTGCGGCAAAAGAGCATGAGGAGCTGGTTCAACGTTATCTCTTTCAGGCAGTAAAGCCAGAAGAACATCGTTTATCTGCTGCACACAGTGCCTTATGGAGTGGTGGCGTTTTTCTATATGTCCCAGACGGTGTAGAGGTTGAAGCACCTATTCAAGCGATCTTTCTTAACGATACAAGCGGTGTGTGTTTTGCTCCTCACGTCTTAATTGTGGCAGGGAGCAACAGCAAGATCACTTATGTGGATAATTGTGTATCGAGTGGTGATGATGTCAAGGTATTACATAACGGTGTGACGGAGGTCTTCGCGGGGGCGGGCTCAAAGGTGCAAGTAGCTTCGGTTCATCAGCTTGCTGCAACTACAACAGATTTCACCCAGCGACGGGCGGTCGTTCTTGCTGATGGGGGTGTGGAATGGATTATCGGTGAGATGAACAATGGTTATACCGCCAGCGATACCAAGACTTTGCTACAAGGCAACGGGGTGGTCTCCGACAATAAGGTAATTGCTATTGGCAGGGGTAATCAAAAATCGAGCTATACAACTCAAGCTCAGCATTTTGGCAGAAGCTCGGTAAGCCAGATGATTACGCGTGCAGTCATGCTTGAAGAAGCTACGGCCATTATCAATGGCATTACAAAGATTGAAAAAGGTGCAACCCATTGTGATGGTCAGCAAACAGAACGCGTGCTTATGCTAAGTCCTAAAGCTCGCGGCGATGCCAATCCGATCCTGCTGATAGATGAGGATGATGTAACCGCGGGTCATGCTGCATCCGTGGGGCAAGTAAATGCAGAGCAAATCTATTATCTGATGTCGCGCGGGATATCAAGGAGTGAAGCCGAACATCTTGTTATTTTCGGATTTCTCGCTCCTGTCATTTCGGAGATCCCGCTGGAAGGTGTTCGTAGTCGCCTAAAAGATTTAGTGGAAAGCAAGCTCGGCAGATCATAGCAAATCAAAATGATTCTTGAAAGGTTAAAAAGGAGTGATACTAATGGCTAAAAAAGCACCAGATATGGGCGAATATAAATATGGGTTTCGCGACAAGCACCAGTCTATTTTTCAATCTGGAAAAGGTCTGACGGAAGAGATTGTCCGGGAAATTTCCCGGATAAAGGAAGAGCCGGAGTGGATGCTCAATTTTCGGTTGAAAGCTTTGAATCAATTCTACAAAATGCCGATGCCTGAATGGGGAGCGGATTTGACCGGGCTAAATCTTGATGACATCCAGTATTACGTTCGCCCTTCTGAAAAACAGGGAAAGACCTGGGAGGAGGTTCCTTCCGAGATCAAAGCAACCTTTGACAAGCTGGGAATCCCTGAAGCGGAGCAAAAGTTCCTGGCGGGCGTATCCGCTCAATATGAGTCGGAAGTAGTTTATCACAGCATGCGGAAAGAACTGGAGGATCAGGGCGTTATTTTCCTTGATACGGATACTGCATTAAAGCAATACCCCGAAGTGTTTAAGCAATATTTTGGGACGATCATCCCTCCCGCAGACAATAAATTTGCGGCGCTTAATAGTGCGGTTTGGTCAGGCGGTAGCTTTGTATACATTCCGAAGGGTGTTCATTGCGAGGTTCCTATACAAGGTTATTTCCGTATTAATTCTGAAAATATGGGTCAATTCGAGCGGACATTAATTATTGCCGAAGAGGGCAGCTTTGTCCATTATGTTGAAGGATGTACAGCACCTATTTATAGTACCAGTTCTTTGCATAGTGGAGTTATTGAAATTATTTGCCGGAAAGATTCCCGTGTCCGTTACACGACCATTCAGAATTGGGCTCCTAATATCTACAACTTGGTAACCCAAAGGGCTGTGGTAGAAGAAAATGCCACAATGGAATGGGTGGACGGCAACATCGGCTCCAAGGTAACAATGAAGTATCCGGCAGTATTATTGAAAGGACGGGGAGCCAAGGGGTCCATCCTGTCTATTGCCGTAGCCGGTAAAGATCAGCATCAAGATGCTGGCGCGAAGGTAATTCACCTTGCTCCCGAGACAACATCTACGATTATATCCAAATCCATTAGCAAGCAGGGCGGAAAAGTAAACTACCGAGGGTTGTCCAGCTTCAGCCGCGATTCCGCAGGGTCTAAGTCCAATATTAAGTGCGATACGTTGATATTAGATAACATGTCAACATCAGATACGATTCCATACAATGAAATTAAAAACGATCAGATTACTTTGGAGCACGAGGCAACAGTATCCAAAGTGTCTGAGGAACAATTGTTTTACTTAATGAGCCGCGGACTTACAGAACAAGATGCTACACAAATGATTGTAATGGGCTTTATTGAACCGTTTACCAAAGAATTGCCAATGGAATATGCCGTTGAAATGAATCGGTTGATTCAATTTGAGATGGAAGGAAGCATCGGTTGATTCATTAATTTAATAGATCAAACCTTTATCATTCTTTAAAGAGGTGCTAGTAATGAAGAAAAATAAATCGGACGATTCAGAACTAGCTCAAATTACCCGAGAGATAAGAAAACTTCAATTCTGCCTCCATATGCTGTCAGGATTGAGCGCAAGTTGTGGTGTGATGATACCTTTAGACTCTATTCATACGCTTATAAGGGAACTTTCGGATCAAGAGGTTACTCTTAGGCAAAAAGCAAAGGATCACTCAGACGATCTAGGATGAAAAAAGGTCTGAATGACGGTTGGTAAAACAATGGGAGGAGTTGACATAATGGATGAAAATGGAGTTTTATTCGATGAAGTATCGGAAGTTCTTCTCAAACTACGTCCTTTCTTACTGCGTGACGGTGGAGATGCTGAACTGGTCGAAGTTGAGAACGGTATAGCAAAATTAAGATTTTTGGGAGCATGCAATGGTTGCCCAAGTGCTACGATTACGTTAAAGGTTGCTATTGAGCGCGCAATTCTTGAGGAAATTGATGATATTAAAGAAGTTGTACAAGTATTCTAAAATTCCTCGATACTGAGCAACTGAGTTATTCCTGTCGCAGACCATAGCTACGGAAGTTGATCCCGCTGCTCAATACCAAAGTACATCGACAGATTACCTTGCGGGTAGAAATCGACGAACAGCGCTTTTTTACCTTCGTCAAACAAGGTATTATCAAGATTTAATTCGGTATCGAGTGGGAAACCGTGGAGGTTCAGTCCTCTCGCCGGTATACACAAAAGGGTGATAAAATGCTTAAAGGCATTTTATCACCCTTTTTATTAATTGCATTCTCAATTTCGGCTACATAATTAAACGGGTGTCAGATGAATGAAGATAAGAACTTCACATAGTTTCTTTTCTAAATAGTATATTTGACTGGGACTTTGAGGTTGTAGTAGGATAGTGGTACTGAAAAAACATTTATAGTTTATTAAGTGTAAAAGAAATGAGGAACGCATATGCAAGAAAGAATTTTGGAAGCTTTTGTAGAGGAAGTTCATGAGAATGGATTGAAATTTACTATGGATGATCTTGCGAAAAGACTTGCCATCAGTAAGCGTACGTTGTATGAAAATTTTTCGTCTAAGACGCTTATTTTAGAGACACTTATTGAGCGTACAAATGATGATATGATTCAAAAGACGGAGCAAATTATCCAAAACAATGAATTATCTTTGCTAGAAAAGATTAAGCAGTCGATTAGGGTTATGCCGCTGTATTATAAGTTTTATGATTTAAGAATTTTGGACCAGATGAAAAAGTATTATCCTGAGCAATGGAAAAGAGTACATGCTGATTTAAATGATTGGTCTCCGATCAGAACATTAATTCAGGAAGGTATTCGAGAAGGAATTATTGTGAATAAAAATGAGGCTCTGATCATGAAGCTAATTATTGATTCAGTGAATTTAACGCTTGATCAGCGTTTCTTTCTGGATAACAGTGTGACGGTAGAGGAAGCAACTTATTCCATTGTAGATATATTGTTATTTGGGTTAGTCGAAAAACAAAAATAGCCTAATAATATGTGTGTATTAAAAGAGGCTATTTTTTTTATATGAAAACTGATAAAACAATTAAAGTTTTTTTGTTTTTTAAGCTAGGATACTGAAATTAACTACTGATAAATAAAAGGGGTTCTGAAAAGGAAGGGTGGAAATATGTCTATACTAACAAGAAATCGGGGAGCAATGCTGTTATTGATGCTTAACATTTTTTTAGCATTCATGGGGATTGGATTAGTCGTTCCTGTTTTACCTAAATTTATAAGTGAGCTAGGGATGAACGGTTCTTCAATGGGACTAATGGTTGCAGCCTTTGCGCTGACACAGCTTTTATTATCACCTTTGTCAGGAAAGTTGTCTGACCGTTATGGACGTAAAAAGTTGATTGTTTCTGGGATGTTTATTTTCATGCTGTCAGAGCTTGTTTTTGGATTGGCGGGTTCCGTTCCTACCTTGTTTGTTGCACGAATCATGGGCGGGGTAGGGGCTGCGTTGCTTACTCCCTCTATAATGGCCTACGTCGCTGATGTGACCTCATTTGAGGAAAGAGGCAAGGGTATGGGCATGATTAATGCAGCGATTAACACAGGCTTCATAATCGGGCCAGGGATTGGCGGTTTGCTTGCAGCCTATGGAATACGTATTCCCTTCTTTGCGGCGGCAGGTGCTGCAGGAATAGCGGCCATTTTGTCTCTGTTCGTGCTGCCTGAGTCTTTGAGCAAGGAAAAACAACAGTACAATAGAGAGCTTCCGCGTGAAAAAGAAAACCTTTTACAGCAATTTGCCAAGTCCTATCAATCTCCGTATTTCATGGGCTTGCTCATTGTATTTGTCGTTGCTTTTGGATTGGCGAATTTTGAAACGGTATTTGGACTGTTTGTTGACCATAAATATGGTTTTACACCGATGGATATTGCCATCATTATAACGACAGGGTCTATTTTGGGGGCAGTTGTTCAAGCAACTATATTTGGTTGGATCATTAACCGTTTTGGTGAGAAAAAAGTAATTCACCTTTGCTTGGCTATTGGAGGACTGTTTATTTTCCTAACTTTATTTGCCGAGCAGTACGTGATGATTATGCTGACGACTTTTATCATTTTTCTGGCTATGGATATCCTTCGCCCAGCCGTAAGCACTTCTCTATCGCGGCAGGCTGGGGATGAGCAAGGGTTTGTAGCGGGTATGAACTCATCCTATACCAGCTTGGGGAATGTAATTGGACCGTTAGTTGCAGGACTGCTGTTTGATGTTCATATTAATTTGCCTTATATGGTGGCAGCGGTAGCCTTATTTGCTTGTCTCGTCCTTTCACTACGCTCTAAGCATGCAGGAAAGCGACACTCAACAACCCTTGCAGCAGAGCAGCGTAGAAGTGGTTAGCCGCAGGTCTATATTCACCCCCGACTTAGGTCTAGGTTCAAAAACCGTCTGGGGTCCGTTTTGTCAAACGTTAGGTCAGCGTACAATAAGGACATAAGCAAGACACAGTGAAAGGCGGTGAGAGATAATGAGAGTTAACAAAGGGAATGGATTAGCCATTGTACTGATCGTGTTGGGTTCGATTATGCTGCTCGGTAAGTTTACTCCGTTTTTCGGTCACTTTGTAGGACATCTGATTGGTTACTTAATTCCGATAGCCATGATTATGTTGGGGTACTACGGTGTGAAAAGAGGAAATGCGCTCTTCGGTTGGATCGTGCTTGTGCTCGGGGTACTGATTTTACTGGGCAAGCTGTCCTGGCTTATTGGACCACTGTTAGCAATCGGATTAATCATATTTGGTGTATCCATGCTGAGTGACCGTAGAAGACGCTACTGAATGTGACAGTTTGAGGATGAAGAAAAATGTACGAAAGCAAAGAGCAAGAAATGATGAAAATACGAACTTGTGAAAGGAGTAGACGCCAATGAGTGTTTTTCGAAGAATGCGTGATATTACGGTAGCAACCTTCAATGAGCATTTGGAACAAAGTCAAGATCCGGTACAACTCATTGACCAGTTTCTATATAATACCCGTCAGGAAATCGCCGAAGCGGAAAAGCTTCATCAGCAGTATGCAGTGCATACAAGACAAATGAAGCAGCAGTTGGATCATGCATTGTCCATGCAGGCCAAACGGGAGGAACAAGCGCTTCTGGCTTTGAAAGCAGATGAAGAACACGTCGCAAAGCTAGCCCTTCAGGAAAAAATGCTGTATGCAGAAAAAGAAGAGCAGTATAGAGAACTGTGGGAGCAGAGCCGTGAATCATTACGTGAATTGGAGCAACAGCTGGATACATTAAAGACAGAATACCAAACGGTACACAGTAAGCGTCAGTATTACGCTGCACGTGTACAAACGTTGAGACTCCAGCAGCAAATGAACGAACGGGCAGGTACATACGGTGGACGAAATGTTCCCCGAATGTTCAACCGCTTAGAAGACCGGGTAGCCGATATGGAAGCAGAAACGATGAGTCTGCGTGAATTGCGTCGGGGTGAGGAGTATACAAGGGATGCTCACAGCGGTGGATCGCTGCTCGAACAAGAGTGGGCGAGATTGAAAAGCAAGCTGAACAACAGCGGGAAGGAGTAAGTAAATTATGACCCGAATTTACCGATCAAGCCGGGATAGAGTATTAACTGGAGTATGTGGCGGTCTTTCTGACGCAACAGGAATGGACTCAACTTGGATACGTATTCTGGTTGTGATCAGTTTCTTTATTACAGCAGGCACCACATTTATGATTTATGTGATTGCAGCGTTGGTTATTTCCAAGGAACCAAGATCTCCTTACGATGGAGGATTCGGTCCAGATAGCGGTCCCTATACCCAGCAAGATCCGCGCTATTATGGCGGTAGTAATACTAGAACACAGTACGGACAAGGAACTGGTTACAATCAAGGCGGAGCATACGGCAACTCGAACCCGTTTGGTCAGGATGCCCGCTATTCATCCAAATTTAATGCAGGACACAACAGTGATCTGGATTCCATGATGGAAGATATCGAGAAAAAAGCAATGAAAAAGGAACTGGAAGAGTTACGTAAAAAAGTAGAGCAATTCGAGAAGGGAGAACGTAAATAATGGGAATCTTTAAAAGAATGAAGGATATGACAAGAGCATCGGTGAATGAAATGTTGGATAAAGTTGAAGATCCGATTATCATGTTAAATCAGTACTTGCGTGATATGGAGGCAGAAATTCACGAGGCTGAGGTAACAGTCGCCAAGCAAATGGCAAATGAGCGTCGTATGAAACAGCGCTTGGAGGAGGCTGTGCGTGTATCCAATGAGCGCGAAAAGCAGGCCGAATCTGCATTGCGAAATGGTCAGGAAGAAGTAGCCCGCAAGCTGCTGAGCGAGAAGATTTATTTTGTGCAAAAGCAGGATGAATACCGTGACTTGCACACTCAAGCTGAGCTTCAAGCGAAAGAACTGGTACAGCAGCTTCATGGAATGAAGGATGAATTCTACAAAATGCGCAATAAGCGTAATGAGCTGGTATCCCGTGCTCAAATGGCAAAAGCCAAAAAGCAAATGTCGCAAATCAATAGCTTGCACACGATTGAAAGCGGGTCTGCTTCGCTGGGCTTCCACCGCATGGAGGAAAAAATCATGCAAATGGAGGCGGAAGCTGACGTACTGCGTGCCCCTTATCGTCAAGCACCGGGAGAGGCATATGTTAATCCCGCAGAAGCTGAAAAACAATTTAAAGTGGATGAGCAGCTTCAACAATTGAAGTCCAAAATTCAGACAGGTGCTAAACCTGTAGATATGAAGAAGGACTAACTACTCGGAACCCAAACATTATGATATGCTGTATAGATGGACACTGACCAATAACAGTGCTCAATCTGTATGGTTCGGGAAGCCATATGGCCATAAATTGCGCCACTATGGCTTTTCCTTCCTGTATAAGCAAAAAAGGGGGTGCAGCATGGAGAGAAGAAAATCAGCCTTGGCACTGGCAGGGATTGGCATCGGGATTATTATTTTATTCGGTCAGTGGATTGGGTTCCTCTCCGTGTTTGCACTGATCCTAATGTTGGCGGGAATATATAAGATTCGCAATTCTAAAATCAAAAAGGGCTATACGATGCTTGCCATCGGTGCTGGTCTGCTGGTGCTGGATCATTTGTTCTTGTTTGTGGTGATCACATTGGCTTCGCTGGCTGTGTTCTATTCACGTTCCAGGAAGCTGCATAAAGGTCAAAGCTCCATATTCAAACACAATTTCATATCCAATCACAAATGGGATGAAGTGCCGTGGAGCTTGCGCAGCACAAGTATATGGCATGTGGTTGGGGATGTGGATGCTGACCTGACGCTGGCTCTTCCAGAGGAACGTGAGCCCGTCATATTTTTACAGGGGATCTTCGGTGACATTGACATCACGCTGCCGGATAATTACGGTGTAGAGGTGGAGATGTTCGTATTGTTCGGGCAGATTCAGTTCGACCGGGATCATGAGGCGGGGATGCTCAACCGACTGGTGTGGAAGTCTCCTCATTTTGAGCAGAGTGAATATAAAGTGAAGTTTGTCGTTTCGTACCTGGCGGGCGATGTCCGCATTCGATTTTATTGAATCAGGAGGAACCGGGATGAATCATAAAAAAACGTCCAACATGGTAACCCGCAGTATGGGTGAAGGTATCCTCCTGTGTGTTGTTGTGGGCGTAGTTGTCTTTTATATGCTGTATACATATGGATATGTGAAGTCGTTCCCAACCTGGGGAATGATACTGAAAGTAGCAGGAGCCGTTATACTGGTGTTGATTGGTACAGGGGCAATGTACGGATTTTATGAAAGTTATCGCTTTAAAAGCAGACTGGAAATGTTAAGAGAGACATTGCTAATGTGGGAAAAGGGCACCCCTGCACGTGAGTTGCCTCCCCTAGGGCATGATGAGCTTGGCAGGCTAGGAGAGCAGTTGGAACGAATCGGGCGTAAATGGCAGGAACAAGTTACGTCTTTACAACGCTTATCTACAGATAATGCTCAGCTGGCAGAACAGGCACGAATGACTGCGATCGTAGAGGAACGGCAGCGGCTGGCCAGAGAGTTGCATGATGCAGTATCGCAGCAATTATTTGCTATTTCAATGACAGCGACGGCTGTGGGCAGGACACTGGACAAGGATTTTGATAAAGCGCAACGTCAGGTTGCATTAATTGAAGAAATGTCTTCCGTGGCACAATCCGAAATGCGGGCGTTACTCCTTCATTTACGGCCTGTCTATCTGGAAGGAAAACGGCTTGAGCAGGGTTTGCGTGATTTGGTACAGGAATTACAGGCAAAAGTACCAATGGAGATTGATTTTGAGATGGAAAGCGGAGTACAGTTGGTTAAAGGCATTGAGAATCACTTGTTTCGCATTGTTCAGGAAGCGATGTCTAATACATTGCGCCATGCCAAAGCAACTCGTATGGAAATTCGTATCGTGCAGCGCCCGGATTCCATTAGGCTGACGATTCGGGATAATGGTATTGGTTTTGAAATGGATGAGAAAAAGCAGACATCATATGGATTATCCACCATGCAGGAGCGGGTCAGTGAAATTGGGGGAGCTATTCAGTATATAACGGCTCCGGGAAAAGGGACACGCATCGAGGTGTCTGTGCCAGTTATTTATGATGAAAGCGGAAGGAACGATGATCATGGAAACGGAATTACCGATTAGCGTGCTGCTGGTAGACGACCATGAAATGGTGCGGATCGGGCTTGCGGCAGTGCTGGGGACAGAAGAAGGGATTGAAGTGGTCGGCGAGGCTGGAAGCGGAGAAGAAGGCATACGGTTAGCATCAGAATACAAGCCAAATGTAATTTTAATGGATTTGGTCATGGATGGCATGGATGGTATTGAAACGACACGCCAAGTGACACGCCTGCTTCCAGAGACAAAGGTGATTGTACTGACGAGTTATTTGGATGATGAGAAAATGTACCCGGTCATTGAGGCAGGTGCATTCAGTTATTTGCTCAAAACGTCTCGTGCTTCCGAGATTGCGGATGCGATCCGTGCAGCTGCACGCGGACAGTCCGTACTCGAGTCACAGGTGGCCTCTAAGATGATGAATCGATTCCGCCAGCCACAGGCTGAAGCGCCCGCGCATACAGAGCTAACAGATCGTGAGATGGAGGTTCTTCGCTTGTTGGCACAAGGGAAGTCTAACCAGGATATCGCAGATGAACTGATTATCGGGATTAAGACGGTAAAATTCCATGTCACGAACCTTCTCGCCAAATTAGGAGTGGAGGACCGCACACAGGCGGCAATCTATGCCTATAAGAACGGCTTAGCAGAGTAGATTATAAAACGACAAATACAAAGAACCGGAGGCGATGAATGGTCCTCCGGTTTTTTTGTGTTCTGAAATACGGCGTTTAGATAAGGAGGAATAGAAAGGCGATTAAGGCCAGATCTAGTGCAAGCCCTCCCCCGTATCCATATCTGCCGCGATAGCCTGCTCTGCCATTTGCATAATTTCCATTTCCGTTTGAGCCAAATTCGCCTACGTTATAAGGAAAGTATGGATTTAGAAGTTCATCGGGCGGTCTATTAAAGGCATTTAGCTTGGCAGAAGGGCGAGCTTTGTTTTTGGAATTCCTTTTTTTCTTTTTAGAGGAGATTTTTTTAGCTTTTTGTTTTCCTTTGTTACTGTAGCTTCCGGCATAGAGACTACCAGGAAAGGAGGATGGATATCCGTTCAACATCAGCTTGCCTTTGCTACACCCGCTTAAGAAGCCGATGTGTCGTGTACCATCACGCATGACGGCACAGACCATCCGTCCGCCATGAGGTGCCACACTGGCTTCATTTACTGGATAAATGGGAAACATGATTTCACCTCTTTTGGTGTAAGATGCGTTGTGGTTATAGTCTATTCTTATAGTGCCTACGGTGTATGGTCGAACACCCAGTAGGCGAATGAATATTTCTGAACGGTTGTGCTGACTTCCTCTGCGTATAAAACCTCTGGCAACGGGCATGCTATTGATAGATTCATAGATTTCAATCGAGCCGAAAAAAGAAGCATTCTATCGTGGATATGCGGAGAACGTATGGTTATGGAGGGGAAGGAACGTCCATGTTAAAAGTAGAGATGATTAAAAAGGGAGTTATTGCGATTTTGGTATTAGGAACGGTGTTGGTACTGGCTGGCTGGCGTTACGGAACTCTTCAGACCAACGGAACTGATTCCCGCGAGGCAGAAACGGCTTTACGCTCGTTGTTAACCATCTCGGATCAAACCCCGGGTACACTGGATAAGCTGGTTGTAAAATGGCAAGGCGATTGGATTCCTAATCATGAAGATCCGGCAGATATAGCGGCACAGATAGCTGATCAACTGAATATACCCACAGCAAGTAAACTCGTGGAAAATGGACATACACTTTATCGTTCTGTTCGTGATCGTGAGGATTTGAAAATTCGTTTAAATGTGATGGAACGTCAAACTGGACAATGGTATGTAGTCGTTCAGCTGGAAAGCAGTGACACAGGACGTGAGCAATTGATTCAGCTTCATAAGCTTTGTGCTGAGCAATTAAATTCTATAGGGGTTCAAGCGCAGTGGAACACCTCCGTTCAGCGTTCGCTGCAAGCAAAGGAAAGCGTGGATCAACTGATGAAACAAACAGAAGCGAGCTTAGCAGGGACCATCTCTATGCAGGCTAAAGAAAGATACACAGATGTAAATACAGTAGCCGTATCTTATGAAGCTCCAGACCTGCCATTAATGGTTCAAAGCGGTGAGCATCAAGTTCAGATGCAGATGGCTGTACATGAAAATAAGGAGCAGCAGGATAAACGCATAACACTTGGTTTTCCGCTTATCACGATTGAATACTGACTTATAAGGTAAATTTATGATTCATCGGATAGCTTATCCATGTGGAATATGTTAAAATGTCATCAAATCTTTAGTTCCATGTTTTTCGAAAATCAAGTATGATCTTGTATAAATATACACAATACTACATGCGGATTTCGAGGATTGTGGATTGCGGAATCTTGACATGGGAAGAATGAGGTACTTCATGGCTGACATACCTGTTAAAGAATCTCTTGTGACACAAGGTGCAGTTCTGTTTATTTTTGGTGCTACGGGCGATTTGGCTCGCCGCAAGTTATTTCCTGCTATTTACAGCTTGTACCGCGAAGGCAAGCTTGCTGAAGATTTTGCTGTTATTGGTGTAGCAAGACGTCCTCGCACAGAAGCAGAATTCCGTAATGACCTGTACGCTTCCATACAGGAGTTTAGTCGCTATAAAGCAGAAAATGATCAAGAATGGCAGGCATTTGCCGAGCATTTTGAATATAAATCGCTGGATATCAACAATGTCGATGGGTTTCATGAGCTGAGACAGCAGACGGAGGCTATAGAAGGTAAGTTTAACATACCGGGAAATCGGTTGTTTTATTTGGCCTTGGCTCCTGAATTATTCGGAAGTGTGTCGAAGAGCTTGAAAGAGGGCGGCATGTTGGACGGCAAGGGCTGGAATCGTCTGGTTATAGAGAAGCCTTTCGGCTACAACCTCGAATCTGCACAAGAACTGAACATTGAAATTCGTGAAGTATTTGCCGAAGAAGAAATTTATCGGATTGATCACTATCTTGGTAAGGAAATGGTACAAAATATCGAGGTGATCCGCTTCGCTAACGCCTTTTTTGAACCACTATGGAATAACAAGCATATTGCCAATGTGCAAATTACGCTGAGTGAAACGGTAGGGGTAGAGGAACGCGGAGGTTATTATGATCATTCCGGTGCCTTGCGTGATATGGGACAGAACCATATGCTGCAAATGCTTACGATGATCGCGATGGAGCCACCTAGTCGTTTGTTGCCAGAGGATATCCGCGATGAAAAGGTAAAAGTGCTGCGTTCACTACGACCTTTTGGATCATCTGAGGATGTGAAGACCAACGTGGTACGTGGTCAATATACTGAGGGCAGTTATCGCGGTCAGCAGTTGCCAGGGTATCGTCAAGAAGACAAGGTTGATCCACAATCGAATACAGAGACTTATTTTGCTTCACGCGTGTTTGTTGATAACTTCCGTTGGGCTGGCGTACCGTTCTACATTCGTACGGGCAAACGCCTCCCTGTAAAAACTACGGAGATCGTTGTGGAATTTAAGAGCATGCCGACCAATGTATATCTCGGTCAAAAGCATAAGCTCGAACCCAACTTGCTCGTCATTCGGGTTAATCCAATGGAGGGCATATACATTAAAATCAATGCCAAGAAGCCTGGTTCGGAGTCAGATATTGAGCCGCTGGCGATGGATTTTTGCCAAAGCTGTATGGTGGGGATCAACTCACCGGAAGCTTATGAACGGTTGCTGATGGATGCGATCGAGGGTGATTCGACGTACTTCACGCGGTGGGATGAGGTGGCTACAGCGTGGGGATTCGTTGATCGAATCGCCAAAGCATGGCAGCAGACCCCGGATACACTGGAAACCTATGCTGCAGGCTCATGGGGACCTGATGGTGCTCACAAGCTGTTGGAGCAGGATGGCTACAAGTGGTGGCCGGTTAGCGGTCAGGATGAAGATAATGTCATCTGGCGAGTAGGCGGCACTCAGTAATCCCGATTTGTCCAGCATCCCCCTATGTCCTGTTCAGGATGTAAGGGGATGCTTTGCGTTCGGAGTATGCTATAATAGCTTAGTCTCAGGTTTTCAGTTTGCAACTGATTATACGTTAAAGGCAGGCTAAAACATGTAAATAGTTCGTATTTATCATGAATATGGTGACGGAGTATGCCGAATACTGGAGCTAACGGCAATGAGCCGATGAACTTATGAAAATAGGCGTGCAACATGGCCTTTTTATAATAGCTTGAGCAGAAATGCAATGGATTTGATCATGAAGGGATATGTGAAATGAGTAAAACAACAGATATACTTCAACAGGAAGTCGACAAACGGCGTACGTTTGCGATTATTTCTCACCCGGATGCGGGTAAAACGACACTGACGGAAAAGTTGCTGCTGTTCGGGGGCGCTATTCGTCTTGCAGGTACAGTCAAAGCTCGTAAAGCTAGCAAGCATGCGACGAGTGACTGGATGGAGATTGAAAAACAGCGGGGGATTTCGGTAACATCCTCAGTAATGCAATTTGATTATAATGGGCATCGCGTTAATATTCTGGATACCCCGGGTCACCAGGATTTCAGTGAAGACACGTACCGCACACTGACAGCTGCAGATAGTGCGGTCATGCTGATTGACGTAGCGAAAGGTGTGGAAGCGCAAACGATCAAGCTGTTCCAGGTTTGTGCGAAGCGCGGAATACCGATATTCACCTTCATTAATAAGCTGGACCGTGAGGGACGCAGTCCCTTTGATCTGATGGAGGAACTGGAACAGGTTCTTGGTATCCGTTCGGTGCCGATGAACTGGCCGATTGGTACTGGGCGTGATCTGTGCGGTGTTTATGATCGTGTCAAAAATCAGGTTGAGTTGTTTCAGGGAGATGACCATTCCACGATCAAGGTACAAAAAGTGGAAGGTTACAATGATCCGATTATTCGCGAGATGGCGGGCGAATATTTGCACGACCAATTATGCCAGGATTTAGAGTTGCTTGATGTCGCAGGTGACCCTTTTGATATGGAAAAAGTACAGCGTGGAGAATTGACGCCTATATTCTTTGGCAGTGCGATTAACAATTTTGGCGTGCAAACATTTTTGGAAAACTTCCTCCAGCTTGCGCCTAAGCCAGAACCGCGCCGCAGTACAGTTGGGGAAATTCAGCCAACGAACGAGAAGTTTACTGGCTATGTATTTAAAATTCAGGCCAATATGAACCCGGCTCACCGTGACCGTATTGCATTTTTGCGTATCGTGTCTGGTAAGTTCCAACGCGGGATGAGTGTTAAACATGTTCGAATGGGTAAGGAGATTAAGCTGTCCCAACCACAGCAGTTCTTGGCACAGGACCGTGATATTGTCGAAGAAGCATTCCCTGGGGATATTATAGGCTTGTTTGACCCAGGTATTTTCCGCATTGGCGATTCACTGAGTCAAGGTGGCGAGGTTGTATTTGATGAACTGCCAACCTTTTCACCTGAGATTTTTGCCAAGGTTACTGTAAAGAATGCTTTAAAGCACAAGCAGTATCTGAAAGGTATCGACCAGTTGACTGAAGAAGGTATGATTCAGGTGTTCCGTACGGTAAGCTTCGATGATACGCTTCTAGGCGTAGTCGGCCAACTGCAATTTGAAGTATTTGAATACCGCATGAAGGGTGAATATGGGGTAGATGTACAGCTTCAGCGTATGCCGTTCCAATTTGCTCGCTGGATTGTGGATGAGCAGATTGATCCGAGCAAGTTCCGTATCAACTCTACGCTGGTGAAAGATAAGAAAGGCAATTATGTCGCCTTGTTCGAAAATGAGTATGCCATGCGTACGGCTATAGAAAAAAATCCGACTGCTAAGTTTTTGGAAATGGCTCCATAAAATTTTATATGCAGAGCAGTCTGATCTCAGTCATTTGATATATACCACGAATAGTCCACTCGACATGAATGCGAGTGGACTATTCTCATTTTCGAATACGGGTAAAAATAATGAGCACAATTAAAGCATAACAAGAAGTTGAATAGCTAGAGCTAGGTTAAGGGCACGGGTTTGATTTTATCGATTTGTTCATGTGCCAAATGGACGAAGTCATGCTGCTGGTTTGGACTCATATGCTTCCATGCGATTTCAAGAATGACACCCAATCCCGGCAAAGCGGCTTCCGGTCCATCCACTGACCCAATAATCATATCCGTAAGATCAGCCTCTGATTTGCCGTGAACTTTGTGAACAATCGCTTGTCGTAAATCCATTGTAATGGGCATGTGTACCTCCCGTATGTTGTAATAGTGATCGAATGTATTATGGCTTGGGCTGTGGTCCAGTATACATGGAGAAGCATTTGGAATAAGGATGCCAAAATTTATGTTTGTAGCATGATATGCTATACTATGACGGACAGTATGGTGAGCGGGAGGTAAAGAAGGAATGGCGAAAAAACAGTATGCGGTCATTGGCATGGGGCGCTTTGGGTCCAGTGTTGCCAGCGCGCTGAGTGAGATGGGTTTTGATGTGTTGGCTATCGACTCGGACGAGCAGCGTACACAGGAAATGTCGAATATTGTGACGCATGCGGTGTCTGCCGATTCGACGGATGAGGAAGCACTGCGAGCACTGGGTATCCGCAATTTTGACGTAATTGTAGTCGCAATTGGTGAAGATATACAAGCCAGCATTCTAACAACATTGATTCTCAAGGACATGGGTGTGCCCGCTCTTGTGGTCAAAGCACAAAATGAACTACACGGGAAAGTGCTGCAAAAAATAGGTGCGGATAAAGTGGTTTATCCTGAACGGGATATGGGACTGCGGGTAGCCCATCATCTAACATCTCCCAATATTCTGGATTATATCGAGCTGTCCAAGGACTACAGTATTTTGGAGATGCGAGCCGCTGATTCCATGATCGGCAAAAATCTGAAGGAGCTAGACATACGTGCACGCTTCGGCTGCAATGTAATGGCGATTCGCAGAAACCAGGAGATGAACATTTCACCTTATGCTGAGGATCGTCTTGAAGCGGGTGATGTGCTGGTCATTGTGGGTCACAAGGACGATCTAACCAAGCTGGAGCTGGCTTTTGCAGCTTAGAGAGATTTGATGTTCAAGTACAAGTGATGCATCATTTATTTTTAAAGAAACGGACCATAGAACGGAAGGTTAAACGAATGGAAATCATTTCACCGAATAATGCGCGTGTAAAAGAATGGTCGCAATTGCTGGAGAAAAAGCATCGTACACGGCAGCATAAATATATTGTTGAGGGTATTCATCTAGTGCAGGAAGCGTTGCGTTCGAACGCGGCAGTAGAAAGCGTCGCCTATGATTTGGACAAGGGGATTCCTGCCGAGCTGAATGGTCTGGATTCAGCCGACCAGCCGGTGGAATGGATTCCCGTGTCGGCGGCGGTCATTGCCAAATGCACCGATACCAAGACGCCGCAGTCTGTCTTTGCTATCGTGCGTAAGCAGGAGCAGAGCGCATTCGCAGCATTACTTGAGCAGCCAGATGCGCTGGTGATGGTGCTGGACGGGGTACAGGACCCCGGCAATGTAGGCACCATTATCCGCAGCGCGGACGCTGCTGGAGCCGCAGGCGTTATATTGGGTCATGGCTGCGCCGACCTGTACAACCCCAAAACGATCCGTTCCACGATGGGATCGTTATTTCATCTGCCGGTGATCGAAGGCAGTCTGGAGGAGCTTTTGCCGCAGGCCAAAAGCAAAGGGGCCCGCTTGCTCAGCACCTCGCTGGATGCAAGCTTGTCATGCTATGCCGTGGATTTGCGTGTATCCACCTGGCTCGTGATTGGCAACGAAGGACAAGGTATTTCCGATGCTACCGCGCGTATGGTGGATGAATCGGTATTCATTCCAATGCAGGGACAAGCAGAGTCACTGAATGCAGCCATGGCCTCTACGGTGTTATTATTCGAGGCGATGAGACAGCGAAGCTAAGAGAATGAACACGGATTTGTCTGGGTTATAACATCAATTAATACTAAAATGAGTCGGGTCATAGAGCCCGACTCATTTTTTTAGAGAATGTTATATCTGTCATGATCTTAATCACTTTTAAGGGTAGGTCTTCATTTGGACATAATACATATATTACTGTTGAGCTGTTTTCTATATACCTTACAACAAAGTAAGGTTTTTGTAAGCTTTGACTGTTGTTTGTGATGTATAGGCTAGTTAGTATGTTTAATAGCTAGGCAAGGAAAGATGTGAGCATATGAAGTATTCAAAGAACAAAATAAAAAAGGTAATCAAATCAAAAAAAGACTTCGATGAGACGTTAAAAAAATATAAAGGGATCATTATTACAGTAACGGTTATCGTTATGATGATTATAACGTTAACTGCTCTGGTGCTTGGCACAATGCATATTATTCGAGACTCAATCTATATCACAATTGAATCTTCCTAATTACAATTAAAGAAAATGGATTGTTGTTATTGCTTGGACGATTAAATCAAGGCATTATATAGAGAAAATCATGTTATTAAAAATTCAAGCACTAAGAAGGTAGAAAACATAATGCATAAAATATTAATCGTAGAGGATGACCCTCAAATTAGCTCTTTACTCCAGTCCTATCTTGAAAAGTATGGTTATCAAGGAGTTGTCGTTTCAAATTTTGATCAGGTATTGAGTACTTTTCAGGAAGTAAAGCCTGATTTGGTCATACTTGATGTGAATTTACCTCGTTTTGATGGATTTTATTGGTGTAGACAAATTCGCACCCAATCTACTTGTCCTATCCTTTTTGTGTCCGCGCGGGATGATAAGATGGATCAGGTCATTGCTTTGCAGAACGGGGCGGATGATTACATTACTAAACCGTTTCATCCCGAAGTACTGTTAGCCAAAATAGAAAGTAATCTGCGACGTGCTTATGGTTTATATGCAGTTGCCCAAAAATCACGCTCCATAACAGTGTCAGGCTTGACTCTATACCCTGACATTATGGAGCTTGTGTTTCATGACAAGCAGGTAGAAATGAGCCATAAAGAAGCTGCGCTACTGGAGCTACTGATGACATATCCTAAGCAGGTTGTAGGGAGAGTTCATCTCTTAGAAGCTTTATGGGATGATTACCAATATGTCGGTGAAAATACACTGAATGTTTATGTTACTCGTGTCCGTAAAAAGCTGGCTGAGTTGGGGTTGGAGGATATCATAGAGACGGTTAGAGGAGCTGGATATCGGCTGCACTTGACTGAGGAGGAAGAACAGTGAAGCTTTTTTGGCGTGATCATTTCTCAATGATCATATTCAATATCGTCCAACTTTTTCTTGTGTTAAGCATTTATTGGATGGATGGTTATCATAACTTGTCTACTGCTCTTTATTCCGTCTTTTTTGGGACCTCCATATTGCTGATCTATTTACTGTTCCGGTATGTCATGTATTCTAGTTTATATCGATTACTTTCCACTGCAAATATTAGAGATCTAGATGAACTCATTCAGATGAAGGTACTTAATCCTCTTGCCTCTTCTTTACAGAATTTGCTTTTACAATTTTACCGATTGTATCAGTCTCGAATTCATCAATTAGAGCATCAACAGCGTGATCACATTACTTTTATTAACCAGTGGGTTCACCAGATGAAAACTCCCCTCTCTGTTATTCATTTAATTCTCAAAGGAAAAATAGATCCCGAGTCGGATCAGATTCATGATGAGATTGATCGAATGGGAAAAGGACTGGAAATGATCTTATATATGTCACGATTGGAGGCCTTTGAACCTGACTTTCATGTGGAGCCTGTTGTATTACGAAAGCTGGTTAGTGAAGTGATTTATGATAACAAAAGATTATTGATTCGTAACGAAATTTATCCTTCCAATGAAGTGGACGAGCAGTTGAGTGTGATTACCGATGCCAAATGGCTAAGATTTATAATTAATCAATTGGTGACCAATGCGGTGAAATACTCTTCAGGTCATGCCCACAGTCTGAAGTTGATATCTGAGATAAGAGATAAAGTGTTTGTGCTGAAAGTACAGGATGAAGGAATCGGTATCCCTAAAAAAGATATTGAACGGGTATTTGAGGCTTATTACACAGGTGAAAACGGACGGAAGTATAGTGAATCTACCGGAATGGGCCTGTACATGGTGTCAGAAATCTGCAAAAGGCTGAGTCATGACATTCAACTGAAATCGACGGTTGGTGAAGGAACGACGGTTGAGATCTTGTTTTCAATTCACAAATAAGAACCTTACAACACATTTAAGGTTTCTGTAATGTTAATCGATCGCTTCATCCCTCTGGATGAATTATGATCATGACATAGGAAAAAGAAAGGAATGAACGATGGAGATTGTACGAATGGATCAAGTCACCAAGATATACTATGGTAAGGTTCCCTACCGAGCTCTCAACAATATCCATTTAACGATTCAACAAGGTGAGTTTGTAGGCATTATGGGTCCGTCTGGTAGTGGGAAGACAACATTACTAAATATGATTTCCTCCATTGATATGCCGACTTCTGGCGAGGTTAGCATTAATGGGGAAAATCCACATCTGCTCAAGAAGGATAAGCTCGCTTTATTTCGTCGCAAAGAATTGGGGCTTGTATTTCAAGACTATAATTTGCTGGAAACTCTTAGTCTGGGAGAGAACATACTATTTCCTCTGATGCTGAATAAAAAAGGATTAAAGGAAATGGGATACAAACTGGAAGAGGTAGCGAAGAAACTGGATATTGCAGATATTTTAGACAAACGGCCTCTTGAGGTGTCAGGGGGGCAAAAGCAAAGAGCAGCTATAGCCAGAGCTATTATTCATTCTCCTTCACTCCTGTTGGCAGATGAACCAACTGGAAATCTCGATTCCAAATCTTCACGAGTTGTGATGGAAATGTTAGAACTCATCCATCGCGTAGACAATTCCACAATCGTGCTGGTAACACACGGTGCCTTGGAAGCCAGCTATTGTGATCGGGTAATTTTTATTAAAGATGGCGAGTTATTTAATGAAATCCACCGTAGTCACAGTCAGCAATTATTTTTTCAGGAAATCATAGATATGCTCTCCTTTCTGGGGGGAAGTAGACATGCCCATGAGCTTTCGTCTGTTAGCATGGAATAATCTCAAGCATAATGCGCGTGCTTATGTACCTTATTATTTAAGCAGCTCTTTGATGATTACAATTTTTTTCGTATATGCGATGTTTATTTTTCACCCGGATGTCTCCAATGCAATCATGGCCTTTAATGTAAAAAAGGGATTACAAGTTGCTGATCTATTGATTTTTGTATTTTCCTTTTTCTTCGTATTATACACAAACAATATTTTTATTGCTGCACGTAAAAAAGAATTCGGTATACTGACCATTTTGGGGACACATCGCAGACAAATTTATTTTTTGGTTGCTTATGAGAATCTGATTATAGGCTTTTTATCCTTGATTACCGGGATTACAGGAGGATTTGTTTCCGCAAAGTTCTTTCTACTTTTGGGCTCCAGTGCCACAGGGCTGTATTTAACATTTTATTTTCCTTGGAAAGCACTGGCTTTCACCGTAGTTGGCTTTATGTTTTTGTTTACCTTGATCTCACTTGTATCTGTTTTCTTCATACGCCAATCTAAATTACAGCAGCTTTTTAGCAAGGTTCCTCAGCTCAAAAAAGAGCCTAAAGCTTCATGGAGCCTGTCCTTTCTTGCAATAGCGCTAATAGGAGCGGCTGTGTATTTAATGAAGCTGGATTTTCCACCATATATTTATCTGGCACCGTATCGTTTGGGGACTCTATCCTTTTATATGTTGCACTATTCAGTTGGAGACACATTTAAATATACGATTGTAATGGGATTTATTGGGATTTACTTACTATATGCCCAATCATGTGTATTATTCGTTCAATTGTTTAGAGCCAACAGGAAATGGTGTTGGAGTGGAACTCGTTTGTTATGGCTTTCTGAAATCACATACAAAATGAGGAATAATGCCGGGCTGTTTACATTGGTTACCCTAATTTCTATCGTTTCCTTTCTAGGAGCAGCTTCAACTTTTGACTCCATGCAGCAGCAAAATAGATTTCTTAGGGAGCAGTCTTATTCATTTGCATTTTTTTCTGATGTTGTAAGTTCCATAGATCTTGAAGATGAGATTGATCAAAATCTTTATAAGGCCGGGGTGGATTATTCGAAAAGTGAAGTACTGATCTTTCCCTTTCGTGAACAGTTGGCACCTGTGATGAAACAATCCAACTATGAGCCTCTTGCTTCTAAATTAAAGAAACAAATACAGGTACCTACGCTTCGAGATGATCAAGGCTTTTTCATTTTTGATTCAAACGGGATGTCTTTAGAAGAACAGAAAACCTTTTTTGAAAAAAGGCTAACTTACAATCAAGGGAAATCCCGAATTACGGGTATCCAGATTGTGGATACTCAGAAGATAGACCATAGCATAAAGTTTGATGGAAACATCATTTCTGAACTAGGAAGGTTGCTTGTTGTCTCAGATCAAACTTACGAACATTTAGTTAAACAACAGTATTTCAATGTTCCATTGGCATACAAATCTGTTTATTATTTTGTGCCTAAATGGAAGAGTGGCCAAGTATCATTGGAAACTTCTGAGACCCAAGAAGAGGTGTGGTTGTATTCCCTGCTGGCCAACAAGGTGAATAAAGGATCGCTTAACTCTAGAGCAGTGGATTATTTGACATCGGAGATGGATCTGAATATTAGTAAATTTATTGGCGGATTTATCGCCATCATTATGTTGGCAAGCACAGTAAGCCTGCTTTATTTCAGATTGTATGTAGATCTTAAACGGGATGAGGAAATATACCGGGCTTTATCCAAAATTGGATTAAGCTCAAGGGAAATGAGACGAGCTGCATCCAGACAAATTGCATTCCTATTTCTTCTGCCATTAGTTGTTTCATCCATAGGAATAGTGCTTTGTTTAGTTATGTCAGAACCATCTGTAGTACCCTTTCATCTTACGCTTATTCAAATTATGATTTGCTTTTGGGTAATTCAATTCTTTTCCTTTCTTATTGTACGTTTCCTGTACCTTCGTCAATTGGATTTAAAGATGCTGTAAAGAGCGATAAGCCACATGAAAAAAAGTTGCAGAAGGGTAGGATTAGACTCCTCCTTTCTGGAATTTTTCATCCAATACAAAATAAGGTCTCAATGGACTGAGAGCCTTGACGAGTAGGTGCAGGGCGAATTTGTTCATCAGAAGATAATTAATTCATATAACAACACATTAGTGAATTCTATTCAAGTCGATACCATATTTTAAAAGTGGGGATATCATGAAAAAAAGTTTGTTCATTTTATTGCTGCTCGCCTTGTCGGCCAGTTCTTTATCAGAGTCCTTTGTTCAAGCAGAGGAGGCGCAGCAGCAGATTACCAAAGCGAGCGTGAAACTAACACTGAGCCAAGCCCAGCAATGGGCGCGGTCTAATAGCTTTAGCTTGAAGGAGGCCCAGCAAGCGATAGATCGTAACCGGATTAACCTAAAAAATGCTGGTAAGAATCTCGATTTTATTCCGGCAGGTACAGGCAACGGTGAAGAGGATGCGGCTAGTAGTTCAGCCTGGAAGGGGTATGCTTCATCGACGGTTTCTTATCTGGAATCCAAGAAGCAAATTGAACTTGCCCAAGATCAGACAGACTACGCTGCAATGAAAAACTATTACGATGTACTTTTGGCTGATAACAAAGTGAAGAGTAGTGAGGATGCACTTTCGCTCGCGTTATTAGAGGAAAAGGCTGCTGAAGCGAAGGCCAACCGTGGGAAAATTTCACCAGGTGACCAGAGCACGATTATTCAGAATCGTATAGAAGCACAAAAGAATGTAGACATTGCAAAGACTGCATTGCGAAAAGCGATGGATTCATTAAATACGCAAATGGGTCAACCTCAAGGTACGGTATATGAACTGGTTGATCGCCCTGTTTACCCCAAAATAGACAACACGAATTTGGATACGTTGGTGACGCGTGCAATCTCGGCGAGTCCTTCGGTGTGGAGACAGGAGGAAGCTGTCAAGCTGGCCAAGATGGAAGTTAAATATTACACCTGGAACTCAGGAACGGATGATTATGAAATTAAGCAGATTGATGTAGATTCAGCAGAAGGCGGACTGGAAAATACCAAGGATCAACTGGCAGAAACCTTGAAGAGCATGTACTTTAACTTACAGCAAAATGTTGAACAATACGAGCAAATGCAAAGTAATCTACAGAACGTCAATAAAGTGTTGGACATTTCTCGTAAAAAAAAGGAACGTGGTTTTGCTACAGGTACGGAAGTCGCCACGAATCAATTAAAAGTGAAGCAACTCGAACGGAATATGGATGAACTGATTGTTCAAATGACGTTGCTGCAACATGCTTTGAACAAGCCGTGGAGCGTATAGGATTTAGAAAAAATACTTTTGAAGGGGATATAACATTGTCAGAAATAGAAAAGAAAGATGCATTGCAGGTAGTAAGAAAGAAAAGAAGGCTGAAAAGAATTATAGGCATTTTTGTCCTGATCATTATAGCGGGGATTGGCGGTACTGTTTATATGAACAGGAGTAAGGAAAAGCCTGTGGAGGGTCCTGCAAACCAGATCGTACAGGTACAGAAAACAAACATGACCGAGTCGCTTAAAGTCACTGGAACCGTTCAGGCTTCCAAGGAAGTAAACATTAATTTTACAAATGTCGAGGGTGCCAAGCTCGTCGCTGTCAATGTCAAAGCAGGAGATAGCGTCAAAGCAGGTCAGGTTCTAGCACGATTAGATGATTCGGATGCCAGGCTGCAAATTAAGGATGCCGAATCGAATGTGGCGATTGCAAGAGCCAAACTGGAGGAAGCCAAGCGCGGACCCAAAACGAATGATATAGAGTTGCAGAAAGCTAATGTCTTAAAGGCACAGATGGCGATTAAAACAGCCAAGAACACGATGGAATTAGAGGAAGCCGCTGCTCAAAAGGAGTCGGCCAAGGTGACTTTGGATAAGGCTCAGAAGGATTATGATGACCAGGCTTATCTGGTTCAGAATGATGCGGCAGCAGAAAGTGACCTGGCAACAGCCAAGCAAAATCTGGATAAGGCAAAATTGGATATGAGCAATGTGGAGCTGCAGTACAAGAAGGCACAGACCAAGCAAACTGAGGCGATCGAAGAGGCGGAAATGGGCTATAAAACAGCTTTAATACAATTAAAGGCTGCACAGTCCCCGCCCGAAGCTTCCAACATACAATCCGCACAGGCTTCTTTATTGCAGGCTGAAACGGCATTAGAGCAGAAGAAAAGTGTCCTGAGTAAATTACAGGTTACGGCGCCGTGGGACGGGATCATTTTGAAGGTCAACGGCGATGTGGGTACCAGTCCTACTGCACCTTTTATTGTAATGAATAATTCAAACACAGGGGCTATGAAGGTTCTTGCCAAGGTTAATGAAAGTGATATTGCTAAATTGAAGACTGGACTTCAGGCGACAATGCACTCGAATTCATTTCCGGACAAACAATTTAAAGGCGAAGTCCTCTTTGTTTCTCCAGAGCCGGTTACCGAATCCAATGTGACTACATACAAAATCGAATTGTCTTTGGATAGCCAAAAGATAAGGCTGCAACCAGGGATGAATATGGATGTATCCCTTCTGTTAGCTGAACACAAAAATGCGTTATCTGTGCCGCTGTTTGCACTGAGATCTGAAGGCGGTGTGGATGGAGTATATGTGGCGAAGAACGCGGCGAATCCGGCGGATTATGAGTTTAGACCAGTGAAACTGGGTGTCTATACAGCAGATCAGGCGGAAATCAAGTCTGGAGTCAAGGACGGTGAGACCATTGTGATCCCACCTCAGGGTGGTAGTGCTGGTTCGAATGGTAGTCCAGAGGGTCAAGACCCTGATGGGGGGCAGGCACAATGAGTGAAACTCAATCCCATAAAGCTGTAATCGAAATTAAAGAACTGAAAAAAATGTATGAGGTAGGCGGTCAGAAGATTCAGGCTCTGCGCAGTGTTAATTTATCTATTAGCGAAGGGGAGTTTGTTGCTATCATGGGGCCCTCTGGTTCGGGCAAGTCTACCATGATGAATGTCATTGGCTGCCTGGATCATCCCGATACCGGAGAGTACTACCTGGATGAGTACTCCATATTGGATGCTAGAGAGAACGAGCTTTCGGAGATTAGAAACCAGAAGCTGGGTTTTGTATTTCAGAAATTCTATCTACTTCCCCGAACTACAGCATTAGCCAATGTAGAGCTGCCTATGATGTATGCAGGTGTACCTGCCAAGGAGCGTCGGGAAAGAGCCGTAGAGGCACTACGCAGCGTTGGCCTTGCAGAACGGATGTACAACAAGCCTAACGAGCTTTCTGGTGGTCAGCAGCAACGTGTCTCCATTGCCCGGGCATTGGTGAATAATCCTGTTATTCTGCTGGCGGATGAGCCTACGGGAGCACTGGATACGAAGACGAGTATCGAAATTATGGAATTATTTCAAGGCTTGAATGAGCTGGGAAAAACCATCGTCTTGGTCACGCATGAGCTGGAGATTGCTGAATATGCCAAACGGTTGATCAGCTTTCGGGATGGTAATATTGAACGAGATGAGCCTATTGCAAATAGACGAATTTCATCAAGGAAGGTAAGCCTATGAATGTAATGGAAACCATCCGTGTATCCATGAATAGCTTAATCACTAACAAGCTACGCTCATTTTTAACGATACTCGGTATTATTATCGGGGTGGCAGCAGTTATTGCCATTATGGCGATCGGAAACGGATCTACAGCCCGCATAAAGGCGGAAATTAATAAATTAGGAAATAACGTATTGATGGTTGCGCCGGCTATGACAATGGTCGATGGTGAAATAGATTATGACCACACACCCTCATTTACTTGGGCTGATGTCGAGGCGTTGGAACAAAAGAAGTCTATAGATGCATTAATGCCAAATATAACGAGCAATTCAAAAGCTACGTGGGGGCGATATAACTATAACGCCACTATTGTAGGAACTTCCGCTTCATTCTATAAGGTCAAAAAGTTTTCCTTTGCCGAGGGTAGAACATTTACCAACGATGAGATGGACAAACGCATGAATGTCGCCATACTTGAAAGCCAAGCGGTTCAACGTCTTTTTGGTGGAGATAGCCAAAATGTATTGGGACGGACGTTTCAAATTAAGCAGATCCCTTTCAAGGTAGTCGGAGTATTGGATACTCAGCCAGTTACGAACTTAAGCTACAGTAGTAATGAACAAATTTACATCCCTGCTACAACCATGATGAACCGTCTGGGTGAGAAGAATATTACCGGATTGGACGTGTCTGCCAAGTCACCAGCCTTGATGGATCAGGCTCGCTTAGACATCTTGGAAAGCTTGCGTGTGACACACCAGCTAAAACCTTCGGAACCAGATCAATTTCAAATTATGAGTCTGTCAGAGGCAGCAGGTGCAGCTTCTGGTGTAGATAGTATTATGACCAGCCTATTGGGTGGGGTAGCCGCGATATCCCTCGTGGTAGGGGGAATCGGAATTATGAATATTATGATGGTCTCAGTTATAGAGCGTACAAAAGAAATCGGTATTCGGAAAGCCATTGGTGCCAAGCCGAGAGATATTATGATTCAATTCCTGTCTGAAGCGATCATTTTTGGTCTGTTAGGAGGCACAATCGGAGTTGTTACAGGTATAGGAGCTTCCAAAATACTTGAGGCGGCTGCGCATATGACCATTGAATTTACAATCTCGCCTATCATATATTCGTTTCTTAGCTCTGCGGGCACAGGCATCCTATTCGGAGTATATCCGGCTTATAAAGCAGCAAGTTTGAGGCCAATAGATGCATTGAGATACGAATAATTGAATTGGCACATGGTCGCAACATAAAACGTGAACTGCTTCTAGATTTTGGAGGAACATATACTATGGAAAAAAGCTATGTGCAAAATAGAACCAGAGCTCATCGGATGAAGAGGAAGAGAAGAAGACTACTGTTTATTATTATCATTTGTATTGTTCTAATTATTTTAAAACTCTTTGACATTTTCAGTAGTAAACCACAACCAGTCAAAACGATTGAATTTGCAGAAAAAATAGAATCCGTATCAACCGACAAATTAAATAACGAATCCAAAGGGAGCGAATTCCCTGTAAAAAATGTTTCGGGTGTTGAGGATGCTGCATTTGTTGAAAAGTACTTAAATCAGCAAATCCAAGGTCAAAAGCCCGATGGGATAGACGGTAAAAAGGTTGTCTATTTATCTTTTGATGATGGGCCATCAGTAACCGTGACGCCTAAGATTTTAGATGTTCTTAAAGAACAAAATGTAAAAGCGACGTTTTTTGTGGTCGGAAAAGCAGTCGAAGAAAATGAAGGTACTAAACATTTAACCAAAAGAATAGTTAAAGAAGGGCATGCTATCGGAAATCATACCTACTCACATGATTATGGTTATTTATATCCTAATCAGACTGTGAATTCGAGCATTTTTATGAGCGATATTGAAAAAACAAATCAAATTTTAAAGCAAATTTTGGGACAGGATTTTTCCACAAGAGTGATTCGATTTCCAGGTGGCCATGTGACGTGGCAGAGAAAGGATCCCAAAGGCATGGAAGCGTTAGATAAATTTTTACATGATAAGGATTATCATCAGATTGACTGGAATGTGTTGCCTAAAGATGCGGAAGGTACATCTAAGAATGCCGAGGAATTAATACACGAATTTATGAAGAGCATTGGGACTAGAGAAAAAGCAGTGGTACTCATGCATGACACTTACGGGAAGGAAGAAACAGCTAAAGCCTTGCCTGAAATCATAACATATTTAAAAAAGCAGGGATATGAATTTAAAACTATAAAGTAGCTAGTGTATTTAAGTCAAGGGGAACACCGTAACCCATCGAAATAGAAAGGATAAGCAATAATATGGACATTAAAGATCTAGAAGATCTATATTTATCTCATAAATCAGAACTCCTTGGCTATCTTTTGAGAATAGTGCATAACAAACAGGATGCCGAAGATTTGTTGCATGAATGCTTTATTCGGTTTATAAGAGCTTCCCCTGATTTGCCCGAAGATCGTATCCGATTTTATCTTTTGAGAATTGCTAAAAATTTAGCCATAGATATAATAAGAAAGCGAAAAAAGATGGAGGAATATTTCTTGCGTAAGGAGTACGTCTACTATCACTGGGATACCCCCGATTTTGAAATTCAGGATGAGGTCGATCGAATTCTTTTGATGGCAAGTAATACCGAGCAAAGGACGGTACTTAAATTGCGTGTAGTCCAAGGATACTCCATAAAAGAAACGGCTAGAATTTTAAATAAGAGTGAAAATTCAGTGAAATCTTCGCTTCACAGAGCTTCCAAACGCATTAAATTGAGATATATTTCCTGACCACGATGGAGTGCTTGCTTTTTATAACAAGAAGTAAGACAAACAGTCCCGATGAGAAATCTCGATTGCGGGGCTGTTTGTACGTTGTACATAGTAGTTGAAATGATGAAAAAGGAGGTAAGTAATCACGGTTATTTTCTTATGCCAATCAGCAAGACATCAGCTTCAAAATCATGCATCCCAATGATCGTGATTTGCTCTTGCACAGAGATTGAAGCTGTGCCAAAACGACGATTCTCCAGGTCAATGACCGTGAAGTCGTATTCACTCAAATCCACGTTTAGCTTCAGCACCGTGTTGATTGGAACGTAGATGGCGACCTTGGTGTAATCGGTGCTTACAGCCGCACGAATTTCTTCCGTATTTTTCAGCACTATGTTCCAAGGCTGCATATCTGTAATTCCATATATCCCGAAGAGCCATTTGGCCAATCCATAATCCCATGCCCCTTCAAACTTAAGTGCAGACTGCCAATCACATGGACTGTCGAATCCCTCCCCAGTTATCCCGAACCTTTTGCCTTTTCGATGCCAGCTCCAAATACCGTGGGCTCCATAGGTTATGCCCGCAGACGCCCCGGACAGAAGACTTTGCCAGGCTGCCTTACGAACATCGGCGCGGCTGAAGCGGCCATAGACTTTTCGACTGTAGCCCATTTGTTCATAACAGGGCTCCGAGTTGAGCACTGGTCGTGTGACAGGCTTATTGCAGAAATCCAGTGCGAGTGTATACGCCGTTGGTTGAAATTGTGAATTATGTCCTGACTGGTACATGTAAAAATCCAAATGGGGATCATCAATAAATTCCTCTGGCAGTGCCGCTAATCTTCCTTGAATATGCAGGGTAGTCAGACACTGCGGGCTGTGCTGTTTTATGGTATGGAGAGCAAGTCGGTAATATTGGTTGGCACGCTCGGAAGGGAAATCAGTGTCGCCACTTATAATATAAATAGGGTAGAATTTGGAGAACCGATCGGCAATGTAACGTACATAAGGTTCCACTGCCCCAAGTGGCATTTTTTTCTCCTCACGAAGCTTGGCAGCCCAGGTATCCGGGATATAATTACACCATAGTAGAACCAGTGCAGGAACAAAGCCTCTGTTCACAGCCATTTCGATCATCGTCTCGGCTCTGGTAAAGTATTCTTCGTTCGGCATATAGAAATTGAAGCTGCCATTCTCGGCATATGCGAAAGGCTCATAGTTCAAATCGCTGCCACTTGCATCCCACTGGCGCAGCAAATTGATTTGCAGGACATTGAAGCCCTGACTTTTACGGTAATCCAGATAATAGGCCCATTCCTCCAGCGTAATGTTGGTAAATGCGCTCCAAACCGTATCCGCCAAATAAAAAAAGGGGTTACCCTCATTCATGAAATATCGTTTGTTCTCAGCGATACTCAGTTGAATCAAAAGCTTCCTCTCCTAACGATTGTAATGGCAGAAGCGGCGAGCGTTTATCCGTCTCGCCGCTTCTACTTTTTTCTATTATAGAATAACAGGACTTGCTGTAGTTTCATTTGCTTGCTTGTCCAGTTGCTCCTGCGCTTCGTGTTCCTTTTTTAGAGCCTGCTTATCCAGCGCTCTAAAGAACGGGTAGTAGATCAGCATACTGATCGGAATGAGTACCAATTGTGCGGCGGCTAGTTTCCAACTGCCCTCAATGAAGCCCAGAGCAAAGATAGGGGTGCCGAAAGGCGGGTAAATTCCGATGGGTGCAGGCAACAAGCCGATGTTGGTGGCAATATAGCCGAGTACCGCACAAATGATGGGAGCAACGATAAACGGAATGGCTAGCAACGGGTTCAATACCATTGGAATTCCGAAGATCAGCGGCTCGTGAATGGAGAAAAAGGTACCCGGAAGACCAAGCTTGCCGATCGTGCGAAGCTGCTTGCTCTTGGCCAGGAAAACCAATAGCAGAGCAAATCCAAGCATCGGTGCATAGTTGCAGTAGATGGACCAGAAGGCCAGACCGATAGTGTTCGGAAGTGGAGCGCCTGCCTGGAAAGCGTCAAGGTTGGCCAGATCCAGACTCATCCAGATGGGCTTAACGATAGCGAGTATAACAATTGCACCGTGAATTCCGAACATCCACAGAGCCTGCATAATGATCAGCGCGATAATTAAAGCGCCGAGTGATCCGCCCAATCCTTCCAGTGGTATTTGGAGATAAGTGTAGATAAAATCGTGAACTGTACCAAATGGGGTCTGCATGAACAAACCAGCAACGATAACAAACACAAGGGCTACTAAGACAGCTGGGATCAAGCCTGAGAAGGTTTTGACAACGGTAGGCGGGACCCCGTCAGGCATTTTAATCGTCCAATTGCGGTCAACAATCCAAATATACAACCGTGCAGCAATCAAACCGACGATCATGGCAACGAACAATCCCTGCGCGCCGAGCCATTGAAGTGGCCAGGCACGAACTTTATCAAAGGTTTGGATCGGTGTAACGATAAGAAAAGAGAGAAGAGCGGTTGCCGCTGGCACAAGGGGGTCCTTGTCAAAAGCTTGCGCCAGTCTGTAGGCGATAAAAAATACCGCATACAGTGCAATGATGCCAGTGGTCATTGTCGATGCCAACCCGATTATAGCCTTTACGGGTGCAATAAGATTCTGGTAAGGCTCCCAAGCAAGTGCAGAGAAGAGGGTTGCAAATGCTCCGATAATCAGAAAAGGAAGGGTGGACATCAGCCCGTTGGAAATTGCGCTCATGTAACGGTTTTGCTGAATTGTACCCGCCACTTTTTGAAGCTTATAAGAGAATTTTTGTTGGTTAGCCATATTTATTCAACTCCTACGATAGGCTTTCATCCGCCTATATAATAACTTAGAGAACGCTTTCATTTGGCGAAACACCATGCAGAATATCATATATCGTTGCCCGATTTGACCAACCTTCTTGTTCGGTCTGGTGATGAGCATCTGACTCTGAGCTTTACAGCTTAAGCGCGTCTCCTAGCACTTTTTCGCCGTTCATCATTCCATAGTCTACTATATTGATAACACTTACCTTAATGCCTTTAGGTTCATATTTTGCCTTGAAATCATCCTGCAGGTAGCCGACCTGTGGTCCAATTAGCAGTATATCTGTCTTGTCGGCATATTCTTTAAACGAACTTTCGGAAGTAGCCCTGATTTCAACCTCAAGGTTTTGTGCTTGTGCCGCCTTTTGCATTTTCTGTACCAGCATACTTGTAGACATTCCTGCAGCACATACGAGTGTAATTTGTTTCATCCGTTGTTCCCTCCATTGGAAGTGTGATTTGTGATATCTTCATAGCGATTCAATCTGTTATAAAGCTCAATCATATGTCCCGCCAGATCTTTAGTTGTGATGGCTGACATAAGGTGATCTTGAGCATGTACCATAAGCAGTGTGACTTCGTGGGCGGTTCCGCCAGCTTCCTGTTGAATCAGTCTCGTTTGTGATTTATGAGCTTTAACCAACTCGGCTTTGCTTTCTTCAAGCCGCTCTGCCGCCAACTGGGTGTTACCCTTTTGAGCAAGAGCGATTGCTTCCATCGCTTTACTCTTGGCAACACCTGAGTTGGTGATAATTCCCATAATGATTTCTTGATACTCCTCCATCTCGTTCACCTCATGCTTTTTTCTCTTTAACTTACAGTTTCAGTGTATAGGTTTACTGCCAAGATCTAAACCCAAGTCTTTTCCGCCAGTAGCGGAAATTCATTCATTGCTGCTACTCTTCCAATTTAAAAAGCTCCGAAGCAGCACCTGTTCTGTGATATCAGCCGGATGCACTGCGGAGCTTGATTCAATACAGCTTATACGTAACGATAATCCTGGAGAATTCCTCGTACGTTTCGCATTTTAACATCTGCTGGACGATATCCGAATTGTCGACCAGTTCCATGAGATGGTTATACATTTTAGCGGGTGGCTCTTTACCGTTTCTTTCAATGCTGAGAAGACAGATGAACTGCACCGGTTTGTCGCCCCACTCGATAGGTTGTTGAAGGGTGCAGACCGCCCATACGGTTTGATTGCTTTGCGGAATGATAGGGTGAGGAATGGCTACCAAATTTCCGTAAGCCGTGGGTGCGGCCTGTTCTCGTTCCAGAACGAGTCCAATAAAACCTTCGGCAGAGCGGATCAGCCCTTCAGCATATATTTTTTGGCCCAGAAATGAGATGACCTCTTCCTTGGTGGTAAAATTTTGTCTCAGAAATACGAGTTCCTTCCGGATGTAGTGAAAATCAAACTCGGCTTCACCAGCCAGCAAACTTTCAATTTTATCCATATCGCTGCCGCCAAGAAGAGTATGCACGACCACGACTGGAACCGATAATGGCAGCTGAATGGGAATGGTGCTCACCACGAAATCAATGTCATGGAGGGGAACCTGCTGAAGCTTGTAATATTCCGTTGTACCCGCCACTTCAAGCGAGCTACCAAAAGTGCTTTGCAGTTTGTACTTGAGCAGCCGGGCGCTTCCGACTCCTGAAGTGCAGACGACCAGACAGCGTTTTGGCCGGGTGTTCATACGCTGTCGTTCGATGGCTGCCCCGATATGAATGGCGAGATAGCCCATCTCTGCTTCCGGGATGGCAATATTCAGCTTGCTCTCGATCAGCTTGGCACCAATAACTCCCGCTTGAAAAGCCAGAGGGTAGTTGCTCTTGACATGATCCAGCATGGGGTTTCGGATGTTCATTCCATACTTTACCCGGTTCAGCGCTGGCTTCAGATGAAGGCAGATGCCTATGAGCAGTTCTGTATCACAGCTGATGTTCAGATTCAAATCCCTGTCGATCTCGGCGAGCATTTCCTTGCCCAGTTCAAAGAGGTTCCAGTCCAGCAGCTTCTCGGGTCCCATGTCCTCTATAGGGTGTCCTTCAATTCTGACAAACCACTTGTTTCCGGCAAGATGCATGGCAATGTAGGCGATTTCATTTTCGGGAAAAGACAACTGCAATTCCTTTTCGATCAGCTCGACAATATGCTCGGCAGCCCGAAATTCATCGGTGCCCCGCAGATCTCCTATTTCCGCCGAGAGCATAGCTACCTGGTTTCCGTCACGGATGCGCTTGCAGGCGATCGCAATATGAATGGACAAATTGCTGAAGGCGATATCGGAGAGTGTTACTTCATATTTCTGAGTCTGTTCCAGAACGATTCCACAAATCAGCGTCATTTCGCGCGGGGTGACGATGCGTAGCGCTGCATGAAGTGTTCCGCCTTGTTCTTCGGAACGGCTCACAATAAACTCGGACAAGCAAAACCGAAGCTGGACTTCATCACCTTTCAGTTTGATTCCGTAATTTGGCCGTTTATCAATGGTGATTCCGTAGCTTTGTAGGGTTTGTTTAACCTCTTTGAAATCATTCTGCACCGTAGACTTGCTTATATATAGCTCATCTGCGAGGTCTTCCAGCTTCACATAATGATCAGCGAGCAGGAGACGCTTGATTAAATACAATTGCCGATAGCCGGGAGAACCTGGATCATCGGGCTCGCCGGACAGGAACAGCTGCTGCAGCAGCGCACGAAAGCTACGATGATCCGTAATTTTTAGTTCATATCCCCTTGAACGAACAGGTTCAATTGCTGCCCCGTGCTTGGATAGAAATTCATCTAGTTCCCGGATATCGCTGCGAATGGTACGTGAAGTAACTTGAATCAATTTGGCGAGATAATCACTTTTGACGGGAGCATCGGCAGCCAGCAAGTACTGAAGAATTGAAACCATGCGTGCATTCATTCAAGGTTTCCCCCTTTCTGTAAAGCGGAATACATGCAGTGTACATAAAAAACCTCCGATTATCCAAGTGTAACACCTGTAAAATAATCGGAAGCTTGTAGTAAGAGCTCAAAAGTAAATGAGGAAGATTCATCAACAATTAGCGGAAGAAGATGGTGTAAGCGGTTGTTCTGAACGTATTACCATTTGCACTGCATTCTGCCAACCTGCATAAAGCCGCTGGCGGCTGACTTCATCCATACTAGGGGTGTAGTGCTCATACAGATTCTGATCAGAGGTATTTCCCGTGATGATGCCTTTAGGATCTGACCAGTATCCGACACCGAGACCGCCCAGATACACAGAACCCATTGCAGACAGCTCAGCACAGGTAGAGCGGGTAACATGGGTACCCAGAATATCTGCCTGAAACTGCATGAGCCAGCTGTTAGATGAGCCCCCGCCATCCGTACGTAAACTAGTAAGGGGCACACCGGATTGTTCACGTATAAATTGAACCGCATCTCTCACTTGATACCCGATGCTCTCTAGCGCTGCGCGTACAATATGTGCTTTGCCGTTTCCACGGGTCATACCTACAATTGCAGCACGTGCAGAGGGATTCCAGTAGGGAGCACCTAAACCGACAAAAGCAGGGACCAGATATACGCCCTCATTGTCCTGCAATTCGGTGATCATGGATTGCATTTCCTCAAATGAAGAGAATAATCCTAAATTATCCCGTGTCCATTTTATACTGTCTCCGGTCGTACGTATAACAGCTTCCAATGCATAAGATACCTTTCCTGAAGCCCCCCAGGCAATCGTTGTAACCAAGCCTTCACCGCCCTGTACGGGTTGCGAACCAATATTCATAAGTACAGATGTTCCAGTCCCATATGTCGCTTTGGCATCGCCAGTATCGAAGCAACGATGCCCGTACAGTGCACCCTGTGAATCTCCGATTATCCCTGATATCGCTACTTGTTCGTCCCATAATTCCGCTTCCTGTGTATAGCCATACAAGGTATCGGATGCTTTTACCTCAGGGAGCAGGGAGGAAGGAACACCGAATATATTGCACAACTCCATATCCCAAGCCAGAGTATGAATGTTAAAAAGGGAAGTCCGGCTGGCGTTACTGTAATCGGTTGCATGTATTTGACCGCCCGTAAGCTTCCATAGCAGCCAGCTGTCAATAGTCCCTGCAAGTAGTTTACCTTCAGCAAGCAATTGGGGGGCATGAGGTACATGTTCCAAAATCCAATTGAACTTGGCGGCAGAGAAATAAGGATCGAGCATTAGACCTGTCTTGGAGCGTATAATATCTTCATAGCCAGTATTCTTCAACCGTGTGCAGACCTCTGCCGTTCGCTGGCACTGCCATACAATGGCATTATAGATAGGCAAGCCAGTAGAACGGTCCCAGATCAGAGCCGTTTCTCGCTGATTCGTAATGGTTACTGCGGCCAGCGAGGAAGGAGAAAGCCCTGCTTTCTCCAGTACGCCTTTCGCAGCAATAAGTACATTATGATATATCTCAAGCGGGTCGTGTTCAACCCAGCCCGGCTGTGGGTAATATTGTTTGTGCTCCAAAGAATAACGGGTAATCACTTCGCCTTGCTGATTAACCAGCAGTGTTTTGGTTCCGGAAGTGCTTTGATCGATCGCCAGAATATAGGTCTCGGTATTCATTACAGCTACAGCTCCTTACTTGTTCATCAATTCGAGCACAATCTTGCTGATATTCTCAGAGGTAAGTCCATAATGTTCAAAGACTTCAGCTGTTTTGCCAGCAATCGCTGGCTCATCCGGTATGCCCAGCATTTTCATAGGAACCGGTTGATGTTGAACCACCACTTCTGCTACAGCGGCACCCAAGCCTCCGAATACACTATGCTCCTCTACGGTGACAATACCTCCCGTTTCCCGGGCTGCGGCGATGATCGCTTCCTCATCAAGTGGCTTGATGGTGTGCATATTGAGAACACGAGCTTTAATACCCATCTGCCCCAGCAACTCAGCCGCATCCAGAATGATACGGACGGTCTCACCAGCGCCAATCAGGGTAATATCTGATCCTTCTTGTAGGGTAACAGCTTTCCCAATCTCAAACGGATAATCATCGGACGGATAGACATCCTCAACAGCATTACGTCCGATCCTTACATATGCGCCTCCTTCATGCTGAACCAGCGCTTCGGTCATTTTCTTGGTTTCATGACGATCGGCGGGGAGTAAGACCATCAAACCAGGAATCGCTCGCGCCACAGCAATATCCTGGACAGAGTGATGGGACATCCCTAGTGCACCGTAGCTAACACCACCGCTTATCCCAATCAGCTTTACATTGGTTCCGGAATAGGCTACATCTACCTTGATCTGCTCAATACTACGCATGCTTAGGAAGCAGGCAGGAGAGGTGACGAACGGCTTTTTACCGCTGTGTGCGAGTCCAGCAGACATACCGACGATATTTTGCTCGGCAATGCCTACCTCCACAAATTGTTCCGGATAGGCATCGGCAAAGGGAGCCATAGCAGCAGAGCCGCGAGAATCACTAGCCAACACCATAATATCCCGATCCTCTTTGGCAAGGCTAAGCAGCGTTTCACAGATGACCTGACGATTTGGGATTTTGTTCATTGTTTATCTCACCTGTCCTTTCCCGGATAATTCGTCTATTTCTTGTGTCAGTTCCGCCAGTGCGCGTTCAAGTTCATCATCACTTGGAATACGGTGATGCCAGCCTGGAACACCCTCGGCAAAGGATACACCTTTTCCCTTGATCGTGTTTGCCAGCACCAACGTTGGTTTGCCTTCAATTTCAGGGACATTGCGGAATGTATGGATCAGTTCCTCCATGCTGTTGCCGTCAATGGAGATCACGTTCCAGCCGAAAGCGGCCCACTTTTCCTCCAGGGGTTCAAGTCCCATAACCTCCTCGGTTGTACCGCTAATTTGCAGGCCGTTGCGGTCAATGATACCGACAAGATTATCCAGTTTGTAATGGGCACCTGCCATAGCAGCTTCCCAATTGGAGCCTTCCGCTTGCTCCCCGTCACCCATGAGACAGAATACACGGTAGGATCGCCCGTCACGCTTGGCAGCCAGTGCTATACCGACTGAGATGGGGAGGCCATGGCCCAATGCGCCTGTATTCATTTCAATACCGGGAACTTTATTGTTCGGATGTCCAATCAGACGGGTTCCGAACTGGCTATAGGTTTCCAGTTCTTCTTTAGGGAAGAAACCAAGGTCTGCCAGAATACACCATAAAGACTCGACGGAATGTCCCTTGCTGGCAATAAAGCGGTCACGTTCCTCCCATTTAGGATTAGTGATATCAATATTCATGATTTCGTAGTATAGGGCGGTGAGTATATCCGTATTGCTCAGCGAGCCTCCTGTATGCCCTGTTTTGGCACGATGAATAATGGTGAGCAGGTCCTTACGGATTTGTGCGGCTTTGATTTTCAAGTCTAGGATTTCCATAGTGCCCTCCTAAAATAATATAGTTAAACCAGAATACCCGACTTGGTGACAGCGAGATCGGAACCACGCAACCAGCGTTGAATTTCCTGTTCGGTAGGATCTACCGGATCTGCCGTGACACCTGGAAGGTAATTGCAGGCCTCGTACAGAGCCGGGATGACATTAGCATGAATGCCAACAGAGTGATGGACGTAAGGACCTTTGACGAGCTTTTCTTCCCATAACGGCCAGTCGTTGACCTCTACCCAAACATACGAGCCGCGGGTATAAGGTCCCTCAATTCCTTTAGCTTTGCCGAGGAAAATGGAATAATCTCCATGATCACCATCAAAACGGGCGATGGTCATGCCGCCGCCTTTGATTTGTCCTTCATGTGTGCCTGGTGCGTGATCATCGAACAGGAAGTGCTTGCGTAGTTTGGGTTTGTTCTCAATAGACATGGATACTGGAAAGTTCCCGCAGTGGAAAAGAAGCTCTCCATTGTCATTCTCAGGATGACGTACCGTAATATCAGCGAAAAAAGTGGGGAGTTCGTTCATCGCAGCCGCTTGTACCATAACCGAAGTAATTGCTCCGTGAATATCGGTTTCGCAGGTGACCGGAATTTGTTCATCTGTCAAAATGGCATTGGCCAGACAAGGCATAATTCCCATAGCTTCCTGGAGGGAGGACCAGCATTGGATCGCGATGGCTGTACTTCCCGTTTCGATAGCGTAGGATTTCATGGCTACTTTAAGTGCAGCAATGCGTCTGATATCTTCTTCGGTGACTTCACTGTAGTCCAGCTTCTCTTTGATATAATCAATCGCTTCTGAAAGTTCAGCACTGCTCCCGGCTGCAATTTTCTTTGAACGCAGCTGAATATCTACTAGCGTAATTGGATGAATCTCAATACCGAATCGCTCCAACAGCTCCCCTTCATTGCAGATCATAGTCCAAAAGGAAGCAGGACGAGGACCTATCTGGAGAATTCGTAAACTTTTGAACTGTCGTACTACATTGGCAGCCGAGATAAAATTGTTAAAGCCTCGTTCAAATACCGGATCGGCTACACGACTGTTTGTGATATAGGTAAAAGGGACATTAAAGCGGCGAAGCACCTTTCCGCTAGCGAACAATCCACACTGGGTGTCCCGTAATCTCATGCCGTCGGCCAACGGAGCCTCATCACGTGGACCCCACAATAGAACCGGCTTGCCAAGTGCCTTGCCCACACGGGCAACCGTATCCTCGGTACCAAAATTACAGTGGGGGAAGAAAACGGCGTCCACTTCCTCTTCCTTGAAACGTTTGATAATCAAGTCCGCATTAATATGGTCGTCATACAGCAAACCTTCCTCATTAAGCCCTTCCAAATCCACGATATCAATGTTCATTCCGAAGCTCTCGATTTGTTGGCGAATGGCAACTTTGTAGCGGAATGCATCTTCAGCACTGAAGGTGAATCGTCGAGTAGGCGCATAACCCAGTTTCAGCTTTTTCATGAATAACTCTCCTTGTACTAGAAGTAAACAAATTAAAATTTCACTAAACAAAACTGAATTGTAGTGGATAAATTATATAAATTTTTATTTTCAAAGTCATCGTATCACCTCTGTAAACCGCTGTCAATTAGCTTGTTTATAAAAAATTAGTTGTTTAGTTTAGTTATTTTGCGAAAATAAACTAAAAATTCGTATTTTGTTTAGAGTGAATAGCGTATGTATCATATCTATTAAATTTGACAGGCTCCTAAATCTTTGTTAGAGTTTCAATCAAATATGAATAACCTTTTCATGGGATGTTACCGTTAGGGCATAACCTGAATCGGCTTGTTTACACCGCAAGTGTAACCAGGCTGGTTTGGGTTTTTTTATTATTCATCTCCCTTTCTGTACACCCTTTTATCACACATTTGGAAGGAGAACGTTTATGTCCAGTTATATTTTTCCTAAAGACTTTTTATGGGGCGGTGCTCTTGCAGCCAACCAGGCCGAGGGGGCTTATTTGGAAGACGGTAAAGGATTGAGCCTGGTGGATCTGCTGCCTACCGGAGAGAAGAGAAGAAGCATAATGAAAGGGAATGTTCCTTCGCTAACCCCACTTGAAAGCGAATTCTATCCTTCCCATGAAGCCATTGACTTCTATCACCAATATCGCGAGGATATTGCACTATTTGCAGAAATGGGTTTCAAAGCACTGCGTGTTTCCATTGCCTGGGCTCGTATTTTTCCAACTGGAGAAGACGCTACTCCCAATGAGGCGGGGCTGCAATTTTACGATGATTTGTTCGATGAATTGCATAAACATGGCATTCAGCCGGTTGTGACCCTTGCTCATTTTGACGTGCCGGTAGCTCTGATCGAGAAGTACGGAAGCTGGCGCAACCGGAAACTGGTTGGTCTGTTTGAAACCTATGCCAAAACCGTATTCACTCGTTACAAGGATAAAGTGAAATACTGGATGACGTTTAATGAAATCAACATGCTGCTCCACTTGCCGTTTCTCGGTGCAGGGCTTGTATTCCAAGAAGGCGAAAACGTTAAACAAATTCAGTACCAGGCTGCGCATCATCAGCTTGTTGCAAGCGCGCTGGCTGTAAAAGCATGTCACGAGATCATTCCAGATGCGAAAATTGGCTGTATGCTTGCTGCTGGAAGCTTCTATCCGTATACATGTAATCCCGAAGATGTGTATCAGGGGATGGAAAAAGACCGCGAGTCCTACTTCTTCATTGATGTACAGTCACGCGGCGAATATCCTGGTTATGCCAAACGCTTCTTCAAGGATCATGGACTAAACATCGAGATGGAATCCGGCGACGCAGCCATTTTGAAAGACCATACCGTCGACTACATCGGATTTAGCTATTATTCGAGCCGGACAACCAGCACAGACCCGGAAGTTGTCAAAAATATGACCAGTGGTAATGTATTCGGTTCCGTGGCTAATCCATATTTGGACAAATCCGAATGGGGCTGGACGATCGATCCAAAAGGATTCCGCATTACAGCCAACCAATTGCATGACCGTTACCAAAAGCCTCTTTTCGTAGTGGAAAATGGCTTTGGTGCCAATGACGTGGTTTCACCTGAAGGAGAAGTGAATGACGATTACCGAATCGACTATCTCAAGCGACATGTTGCTGAAATGGGTGAGGCTCTTCAAGACGGCGTCGAAATTATCGGTTACACCAGCTGGGGACCTATTGATATTGTCAGCGCATCCTCTGGAGAAATGAAAAAACGCTATGGTTACATTTATGTAGACCGTGACAATGAAGGCAACGGTACGTTGAAACGTATTAAAAAGAAAAGCTTTGACTGGTATAAAAACGTAATTCATTCCGATGGTGAAAATCTCGGCGAATAGTCGTACGACAAGAAAATAGGATCGGACGTCCTGAATCAACGGGAATTTCCGATCCTCGTTTCTCAATTGAAAGCGTTGACAATCGTTCCTTTTCGGGCTATACTTGACGCAATTCCATCATTTTTAGGATTGTTACTGCAGAGCAGGCAAAACCTAAGCAACGAATAAGCGGATTTTACAGTCTTGTTTATTTGGCGTGCTTCGGTTTTTTTTGTTTGCAATAAAGTGGATGGAGCATGAGTGGCTCTTGCTGGCATATGGAACGGGGGATCGAGATGAATATAGCAAAGGTCATCAACAACAATGTAATTAGTGTTTACCAGACAGACGGTACTGAACTCGTAGTCATGGGTCGGGGGATTGCTTTTAAGAAAAAGCCTGGAGACACAGTAGATGAAACCAGAATTCAGAAGGTATTTGCGCTGAAAAACAAGCAGACATCCGATAACTTCAAAATGCTGCTGCGTGAGGTACCGCTGGATTTGATTGTGATTGTGGAGGAAGTCATTAATGACGCCAAGCATAATCTGAACAGAAAGCTGAACGAAAATATTTATGTTTCTCTGACCGACCATATCAATTTCGCTATTGAAAGGTACCGGGAAGGACTAGAAATCAAAAACGCGTTATTGTGGGAAATCAAGCAGCTGTACAGAGAAGAATTCGCGATTGGTCTAAGAACGCTGGAACAAATTAAACAAAAGCTCGATATTGAACTGCCTGTGGATGAAGCGGCTTATATTGCCCTTCACATTGTGAATGCTGAAATGAATGAGGAAGTCATTACGACCATGAGCATTACGAAGTTTATCCAGCAAATTATCAATATCGCAAAGTACCACTTTAAGGTTGATTTTGACGAGGATTCTCTAAGTTATTTCCGCTTTATTACGCATCTGAAATTTTTCGCTCAGCGCGTATTTAAGGGAAATCACTATGAAAATAACTATGATCATTTATATGACTTGATTAAGGAAAAGCACAAGGATGCAGCCGCTTGTACGGAGAAAATCGGAACTTTCGTTAAAAAAGAATACAATCATGAATTGACGAACGAAGAAAAGTTGTATTTGACTGTACACATTGAACGAGTGGTGAACAGATAAGCTAAACTTTTTATTCGAAAAGAATCAAAATAAATGTTTAAATGTTTTTGTTGACAAATATGGTATATTAAATGTATTATGTGAGTAACAGGAATTTAATAAGTTTTAACTGGGATTGTTACTGGTTATGCAGGCAAAACCTAAGTCATGAAAAATCGCGGGACTCAAGTGCCCACCATTTTTCAAGGCTTAGGTTTTTTGTGTGCCTAAATATGTAAAAAGCCCCTTAGAACATGGAGGTGTCCATCATGAGTTATGAAAAACTGGCTAAAGAAATTGTGCACCTGGTAGGCGGGGAAAAAAATGTAGTATCGCTCGTACACTGCGCCACGCGCCTGCGTTTTGTGCTAAAAGATGAGGCGAAAGCAGATAAGGCAAAGCTGGAGAAAACCGATGGAATTATTACGGTCAAGCAGAGCGGTGGCCAGTTCCAGGTTGTGGTCGGCAACAAAGTACCAGAAGTATATAGTGCCATCGGCCAAGTATCCAACATTTTGAATGAAACTGGAAAAGAAGAGAACTCAACTAAAGGCAAAAAAGGATTTGGCGCTGTAATTGACGTAATTTCCAGCATTTTTGCACCATTGCTCGGAGTTATGGCGGGGTCCGGTATTTTGAAAGGTCTGCTGCTGATTGCGAGCAACCTCGGCTGGTTGGTTCCGAAAGACACTACTTATATGATTTTGTATGCTGCGGCCGACAGCTTGTTTTATTTCCTGCCGCTCTTGTTAGCGGTTACAACGGCACGGAAATTCGGAGGTAATATCTTCGTTGCTTTGACCATTGCCGGAGGGCTGCTTTACCCGACGATTGTCACGCTGAAAACAGAAGGTACAGCAACAGACTTTTTCGGTATTCCTATTGTGATGATGAGTTATTCATCAACCGTTATCCCGATTATTTTAGCCGTTATCGTCATGAGTAAGCTGGAAAAATGGTGCAATCGACTGATCCATGAGAGCGTCAAAAACTTTATTACACCTTTGATTCTACTTGTAATTATGCTTCCTCTGACTCTGATGGTTTTTGGTCCAGTTGGGGTGTATGTGGGCAATGCAATCGCTACCGCGCTCGTTGCTGCGTTCAGCTTTAGTCCGCTGCTGGCTGGAGCAATTCTTGGTGCTTGCTGGCAGTTGCTCGTTATTTTCGGTGTTCACTGGGGTCTTGTACCTGTATTTATTAATAACATTGCTGTTAACGGCAGAGACGGTATTAAGCCTGCTGCTTCGGCTTCCATCTTTGCTCAAACCGGTGCAGCGTTTGGTGTCATGCTGAAAACGAAAAATAAAAAGCTGAAAACGCTGGCAGGTTCTGCTACACTTACCGCTTTGTTCGGTATTACAGAGCCAGCGGTCTATGGGGTTACGCTGCCACTGAAGCGCCCGTTTATTGCTGGTGTTATCGGCGGTGCTGTCGGTGGTGCCATTATCGGCCAAGCGGGGACGCAAGCATTTGCCTCCGGCGCACCTGGGTTGCTGACTTTGCCGATCTTTTACGGCCCTGGCGGACAAGGCTTCCCAGGATTGATTCTAGGGATTACTGTTTCATTCTTGGTTTCGGCTATCTTGACTTATATTTTAGGCTTCGAAGATCCAGTTGAAGAGGAAGAAACCGCTGACAACTCGGCTAAAGAATCGACTTCTACAGTTACCGTTTCTAACGAAGAGGTGCTAAGCCCGATTGAAGGAACGGTGGTCGCTCTGTCGGAGGTTCCCGATCCTGCGTTTGCTTCGGAAGCTATGGGTAAAGGTATCGCCATCCAGCCGACAACAGGCAGAGTCGTAGCTCCGTTCGACGGAACTATTACTGTAGCGTTCAAGAAAAAACATGCGCTTGCAGTGGTCTCGCATCACGGAGCAGAAGTTTTAATTCACGTTGGGGTAGATACAGTCAAGCTGGACGGTAAACATTTTACTTCCTATATCAAAGAAGGCGATCAAGTAAAAGCAGGAGATTTGCTACTCGAATTTGATGTTGAGCAAATCAAGGCAGAGGGTTATCCTACGATTACGCCAGTTATCATCACAAATTCTTCTGAATATACGGAAATCCTCCCCATCCCTCAAGGGCAGGTAACGGAGCAAGCACCGTTGTTGAAACTGTCTAGCGCTCCAAATGAGCAAGCAGGCAACGCTTGAAATCTTAAGTAAGGACCAAGCTCTGATGATCCGCATTCACGGATCATCAGAGCTTTTTTGTCGTTCTATTATGCCGGATAAGTCTATTTGTAATTGACAATATGTCAATTAAATTAGCTTGTACGGTTGTAAAAACTAATATATAATTTTTTGTAATTATGCAAATTTTCTGAAAACATAGACTAGATGAATTGATGGATCAGGGGGAAATACAAGGAATGTTAGAGAAGTGGGCAGAGGCAGTAAATGGTGTCATTTGGAGCAATCCTGTGGTATATGTCTGTTTGGGCGTGGGGCTATTATTTTCAATCATGACTCGATTTTTACAAATTAGGCATTTCAAAGAGATGATTCGCCTTGTCTTTAAAGGAAAAAGCTCAGAGGCAGGAGTTTCTTCTTTTCAAGCCTTTACGATGGCGCTATCGGGACGTGTAGGGACGGGGAACATTGCTGGGATTGCATTGGCAGTCGGTATGGGGGGGCCTGGAGCAATATTTTGGATGTGGGTCATGGCCTTTATCGGGTCGGCTACTGCGTTTGTTGAATCTACACTGGCTCAGGTATATAAGGTAAAGCGTGATGGTCAGTACCGAGGCGGCCCGGCTTTTTATATTGAAAAAGGAACAGGCTTAAAATGGTTTGCCGTTATTTTTGCGGTAGTAGCGTTGGTCGCTATGTGTTTGTTGATGCCAGGAACTCAATCGAACTCCATCGCCGTAGCTTTTCATAGTTCGTTTGGTATGGATATGAAGGTTTCTGGGATATTAGTAGTCGTGTTGCTGGCGCTTATCATTTTTGGCGGTGTCAAAAGAATTGCCAATGTGGCTCAGGTTGTCATACCGTTTATGGCACTAGGCTACATCCTTGTCTCTTTCTATATTATGATGACGAACATTACTGCGCTTCCCGAGGTATTTGCCCTGATCTTTCGCAGTGCTTTTGGTGTAGATTCAGTGTTCGGAGGTATAGCAGGGACAGCCATTGCCTGGGGTGTAAAACGAGGCATTTATTCTAATGAAGCGGGACAAGGTTCTGGCGCGCATCCGGCAGCAGCCGCAGAAGTGTCCCATCCAGCAAAACAGGGGCTGGTTCAAGCCTTTTCCGTGTATGTAGATACTTTTTTAGTCTGTACGTCCACGGCTTTCATGGTCTTGTTTACAGGGATGTACAACGTGAAGGGACCGGGTGGGGGTTATATTGTACAGCATCTCCCGGGTGTTGAAGAAGGAACACAATATACACAGGCTGCTATTGAATCGGTATTCCCGGGCTTCGGCTCAAGTCTCTTGTCCATAACCTTGTTCTTTTTCGCATTTACCACCATTATTGCGTATTATTACATCGCTGAAACGAATATGGCCTACCTGATTGCCGACCGTAAAGCCAAATGGCCTATGTTCCTGTTAAAGTTGGTTATTCTGGGTTCGACGTTTTATGGAACGGTCGTCAAAGAATCGGCCTTGGCGTGGACACTAGGGGATATGGGCGTCGGTATTATGATGTGGGTGAATCTGATTGCTATGATTCTCCTGGCCAAGCCTGCGCTTCTCGTGCTTAAGGATTACGAGCGGCAACGGCGCCAAGGGCTAGACCCGGTATTTGACCCGAAGCAGGCGGGAATTTCAAATGCAGATTATTGGTCACAGGCATATCAGCATCCTTCAGATGAGTTGAAGATCACGGTTGAACCAGGTAAGCTCCAAGCCTAATTAAGATAGATTACTACATTTAAAGGTGGCTCCTCATGGAGTCATCTTTTTTCATTATCTTGCCTTTACATTCCAAAAGGGGTACATATGTTCAGTGTTTAGTTTATAATTTAGGTATGAGGCAGGGTACATTGCACAAGAGGGGAGATTGAAATGAGAACATCCGATTTATCCATAACAGACGAGAAGTGGAGAGCTATTATAGAAAATGACAAGTCTTATGACGGGGTATTTTTGTACGCTGTAAAGACAACGAGAATATTTTGTCGCCCCTCCTGCAAATCCCGACCTCCTAAAAGAGAGAACATCCGTTTATTTATATCAGCAGAGCAGGCTTTGGCTGAGTATTTTCGTCCATGCAAAAGATGTAAACCGACAGGACAACGATTGCCTGATCACGACTGGATCGCAGGAGTTGCAGAATACGTAGATTCGAACTATATGAAGGGCTTAACATTGAACGTCCTGGCAGAGATCAGTCATGGAAGTCCGTATCATTTACATCGTACCTTCAAGCGAATCATGCATGTAACTCCGATGGAATATATACAGCGTACTAGGTTGGAACAAGCGAAGAAGCTGCTTATTTGCTCACAACAATCTGTTGCGGAAGTGGGGGAGAACGTAGGTCTGTCCAATACCCCTTACTTTATTACGTTGTTTAAAAAGAATACAGGCTACACTCCATTGCAATATCGCCAACTCGAATCCATAGCAACTCAAAAAGGAGATACACAGCATGGTATATCAAATGAATAAAACGATCTATTGGTCATTATTGGTGCATGAGGATTGGAATTTATATATTGCAGCTACATCGGAAGGATTATGTTATGTTGGTTCGCTTAATCAACCTGTAGAGGAATTGCTTACATGGGCAGGAAGTCGATTTCCCGGCAGTCCTTTAGTTGAAGAGGTTACCATTTTACAGCCCTATGCCAAGGAGTTGATTGAATATTTGCAAGGGGAGCGCACACGTTTTACATTCCCCTTTGACTTTCAGGGAACTGCATTTCAAATGGCTGTGTGGAACGCGCTGTGTAATATTCCGTATGGGGAGACACAATCCTATTCAGACATTGCCAACGCTATTCAAAAGCCGAACTCTGTTCGTGCGGTAGGTACTGCTATTGGTGCTAATCCGATTTTGGTCACCATTCCTTGTCACCGGGTCATTGGTAAGAATGGAGCTTTGACCGGATATCGTGGGGGGCTGGACATGAAGGTGAAGCTTTTGCAGCTTGAAAAGAATTGCACACACAAACCAATATAGTAGTGAGGTTAGGTATGAAAAATGAGTATTACAAATCCCCCAAGACTCTTTTGAATAAAGGGACAGGCTTCTTGTCAGGGTATACACACTCGTTGAACCCGTATACCGGCTGTACCTTTGGTTGCTCTTATTGTTATGTACGCCAATTGCCAGTCTCTACGTTTCGGAGGGAAGCTTGGGGAACATGGGTTGATATTAAAAAAGAGGCGACAGATATTCTTCGCAAGGAGCTTCGCAGGGCCATATCCAAAGGTAAAGTCACGATTTTTATGTCGTCAAGCACAGATCCTTATCAGCCGGCTGAGTACAAAGAAGAGGTGACCCGATCTCTGCTGGAAGTGATGGTGGAAGATCCGGCGGATTTTCTCTTTATACAGACGCGTAGTCCGCTTGTACGACGGGATATTGATCTATTGCTTCAATTAAAGGAACGTGTACGTGTAAGTATCACTGTAGAAACAGACCGCGAGGATATACGCAAACATTTCACCCCGGAAGCTCCCCCCATCCAGGCTCGTCTTCAAACGCTGCAACTTTTAAAAGAGGCAGGTGTACCGACGCAAGCTACCATTGCTCCGATGCTGCCAAGCAGTGAGCATTTTGCAGACAAGCTCGTGTCTCTGGTCAACCGTGTCTGTATAGATGATTATTTTATGGGAGACGGCAGCGGGGGAAGACGGACGCGTAGCTTGAACATTGGTGCGCTGTATGAGTCATTGGGGCTGGAGGAATGGTATCACCCTGCTGCGTATAAGGCGGTTTATGAGCGTTTTCTTCAGGTTTTTCCGAAAGAACAGCTCTATGTGAGCAAAGAAGGATTCGAACCCTGATATGTAAGCAACTATGCCATTAAATGAAGAGTGCACCTTACAAGGAGAGCGGGAGAACCAATGGAAACGGTAATGACCAAGAACTTTGACTATGGGGAAAAGGAAATCAACTACCTAAAAACGGTAGATACCGTACTTGGTACAGCTATAACGCAAATGGGCAAGGTAGAACGCGTAATCATTCCCGACCTGTTTGCAGCGCTTGTCCATGCGATTGTGGGGCAGCTTATTTCCGCCAAGGCGGTTCAGACCATATGGACAAGGATGCAGGAGAAATTAGGCGCGATCACTCCGCAAAATATAGCCGTTCAGACGGCTCAAGATATTCAAAGCTGTGGGATCACCATGAAAAAGGCAGCATGTATCCTGAATATAGCCCAAACGATCGAGCAGGGATTGTTGGATTTACAGGAATTATATGAGCTTTCCGATACACAGGTGATCCAAAAATTATCTACGTTGCAAGGGATAGGCCCTTGGACAGCTGAAATGATGTTGATTAATTGCATGGAACGTCCGGACGTCGTCAGTTGGGGCGATATGGCTATTCGGCGGGGAATGATGAAGTTGTACCATTTAGATACACTGACCAAGCAGCAATTTGAAGAGTATCGCCAAGTGTATTCGCCTTATGGTTCAGTGGCCTCCATTTATTTGTGGAGTATTTCATTTCGTTAGTAAACAGGGAGTGGGAAATATGGAGAAGACCATCAGAGAACAGATATTGTCACATGTGGATACGGATTTTCAGAAATTTACGGCTACATTGCTTCCGACGATTAATAATGTGCTGGGTGTGCGTCTGCCAGTGCTGCGTAAGCTGGCTCAAGATATTGCCAAGGGAGATTGGCGCCTCTATCTGGAGACCGCTGAAAGCGAACACTTTGAAGAGGTGATGCTGCAAGGTATGGTGATTGGTTCTGTAAGAACAGATATAGAGGAAGTTTTGAGGTATACCGCCAAGTTTGTTCCTAAAATTGATAATTGGTCCGTATGTGACAGTTTCTGTGCCGGATTGAAAATTACGAAGCAACATAAAGAAAGAGTATGGGATTTTATTCAGCCCTATCTGTTCTCTAAGAAAGAATATGAAATTCGGTTTGGAGTGGTTATGCTTCTGAATTTTTATATTGAGGAACAGTATATTAACCGTGTGCTTACTTTGCTAGACCAGACCTATCGTGAGGACTATTATGTACAAATGGCGGTAGCATGGGCGATATCTATCTGCTATATCAAGCTGCCTGAGGCAACCATGGCGTATTTAAATCATAATACATTAGATGATTTTACCTTCAACAAAGCTCTGCAAAAAATCACAGAATCATACCGGGTGGATCAGGCCACAAAAACGACCATTCGTAGTATGAAGCGAAAAAGAAAATAGGATGGGTCCCCGCCTGTAAGTGTTATACTGAAAAAACATACGTGTATAAGACCGACAGGAGGGGAGTCTGTGAATTCGATCCCGCTGGGAGTACTTGTTGTAGATGATGAAACTAGGCAGCGTCGTGGGTTGGCTGCCATGATCCGGGATTTACGTCCAGAATACGAAGTATGGGAAGCCAAGAATGGGAAAGATGCTTTGACCATTTCATTATCCCAGCCGATCCAGATCGTTTTTACAGATATTCAAATGCCGATTATGAATGGGATTGAATATCTACAACAATTGAGAACATCGGGTCAGCATGAGACCAAAGTTATTTTAGTGACAGTCTACCAGGAATTTAGCTATGCACAGCAGGCGGTACGGTACGGAGCGAATGATTATTTGGTGAAACCGGTGCAATCACAGCAACTTATTGAAGTGATTCAACAAATGGAGAAGATCATTGTAGAGGAGCAGGGAGCACTCGGTGAAAATCGAACAGCGTTGAATCAGATCGAGCAAAGCATGCCTGCATTTGTGGAGCATTTGTTTAGCAGATGCGTGACAGACAAGTTACAGCCTAACGAGAAAAGCTTATTAAAGAGTTACTTTGGATGGCAGGGGATAGGAGAAGTTCTTGCGTTGGGGACATCTGCATCCCGCCCGGAGGATATATATGCGTGGGATTCTAAGCTACGAAACGCGGTTGTTGAAATATTGCGACCGTGGGCATCTTCTGTCGTGTTCCCACTTGAAACCCCTAAAGAGCATATGGTCGCCGTGGTGAATTGGAGGGATAGGACTGAAGGCGAGAAGGCCAAAAGCGCACTTCAAGCTGGACTGAAAAAGGTGGAGCAGCAGCAAGCTATCTCCATTTGGTTTGCTTGGGGTCAGCCATTTGACTTCGATAAGATGCAAATAAGCCCGTCTCACGAAAAGGCTGTCCGCCTTATCTCCATGCGGTTTTATACACCTCACACCAGATGTTTGAACCTTGTCGTTTCAGATGATGAACAGCCGGTACAGGAAATGAGCACCCACGAACAAATGGCCTTTCTGAAGTTCATTGAAAGCGCTATCTACAATGGAGAGATCGATCAGCTATTGGGCCGAGTGCAACATTTCATTGGACGAATATCCCAAGGGTATCCTGCCCCTGAAGCACTTAAAGCTAAATTGATACAGCTTCTGCTAGTTAGTTTACCACGGTTAAGTATAGGGTGGAGTGAGGAAGTCTACTCACGTTACTCGGAACAGTTGAACCGAGCTGTCGAAGAGGCCACATGTCTTCAAAATCTTGAGGATCGTATTGCAGCATGGTTAAAAGAGCTGATTCTTGAGCTTGATGGCAGCTCCAAAGGTGAACCCATCATGAAAAAATGCAAGGAATTTCTGGATACACATCTTCATGAAGACCTAAGTCTGGAGATTGTGGCTCGGCGCTTTCACTATAATGCATCCTATTTTAGCATTTTGTTCAAAAACTATTTTGGGCTCTCGTTCACAGAATATATGGTCAAGCTCAGAATGCAAAAGGCTCAGCACTTACTGCTGCATACAGACGCCAAGGTCGCAGAAATTAGTAGACAGGTTGGTTATAAAGATATCAAGTATTTTTTTAAAGTGTTCAAAAAAAACGTAAAGCACACACCTGAAGAATTTCGCAGGAAATTCAATTGATCGTTAGGTGAAAGGAAGGTACAATGCGCCAAGTCAAATATATATATCAAAAATTTTTGGACAGTAGCTTTCGTACGAAGTTAATGCTGTCCTATTTTTTGTTGTCTGGTTTTATCGTTTTGATCCTTGGCTTTGTCTACTTCGAAACCAGTGCGCGGAATATTACTGCAAACGTAACAGATAGCGTTACAAGTGTACTGCGTAGTAATAACCAGCTACTGGATAACAAGCTGACAGCTATTCAAAAAACTGTGGATATGATTCCAATTGATCATGATCTTTTACAGACTATCACAGACGTGGATACTACGGATTCTTCATCGCTTTTACGAGCTGATCGCAGCATTACGAAAATTTTGTACAGATACTTTGGCAATATAGAGGAAGTATACGCTTCTCAGATTATGACGCAAAAGTATGCATACGGAAGTACAGAGCGGATGTATATTCCCGTTCTGCCGTTCTATTCTTCTCCCTTGGCGACAACGGCGGTACAAGCAGAGGGGGCTACCAGGTGGATTCCTGCCTATTCGTATGCCGACACCTTTCATCAGCAGGATTTAAAACAAGGTTCCTATGATTTTAGCTCTTTATTTGCTGTGGTTAAGCAGCTTCATTTGACTGCATTAGATGATGCTGGAACCTTCCATACGCTTCCTGAAGGAAAGGAAAAGCCTATACTTATATTGAATTTCCGACCTGATTTGTTAAAGGATGGTTTTGAAGATTATGCAGCCCGCAGCGGATTTGCACATCTATCCTACGGTATGATTCACGATAACAACGGGATAGTCATGAGCTCAGATCGACAGCAACAAGCGGGGGAGCCCGTGGCGGATTGGCTGAAGAATGCCATTACTTCGGAACAAGGGACAAAAATGGTAAACGTGAAGGGTCGAAGTATAGTACTGGTTTACGAAGCGATGAAGACGACGGGCTGGGTATCATATATAGCCATTCCCATGGAAGATGTACTGGGGCATTTGTCAACGATTCGTACCTACACCTTGTTCTTTTTAGGCTTTATGATGCTCATTGCTGTCATCCTTGCTTATTTGCTGTCGGTATACATCAGTAAGCCCATCACGGATATGAAACAGGCGATGAAGGTAATGGAAAAGGGACATTTTGATATTCGAATTCCTGAACGCGGCTATGATGAATTGGGTGATTTGGTGATCCGATTTAATCAAATGAATGAGAAAATTAAAGATTTGATCGAAGAAAATTACAAATCACGTCTGCGAGCCAAAGAATCGGAGTTAATGGCACTTAATTTACAGCTTAATCCCCATTTTTTGTATAACACCTTAACGACAATGTATTGGATCGCATTAGAACATAAACAACAGGAACTGGGCCGATTGATCATTAGTCTGGCGGAAATGCTGCAAATTACGACTCGAAACAAAAACGAGACCTGGAGCCTGGAAACCGATCTGAATTGGCTGGAAAAATACATTTATATTATGCAAAATCGCTTTGAGAACAAGTTCACAGTGGAGTATGATATTGATCCCATTTTACTTCAGATGGAGGTTCCCAAACTCTTCTTGCAGCCTTTTGTGGAGAATTCAATTATTCACGGCTTCGCCGAAATGGAATCAGGTGGTCGGATTAAGATCACAGCCTGGGTCGAAAAGCAATTGGTGTGTTTTAAAGTCGAGGATAATGGATTAGGAATTCAAGAAGATCATATACGCCGCATTCAAGCTGGAGAAATCCGGTCAACGGGCATTAAAAATGTAGATAGAAGAGTACGGCTGTTATATGGGATGGAATATGGGGTTGCGCTCCACTCACCAGAAGATAAAGGGACATTTGTCCTGATCCGAATCGGAGAAACACATAGATCTAATCAAATGACACCAATCCAATGAGAGTGCGACTTTCAAAAATGTAAGCGTTTGCTAAAATAAATTTAGTGACGAAGCAACAAACGAAAAGATAAAAAATAAACGGTTTGGGGGCGTTACTCATGTTAAAACGAAAGTTATGGATCATCTGCATGTGCTTGGTCGTTGGACTGATGTCAGCCTGTAGTTCAAATGAGAGCAGCAGTAAGCCAGTAGATTTACAAGGGCACGAGCAAGTGACACTGACCTATGCCAGTTGGGGGAGCACCAATGAGAAGAAGGTTCAACAGGAGATCGCCCAAAAATTCACAGACAAATATCCGTGGATCAAAATCAACTATATGCACATCCCCGGGGATTACGTCACCAAATTAACGACGATGTTTGCCGCCAATCAGGCACCAGATGTATTTCCTATTTATAAAGCACAGGCTCTGCAATGGGCTGAACAAGGCAAACTATATAATTTAAATGAATTTTTGAAGGAGGATAAGGAGCTAACGAAGGAGAGTCTCATTCCTAATTCAGTCATCTATTGGGATAAGGATAAAGTGGCAGGGGTCAAGGTGACGGAGGAAGCCTTTGCGCTCTATTACAACAAGGATTTGTTTGATGAGGCTGGTGTTGCCTTGCCGCCAATCAAAGCTGAAGAGGCTTGGACATGGGAACAGTTCTTAGAGACAGCGCAAAAGCTCACCATTGATAAAGCGGGAAATAATGCGCTTAGCCCCAATTTCGATGCAAGTAACATCAAACAGTATGGAGTTCGGTTTGACACATGGATGTGGCATCTGCTAGTACCTTCCAACAACGCAAGCGTTATTTCAGATAAAGGGGACTCGCTTAATCTTGAAAACCCTGATGTGATTGAAGCCGTGCAAAAGATGGCGGATCTGATCAACAAGTATCATGTGGCACCGTCGCCCACGCAGTCCAAAAATATCCCTTCCCCGGCCGTAGCATTGCAAAGCAAACGTGTAGCGATGGATCTGGATGGGCAGTGGGTCCAATTGGATCTCGGAGAATCGAAGGTGAATTTTGGTGTAGGAGTGTTACCCAAACTGAAAAGCAGCAAAACAATCCTGTTTGGCGAACCGGAAGTAATTTCTGCCAAAGCCAAACATCCGAAAGAAGCATGGATGTTTTATAAATTCTTGCTGGATGCTGAAAGCGGGCTTGACATGCATTCCAGCGGATTGTGGATGCCTGTCATGAAAAAGTGGTACACCGAACCAGACTTGATTAGCAAATGGGCAGATGTCAAGCCAGGCCATGCGGATGGATATCGTGATGCAGTCATGAACCAAACGCTGCATAACGGTGTCAATTCTTATGACTATTATTTGAAGAATTCGGAAAAAATCAATGCAATTATTAACCCGGCGCTGGATCAGGTATGGCTGGGCAAGAAAACGGTGGAGCAAGCATTTAAGGAGGTTTCCGTCAAGGCCAACGCTGAATTTAAGGGGACATATCCGAAAGAATAAGGTGAGGGTTTTGACAGAAAGAGAGGGATAGAATGCAATCATTATCTTCTATTCGTAAGAAGGAAAATGGGTTGGGGTGGCTTTTTGCCGCCCCTGCTATTCTCGGCTTTGTCATTTTTGTTCTGGGACCGATGATCGCTAGTCTCTGGTTCAGTCTTACCGATTATAAGGTTGCTTCACAGGCCCATTTTATCGGTCTGGATAATTACGTCCACTTATTTGACGGTACGGACCAATTTTTTTATAAATCCCTTGGGGTTACGTTTTATTATGTGTTTCTGAGTGTGCCCCTGCAAATTATAGTAGCCTTCTTTTTAGCGATATTACTTAATCAAAAGGTAAAAGGTCTGGCTTTTTTCAGAACCGTTTTTTACCTGCCTACGATTGTGCCACTCATCGCATCGTCTATGATCTGGATGTGGCTGTTTGATCCCGATCTTGGTTTACTGAATGTGGTGCTGCGTGCGCTGCATTTGCCGGAAAGTCAATGGATTTATAGTGAAGGGTCGGTAGTTCCTACACTGGTTTTAATGAGTTTATGGACCGTTGGGGGAACCATGATTATTTTTCTGGCTGGCTTGCAAGATATACCTAGGCATTATTATGAAGCCATTGAAATTGATGGCGGGAGTGCTCTTCATAAGCTTGTTTATATTACAATTCCATTGACATCGCCTACGATTTTTTTTAATACGATTATGGGCTTCATCGGTGGATTTCAGGTGTTTGTCCAGCCTTACGTCATGACTCAGGGTGGACCCAACAACTCCAGTTTGTTCTATACATTTTATTTATTCCGCGAGGCATTTACTTTTTCGAATATGGGTTATGCCTGTGCGATTGCTTGGGTGCTCTTTATTGTAGTTTTAACATTCACTGCCTTTCTGTTTAAGACAGCCCGCAAATGGGTGTACTACGAAGGCGGGGGGGCATGACGATGAAAAAACATGGTTTGCGTTGGAGTAGAGTTTTTCTCTACACAGTGCTTATTGTGGGGTCACTTTTTTGCATGTTTCCTTTTTACTGGCTGGTGAGAAGCTCCATGATGGATTTAAGTCAGATTTTTTTGATCCCACCGAAATGGATTCCGGAGCCATTTGTACTTGAGAATTTTTTACAGCCGTTTGAAGAGTTATCGTTTGGGCGCTATTTTGTGAACACATTTATTGTCGTTGCAGGTACTTTAGCGGGTGTACTCCTGTCGAGTACCATTTCTGCCTACAGCTTTGCGCGAATGAGATGGAAAGGAAGAGATAAGGTATTTGCTGTGTTATTAAGCAGTATGATGCTGCCGTTTGCAGTTACGCTGATTCCGTCTTTTATTGGTTGGCAGGCATTAGGTATGGTTAATTCCTATGTTCCATTGGTATTACCTTCGTTTTTTGGTGGAGGCGTTTTTAATATCTTTTTGCTCAGACAATTTTATATGACTCTTCCGCGAGAACTGGATGAAGCTGTATTTGTGGATGGAGGCAACCATTTTACTATCTTTACTCGAATTATTTTACCTTTGTCCCGGTCAGCGATTTTGGTCATCGGATTGTTTACATTTTTGAACACATGGAATGATTTTATGGGACCGCTCGTTTATCTTAATGATGAAAGCAAATTTACGTTGGCGATTGGGCTACAGCAGTTTCAGGGAATATATTCAGCGCAATGGGGTGTTCTGATGGCCGCTTCTTTAATTGTCGTGTTGCCAGCTATCATTCTTTTTGCCATAGGACAGAAGTATTTTATGGAAGGTATTGCCTTAACGGGGATCAAGGGATAAGAGCAGCAGCCAGGTACGCACTTTGCTTTTTTTGGAATGTAATAATAAAATGGAAGTAACTTTCGAAAAGGAGATGACGTGAATTGGCAGAGCAAGTGCGTATTGGCAAAACAGATTTATATGTAAAACCAATCGGTTTGGGTGCGAATAAGGTAGGAGGACATAATCTTTTTTCCGGTTTGAACAATGAAACGGGCAAAGAAGTCGTTCGCACAGCTTTGGATAACGGCATCAATTTTCTGGATACAGCTTTTATTTATGGGCCTGAGCACTCAGAGCGGTTGATCGGTGAGGTACTTAAAGAGCGCGGCAAACGTGAGGAAGCTGTTATAGCGACCAAGGGAGCACATAAATTTGTAAACGGAGAGGTTGTTTTTGACAACTCGCCTGCTTTTTTACGTGAATCCGTCGAATCCAGTCTGAAAAGATTACAAACGGATTATATTGATCTGTTCTATATCCATTTCCCAGATGAAGCTACGCCGAAGGCAGAAGCAGTCGGAGAACTGAAGAAGCTTAAGGACGAAGGCAAAATTAAAGCTATAGGTGTATCTAACTTTACCATTGAACAACTTAAGGATGCGAATAGTGACGGCTATGTAGATGTGCTTCAATCCCATTATAATTTGCTGCAACGGGAAGCTGAGAAGGATCTGCTGCCTTATACTAAGGAAAATGGCATTTCGTTTGTGCCGTATTTCCCGCTAGCTTCTGGACTACTAGGTGGTAAGTATACGAAAGACATGACTTTTACGGACATCAGAGCGAAAGATCCATTGTTTCAGGGAGAGGCATTTGCTCGTAATTTGGACAAAGTGGAGCAGGTACGCGAGATCGCTAATGCGTTGAATGCAGAGGTTGCTCATGTGGTGCTTGCATGGTATTTGACTCGTGATTCGATTGATGCCCTCATTCCAGGCGCGAAGGGACCGGAGCAGGTTCTGGCGAATCTGAAAACGCTGAATGTCCAATTGAGTCAAGCGGATATCGAGAAGATTGACCACATTTTCAAATAATGAGTTGAGCTTGGACTGAATCGTATTTGAAATCATATATGTTTACCACCAGGAGGAGCTGCCGGACGGGCAGCTTCTTTTTCGTTTATTTGCGGCATATCCTTCTAAAGTAAGCTCATCGCTGCGGGGGGATCAGAATGAATAGAAAACCGCAATGGCACAGCAGACCGAACAGAAGGCGACGTGGTAGACGCAGGATGTGGCTCATTGTGGCATTGGCGCTGCTGGTAGGAATCGTACAGGTGGCCGCCTATGTGGAACAGCATTTGAAGCCACCTATGATGCATCTGGCTAAAGTGCGGGTCAAACAAATGGCGACAGAGGCTATTAATTCAGCAATTACTGCGCAGGTAGAGCAGGGGAAGACTGCTGATAATTTGATCGAATGGAGAACGGATACGCAAGGGAGAACCTCTGGATTTGTTCTAAATTATGCGGAGCATATGAGAATTACGTCAGACACGCTCAAAGCAGTCAAGGCAACGATGGACAGTATGAGTCATTTTGATGAAAGTGTTCCGATTGGTCAGGCATTGGGGAGTCCGCTACTGGCAGCTTATGGACCCAAGGTTCCCCTAAAAGTGGAGCCGCATGGAGCAATCAAGGTGGATTTAAATACACGTCAGCAGGATGCGGGCATAAACATGATCTTGGTGGAAGTGTACATTCGAATTACGACGGAAGTGTCTGTGGTTATACCGTTTGAAATGCAACCTCAGATTGTGGAGACGGAAATTCCGGTTTCTTATTTGCTGGTAGTGGGCAACGTCCCGATGTACTACTATGATAATCAGGGGAAACCAGTCGGCAAAAATGGTGCAACCGCTCCGCAGTTGGCACTGCCTTCCCATTCCATAGAGAGTGGCGGCGCTGTAAGTTCCAGCATAGAAAGTGTTCCAGAGATACAGAAAGACCCCAATTCCCTCAATCAGTCCCCAACGCCATAAACAAGAGGGGATGAGTGTGAGTTACTCAAAAAAACTAAAGGGACCTATGAGGAGGTCCCTTTGGTTTTTCCTGATTTGAGCGCTTTACGTTCACTCTGCTCCCACTGTCTTAATAGCGGATATGGATCAAAGGACCAGTCTGTCCAGCCATTGTCCCGGTATATACCATAGTGTAGATGTGGTGGGAACTTGCCTTGGGTACCCGGTTTCCCATAGCCCGAGCTTCCGACCCAGCCCACCGTCTGACCAGGCGTGACGATGTCTCCGTTATGAACGGTTTTATCAAAGCCGGAAAGGTGTGCATAGTAGTGATAGCGGTTGTTGAGATCACGAATACCGATTCGCCAGCCTCCGAAGGGATTCCAGCCCTTCATTTCAACTACACCGTAGCAGGTGCTGCGAACCGGAACTCCGTAGCCAGCAAACAGGTCAGTCCCCTCGTGTATACGGTAGCCCCCCCAGCTGCGTCGGCTTCCCCAAGTGCTGCGGTAGCTATAAATGCTGCCTAGAGGCAGCGGAAAAGCTTGACTGACCAGATCAAGTTTGCCATACGTCTGATACAGCTTGGCAAACTGCTGAACTCTTTGAACCGAGCGGCTGTTATGGTAATATTCCCACACGGCAATACCAAATTCATCCTCGTTATTTCCATACTTTCCGAGATAAGAAGCGATGCTGAACAGCAAATCTTTGTCATTATTGCGGTCAGCGATTCCATCGCCTGAGCCGTCTTGTCCCAGCCCGGAAAATAGTTCAATGGAACGTGGATTTTGATCCTCGGCATCAGGGTTCAACAGACCGGACCATACCGGTCCTGTCACAAAAATACCTATGATCCGTTCCGCATGCTTGCGATCCTTGGGATGGGCCACCGTGAGTGTGCGTTCGTACTGGTCGATGGCAGCCAGTCTGTACCAAGGGACTCCTGTCAGGGCTTCGATGGAGTGATATAAAGCAAGTCTGGACGTATACGATGAAGACGAAGCATGTGAAGCATCCATATTTGTTGTCAGGTTATTTCCGGCTGACGAGGACTTTGTGTGCTCGGCAAGGGCATGAGCAGGAAGCGGACAAGCCGTTGTCAGTGTAGTAGCGCACAACAGCAGCGATAACAGACGAACAGCGCGGACTGCCCGCGTAGGGTAAGACACGTGAACCGACCTCCTATAAAAGGGCTTAACCGCCCGGTAAATTCTGGCCCGTATTCGCGTAAATAGGGCGCTTTTGATTAGATTGAGCCATATCCGCCGCTTTTATCCATCTCAAGAGTTTACTTTTTCCGGCATCAATGTCATATCAAAAAGGGAACAATGAATGGAGGTTTTTCCATGGCTTTCATGCTATAATGTATGGCAATGACAGCTTAAGCTTATCAGAAAGAAGGTCTATGCCATTGTCTAAAAAAGTGAAGGAAGCTAAACCCGATTGGATTCGTATTAAACTTACGACAGGCGATAACTATCAGGAAATCAAGAGCATGATGCGTTCCAAGACATTACATACCGTATGTGAGGAGGCACGATGCCCTAATATATATGAATGCTGGGCCAACAGGACAGCTACATTTATGATTTTGGGTGATATTTGTACGCGTGCGTGTCGTTTTTGCGCAGTAAATACGGGAATGCCTACGGAACTGGACTTGCAGGAGCCTGAACGCGTCGCAGAAGCGGCTGAGAACATGAATTTAAAACACTGTGTCGTAACCAGTGTGGCCCGCGATGATTTGAAAGACGGGGGCGCTACAATATTTGCAGAAACGGTTCGTGCGATTCGCCGCCGATTACCTTTTTGCAGTGTAGAAGTATTGATTCCCGACTTTATGGGCGACATTGAGTCGCTGCGAATCGTCATGGATGCCAAGCCAGATATTTTGAATCATAATATTGAAACGGTGGAACGCATGTCCGACAAGGTTCGGGCTAAAGCGAAATATCATCGCTCTCTGGAATTGCTTCAACGTGCAAAACAATTAAATCCGGATATCCCAACGAAATCAAGCATCATGTTAGGTGTCGGAGAAGAGTGGGACGAGATCTTACAAACCATGGATGATCTGCGCAAAGTCGATTGTGACATTATGACAATTGGTCAATACTTGCAGCCATCCGAGAAACATTTATACGTGCAAAAATATTATCCACCGGAAGATTTTGCGAAGTTAAAGGAAGAGGGATTACAGCGAGGATTCAGCCACGTCGAATCCGGTCCGATGGTCCGCAGCTCCTACCAAGCGCATGAGCAGGTGAAGTCGGCCGCTCAGCATAAGGAAGAAAGCGCCCTTTCGCAGGTTTGATCCGGGAAAGGCGGTCAGAATAGCTTGTTTCAAATCGGTGGTAAAAACTATGAAGTGTTGCAGGATCACAAGAACGGGTGGAATCCCGAAGCCTTTCGTGATCGATATAGTGAAGTGTTGGATCGCTATGATTATATTATTGGCGATTGGGGTTACAATCAGCTTCGTCTGAAGGGGTTTTATCGAGAAGGGCACCCCAAAGCCAATAAAGATACATCCATTGTGGTATTGGACGATTATATTAATGAATACTGCAATTTTGGCTGTGCCTATTTTGTGCTGCAAAAAAGCCGTGAAGTTGAAAATAAGAACGGTACCAGTGATGACTTCGTTCCTCCCGACATCCAGCAGTTGGTAGATGCTCAAAGGGAACAAGCGGAAATGTCAGAAACTGAAGAGCGCCAAGAAGGTTCGCAACCTTCAGCTGGACAAACGGAATGGCCGCAACCACAGCAGGATTCCGCAGCTACAGAGGAGTCGAGAGTGGAACAGCCTTCAGAAGCCCGCCAACCACGAGAGTTGCAACGTAGGGAACCGAAGGATGCGCAGGAAGTACGTGAACGACAGCCGCGTGAAGCTCGCGAAAGTCGCCCATCCAGAGAAGGACGTGAAGGAAATCGGCAGCGTGAAGCACGTGATTCGCGCCAGCCAAGGGAACCGCGTGAAGCAAAGGATGGGCGAAGTTCGGGGGAAGGGCAGCAAGCCCGGGAACCACGTAGGCAGCGCAATCCACAGGGAAATTTCGATAAAAAGGAATCGCGTGGGCCACGCTATGATCGGCAGCCAAAGGAAAATCGGGAGGGACGGCAAGTTCGTGTCTCGCGTGAACCTGAGGGCCAGCGTCAAAAAAATAAAACATTCACATCTCCACAACAAAACGGTTCCTGAATTTTCAGGAGCCGTTTTGTTTGTAAGTCCTCCACAACTGCCAATGTTATGATCAACTTTTTGCACATTTTAAGATGGGGCTAATGCTTCTCCTGATCAATTAAAAAAAGAGCCAGGATTTGGCTCTTTTACAGGTTCTAATTGAGGAAAGCGTTGCGTACCCGATCCCAAAATGGGAAAGGACGGTAACGAGCGAAGCTGATCTTCTGACTTGCAACCTGACATCGAACAGAGATCAAGTCATCCACAGGAAAGTTCAGGTGATCTACAGTCAGTAAAAGACGCTGATCTTTCCGTGAAAAAATATCACAATGATGATGTTTTGGCAGTAGCAGGGGGGATCCCAATGTCCGGTACACACGGTTATTAATGGAAGCGATCTCAGTCAACTGTAATGCTTCAATGGTAGGGTGAACCATAGCTCCGCCAAGTGCTTTATTATAGGCGGTTGTTCCTGAAGGTGTAGAAACACATATACCATCACCACGGAACATCTCAAAGGTGATATCGTTAATATCTACTTGGGCAACGACCGTGCCATCTACCCCTTTTAATGTAAACTCATTTAAGGCAATAAAAGAAGCATTGCCTGACTTCTTGTGAATTTCCAACTCAATCAGTGGATACTTAACGATTCTCGGGTTAAGCGGTCCCTTAGATCCGCTTTGGCTCATCAGGTGGATTAGCTCCTCCAGCTCGTCCGCACGCCAATCCGCGTAAAAGCCCAGATGACCGGTATGTACACCAACAAAGGCAATATCCGGAATGCGGTCAATGAAGGTATGAAACGCATGAAGCATCGTACCATCGCCTCCAATAGACACGACGATTTCCGGCGATTCGGCATCCAGCTTGAAATTCTTTTCTTGGGCAAGACGGTGAAATTGCTGACTCAAGTCCATGGAGTGCTGATCCCCGCGATCCAGAACATAATATCTCAAGATGAAAAGCTCCTTTGTCATGGGTATATATCGATCATAATCAATTATGAGCAAGAACACAATCGTTCATTGCCGGTGTGTTCCTTTCAATCGTATGAATAAGCGACTTGTACCCACGCTTAACCAGGAGAGAGCAAGCATTCCGGCCAGTATGCAGGCAAGAAGCAGCAGACTTTGCAGCAGCATAGCGGACGAGAAGCCAGGGGACCATGCGATATCGTGTACCGGAGAAAAGACCGGAGAGCTTCCCTGCCCCATTAACGGGCGCCATAATACGAGAGCTAGCAATGCAGAGATGATCCCGTGCGCAGCCCGGGCCAGCAAAAATGGCATATAGCGGAGATTCGTCATATTTAAAATACTTGCAACCTGTGCATGGACGGATAGCCCGCCCCAGGAGAGAACAAAAGCTGCTGCGGCTACCTTGAACGGTAATGCCGCTGTTGCAGCTTCACCTGCAGCTTGCGCACCTAAAGTGACTTCAAAAATACCACCTACGATGGACTCTGTTAATGTAGGAGGAAGACCACAGGCAGACAATAGGCTAGCCGTAAGCAGATGAAGCCCGCTCATTAAGCCGGAGTTCGTCAAAGCTTCTAAAATGACGCAGAAGAATACAACTAGCCCTCCTACGACAATAATAAGGCGTAGGGAGGAAGCAATCGCCTGACGAAGCAACTCACCCAATGGACGGCCATCTTCCAAACGTGCTGTATGCATGGCATATAACGCTTGGCGCAGTGGCCCAGGCTGTTTATTGCGACCTGTTGTTAATGTGTTAGCAGACTTCGACCAGGCTTTTTGAGGAGGTTGAGAGCGTTTGCTGCGAATATCGTTTTTTTCTGAACGGGAACCATGGAAGCGCATGAGTAGTCCGATGATGAGAACGCCACCGTAATGAGCCGCTCCCAGGACGAGTGCAATTTCGGGTTGATGGAAGAAGCCAACAGAAACTGCACCAATCAGAAATATCGGATCAGAGGAAGTCGTAAACGCGACCAAACGTTCACCTTCAATGCGAGTGATCCATTTTTGTTCCCACAGCTTAGCGGTTAATTTGGCCCCTATAGGGTAGCCGGATGCACAACTGACCGCCGCGACAAACCCCCCGCACCCAGGTACACGGAATAGAGGCTGCATCAGTGGGTCCAGTAGCGCACCTATGAAATGGACAATTCCAAAGCCGAGAAGAAGCTCGGAAATAACGAAAAATGGGAATAGGGACGGGAACAGCACATCCCACCAGATGGCAAGACCGCGAAGCCCGGCATTCAAAGAAGATTGCGGATACGCGGCCATCAGTATGAATAGGAATAACAGCATAAGGATGAGCAAAGGAAGCGAGAAACGGCGGTACAGCGACATAGAGGCCCCTCCTTTGGAGTTGTACTATTATACCTATGTCGAGGATGGACAAAGAGTACAAAAAAGTAAAGAAAACGATTACATGGAATGCTGTTTTTTTGTAAAGAGTATGTTAAAATAAGAAAACAACGATTCCATAACCTTAAGGATGGAGTGATCAGGATGAGTATCGTTGCCGGTCTGTTTGTATGTGCTTTTGTGTATGTCATTCGTGCCTCTCTCGTCCATCCCGGTGAAGAGGATTGGCGGAGTTATTAGTGGTATTCATGGAATGACGAAGCGATGTGCAGTGAAGCAAGCCTCTTCATATGTTAAATTGATAAAATGACGCTTATTTTTAGCGTCATTTTTTGTTTTTTGTTATAATACGAGTGTATATTTATTACCATAGCACAGAAAGTTGGAGGAAAAGTGAATCCTAGCCTGAGCATTTATGACAACCTTGGGGGTGCGGAAGGTATTCGTGCTATTATTGAGGCCTTCTACCCGAGAGTTTATAAAGATCCGTTGTTAAGTCCCCTGTTTCCTAAAGACATGGAGCCGGTAAAGGAAAAGCAGTTTATGTTCCTGAGCCAGTTTTTTGGAGGGCCGTCCCTCTTTTCTGATGCATATGGCCATCCGATGTTACGTGCCAGACATATGAAGTTCCCCGTGACGGAGGAGCGAGCAGAGGCATGGTTGTCTTGTATGGCAGATGCGTTAACGGATACGGGAATTGAGGAGCCGCTTCGTTCCATCATACTTAGTCGTTTGTCCGGTCCTGCGCATCATTTTGTAAATACCCCGTAAGCTTTCGGGGATTGCCGAATTTTGGAGAGGGTTGTAAAAACATTGGAACTTGAACCGTTATATCAGATCAAAATCGTCTGTCCGCAATGCGAACAAGAATTTCAGACATCCCGTGTCAGACCAAGCCTAAAGAAGGCTATTCGTACCGATTCAGATTTTTGCGCTTATTATAAGAACGAAAATCCCGATTTTTATGTCGTACGGGTCTGTCCTCATTGTGGATTTACTTCGACAGAGCACTCTACCGTTCAGTTAAGCGATCAGCAAACCAAGCTATTTAAGGATAAAATCGGTAATCGCTGGCAGCCTCGCGAATATGGCGGGCATCGTAGCTGGGAAGAGGCGTTAGAAACGTACAAGTTGGGTTTACTCTGTGCACAGGTCATCGGAGAAAAGGAACGCGTAGTAGCCAGTCTATTGCAGCATATTGCATGGATGTACAGATACCAGGGGAATGAGGAGCAGGAGCTTCGCTTTCTCAAATTTAGTTTGGATTCCTATGTTCGAGTCTATGAGCTGGAGGGCGTTGGTGCGAATAATGCCAAACTGCTTTATCTGATTGGTGAACTGCATCGACGTACGGGTAACTTTAACGAAGCAGTGCGCTGGTTTTCGCGTGTCATTAATGACAAGAAAATTATGGATGCAGCGATGATTAGAGCTTCTCGTGAACAGTGGTCTGTCCTGCGTGAACAAATGCTGGCAAAAAACTTCCAGCTACCTGAGGAAATGCAGAACGCAAGCTCCTCTTGAAGAAATAAAGGTGTGCACTATGACCAATTTAGGCTCATGGTTCACACCTTGTTTGTAAAACGAGTTATCTTGCAACTGCCTCATAAATTAATGATGGCGCAACGTGGTATCTGACAGCAAATAATCGTCGTCACAATCCACCAAAGTAACCTTGTTATGGCAGCATGGAAACACAAGCAGCTTTTTCATGCCTTCATGAATGAGCTTAAGCTCTTTGGGCTTCAGGGGCAGCAAGACGTTATCATGGTTGCAAAACGGACAAGACTGTACATAAACATCTCCCATGACAATGTCATAAGGCCAGGTTTTATCAAAAGGAATCATGATTTGTCCGATTCTCCGCCGTTCGAGCCAGCGGCTTCTTCTTTAGCTAGTTCGGCCAGCTTTTGCATCAAAATGTGCTGGGGTGTATGCATAAGGTGTTCCAGCGGAATGCCGAGTTTTTCGGATAATTTCACAGCCGTTTCCGGCGAAATTTGTAAGGGTCTCATCCTGTTTTCCTCCTAATTGTAGTGATTGTACCATCACGATGTAGCTTTATTGTATATGAAACCACATGAATTCGCCAAAAAAGAAAGGTGGAACTATTATGAAAACACCGTTAAAGCAAACATGGGATCTGGAATCTATTTTTAGCGGAGGCTCTTCCTCTGCCTCATTTCATGCATTTTTGGAAGAACTGGAGAGCAAGGTCCAACAGCTGCAATCCCAGCTTAAAGTAGCCAAAGTGCCACAAACGGTGTTGGATACCGAGCGTCTGGATAGTGTTCTGAATAGCATACAGGAGCTGTTTAATGGAGCATCGCAGGCAGGTTCTTTTGTATCTTGTTTAACTGCTCAAAATCAGCATGACAAGCTGGCTGTTCAACTGGGGGCGCGTGTCAATTCGTTGTATGCCCAAGGAAAAAGTGCTTTAGTCGCTTTCCAGAACTTGCTGGCACAAACCAGTGAAGACATTTGGCAGAAGTGGATGGAGCGCGAAGCGATCAAGCCGATTTCCTTTGTCCTAACTGAATACCGGAACGAAGCGCGCGAAAAAATGGCTCCTGAGCTGGAGAGTCTTGCATTGGATTTGGCAGTGGATGGTTACCATGGCTGGGGTGACTTTTATGATACCATTGTCAAAAATATGACGATCCCTGTGCCTGAAAATGGTGAAATTGTACACCTGTCTGTAGGTCAGGCAGCGAATAAGTTGGATGAAGCAGATCGCGGCGTACGTAAAGACGTATTTGCACGTTGGGAAGAGGCATGGACTCAGGTAGAGGACTATTGTGCCGATACGCTGAATCATCTGGCAGGCTTCCGCCTCAAGCTATATGAAAACCGAGGCTGGACAGACGTGCTCAAGGAACCGCTGGAAATCAGTCGTATGTCAGCCCAAACGTTGGATACGATGTGGCAGGTGATTAATGAAACAAAGCCTATTGTAGTCAAGTACCTGGAGCGGAAAGCCAAGCTGCTAGGCTTAGAAAAACTGTCCTGGCATGACATTGAAGCTCCGCTGGGAACATCGACCACTAAAATCCCTTACGACGATGCAGCCGCAACGATTGTTGAGCAATTTGGTAAATTTAGTTCGAGAATGGCTGACTTTGCCCAGATGGCTTTTGAGAAAAGCTGGATCGAAGCAGAGGATCGTCCAGGCAAACGTCCAGGCGGGTTTTGTACATCTCTGCGTCTAAGCAAAGAAACCCGTATTTTTATGACCTATGCCGGATCACCATCCAACGTTTCGACACTGGCCCATGAGCTAGGACACGGTTATCATCAACATGTGATGAATGAATTGCATCCATTGAATCAAAATTATGCTATGAACGTGGCTGAGACAGCATCGACGCTGGCAGAACTGATTGTATCAGATGCTCTGCTGGAAGCTGCTGAGGGTCAGGAGAAGGTAGCTTTGCTGGAGGATAAAATTCAGCGTGGTGTAGCCTTCTTTATGAACATTCATGCCCGTTTCCTGTTTGAAACCCGTTTTTACGAGCTGCGGAAAAAAGGTGTTGTAGGAGCACAGCAATTAAGCGAGTTGATGGAAGAAGCGCAGCGTGAAGCATTTTGTGGGGTTCTGGATGAGGCTCATCCTCATTTTTGGGCTTCCAAGCTGCACTTCTATATTACGGAAACTCCTTTCTACAACTTCCCATACACATTCGGGTATATGTTCAGTGCAGGGATTTACGCTTTTGCGAAGGAAAATCCGGATGGCTTTGCTGACCAATATGATGCTTTGCTGCGTGATACAGGTCGCATGACAGTAGAAGAACTGGCCTCCAAGCACTTGGGGACCGATTTAACACAGGCTGACTTCTGGCGTAACGCCGCACAAGTTACTGTTCAGGATATTGAGCAATTTTTGCAAATGACAAAATAACAGAGTTACATTTTAGAAGGTCTCCCGTAAGGGGGGCCTTTTTTGTAATTTTTGCAGAGGATGATGAATAAAGTCGCAAAATGTCGAAGTGCAATTGATGCTACCTGTTAGCGAAATTTAAAATGATGGATATACTTAGAAAATAGTTATAAATACCCAATTATGTTGAATTTGATTGTAAGCTTAAAAACCTTCGCATATAATTGAGCCGTAAGACCTATTAAATATTTTCATATAAGGTATATAGGAGGGTTTTTGATGGATGAAGTAGGTCAATTGTCGTTGGCGAGGCAGATGGATATTGTTTTTAAAGAATTGGATAATGAATTGGCGGGTTTATCGTCAGGTATCGTATTTGTACAAATACGGAACAATGTGGTTGGTAAATTTGGGATTCGGCATAATCCAATTGCAGGCAAAGGTGGCACATTTGCAGCAGTAGACCCAGGCTTATCTGTAGAGCATCGGGACCATTTTCGGCGTATGGCCCTGGAAACGCTAAATCACAAGCGTAGCTGGACTCATGGTGAGATTGCTTTCGATTTTGCCATCAGACAAGGAACAATCTTGGTAGATGCAACATTAGAGTCTAACTACAACATGGCGAATCTCATGATCCGCTATAACAAGCCTACATATCGCGCGGCTAAATCTGAATAACTATCGACATTAAAAAGAGCAAAGAAAAGCGGCCTTCCGAAGGAAGACCGCCTTTGTTATATACCCGTTATAACGCATTTTGGTAAATTACGATAACGGAATGCTCATGTGGAATAATGACGCTTATTGACCTGAACGACCTGATAATTGCTGTTCGGCCAGCTGTACTAAGCGTTTAGTGATATAGCCTCCCAGAGACCCAGCTTCACGGGACGGCATATCACCATAGTAACCGTCTGCCGGAATGGTGATGCCCAGTTCTTGCGCAGCTTCATATTTCAATTGTTGCAATGCGTTGTTGGCTTGAGGAACGACCAGAGTATTGCTACGACGTCCTCTGCCTTGATTGGCTTCATACATGTGTAGTCACCTCCTTCGGCTGTGATGAGGTTAGTATGCGACAGAGTTATGAAAATATGCGCCGAAGGAAGAAAAGCGACTATAGGGAAATTAAGGATATATGATATGAATCTGAGTTTTGAGGTCGATGGATTGTTGAGGCTCCAGACGAATCAGCCCACCATCTCCGACTGGGTCAGGAAAATTGGGAGCATCAGATAGCCAGGTATAAGGCTCAATGCAAAGATACTGATCGCATTCCCCTTTGGTATATAGTACCCAATACTTAAAGTATTGCTCATCTGCGGTGTAGCGGATTTGATAGCCATCATCACGAGTCAAAACAGCTTCAGCAGGGCCTTCCGCTGCTCGCAGCACAGTATCCAAATTTGTTCCTTTCAAAGATAAACCTGAGGAGAGCTGTTCCAAATGATCTAAAGAAGTAATGACACCTGTAGGCAGCTGCTCAGCATCCTGTTCATATACTCCATTCACCGGCAGCTTCAGGCGCCAGCGCTGAGGTTCTCCATCCACCATAAACCAAGTGTGGTATCCCAAGCCGAATGGGGCTGTTTTTTCACCTAGATTAGTGACGCGCAGCGTTTGGCTTAATACAGTTCCCTGCAAACGATATGTCATTTCCAGCCGCAAAGGAATGGGGTATTGTTCCATCCAGTGCGGATCACTTTCTGTCAGAAACTCGGTTGTTACGCTGCAACCTTCTTCATCCTCTTCAATATCGCTGCAACGCCAGGATTGATTACGGTGCAGACCGTGTATATGATTGTCGTTGGCTGTATTACGGTCAAACTGATATGGGACGCCGTCAAACTCAAATTGTCCTTTGCGAATTCGGCCAGGAGGAATCAAAATAGGTAAGCCAAAATGATATGGCTTTTGTAAATAAAATGCCAATTCTTCCTCGCCAGGTCGACGTACGATATCCCGGTTCAGCTTCAGATCACGCACGGAGATAATATTATTCCCCAGACGAGGGATCATTGTAACTTCCAATTCACCACTATGTAAAACATACGTGTCGTAACCGTTCCAGTGTTCTTTGGTCACTTGTTTCATATTCATGCTCCTTTGTCCACTATAATCGGTTGAAGCTTCGTGTCATTATGATAACAGATTTTTGGTCATATGGCACAATCGTCATTTGACAATAACAGTAAGCGGAATTATCATTAATGTAGCTTAGAAAGAAATGACATGGATAACACGATGATGAGGACAAGTAAGCTTTTGCATAAGCTCTTCAGAAAGCCGGTGGTGGATGAGAATCGGCGAGCCTGCACTGCTGAATGGACCTTGGAGTGCCGCACAGAACAGGATTTTACTTTCCTCAGTATGACGGCCGATTGCTCCTCGTTAACGGAGCTTCAAGATTGCAGCGGCCACGGAGGATAGCTCCGACAACTCATAGGCTGACAGCAATGAATAAGGGTGGTACCACGGTCTCGCGTCCCTTGAGGATGCGGGGCCTTTTTGCGTTCTAAAATATTGAAATAATCGGAGGAGGAAGAATATGAAAACCGTACTTTCAGGTATTCAGCCTAGTGGACAACTTACTTTGGGTAATTACATCGGCGCAATGAAAAACTTTGTCAAATTGCAAGAGGATCATCAATGTTACTTTATGGTCGTAGACCTTCATGCGATTACTGTACCGCAGGAACCAGCTCAATTACGTGAGCAGTCGGAGGCGGTAGCGGCATTATTTATCGCAGCGGGTATTAACCCAGAGAAATCCAATGTCTTTTTGCAATCCCATGTTCCACAGCACGCTGAGCTGGGATGGTTGATGACAACACTGACGAATATGGGCGAGCTGGAGCGTATGACTCAGTTTAAGGACAAAGCCGCCGGCAAGGATTCCGTAGGAGCAGGGCTGTTCGTATATCCGTCATTGATGGCAGCTGACATTTTGCTCTACAATGCGGACCTTGTCCCAGTAGGCGACGACCAAAAACAGCATCTGGAGCTGACACGTGATTTAGCGGGCCGCTTTAATCACCGTTATGGAGATTATTTTACTGTTCCGGAGCCGTATATCCCTGAAGTAGGGGCGAGAATTATGTCCCTGGATGATGCATCCAAGAAAATGAGTAAGAGTAATCCGAATGCAGGTAGTTTTATTGCACTGCTGGACGATCCAAAAGTCATACGCAAAAAAATCAGCCGCGCTACTACCGATTCGGGCAGTGAGGTTAGATATGATCCAGCCAATAAACCGGAAATTAGTAATCTGATGGGCATTTACAGCCAATGTTCCGGTTTGTCGCTCCAAGAAGTGCAGGATCGCTATGAAGGCCAAATGTACGGGACATTTAAAAAAGAACTGGCAGAGACGGTTGTAGCTATGCTTGAACCGATTCAGCAGCGCTATCGCGATATCCGGGAATCCGGTGAAATTGGACATATTTTAGCCCAATCCGCAGAGCGTGCTCAAGAAGCTGCTGAAGTCACGCTGTCTGCGGTCAAAGAGCGCATGGGCTTTTTGCCACGTCTACGCTAGAGCCAATTGAAGACAGACAGATGGGGTCTTCTACAAATTAACTTAAGAGCGGCGTTGTCGGGCCTTGATTACGAAGCCCCAGCCGATATTACCGACAGATAAAAGTCCCAGTAATATAGCAAGCCATGCAGAATAGCTGATGGATATAGCGGCTGCTGTCAGCAGGACAATGGATGAAACGGCGAACCATAGGGATAGACCTTTGCTCATGGTAAAAACCTCCAGCCTTCGAATGTTGAATTTCAGGAATAAGTAGATGTAAGTGAGCCATAATAATCTTGCAAGCTTGCAATGAACCTCACTCACAAAGAACTGAAAGGAGATTCAAATATGAGCAGACGTCGTTCAAACAACCTGCAAGTACCGCAGGCCAACGCCGCTTTACAACAATTAAAATATGAGGCAGCTCAAGAACTTGGCATCACCATCCCTCAGGACGGTTACTTCGGTAATGTCGTTTCCCGCGAAACAGGTTCTCTTGGGGGATACATCACGAAAAAGCTGGTCCAACAAGCAGAACAATCCTTGTCGGGCAGCAGCCGCTTGCAGTAATACACATAAACACTCCCATCTTGGAAGCTGTATTATGAGCAGCTGTGATGAAGAAAATCCGGAGCAATCATGCTCCGGATTTTTTTGCGCATGTTTATGACCATTGTGAATCACGTTAGTCTGCTTCGTCAAGAGGGCGCTTTCATGAAATACTTTTTTTACGGGAATAGTCAAAAAAACAGCAAGCCCCCGTTTAAGGGAGACTTGCTGTCTGTAATACACTCGGCCTATTGTTAGCTTGGAAATATTTTTAATTCGTATGCAAGGAAAGACGTTTTTGCATCTTTTCGTCACTGAGCCATCCAATATAACTGTTGATCAGTCCGAATTGCTTATCCATCGCGACCACCGCCACAAATGGATATTGCCTCCGGTGTCGATACCTGACGTCTCCCCATCGCACAATATAGCCCCATTCCAGTTCTTCCACCTCGGCAACGGCAAAGGAGGAAAAATAGCGAAATGCTTGCACATCGCGATAGGATTTGGAGGCCTCTACGGCTGGATGTGTGGATGGAGTTGCGTGTTTCGTCCAAAATAAATGCTTGCCATTTAATCCGCCAATGTCATAGCTTCCATTCTGATGAGCTTTTACCACATGCCACCGGTTCCATGATACCGTGGGAATGATATAATAGGTGTCGCCTTCCTGACGCTTGTTGTCCATATCACGTACCGCTTTTCTGGTAATAAAATGACTCCAGGTTCGCCAAATGTAATACAGGCCAATAATGACGTACAGCGTAATAAATAAAGGGGCGGGCGGAACCAATCCGGTGATCCACAGCATGATCGCAGCAACATGGGTGCCGAAAATAAAGGGATCAAAAATATGGATGATATTCCAAGATATCCACTTATTCGTAAACGGCCGAAATGCCTGGGTTCCGTACGTATTGAATAAATCAGTGAACACATGCAGGCAGACGGCAATCGTTACCCATAATGCTACATGACCTGGGGGCACATCCCTGAAGATCAGGCAAATCAGTCCCGTTATGGACAAGATCCATATCAACCAGAAGGGGATAGAATGCGACAGTCCACGGTGATTGCGAATATACGCTGCATTATTTTTCAACCGAAGCAAGGTGTCAAAATCCGGAGCTTGTGACCCTACGACTGTAGCGAGCAGTATGACCGCTGCTAGTTTGGGATCTCCGGCGACGACAGGATCAGTATAGGCCAGCCCGGCCAACCCGACTCCCATGACAAAGTGTGTGGCTGTATCCATATCTGTCGCTCCTTTTGTATTGTTTCCTGTACTTATTACTACCCAAATTTACTGTAAACGATCAGCAGGGGTGATTTGCCATCTGAATTGTGAACGTTTTGTGCGTTTTCTGTCAAACTTTTTGGGGTAGGTATATGATAAAATTTATATCGGAGTTCAACTTACTCCCGAATTCATACATCTCTAAGGGGGAGTTACTCACAATGGATAATATTAGTTATAAGACTTCTTCGGATGCGGCTACCTATTCTGTAAAATCTAAACCACCCGGTAAGGCGGGAACTTGGAAAGATTTTATTACAGTTACCAAGCCAGGCATCCTTCGTACTAATCTGGTTGCAGCCTTCGGTGGTTTTTGGTTGGCATCGCAATGGGACGTTGACTATATAAAGTTAATTCTTACACTCTTAGGTACAATGCTGGTTATGGCGTCTTCTTGTGTCTTTAACAACTACTTTGACCGTGAGTTGGATTTGAAGATGGAGCGCACACGTAATCGCTCACTGCCAACAGGACGTCTGACCCCTACAACGGTGTTGTCATACGCTATTATTTTGGGTATTGTCGGATTGGCTGTTTTATTCTTCTTCTCTGGTGTGAAGGCAGGACTACTGGGCATATTGGGTATGTTTGTCTACGTTGGCATCTATACACTCTGGTTGAAACGTTCATCTACATGGAGTACATCCATTGGCGGTATTTCTGGGGCTATGCCTCCGGTAATTGGTTATGTGGCCGCATCGGGCCGTATTGACATGGGTGCTTGGCTCTTATTCGCACTACTGTTCTTATGGCAACCGCCTCACTTCTGGGCACTTGCCATTCGCAGAGTTGAGGAATATCGCGCAGCAGGATTTCCATTGCTGCCAGTCGTGAAAGGCATCCATCGGACTAAGATTCAGATGATTCCTTATATTGTGCTGCTGATCCCGGTACCCATCCTTATGTATGCTTATGGATATGCCGGTATGATTTTTATGATCGTGTCCGTGTTACTGTCCGTGCTTTGGGCGTTTTATGCCTTTAAAGGCTTTACGATTAAGAAAGAAGAAACGGATTCGTGGGCAAAAAAAGTATTTTTCTTTTCCATTAACCATTTGACACTCAGCTTCTTGCTGATGATCGTTGATACGGTTCATAAGTTCTAATACCAATCTTAGAAGCTGTACTATATAGAGCTGTCCAACAGGCATGAAATTGACCTGAGGACAGCTTTTTTGTTATTTGCAGGACTAAAGAAAAGGAGGGTATACAATGTATTCCTCAAGCCCTGCTTTTTCCAGCTGGGCAATTACATATTCATCTGGAGTACCTTCTACGCCTGCATAGCCTTTGCGTGTATACATATGAAGGGCATCCGGAAAAGCGTCTGCAAGCACACCTCTTATTTTTTTCCCTGAGCTGTCGTTGTCCATAAATAAAAATATTTCGTCATGCTTGGTCCGCTGGCGGAGGGATTCTAATTTTATTGAGTTTAGTGTGCCGAAGGTGCATAAAATGTTGACCTCCGGATCGAGTAATCGGCGGAGTTTACTGCGGTCATTTTTTCCTTCGACAATCACGGTTATCGCCATTTTGCTCACCCCTTGCTTGATGCCTGTGCTCGAAATTCCCCGGGAAATGAAAGAATATGTGTATAGTTTAGCTCTAAAAGGGGTTCTCATGCAAAAAACAACAAAACAGCCTGCCGTAAGTGGCAGGCATGGGTTACAAAGCCGGATGTTAGGGCTAATTAGAACATTAGAACCAGCAAGTACGAAGAATGATGACGAGCAGAATATAAAGAACAAGAATGGTACCAGTTGAAGTTCCAAAAACAGGGCAAGGGCTTACAGGATGACAGTGGCTCATGGGCTGCACCTCCCTTTGTATTGAATTGTTCAGTCAAATTAGTCTATGAGGAGCAGGGTATTAGGTACTGTGCGTAAGCCCTCTAGAACGTATTTTGGGCTTTAAAGGTAGCATTTCAGCATGGCCCCTTAGTTATAATTAGGAATGATAAGGACCCGAGGCAGACAGTGGTGGTGTAGGAGATAATCGCTGAACAGGAACGAATAGTAGACCAGTCATCAAAATTAGAAATGCGATAAAAAAAGGAGATATGTGATCCGGAAGCTGACCCGCCAGTACAGGCCCGGCAAAGGAGCCGATAGACGTTGCAATGGATTGTAGGGCAAAGGTTTTGCCCAATCGAGCCCCTCCGATTCGTATGAAAAGAGAGGCCAGCGCTGGAAAAATGATGCCTTTGGCTGTTCCCAAAATAAACAGGATGATGCCTATGGTCGCTTCAGGCGTGGTGGCGAGTGCGTAGAAGCTTAAAGACATCAGAATAATGCCGCAAATTAACCTTACCATCGGTGAATATTTGTTCAGAAAAAGCAAACTGAGCGTACAGAGTGCTCCCAAACTGATGATGGAAAAGAGCAATCCGGTGGACATCATGGACGCAGAACCGTTATTTCGTAATGGGATCTCGTAAAATAAAATGCCTTGTGCGCACGCCAAAACAAAAGGTAGAAGCAGATAACGCCAATTGAAGGGTAACCGCGTCTGTGCTGCCGACTGTGGAGCAGGTGTCGTATGACCATCAGATAATTGGGCCTGCGGAGCGGGTGCTTTTTTGGGTAAGGTGAAATAAGCCATAAGCCCCGTGATTACGAGAATGATACCAAGGGAGCTAAATGTCTCGCTAAAGCCAAAGCTGGCTACGATAAATGCGCCCGCAGCCGGAGATAGAACTGAAGCCAACGTATGGACAACACCATGTCCCGACATATATTTGCCCTGCGTAACCGGATGATCGGACAGTTGCGCCAGCATGGCCAGACAGGCTGGAGATAAAAAGGCCAACACATAACCACTAATCGCACGCAGAAAAAGCAATTCCCATGGTGTATGGATGTACGATTGAATGATCAGGATCAGGCCTGCAGCTGTCAGGCTGAACATAATATATCGGCGACTGCCGTGTTTGTCGACTTTGGGACCTGCCATCAAATTCCCTGGCAGGTGAGTCAGAGAGTAAATTCCCATCATCCAACCGATAAAGGTAGGAGCTGCCCCCAGAGAGATGGCGAATGGTGTCAAAATAGGATATTGTGCATGCAGATCAAAAAAGGCAATGAACAAGAAGAGATACAGCCAGAGGGCTGTTTTCATGTGATTGACCCCCTTTCCTAAATGTAAACTTTCATGTTACTTCGTATTGGCCCTTCCTAAGTTGTACGCTAGATTGGACGAACATAGACCACTTTGTATGGACAAGAATTGATTGACAAGGTATGTATAAGACCTAAGCTGACAGGACATTGCGTAATCATGTATAATTACAGAGACAATTTTGCAATTTGAATCATGTAGTTGGAAACGGGAGTGTAGCGAATGGATAAGAACGTCTGGTCAGAGTTTTTGGAACATAATTGGCAGATCGTTCAGGATAACTGGCTGTATATAGTGATTGGGCTTGTCCTATTGTTAGTCATATTGAAGATTGTAAGAACTCTCGTAAAATGGCTGATCGTCATTATTGTGATTGCAGGCTTGCTAGTCTACAGTGGTATTTCCTTTGAACAGGTTGGCAAGGTCGTGACTCAGGCAAAGGATGACGCAATTAACAAGGTTCAGAGCGAGGCTTTGAACATGATGATAAAAGAGGGGCAAAATGCCAAATACACCTCCAACGGAGATGGTACATTTACAGTGACCAGTTCCAACCTGGAAGTAAAAGGTCCGTTTGAGGGGGACAAGGTCAAGGTATGGTTTCAGGGAATGTCGCTGGGCGAATGGAGTATGAGTGACACAGTCAAGAAATATATCGAAAGCGCGAAAGACTTGGCTGCTGCACAGCCGCCACAGTCGCCGTAAAGACAGGAGGAACACAATGAATCCATCCTGGCTGGAGTCTATTCTTCATTGGAATGGCGTGACGGTGTTTCTGATCGCCATCGTAGTATTGTCGTTAATACAGGGGTGGAGGCGAGGAGCCTCCAGATCTGTAGGTGCGCTGTTTAGTCTCATTGTGGATGGCATACTCACTGTGGCGGGTATTTTGTGCTCGCTCGGGTTAGCGATGTGGCTTTCACCAAAGGTGCAGCAATGGCTGGCAGCTTACATGGAGCATTTGCCACAGCGAAAACTAAGTGGGATTGAGCAATTTTATTATACGCTTGTGGCGGGGATAGAGGGTTTTCCACTGCTGCGGTTCGCCGTATTGTTCATGCTCAGTTATGCTATCGCCCAGTTTATACTGCGTGCCATTTATGTGCTGATGGTAGGTGGCAAATCAGATTCCTCTCTCCATGAGCATCCCCAAAAATCGGGCTTTTTCAGCAGGGTGGCAGGGGCCGGCATAGGTACTCTTATTGGTGGAGCTCGCGCCATGATGATCATAGCCCTGCTGTTCATAGGCGTAAGTCTGTACCCAGACAGCGGGTTTAGCAGCTACGTACAAGCTTCGCCGATTTATAAGCAAGGTGCGCAATCGGTCATTGAGCCGTTGTCCGGGACTCTGATTAAGGATAAGCTCCCTGTATTTACGCAAGCTGTTACCAAGGAATTGAATGGTATCATGCAGCGCAAATACGAAATAATTGACCGAGACATTCCAAGCGATATCGTTCAGGCAGCGGCCAAGATTACAGAAGGGGCTAGCGGTGACGAGCAAAAAGCCAGAGCGTTGTATGAATGGGTAGGCACCCGCATTAGCTATGATTACAGTAAGGTGGAAGCCTATGAGCAACGTGGTGACTGGCATGAACAGACTCCCCGAGATACGTTTGATACACGTAAAGGAGTGTGCATTGATTATGCCCGCCTGTACTCAATGATGGCTCGTTCGCAGGGACTACAGGTCAAGGTAGTGACCGGGCTGGGATACAACGGACAGGGAGGATACGGGTCTCATGCCTGGAATGAGGTATATTTGAGCGGACAGCATCAGTGGGTACCGCTAGACCCGACCTGGGCACAAAGTGGAGACTGGTTTAACCCGCCCGGTTTTGCCCAAACACATATCAAGGATAAAGTGATTTAAGAAGGAGTGGAAAAGGGCACATGAGAAAGATGGACAACGAGCAAGGAAAAGACAATGAGACATCCGACCGAAAAAGATTTAGCTTCCGGATTAATCTGTTCTTTTTCAGCTCGTTCATTATATTTACAGTCATAATTGTAAGACTGGCGATACTTCAATTTGTAGATGGACCTCAGCTCAAGCAGCAGGAGGCCAGTAATGTTACTAAAAATGTACCACTTACGCCGATTCGCGGAACGATTTATGATTCAACCGGCCAGAACAGACTGGCGTATTCGACACCTGTACAATCGCTGTATATCACACTCTCCAAGAACTATAGTGACAGCTTGGAAGAAAAGCGTAATCCTGATAAAAAGCTGTTGCCTGAGCTGGAGAATATGACACAAAAGCTGGCGAATCGATTTGCTCAATACGGCGATAAAGATGAGCCGCAAATGACGGCAGAACAAATTATGGACGCTATGGATCGGAACTATCAACGATTTAGCGGTTTTACGCCGCGTCTGATTAAAACGAATCTTAATAAAGATGAAGTTGCCTATTTTATGCAGCATAAGAGTGAGTTTCCAGGCTTAGATGTCGTTGAAGAGACGGTACGTCATTACGATCCTGATACGGTAGCTGTTCAAGCGGTCGGTTATATTAAAAGCTACAAAAGTGCACGTGAAACGTTGGATAAATATAAGAATATTCAAAAATCCATGTCAGCTGAAAATGATCCTGGCCTCATTTATATGGATAACGAATCTGTTGGCTTTGATGGACTGGAATATCAATATCAGGAACAATTACGAGGGAAAAATGGCTATAAAACGGTTCCGATTGATCCGCGCAATATGCCGGAAGGTGTGGATTCTGTTACTCCTCCGCAAAAAGGGAACAACATTTATTCCACGATTAATAAAGAGATTCAGGTTAAAACAGAAGAAGCCATTACGGATCAATTGAGATGGCTCCATTCACACGCTGTGTCTGGCAAGACTCATCCTTATGCCAAAACAGGCTTCGCTGTAGCGATGGAAGTAGATACAGGAAATGTGGTAGCTATGGCTAGTATGCCGGATTACGATGCAAATTATTGGCAAACTGGAAATATATCCAATGATAACTATAAAAAAATTCAAAATGTATATTTAAATGGTACTATCCGCTCCTTTGGATCAGGTCAACCGGGCCAGCATCCAGAGTCAGTTGTCCTGCTCGGTTCCACCATTAAACCACTTTCAGTGTTAATAGGTCTGGAGGAAGGTTTATTCAGTACTTCATCTTACTACCAGGATACAGGAGCAGCCTATTTTGGGCGTAACAATTCTTCACGAGTACGGAACTCTTCTGGCCACGTGTATGGCGGGTTGGACCCGGCTTCTGCCATACGGCATTCCTCGAATGCATTTATGGTCGATATGGTAGGTAAGAGATTGTATAACAAATACATTAATAATGCCAAGGAAGATCAGGGTGTGAATGTATGGGACCGCTATATGAAGGAGTTTGGGCTAGGTGTGTCTACGGGTGTGGATTTACCAAGTGAATGGTCTGGTCGCAGAGAGTATGCTCATAATTCGAAAGAGTCCTCATTATCTAAACTGGCATATGCTTCTTTTGGTCAGCAGGGTAAATATACAACGCTTCAGCTTGCACAATATACAGCAGTATTGGCTACCAAGGGCAAACGGATGGAGCCCCATTTGGTCAGCCAAATTAAAGATACCAACGGCAATGTAGTTCAAACAATTAAACCGAAGGTGCTAAATGAAGTGAAATTTCCGGATGCCTACTGGAATGAAGTCATACGCGGGATGGCAACAGATGTCAGCGCATTTAAAGGTTTTCCGTATGACTTTGCTCGCAAAACGGGGACATCTCAGCAGAGTGTAGGCAGGGAACTGAAAGATAACGGGGTATTTATCGCCTTTGCACCGCGTCAGAATCCTAAACTTGCAGTAGCAGTTGTCATTCCTGAAGGAGGCTTCGGAGCTTGGAGCGCCGGACCTGTGGCACGTAAAATATTTGATGCTTACGACGAAGTGTACGGTTTGGACGGTGTTCCAAAGAAAAAGGACGCAGCGACAGCCGATCCTAATACAGCCAAACAGCCATAATCATTTTTATACAGATATTATTTCAGGTAAGCTTTCCTTAGCCATTGAGCTGAGGAAAGCTTTTTTGTGTTTTTTTATACGTTTTCTTACAAAATTGTCATCTTGGATTTCCTTGTTTCTTGTTTCAAATATGGTAGGATCAGGAATATGAGACCTATTGGAAGGAGTAATGATCAGCTAATATGGACAGAGGAAGTTTGGATAAAAAATTTTCATTCAAAAAGAAAATTGGTGAAGAGGACGAAGAAACGCGAAAACAGCGGACGGTTTTACGAACCAACCTACTGTTTTTTAGTGTTTTTGTGCTGTTTGCCCTGATCATTACCAGACTAGCTGTATGGCAGTTTATACAATCAGAGGAGCTGAAGGGCCAGCAGCAATCCATAAATACAAAAAATGTTCCGCTAACCCCGAGTCGCGGTACGATTTATGACTCCACGGGTAAGGTTAGACTGGCATATTCGACTCCAATGCAGTCCCTGTATGTGACTTTGCCTAAGGATTATAGCAAGCGTACGGAGAAAGGTCGCAAGCCGGGGGATAAGCTGCTCCCTGAGCTTAATGCTTTTGCTGGCAAACTTGCTAGCAAATTAAACGAGCTGGGGCATAGCGAAGGAGAGCGACTTGATGCAAAGGAAATTATACAACGACTCGACCCGGATTATATTCAATATAGGGGATTCACCCCACGTTTGGTCAAATCCAACCTGAGTCAGAAGGAAATCGCTTATTTTCTGGAGCATCGAACAGAGTTTCCAGGTGTAGAGGTTATAGAAGAAAGTGTACGCCATTATGACTCGGATCGAGTGGCAGTGCAAACGATTGGATATATGTACAAATTCAAAGGAGCTCGGGCGAACCGACCCAAATATAAAGAGTTGTATGAAGCCAATTCGGAGGTTCTAAGACCGGAACAAGTGTATTCGGAAAGCGAAATTGTCGGATATGATGGCTTGGAGCTTCAGTATCAAGACGAGTTAAGAGGGAAAAATGGCTATAAAACGGTAGAGGTTAACCCACGAAGCATGCCGGAGGGTATTAGATCCATTACACCTCCAGCGAAAGGTCATCATCTGTACTCTACCATTAACAAGGAAATTCAACAAAAAACTGAACAGGCGATTATGGATCAACTCCGCTGGCTTCGTACCCATGCCGTATCGGGTAAACTTCATCAGGATGCAACTACTGGCTTCGCTGTAGCGATGGAGGTAGAGACCGGACATATCGTAGCAATGGCCAGCATGCCGGACTATGACTCGAATGTATGGAAAACGGGAAGTGCGCCGCCTTCAGTGTATGACGATATTCAGCATAAAATGGGGAACGGAACGATTAAATCTGTACCTAGTGGAAAAGTGGGTCCGCACCCGGAATCCTCGGTTCTGCTGGGTTCAACCATTAAGCCGCTGACTGTGCTGATCGGGTTGAAGGAAAATCTGTTTTCGCCTGGACAAACATATCAGGATACAGGAAGTGCGTACTATGGAAAAAATCGCTCCAGCCGAGTCGGTAATTCAGGCGGACATGTGTATGGTTCACTAACACCTAGTAGGGCGATTGAGGTCTCGTCAAATACGTTCATGGTCGATATGATCGGCAAGCCGCTGTATGCCAAATACGGAAGTAATTCAGGAATGCATCAGGGAATTGATGTATGGGACAAGTATATGAAGCAATTTGGACTGGGTGTACCGACGGAAGTCGATCTGCCCGGTGAGTGGGCAGGCAGACTGGAATACACCAGTAAGCATGAAAGTGCACTGACACGTTTGGTACAGGCATCCTTTGGTCAGCAGGGGAAATATACAGCGATGCAGCTGGCCCAGTATACGACTGTACTGGCAACCAAGGGCAAGCGAATGCAGCCTCATCTAGTCAGTAAAATTGTGGATGACCAGGGGAATCTCGTACGTGAGTTTAAGCCGAAGGTGCTGAATGAGGTCGCTTTTTCAGATACGTACTGGAATACTGTGATTCGCGGCATGGCTACCGATGTTAAAGCCTTTAACGGATTTCCCTATGACTATGCCCGCAAAACGGGGACTTCTCAGCAGGTGGTGGGACGTACGGTTAAAGATAATGGGGTATTTATCGCTTTTGCTCCGCGTCAAAATCCGAAGCTGGCTGTAGCCGTGATCATCCCGGAGGGGGGCTTTGGTGCGACGAGCGCGGGACCCGTTGCGCGTAAAATATTTGATGCGTATGACGAAGTATACGGGCTTGATGGTATTCCCAAAAAGCCTCTGGCAGCGAATTAAGGACTTGAATACTTTTGTGGGCTTCTCTTTTTCATGGTAAAATGTCGTTGGACATAAGGGACAACAGGAGGAAGAGAGACCATGGGAGAAAACCAATATAAATACAAACTGCTTGCGCTCGACATGGATGGAACTTTACTGAACGATAATCATGAAATAAGCCTGGAAACGATTAATTGGATTAATAAGGCGATTCAGGAAGGGATTCATGTATGCTTGTCTACTGGACGTGCAGCGATGCATGCTTTACCTTACGGTCAGCAACTCGGCCTGGAGACGCCAATGGTAACTGTAAACGGCAGTGAAGTATGGAAATCACCTCACGAATTGTGGCGCCGCTATTTACTTGATAAGGAGCTTGTTCGCAAGATGCACCAGATTGCCGTAGAAACAGGCTCCTGGTTCTGGGCTTACTCAACCGAGGAGTTATACAACAGAGATCGTTGGCCGGACACATTGGACACACAGGAATGGCTCAAATTCGGTTATAATACGGAAAATGACGAAATTCGCCATCAAATTTTGCTCAAGCTTCAGGATATGGGGGGACTTGAAATTTCCAATTCTTCGATGACGAATCTGGAAATTAATCCGGCTGGTATATCCAAAGCCAGTGGCATCGCTGAAGTGTGCGACCTGCTCGGCATTACCATGGAGCAGGTGGTTGCCGTAGGTGATAGTTTGAATGACCTGGCTGTGATTCAAGCGGCTGGACTGGGTGTAGCGATGGGAAATGCTCAGGATACGGTAAAAGAAGCCGCTAATGTGGTTGTGGCTTCGAATAATGAGGACGGCATTGTAGAAGTGATTCGAGATTATGTGCTTGTGTAATAAAATGATGGTGCACAAGCAAGATGAATAGACGAGAAGGAGGAGGCCCATGGACGTTGTAGGTTGGATTGTTGTCATTGTACTGTTCATTGTGGGCATGGCGGGAGCGGTGTATCCCGTATTGCCGGGGGCGCTCGCCATTTATTTTGCATTTTTTGTATACGGCTGGTTTTTCTCGTTTGCTCAATACAATGCATTGTTTTGGATTATACAAACACTTATCGTCGTTGCCCTTTTTGTTGCGGATTATGCTGTGAATGCGTGGGGAGTTAAGCGATTTGGCGGCTCGCGTCTGTCAGCGATCCTTAGTACTGTGGGAATCATTATTGGCCCCTTTGTTATTCCAGCATTCGGTTTGATTTTGGGACCATTTATCGGTGCTGTGCTGGGTGAGCTGATTGGTAAAGCCCCGCTGGATCGAGCTATAAAAGTGGGCTTTGGCTCCGTCTTGGGCCTATTTACTAGCACCGTGATGAAAGTAATTTTGCAGCTTGCCATGATTATTGTATTCTTAATTTGGGTGTTTTAACCTGAGATTCGTTTATTATGATTTACAGAGACAGAATCGACATGCGGCTCCGCACCGGTGATGGCTCAGGCCATGACTGTTTTTCGCGGAGCTTTTGCATGCATGTGAACAGCAAGAAAGAAGGGAACGCATTTTGTCCAATAAAGAAACATTCCTTAAAGGTACGCTTATTTTAGCCGCTGCCGCTTTGGTGGCCAGAGTGCTTGGTCTGGTACAGCGCGTTCCATTGGAGCATTTGCTCGGCTCCGTGGGGAACGCCTCGTTTACCATTGCGAACAACGCTTATTTGATGCTGCTCACGGTTGCTACGGCCGGTATTCCTAGCACACTGAGTAAAATGGTTTCGGAACGCTACGCACTGGATCGGCCTGCGGAAGCGCGACGTGTGTATCGTGCGGCTTTGATATTCGCGGCCGTGGCGGGTATTATCATTACGGCGCTGCTGTATTTTGGAGCGCCTTATTTTGCCGAGCATGTAGCAGGGGTTCCGCAGTCTGCTTTGGCTATTCAGGCTTTGGCACCCGCTTTGCTGTTGTTTCCTGCTATTGCCATGATGCGTGGATACTTCCAAGGACGTGGTAATATGACCGCAGGCGGTATTTCACAAATTGTGGAGCAGGTCGCACGGGTAGCAACCGCAATTCTGCTCGCCTTTATTATTTTGAAGCTTGGCTATGGAGATCGTGAGGTTGCGGCGGGTGCCTCCTTTGGGGGTGTCATGGGAAGCCTCGGCGCTCTGGCGGTCATGTTGTATTACACGGTGAAACTGCGTCGTCAGGATCGCCAAGATCGTCAAGAGCAATTCCAAGAGGAAAGCTCCGCGTTACCGATGATGCGGATTTACAAAGATATTTTTAAGCTCTCTATTCCCATCGTATTGTCGTCTCTGACGGTTCCGGCGGTTAATTTTATTGATACGTCGATTGTAGTTAGACTGCTGTCTGGACAAGTGGGATTGGATCAGGCGACTACTCAGTTGGGTTATCTAGGCTCTAGGGCACAGAGTGTGGCAGGTATTCCTCCAATTTTGGCCATTGCACTCAGTCAATCGCTCATTCCGATCATTTCGGCGGCTTTTGCCCGTAAGGATGAACAGCATTTACAAAATCAGATGACGCTTGCCTTGCGTATCTCTATTCTGACCGGAATGCCGATTGTGCTGGCTTTATGTGTAACTGCATATTCTATTAATGGTCTGTTGTTCAGCTCGCTTGGAGGCAGCGGAATTATCGCTGTTTTGACACTCGGAACGATCTTCCAGATTACGATGATGACTTCTAATTCGATATTGATCGGTATGGGCAAGCCGCGTATTTCAATGGTCAATGTGATGGTTGGTATCGTCGTGAAGTTGGCAGCGAGCTGGCTGCTGGCTGGTTGGCTTGGAATTTACGGAATTATTGCCGCAACCGGATTATGTTTTCTCGTCATTACGTTGCTGAATTTGCGTGTGCTGAAAGGTATTGTTACTTTCTCAATCATGGGCCGTCGCTGGGCAGGCTTCCTAACCGCTGTCGTAGTCTCGGGAGCTATCGGGTACGGAGTAAATGAAGCCTGCATTTTGCTGGTACACCTGATGCCTGCGCGTGTAGCTTTCTTGATCGCGTGCTGTATTGCCGGAGCGGTTGTACTGGTATGCTACTTGGTATTGCTGGTTGTATTGCGCGTATTGCGCAGGGACGAGCTGGGCAACTATCCGCGTATGTTGCAGAAGGTATTGCGTCCGTTAATGCGCCTACAGCGTGAGTCCACTGGACAACGAAGCTAAAAGAATCCTTCCTCTGTTCAATGAAAGGACCTAAAGCTGTTATGAGCATCATGGGCCATTGCTGTTTTTTGAATGCCGTGGCGATGCTCATGGCGCATAGCAAATAACAGAGGCCGTCTTGGTTCACTGATATGCCCAAGTGTAGAACCGTCCTGAAACCAGTCATAACGGGGAATCGGATCATAGGCTGTATCTGACCAAACGGCGTTCAGTTCCGGGCTGTACAGACGTTGACTTGGCGGGAGCCATTCATGTGCTAAAAGCGTTGCACTCTCTTCTGGAGAGCGCAGCGCTTTTTGTTCATTCGGAGTGAACAGTCCCGGCCAATAGTCGCTGCGAGAACCGGTATGCGGCACGCTGGCAGCAAATGCGGATGCCTGATCCAGTACCTGCTGATGGCCAAATAACATAGCGTAGAGACTTTTGCCAAAGCCGATCCGCTCGTCCAGATGGCCGAAACGCTCCATGACAAGTCCGGCAAGGCCTCCGTTTAGCCCAAGCGGAAATATAACTTGATTGAGCTGAAGCCAGTCATGCAAATAAAAGCCCGGCTTGTGTGTCACAAATTTTTGAAAATACGGATCTTTCACGACACGTCCTTCAATATAGTTTTGTTCATTAATAATGAGCGCCACCGTCAAAAGAGAACTATCCCGCCAAGCCCAGAAACGTTCCCAAAAGGGCTTCATGAATGGCGAAACGTGAAAATAGGGCAACAAATGGAAGCAACTTCGTCCCAAATGACGGCTGTGCATGTAAAGCTGCAACTGTGGATAAGCGTCCTGAAAAATAAGGGCGTTACAGCGCTCAAGTAGTCGATACAGCCACTCCTTTTCCTGTTCGCCGAACAGGTCGCCAATGAGCTCTCCTTTCAGATCAGTCATATTATAGCCGCCATTACGAGAAACCAGATGGGCCAGTAATGCCCAGTGTAATTCCGGGTAGCCACGATAGCATTCAAGGTAAGCGGCAGTGCGCGTGATGTTGCTGCGATTCTCCTGTGCTGTATCGTTCTTGATCCGCTCCAGCAGCTCACAGTCTGTTTCGCATAAGGGCATATTAAGAGAAGAGGGACGCGTAGCGGGTCCGTTCACCAGCATTAATGCTTCAGCTTCATTCATGGCGGCTTGTGCCGAATGATAATCCCACGGCAGTTCACGTAAGGGATAGCGTAATTTACGGGATTCGGTCCAGGCCGCACGTTTGCCCTCCCATGCCTCCTCCGCAACACGCGGAACGGAGCTCAGTAGCTTGAGCCCTCCCTGAAGCTGTCGAGATGCCACATGGAGCCATTCGGTGAGAGACATGTTTAAATAACCTCCTTTCAAGTGCAGGCATCCCCGTATTCCACTAAGTATGTTGGGTATGCTGTTAGAATGTCGTCGCTTATGTGGATTCTTAAGTATATCTTTAGTATGCCTCAATGAGAGGGCTTCCAATCGGCATGTGAGCATAATAGGGGTGTGTGCAAAAGCTTCACTTGGCGTTACAATAGAAACTACAGGATTTCCTGCATAAAAGAAGTTCAAGGAGGAATTATGTATGCAAAAAATCGTCTCTCATGAAGACTTTAATAAGGCAATATCCACTTCAGGTGTAACGGTAGCTGTGTTTAAGGCGGACTGGTGCGGGGATTGTCATTTTATTGATCCGTTCATGCCTGATGTGGAACAACAATATGCAGACAAGCTTACATTAATTGAGATTGATGTAGAGCAGGCCGAAAGTGTCAGTCAAGAGCAAAATGTTCTAGGGATTCCCAGCTTTATCGCTTACAGTGAAGGGCGAGAACTGGTACGTCTGGTGAACAGGCTGCGTAAATCCCGCGAGGAAATCGAGCAGTTTTTGGACCGGGCTGTAGAAGTCCATGCTAACTTGGCAAAATAAATGATAAAGGTATGTATGAGGGCTCCGAAGGGAAACCTAATCATCACGATATACAGAAAGCCGCTTCCTTCCGAAGGAGGCGGCTTTCTTACGGACACGTTCACATTTTGTCAACAAAGCTCGTATGTCAAGGAACGATATATCAGTTATAATTACTTTAAGTGATCATTTCACAACATCTAAAGTGAATAAATATTATATTTGGAAGGATACGGGTGAATTCATTGAATAACAAAATCAGAATACTAAAATGGCTGGCACTCGTAACATGCATTGTCATGTTTTTGGCTACCTTCGGTGGAGGTGTCGTGACGCGAACGGATTCGGGTCTCGGCTGTGGACGAGAATTCCCGCTTTGTAATGGTAAGCTGGTTCCGGCACATACCATCGCATCCCTTATTGAGTTCTCTCATCGCTCCGTCAGTGCCATGGCTGGAATTCTTTCTATTGCCTCGTTTGTCGGCTTTTTGCTGTTTATGAAGCATCGGAAGGATTTACAGCTATTCTCGTTGCTCACGTTATTGTTTGTTATCATACAAGGTGCGATGGGGGCGTTGGCTGTCATCTTCTCCCAATCGGCTGCAGTCATGGGACTGCATTTTGGCTTTGCGCTTATCGCTTTTGCCAGTGCGACTATGATGACGCTGGGAGCCTGGCAGGAGCATGCGGATTCACGCTACACTCCACGTCTGATTCCTGGGCGTGTCAGTCGGGGCTATCGTAACTTTATATGGCTATCAACGATCTATACCTATATTGCTGTTTATTCAGGAGCGTTGCTTAGTCATTCGGTCATCCAGAAGGTTGTAAATATTGGGGGCTTCATATCTCCACTGCTGCTTCATCAGATTTCAGCCGGACTGCTGTTCGTCATTATTTTGGCTGTGGGTCACTACTCGTACCGTTATCACCCGAATCACCGGGATATTCGTACCCTAGGTGTCGTATCGGTCGTATTGATCATTCTTCAAGTAGTGATTGGCATTATCTTGCTGTACGTCAACAGACCTGAAATTTACATGTTTATCGTGCTGGGACATATGCTGGTGATTGCATCGTTGTTCTCCGTTTTGGCTTATCTGAGCTATCGTGTATGGCAATTGTCACCGGACCGCAAGCTTGTTCCGACCCAAGCACAGCGTACCTAAGCGTTTCGTAGATCATTATAAAACGTATTTTGCCCAAGAGGCGTTGAAACACGTATAATAACATCATAAGAAACAAACCAGGCCCACGAGTTTCTCGAGGGCTTGATTTGCTTAGGAGGAATCATCCAGTTGATCTACCAGAATTTGCGCCAATTTATTGAAGCGCTGCGAAAAGAAAATGATCTTAAAATTATAGAAGCACCTGTCGATCCTTATTTGGAGTTGGCTGAGATCCACCGAAGAGTCATTGAGGAAGAGGGCCCGGCACTGCTGTTTACCAATGTCAAAGGAACCCCGTTTCCTGTAGCCAGTAATTTGTTCGGCACGAATCGCCGTGTGGACATGGCTTTTGGCCCTCGTCCAGAGCAACTGATGGATGCAATTGTAGGTGCGACCAAGACGCTGCTTCCACCTACACCCAAAGCGTTGTGGAATGAACGTGGCCTGATTAAGGACATGCTAAAAGTAGGACTAAAAACAGTATCTCATAACGAAGCTCCTGTATTGGGCGTTCGCCGTACGGATGCTCCGCTGGCTCCGCTGCCTAGAGTAACCAGTTGGCACGAGGATGGAGGACCGTTCATTACGCTTCCGCTCGTGTATACCGAAAAGCCAGGCCATTCCAAGGACCATAATTTGGGGATGTATCGCATCCAGATTTATGATGATCAGACGACAGGGATTCATTGGCAAATCCATAAAGGCGGCGGCTTCCATTATCATGAGGCAGAGCTGCGTAATGAGCCGTTGCCTACGACGATCATCATCGGTGGCCCGCCTGCTCTGATTGCGTCTGCCATTGCTCCTGCCCCGGAAAACTTGCCAGAGCTGTTGCTGGCTTCTCTGATTATGGGGGGCAAGCTGCCCATGACAGAAGACCCGCTTGGAGGCCATCGCATTCCGGCAGAAGCCGAGTTTGCGATCAGCGGCTATGTGCCGCCTCATGAACGTCGCCCGGAAGGGCCGTTTGGCGATCATTTTGGCTATTACTCATTACAACATGATTTCCCTGTGTTTCATGTCAAACATATGCATCACCGCAAAGATGCCATTTATCCGGCAACCATTGTAGGTAAGCCACGGCAGGAAGACTACTATCTCGGCGAATTTTTGCAACGTCTGTTGTCGCCCGCCTATCCGCTTGTGATGCCTTCTGTCAAGTCGTTATGGGCATATGCAGAAACAGGTGTACATGCGCTGGCAGCGGCAGTCGTACGTGAAAGCTACTCCCGTGAAGCGCTGGTATCCGGCTTTACCATTCTGGGTCAAGGTCAATTGTCGTTGACCAAATTCCTGATGCTGACGGATCGGGTGATCGATTTATCCGACTTTAACCTGTTGCTAGAAACCATTTTGGAGCGATTTAATCCAGCCAGAGATTTGTTTATTTTTAACCATACGTCTCACGATACACTCGATTACACGGGCCGCAAGCTGAATCACGGCAGCAAGGCGATTCTGATGGGGGTAGGCGAGCCTGTGCGTGAATTGCCTCGCGTTTATGAAGGCGGCGATCTGCCGGGAATTCGTGAAATCGAACCCTATTGCGGAGGTTGCCTCGTTATATCCGGCTCGTCCTTTGAGCAGGAGCCTGAACTCGCTGCGCGTGTATTGGAGCGATTAGCTGCGGGTGAGCAAGAGTGGCCGCTTGTCTTTATCGTGGACGATGCCAAAGAAGTTGTTCGCTCCCAAGCCTCGTTCCTGTGGACGGTATTCACACGCTTTAACCCGGCTACAGATATGTACGCCGACAGCGAAGTACGTTTGCATCACCTGAACTATAAGCTGCCGATTATAGTGGATGCACGTATGAAGCCAGGCTACCCTGATGAGGTGCTACCGCGTGAGGATATAGTTAAGCTTGTAGATCAACGGTGGACGAGTTATTTCGCTTGACGCCTATTCAAGCATCTAACAGCCGGATTTTACAGATATGAAGGAGGCGTGAAGCATGATACGCAAGCTGTTGGGCGAGCCCCCACGTGAAAATCATGGCGTCCTGCTGGATGCCATGAATAGCATGTCAGACATGTTACATTTGCTGGAACGGCAAATTCAGGCCAGTGGTGATCCTACCCATGACTTTCGGAAGGCGGATATTTTAACACGTGGTCTGATGTCGTCTTTGGATGAACTGGAGCAGAGCCATCATGCTGCCGCCTTTTTCCGTATGAAAGTGAAAGCCGGATACGCTGAAGATATGAGCAAGGATGAAAAATCCGATTATGCTTTGTATGTTTTCTTTTATAAGGATGGGTTTGTGCGGGTATTCTCTATTTTGGATAAGCTTGGTAATTGGATGAATGATTTGTATGATTTAAAAACAGGGCAGTATAAGGCGCATTATTCGTATTTTACCGTGTTGAGACAGCTCAAGTATCTCAAAATGCATCCTGTATTGACTGATAATTTAAATGATATCAAGGACACATACAACGATGCCATCAATCGCCTGCGTAAGCGTCGAAATACGGAAATACACTATATGAACACGGAAATGCAGGATGATCTCTGGCAACGTCACCGTGCTTTATATGGCAAAATCCAACTGGAGGACCTTGATCACCATCTGGAAGATTTGCAGCAGGGCTTGGAAATGGTATGCCAGTCGCTATCAAACGCATTTTCTTATACTGCGAAACAATGGGAGAACCGGGCAGTGCGCCCATAATTATGACAGAAAATATCCTTTGACAAAGCAATGTAAACTATCTATACTGAAACCTAGTTTCAGAAAAATGCTTGAATTATTTTTTTTATATAAACTTAACGGACAGCTAAAGCTGGAGTTTAACATATTTTTCTTATCCAGAGAGGTGGAGGGACTGGCCCGATGAAGCCCGGCAACCCGTTCTTTCCCGGTGTAATGCACCGGGAGGGAACATATGGTGCTAATTCCTACAAAACCGCTAGAGTTATAGCGATTTTGGCAGATGAGAAAAGGTTCGCAAGGTGGGGCCCTTTTCATTCTGTGAAAGGGGCTCTTTTTTGTATAAATAAATAGTGATTTTATACAATCCCGAGAGATGACAACTGGTTAACAGGGTAAGAAAGAAGTGAAGGAGGTCGCAGCACGTTGATAGAGCTTAAGCAATTAACCAAGCATTATGGTAAAGGTAACCGACGCGTTAATGCGTTGTCCGGGTTGAACCTTTCTATAAAGCGTGGAGAAATATTCGGGGTGATTGGTCATTCCGGGGCGGGCAAAAGTACGTTGATCCGCTGTATTAATTTATTGGAACGCCCTACTTCAGGCGAAGTATGGGTAGATGGGGTTAACCTTGTGACTGTGAGTCAAGCCCAGTTACAGAAGCAACGCCGAAAAATCGGAATGATTTTTCAACATTTTAATTTGTTGTCTTCGGCGACAGTGTATGACAACATTGCATTTCCATTGCGGCTGGTAAATACCCCAAAGCAGGAGCTAGACAAGAAAGTTCGCGAGCTGCTGGAATTGGTGGGACTGAAAGAACACAGTGGAAAATATCCGTCACAGCTCTCAGGTGGACAGAAGCAGCGGGTAGGGATTGCACGGGCACTGGCTAGTGATCCGCATGTGCTGCTGTGTGACGAAGCGACGTCTGCGCTTGATCCGCAGACGACAGGGTCTATCCTGAAATTGCTGTTGGATATTAACCAGCGCTTTAATTTGACTATCGTATTGATTACTCATGAGATGCATGTCATTCAAAGTATATGTGATCGAGTTGGCGTCATTCATGAGGGCGATATCGTGGAGCAAGGTCCGGTGGCGGAAGTGTTTTTGAAGCCACAGCATCAGGTGACTAAGGATTTTATCCAGCGGGAGGCAGAACATCCTGAGGAATTACAAGCAGCGATTGCAGCAGCAGGTAGCGGCGAATCGGCACAGGTGGTACGTATCTCCTTCTTGGGCAGTAAAACTTATGATGCAATTCTATCGCGTACGGCTCGAAGTACAGGTGTTGATTTTGCAATCTTACAGGGCACCATCTCTACGATTAAAAACGTACCGTATGGACAGCTGATCGTTCGTTTTGAAGGAAACCATTCAGATATAGAACATACGCTGCGCGAAGTGTCAGGGCAAGGACTCGATGTGGAGGTGATCGGACAATGAGCGAACTTGATTTTTCGCAAGTGAGTTGGGAAGAGCTAGGGAATTCTACTCTGGAAACCCTTCAGATGCTCGGGGCATCTGCATTGTTCACCCTCGTTATTGGTTTGCCGCTCGGTATATTGTTGTTTCTGGCAAGCCGTTCCTCGTTGACTCTGATGAAGGTGATATACGTTGTATTATCTTTCGTCGTTAACATTTTGCGTTCCGTACCATTTATCATCTTGATCGTCGCACTTATTCCTTTTACACGATCGTTGGTAGGTACCTCGACCGGGGTGCTGGGAACCATTCCGCCATTGGTTATCGGGGCTGCTCCTTTCTTCGCACGTCTTGTCGAAACGTCACTACGTGAAGTGGACAAGGGTGTCATTGAAGCTGCACAAGCGATGGGGGCTTCGACAGGACAAATTATCCGGCGTGTGCTGTTACGTGAGGCACTGCCGGGCCTGCTCGCCGCATTAACCATTACCGTCGTTACACTCGTATCCTACACGGCAATGTCCGGTATGATCGGAGGCGGTGGACTGGGTACGCTGGCTATCAACTACGGCTATTATCGTTACGAAACGGCTGTAATGATTGTTGCGGTCGTGCTAATGGTCGTATTGGTACAACTGCTGCAAATGGCAGGAGATCGCCTCGTGCGGCATTATACTCGAAAATAGGGAAAACATATAGATATCCTTATTGATCAGGACGTCTGATCCTGAATATTACAAATTATTGGAGGGGTAACAACATGAAGAAATGGGTATTGGCTGTATTGAGCTTGACATTAATTGCGGTACTGGCTGCTTGCGGTACAAAGAGCACAACATCGGATACAAACAATGCGGCCGAAAATACAGGCGGGTCACCCCGTGAAGTCGAACTGAAAGTTGGAGCTTCTCCTGTGCCTCATGCGGAAATTTTGGAAGCAATCAAGCCTCAGTTGGAAAAAGAAGGGGTTCGTCTTCAAGTCGTTCAGTTTAACGACTATGTACAGCCGAACGTGCAATTGTTTGACAAGCAACTGGATGCTAACTTTTATCAACATGTACCTTACCTGAATGTGATGAATAAAGAGCGTAAAATGGATCTGGTTTCTGTTGGCGCGGTTCATCTGGAACCATTCGGTATCTACTCTCAAAAATATAAAAAGCTTGATGAACTTCCAGACGGTGCAACAGTAGCCATTCCGAACGATGCAACCAATGGAGGTCGTGCATTGCTGCTGTTGGAGAAACAAGGTCTGATCAAGCTGAAAGATGCTAGCAACATTGAAGCTACTGTAAAAGATATTACTGAAAATAAGAAAAACCTGAAGTTCAAGGAACTGGAAGCAGCTATGCTGCCACGTCAGTTGCCGGAAGTGGATATTGCGTTGATCAACACGAACTACGCTTTGGAAGCCAAGCTGAATCCGACCAAGGATGCATTGGCACTGGAAGACAAAGATTCACCATATGCTAACGTACTGGTAGCACGTCCTGATAATAAAGATTCCGAAGCGATCCAAAAACTGCTTAAAGCTTTGCAATCTCCAGAAACTAAAAAATTCATTGAAGACAAATATCAAGGCGCAATTATCCCTGCATTTTAAGCAGAAACTAAGAATGCGCTGAACGTAAACCCCAGCTTCTCTTGAACAAGAGGACTGGGGTTTCTTTTTGGTTGGAGTTGTAGGGATTGCTTAAATATTTTATACTTGGGGGTGACCGTTCTCTGTGAAGAGGAGGAAAACTGTTGAGAGACAAAGTCGCACTCATAACGGGTAGTGCCAAAGGTTTAGGTAAAATGACCGCTCTGCGTCTGGCTGATGAAGGTTGTGACATTGCCCTGAATTATGTCCATAGCCAGGCTGAAGCCGAAGCGCTTAAGCGGGTAATTGAGTCTAAGGGAGTACGCTGCCTGTCTTTACAAGCAGATATCTCGGTTCAGGAAGATATCACCAGGCTGATCGGTGAAGTGCAGGATCGGCTGGGCGGAGTCGATATTATGGTGAATAATGCCGGACCGTTCATCCGGGAACGCCGTCTGTTTGCGGATTACAGTGTGGCTGAGATTCATGCCATGATACAGGGGAATCTGGTCGGTACCATGTTGCTGGATCATTTGGTATTGCCGCACATGCGTAGCCAGCAATGGGGACGTATTATTCATTTTGGCTTTGGTCATGCTGGAGAAGCAAGGGCTTGGCCGCATCGCGCCGTCTACGCAGCTGCTAAGGTGGGGCTGGTGTCTTTTACGAAGTCACTGGCTGTAGAGGAAGCTCCCCATGGCATCACGGTCAATATGATCTGTCCCGGGGATATCCGAGGAGCGAACAAGGAAAAGTCGATTGCCGATGTCATCGGCATGCAGGATACAGAGACACCGCGTGGGCGTCCAGGAAGCGGAGAGGACATTGCGCGAGTGATCGCCTATTTGTGTGAGGAGCATTCGGATTTTATAACGGGTAATATTATGGATGTGTCCGGAGGATTGGACCCCATTCGGCCAACCATATAAGATCGAGAGATCCTTTAGACGTTGTAACACAAAAAAGAGTCTTGAGCTTCGTTACCGAAGTCAAGACTCTCTGATCATTATGCATCAAGCATTAGAATACTTGTACCACTTCTTGGACGCCTTCGACTTCTTCGAGAAGAGCGCGTTCAATCCCTGCCTTCAGCGTAATTGTAGAACTTGGGCAACTGCCGCAAGCGCCTACCAGCTTCAGCTTAACGATACCATCTTCAACGTCAACCAGCTCAACGTCACCGCCATCGCGTTGCAGGAACGGACGGAGCTTATCCAGTACGTCTGCTACTTCATCATACATTTGAACGCTTTGTGCTTCGCTCATTAGAATTCAACTCCTTTCCTATACCTTATTTATTATATTACAAAGCGGGCCAAATTAAAATGCCCGTCATCCAAAGCAGGTGAAAAAAATGTTAAGACCTATTATTGAATTTTGCACCAGTAATATGCATTTTGGTACCGATGAGATTATGTCCAAACTAGAACAGAACCCGGATTATGATGTGATTGAATACGGCTGCCTAAGCAATTGCGGTCAGTGTAACGCTGAGCCTTATGCGATGGTTAATGGTGAAATTGTATCCGCAGATTCAGCAGAGCTTCTGTACGAAGTGATTCTAAACAAAATTAAAGAAGCCGAAGCATGGGACAACCTGGATTTGGATTAAAAATAGAAGTCATCGGCAAGCAGCTTCCTCTTGTAGGAAATATGTATTATTCATAGATGTAACAACAAAGAAGACCTGCTCTGGAAGCAGGTCTTCTTTGTTTGTTGAGTATCCAATTAGCCAAAATGGCGTTTGGACTTCCAGAGCACACCGCTCTTAAGCAGACGCGGCACTCGTCCACGCAAAGAGGTACTGCCCATAAAGCCATAACCAAACCCGGCCTTCTTGCCAAGTGCACCTAATGTACCACGTAGCTTTAAAGGATGCGGGTGAGGCGTTTGTCCTTTCCACAGGTCGCGTACAATGTGGGCAATCTGCTCACCTTGCACCTCTGCCGCCTGAGCGCTTGGAGAGTAAGGAAGGCTCGCACAGTCTCCGACGACGTACACTTCAGGATGATCCGGTATTTGATAATATTCATTTAGCACGATGCGACCCTGAGGGTCTTTAGGAACTGCTAAATCCTGCACAATTTTAACGGGCTGAATCCCGGCTGTCCATACAACCGCATCGGTCATAATTTGCTCGTCACGGTTGTAAATAGCCCCTGGCTCAATGCGGGAAACCGCAACATGATTTAGTGCGTTCACATGATGCTCCTTGAACCAGGCATGTACATAAGCAGACAAACGTTGCGGAAATGCTGATAGCACCCGCTCGCCCCGATCCATAATCGTAATATTCAAATCCGCGCGGCTTTCACGTAACTCCGCAGCAATCTCGACCCCACTTAGACCGCCACCTACAATATGGACATGTCCATAAGGCTTGATTTCATTCAAGCGCAGATACGTTTGGCGGGTATGATTAAAGGATTGGATCGTACAGCTGTATTCTTCAGCTCCCGGTGTATTATGAAAACGGTCGGTACAACCTAGCGCGATGACAAGTTGGTCATAGGGCAAAGGATCACCATCTTGAAAATGAACCATTTTATTCTCAAGATCCATCGAAGTGACTTCTCCGTATTTGCGAATAAGGCGTTGTTCATCCGGAAAATGTACCCTCAAATCAAAATCAGATACGGTACCTGCCGCAAGGGCATAGTATTCTGTTTTCAGCCCCTGAAAGGGCATCCGATCCACTAAAATAACTTGAATATCGTCGGGAATGTGTTTATCCAGCAATTCTTTGGCAATGGTAAGGCCGCCATAGCCGCCCCCTAGAATAACGAAATTTTTCATCAAAATCCGCCGTCCTTTCGTTACCGTGTCCCCGGCAAATGGTCTGGTGTCTTGTCGATCTAGCACAAGTTTTGTTGTTGTAAAGCCCGGAAAGGGGCCTGCCTTTAGCAGACAGACCGACGTGTTCCGGGGCAGCTTGAGGCTGCTTGGTGTGAGTAATGGGGATAAAATGCACGCGGGAAATCTGAATCCGATGTTACACTTATTCGAAAACTTCGATTTCGTTATAGAAGGTGTCACGTTCTACAGGTATGCGTCCAGCACCTTTGACCAGCCAGATTAGCTCTTTGCGGGTCAATCCGGCAGGAGTCAACGCACCTGCGGCATGGCTGATCTGCTCGCGCACAATCGTGCCATGGACATCAGATGCGCCAAAGGTAAGAGCGACCTGCGTCAATTGCGGACCAATATTAATGAAGTAAGCTTTAACATGGTCGATATTGTCCAGCATCAAACGGCTGATCGCAATGGTTTTGAGATCCTCGTAAGCAGAGTTGCGGCGCATGATGTTGGCGTTTTTGCTTTTCGGCTGCATGGACAGTGGGATAAATACCATAAATCCATTTGTTTCATCCTGCAATTCACGAATTTGCAGCATGTGCTCAATACGATCCTGATAAGTTTCGACTGAACCGTACAGCATCGTCGTATGAGTTTTCATACCGAGATTGTGGGCCGTACGATGTACTTCAAGATAGCGGTCCACATTGGCTTTGGTAACACGCATCTTCTTCCGATATTCATCAGATAAGATTTCCGCGCCACCACCAGTCAGAGATTGAAGTCCTGCCTTTTGCAGCTCTTGAAGAACTTCTTTAACACTCAAACCGCTTATGCGTGTAAAAAAGTCAATTTCCGCTGCAGTGTATGCTTTCAGTGTAACGTTGGGATACTTTTCATTCAGTGCCTTCAATGAATCTACATAGTACTGGAAAGGCACATGATTATTATGACCGCCGACGATATGGAATTCTCTTACGCCTGGATGGATATGTTGCTCTACATAATCAATCATTTCCTGCCCAGACAACGTATAAGAGCCTTCCTCCCCCTGATCCTTGCGGAAATTGCAGAACGCGCAGCGCGCTTCGCATACATTGGTGAAGTACAGGCTCATGTTTTCGATAAAATAAACCTTTTTACCATTCTTGCGTAAATTAGCTTCGTTAGCCAACTGGCCCAGTGTGAGAATATCGTCAGTTTCATACAAATATATACCATCTTCGAGGTTCAAACGAATCCCGTTTTGTACCTTTTCTACAATTTCCGCCATTCTGCGGTCTGTAAAAGGTGTAACTAATGTGGACATGCCTATTCCTCCTTCAAGTTGCTCTGTGCGAGGCTGTCCGCCGAATTAGCGGCACAAGCGCTTGATGCGCACAGGATGTCCCGTTCCGTCGGTAAAATACGGCAGCGCGGATATACGATATGTGAAAAATGTTACAATGCCAGGCTACAATGATGGATGTCTCATAATTTCGCCTTTGAAATGACAAATTTCCGACAGTTTCTTTAACACACTCTTCACCTATTATAAACCTCACACCACTGGTGTTCAATACAAACGAGTAGAAAAAGAGGTGTTTAAGCCTGTAACGGAAGGACATTCCATGACTTGAGCACCTGCAAATAAGAGAGTATACTGAAGGGGAGCATGAAGTAAAAGAGGAGGATGGAGCTATGATTAACATCACCGATTCCGCTGCTGAACGCCTGAAAGAAATGCTGGAGCAGCAGGAAACGCCGAATATGTTTTTACGTCTGGGTGTTACGCCAGGTGGATGTACCGGATTTTCGTACGCCATGGGCTTTGACGACAACGAGACGGATCAGGATATATATATGAATGTACAGGATATGAAAGTAGTCGTGGAAAAGGATAGTATCCGCTATCTGGACGGTCTGGAAATCGACTTTGAAGAGTCTGGTATGTCTGGCGGTTTCACGATTCATAATCCGAATGCTGTAGCTACATGCGGCTGCGGTTCAAGCTTCCGTACAGCTACAGATGCAGGGAAACCAAGCGAAGAACCTTGTTAATTTTTCGAGTGGTGGTCTGAATTATCCTAAAGACATACATTTAGGTTACGGATAACGGCCTTTGTGACGAATTTTACTCGTTGCGAAGGTCGTTTTTGTGTTGTTTAAAGAGGATAGCTAAGCCCGTTACAACCTGTTAAGCAGTGTTTTTTGTTTATGTTCATCTTTTGCATAGGAAATACCGATATAACATTGAGTCTAGAGAACTATTTTCTACGTAAATTTACCTAAAGGAAGTGGAAAAAAGATGTTGAAAAAGAAATGGCTCATTACCCCTATGGTTGCGATGGTTCTGTTTTTTAGTCAATCCGCACTGGCGGCAAATACGTTTCCTGATGTGGACGGTACAAAATATGAATGGGCTGCCGAATCCATTCGTTCGATGGTCGACAAAGGTGTTGTCAGCGGCTATAAGGATGGGACATTCAAGCCAGGCAAAACCATAACAAAAGCGGAATTTGTCCATATGTTTCATAAACTTTTTCCAGAAATCAATTATTCAGCTGGTAAATCTTCAGAGTTTGTGGATGCGCGCAAGCACTGGGCGAATAAAGATTTTGCAGCCATATTCAATGGAGATTATGTTTGGCCGTTTGCTGAAAGTGTAGGGGCCGATTATCCAAACTATCAATTCTATGTCAAGCCCGACAAACCGCTGACCCGGTGGGATATGATGATGATTGCTTCAGTTCGAACAGACTATACTAATCAGACTCTTCATCCTGAGATTGCCGAAGTCATTTCCTCAGCTGCGCAGTACAACGATATCAAAGTTCGTAAGGCAAATTACAAAGACAATTTCTCTGCCTACTATCCGGTACTGTACATCGACCAAACGGGAGAAGAGTACTCCTATGATGGAGATTTCCAGGATCAAAAGGCAGAAGCATTCTACACCCTTACCAAGATGGGCGTCTTTACCGCTGACAATGGATACCTTCACCCAAGAACGCAGGTCACACGGGCCGAAGCTGTTACTGTTTTACAGCGTTTGTACGATGCCACAACCAAGAAGTGATTTAACAAGATTGTAAAAAGGAAGAGCGCTATCCCTAAAAAGGCTAGCGCTCTTTCACTTACGCCGTGTCATTTGGTCTAAACATGAAGATTCTTGCCGTGGCTGCCTACCTGCCTTAGTCAGATTTCGTATCCATGGCGGATTCGCGACTAATCTAATTTTACCGTGCTACAATGCCCTAAAATGATCTTCAACGCCCCATCTATATTGTTCAACACCTGTCCAAAGTGATTCACGAATATAAGCTTATTATGAATAAGCTCATTCAAGATCTTCACATCACTAGCTACATTGCTTTTACGCAACTTTTCCTCTTGTTCGATGATTCGATAATTCTGCACATATGCCCTATTGCTTCAAATCAGTAAACAGCTCCTGCGCAGTACGCACAAATAACTGTACAGCAAGTGAAGCATTGTGTAGAGAGGGGATAGCGATACCGATTTGACGCGTGATCAGAGGCGTGGTTTCCTTGACGGTCAGATCATGGGGGAACGTGGATAAGGCGAGTGAAGAGACAATGCCCATACCTAGTCCTTGTCGGACCATGCTGACGAGGGTGCTGATATTGTGAGTAATGAATTGTGCCTGCAACTGACTCTGCTCACGTTCAAAACCTTCCATAATGGCGACCTCGTGTCCACCTTTACAAAAGATCATCTCCTGTTGATTCAAGTCTCGGATGGCGATTTTGTCGTGCGATTGAAAAGGGTGACCGTCAGGCAGCAGAATAACCATGTCATCCTGACATAAGGGGATTACATCTACCTCAGAGTCTGGCAACAGGATGATTCCCGCTTCAATTTCTCTGGTATGTACCCACTCCTTGACTTCATTCGTGGAACCTTCGTGTAAATCGAAAACAAGGTTCGGATAGTGCTGACGAATATGATCAATAATCGGGGGCAGAAAATAGGCCGAGGCAGAAGGAAAGGCACCAATCGTGATCGTACCCACATCTAAGCCTTTTTCAGCGGCCACCTGCTGCTGCACTTTTTCCATGCTTTGCAGCATCATGCGAAATTGCAGTAGTACTTTGTGTCCAATATCTGTCAGGAGCACGCCTTTTTTTCGATCGCGCAGCAATAGCTGGACATCGAGCTCGTTCTCGATACTGGCGATGGCATGGCTGACCGCAGGTTGCGTCATATGCAGCTCATGGGCAGTTTGGGTAAAGTTTAGTGTTTCAGCTACGCGAACAAAGATCATAATCTGAGTAATAGTCATAAGTGAAAAGTTATCTCCCTTATTGAAAACATTCATTTTATTTATTAGTGACCACAGTATAAGCTAGTAAAGCAAAACTTTGCAAACGGCTGTTCAGATTTTAGTCGTAAGCAATGCGCAATGAAATTCTAAGGAGAGAGACATCTATGAAAAAATTAACGCCTAAAGCTACGTTGTGGCTTGTCTTGATATTAGTGATGGTATGGGGGATCAACTGGCCGTTGACCAAGCTGGCCTTGCCAGATACGCCGCCGATATTTTTTTCAGGAATCCGCACGCTGCTGGGTGGTGTGATTCTGCTGTTGTTCGCTATGCGTAATCGGAAAACCTTACGCCTTAGACAAAATGCGTGGACATATCTTGTGCTGGCTATATTTAATATTGCAGGCTACTATGGCTTGCAGACGGTAGGACTGCGTTATTTGCCTGCTGGGTTATTTTCCACTTTGGTATTCCTTCAACCGATCTTGTTGGGATTATTCTCCTGGCTGTGGTTGGGAGAGCGTATGTTTCCTCTGAAGGTCATTGGACTGGTACTCGGTTTTGGCGGAGTGATCGTGATTAGCTCAGGCGGAATGGCAGGTCATTTGTCTGTGCTGGGCATTGTGTTGGGGCTAGCCTCGGGACTGTGCTGGGCGCTCGGAACGATTTATATGAAGAAAAAAAGCAAACAACTGGACTCCATTTGGGCGGTGACGATGCAACTCATTTTGGGAGGGATCATACTCAACGGGATTGGGTTTACGACCGAAAAATGGAGCGATATCCACTGGACAGCCTCCTTTATCGCGATTCTATTGTTTATTTCAGTATTCGTGATTGCGATGGGCTGGATGATTTATTTTAAGCTAATCGACAATGGGGATGCAGGAACCGTCGGCTCATATACGTTTATGATTCCGGTGCTATCCACACTCTTTAGTATGGTCATGCTCAGAGAGTCCCTCACTTTCACATTTGTAGTGGGGTTGGTACTGATTGCAGGTAGTGTGTATTTGGTAAATACAGCTTCTCCCGGAAAGCGAGCGAACCAAAGCTCGAAGGCTAATGAAACGAATTCCTGTACAAATGCTTAGAAAATATAGAATTAGGAAAAATATACTAGAATATCAGAGAGCGGAATAGTAAAATATGACTATATAAATAGAGAGGAAGTTTGGTATGGGAGAGTTAAGCGGTCATACTCAGTCTGTGGAGCCACAACCACAGCCTATTCGTAAGCTGGCAGTTGTAGCAACGGTCATTTCTGGAGTAGCTGTACTAGGCTGTATAGCCTTGGCGGTATGGAATTATAATCTGAATACGAAGGTCAATTCTTTAACTATAGCGAATGCATCGCTAAAACAGACAACACAAGCCTTAACCAAGCAACAAAATGATACAGAGGCCCTACTTGGAAAAGTTAAATTAGCAGCCAACCTGTCATCCATAACGCATCTGTTAGAGCAGACATCTGTCGTTACAGATGATTTTGTATTGGAAAAAGTGACTTTTGATGTGGCAGAGGATGGCAAGTTGAAGGGTGTGCTACTGAATGTGAACAACCAACCTAATCTCGGTTTTGGCGGTGCTTATCAAGGTTATGGCAAATATAATATGTCTTCTGCTGCATTGACGAAGAAGGCAGAGGAAGTGATCGACATAGCTATGAAGGAGTACAGTACATCTGACAAGCTTCCGGTATGGGATAAGAATACGAAGGTGGAAATGACGGTTCAAAATTATCCGCTTGGTAAGCGGGAAGGCGGCACTTTTAAGCTCACTGGTCAGCAATAGGAGGAACCTAACGTTAATCCGATGCTGGACTTTACAGATTTTTGTCTTAAGTATACAAATTGAGCGGGGGAGCTAGGATATGGACAGGTACACACCTACAGCGAGGGAACGCTGGCAGATGAAACAGAGTGAGCCGCAGCCGCAGGGCTGGGTGCTCGCTCTATTTGGTTGGATTTTTTCAGGTTTGGGGTTCGTATTTAGTTTTTTTGTCATTGGAGGCTTGTTTGGGCTTATAGGTCTTGTTTTCGGAATTTTGACTAGAAAGATGGAACAAAGAAACACGCAAGGCATCCTGATTATCGTTATCAGCTCCGTTGCCATTGGCATTGGCCTATTGATTTTTATGATTTTTTTCGCGCATGGTTTTGTAGAAGGTCTGAGAGAAGGTTATAATGAGCATTATTAGGTCAGGGAGGTAACACCATTGAGTGTCATTATTTCACAGCAAATCTCGGCAACGGGTGTGAAGGAATATACGAAGGTGATGAAAACATTTGATTCCCCTTTTACACCTTTGGTTGGACAGAAAATCAGGGATACGGCATTTGGCGATATGCAATATTATGATGTCGAGGACGTATTTATTGATCTAGCGGAGAATGAGTACTGGGTAATTCTACCTGCGATTTTGCTGCATACAGATGATATTGAGGATATACGAGATGCTGTGCGTGAGTATCGTTCACACGGTTGGGAATGTACGAAGCCTTTATAAATGCATACTGCTTAAGCATCTACACGGAGACGTCTTTCTTTTGCGAGATAGGCGTTTTCTTGTGTATTTGTGTATAAACTATTCCTAATGATTGGCATGAAAAGAAAGAAATTATGCTGAAAATGCGCAAAATGTATCATTTTTTATCATAAAACGACAAGTTGGGAAATGAAAACGGACTTAATGTGTTATACTTAGTATATCAAAGGACAAGAGTCTAAAACGACCGGTAAGGCCCTTTCTTTGAAGAGCCTCTGAATGGTTCAACGTTTATCCAAAATAAATGGTCAAAAGGAAAAGGGGAAATGCTAACGTGAGAGTGAATTTGAAATTTACGAACAAAGGGCAAGTTGCAGTTGAGAAGTTCAACAATGAGGAGCTTATCGAAATCTTTAGCCGCTACATTAAAACGTTATGCAAGAAGTATGATATCTCGGTTACGGTACCTGAGGATCTGAACGAGCAGATTTTGGAAGAGGGCACCGTGAAGGTCGTGCTGGATAAGATTAATTGTGACATGGACGCTTTTTTCAAAGAGCTGAGTCGGGATATCAAGGTGCCGCTGGTCAAACGATTGGGTACCAAACTGGATAACGTGTTTAAGACCGAGGTCGTGGAGCAAGAACAGAGCTAAGAATAAGCGAGACCCAATGAGAATTTGCATTATGAAATCATAAAACCTCCCGAATGGGGCGCATGGCTAGGCAATGTGCTCGTTCGGGAGGTTTTATATGCTTAAGCTGCTCTATTTAGGAGATAACATGCATGGCATGTCTGCACCTTTTAGCGTGTTGTTGTGGACGTAAGGCGCAGTTTGGCTAAATCAAACGGAGGCACCAGCCCTTCCTGCGCAGCGCGACCGAGTAAGGCTTCAATGGCGGCATAACCGCTGTCGCCCAAATTGGCGGTAAAATCGTTCACGTACAGGTCGATATGCGATTGGGCGACATCGGGTGATAGCTCTTGCGCATGAGACAATACATATTCACGCGAAGCTTCGGGATGTTTCCAAGCATATTCGACAGAGGCACGTATCCAGTTGGTGATCGCATCCAGATCCAGCGTACGACGGGCAATAATAGCTCCGAGCGGGATCGGCAGTCCTGTATCTTCTTCCCACCAGTTCCCTAGGTCAACTTGCTTGCTAAGTCCATAGGACGGATATGTGAAGCGTGCTTCATGAATCACCAATCCTGCATCTATCTCTCCGTCACGGACAGCAGGCATAATTTGGTCGAACGGCATCACGACGATCTCGCCGACACCCCCAGGCACATGTTTGGCCGCCCATAGTCGGAACAGCAGATAAGCAGTGGAACGTTCACTTGGAACAGCTACACGCTTGCCGGATAGGGCTTCCGGACCTTCGACGGTGGAACCTTCCTTAGTCAGCACGAGCGGTCCACAGCCCCGGCCCAGTGCACCACCACAAGGCAGCAGGGCGTATTCATCCAGCACCCAAGGAAGTGCAGCGTACGAAATTTTCATGATATCAAGTCCGTCTGGTGTGATCGCCAGATTGTTGGTGATGTCGATATCGGCGAATGTAATGTCCAGCGCGGGTGCGCCCGGAATCAATCCATGCGCCAAGGCATGGAAGACAAAAGTGTCGTTAGGACAAGGTGAAAAAGCAATTTGCATCTATATAACCTCCGTTAATGTAGAAAATGCGGCTTCCAACGCTTGCAAAGCCTCTTTGATTCGCCAGGCTGCACGGTCACGTGGACCAACAGCATTGGAAATCGTGCGAATCTCCATCATCGGCAGCTCGAACCTGTTGGCCGCCACGGCTACGCCGTAACCCTCCATCGCTTCGGCAGCAGCGCCGGGAACGCGTTTGGCTAGGCGTTCCGCTGTAGCCGCTGTGCCGGTGGCCGTCGAGACGGTCAGAATCGGTCCGGCGACGGCCGTCTGGCCAGCGTCACGCAACGCCTGAACGAATCGCTGCGCGGTGGCAGCGTTCACGGCAATGCGGCTGGAGCCAAAACCCAGCTCGTCCACGCTGCTGAAGCCCTCTGCCGTCTCTGCCCCTAAGTCGGCGGCAATAATCGCGTCAGCAACGACGACGCTCTCCAGTGCAGCGACCTCCACGAAGCCGCCCCCAATTCCGGCGCTAATGACCAGACGGTAGCCGCCAGTGGCCAGTGCCAGCGCGGTTGAAGCCGCTGCGGACGGAGCGCCTACACCAGCCAGCTCGACCACAAAGCGAGTGTCGCCTTTCAGGCCGCGCAGCACAGCCTCCCGTTCGCCTTCAACCGCGGTCATGACCAGGATGCGCCCATCTGATGTTGTATGCTCCATCGGTTGATTCCCCTTTAAATTTAGGTAATATGCTTTCTTATCATACTGCTTTTCCAAACGATGTTCAAAAAAAGTCGACAAAAAAAGCGCTCTATGGCGCTTTTTCGGAGAAAACTGCAAGATTCAACAGATATGAAAATTGGTAGATTAAACATATAACCATTCTAATCTGGAAGAACAGCGCAGACATAGCATATAATAATTATATCGGCTGATCCTTCGTGATTAGCTGAAACATGGTGATATTGCGGTCATAATGGCTTGGGGTCCCATCCTGATTGCGCACCCGAATCATCTCGCTACTGAACAATTCGATATAACCACAGCCTATCTCACAGTATACGCCCGCAGGGTCTTCTTGCCAGACCGAAACGAGGTGTTGAGACAGCGCCGCGGTAAAAAATTCGATGTTTTTTTGCAGTACGCGTGGCGTTTTCTTGGGTTCCATAATGTAAATCCTCCCTATATCATGCCATTTGAAAATCAGCAATTGAACGTGGCTACTAAGTGGTTATTACACATCATAATGAACTTAATCAACTGAAAAAGGTACGGTTCGTCATTCTACTCTATGAAACAGACGTAAACACTGTACCGCTTAATGCTATTTTTGTAAAGCATCCGTTTGACCTTTTCAACATCCATTGTGTGTTTACACACATTTTACATTGCGTTTACACTTCTGTGATGCTAGTGCGTTTCATCTAATAGTACAATAAAGGGTAACTATACTGCATGAAATTGATGGAGGCCATATGTTGATAGAGAGTCAGAAGAAGGATAAAGCCGGGTCAGAACGTTACTTTAACCGAGATTTAAGCTGGATTGAATTTAATCGTCGTGTGCTCCAGGAGGCTCAGGATGCAGATACACCGTTGCTGGAGAGAGCCAAATTCTTAGCAATTGTGTCCAGCAATTTGGATGAGTTTATGGCTGTTCGTGTTGCAGAGACGCGCGAGAAGATCAAGGCTGGTTTTATGCAAAAGGATTTTACGGGATATACCCCCTCCGGTTTGTACAAGCGCCTGATCAAGCGTACCGTCTCGATGGTATCCGAGCAATACCGGACCTATCGTGATATTTCTCGCCTATTGACGAAAAAAGGTCTTTTGCTGCTTGAATATAATGACTTAAATACGACACAGCGCAAAGCGCTGGATGCATATTTTCATGAAATTATATTTCCGGTGCTTACACCGATGGCGGTCGATCAAAGCCGTCCTTTTCCACTGGTTCATAATAAATACGTATATTTGGCAGTTGTCTTGAAACGTCCAGGAGATACGGAGGAGGATAAGCCGCTTTTTGCCATTGTGCAGGTGCCTTCCAATATTCCGCGTGTCGTTTCGGTGCCGTTACGTTCCAATAGCAAGAAGAAATCATTTATTTTAATTGAGGAACTGATTAAGCATCATATACAAACGTTGTTTTCTGGATATATCCCCGAGGCGGTTCATGCCTTTCGGGTTACGCGTAACTCTGATTTGTCCATTAATGAAGAAGAGATCGAAGATTTGCTCGAAGAGATTGAAAAAGAACTGCGTCGAAGACGGCGGGGAGCACCGGTCAGACTGGAAGTGGAAAAAGGGATTAATCCCTTTGCCCTGATGGAACTTCAACGCGAATTCAAGCTGTTCGATCATGTATTTGAGATCGACGGGCCGTTAGATCTGACGTTTTTGTCGTCTTTTGCCGATCATTTGGAGGGGTATTCGCATCTGAAATTTCCGGCAATCAAACCATTGTATCCGGAAGAACTGCCTCCGCAAGAGGATATCTTTAACGTACTTCGCAAACGGGACGTGCTCGTGTACCATCCGTATGAATCGTTCGATGCGGTAACTGATTTTATCATTGAGGCATCAGAGGACCCGGATGTAATGGCCATTAAGATGACCCTGTACCGTGTCAATGGAGAATCGAAGCTCATTCCGGCTCTGGCACGTGCAGCCGAATCGGGCAAGCAGGTGACCGTAGTGGTCGAACTGAAGGCGCGTTTTGACGAAGAACGTAATATTGCTTGGGCGCGTACGCTTGAAAAAGCTGGCTGTCATGTAGTATACGGGCTGGTCGGCTTGAAAACACACGCCAAAATTATTCTAATAGTACGTCATGAACGTAATGTGCTCAAACGGTACGTGCATGTGGGAACTGGTAACTATAATGAAAGTACGGCACGTGTATATACGGATATCGGGTTATTCACAGCGGATCCGGTGCTGGGTGAGGATGCCTCTGAGCTGTTTAATGAAATCACGGGCTTCTCGGCGCTCAAGACCCCGCAAGCTTTCACCGTAGCTCCGACGGGAATGAAAAATAAGCTGTTCGACCTGATCCGCAGGGAAGCGGAGCAAGCACTTGCAGGCAAGCCAGCCCGTATTATTGCTAAAATTAATTCTTTATCCAATCAGGAAATGATTGATGAACTATATGCGGCTTCTCAAGCAGGTGTGAAGATTGATTTAATCATTCGAGGGGTCTGCTGTTTACGCCCTGGAGTGGAGGGCTTTAGCGAGAACATTCGGGTTATCAGTATTGTCGACCGTTTCCTAGAGCATTCCAGACTGTTTTACTTTGAAAATGCAGGTCATTCGGAGCTATTCTTGTCCAGCGCGGATTGGATGACTCGCAATCTGACTCGTCGGATTGAGTTGATGTGCCCAATTTATGACGACCGAATCAAAGAAATGCTAGTGGATATTTTACGTTTATCCTTGAAGGATAATGTAAAAGCACGCCAGCTTCTGCCGAATGGCAGCTATCAATTTGTAGCCAGAAACAACGAAGAGGCTCCCATCAGGAGCCAATTCGAAGCAATGAAGGTTAAAAACTGGAAGAAGGAAGAATGGACCACGACAACGTAAGATTCCAGGCCTTTTGAAAATCTTTTGCGACAGCCACCAGCTCCCGTTGCTCCAGAATCGGTTCACTCTTGCTTTCCAGGCGAATATGCAGCGCATCGTCTCCTGTCGTGGGATGGATGCCGGAGATGATGCCGGATTCGCTACGATCCATACCGATTGCTAGCTGGAGCAGCGAGCCGAGCCGGTGTACACGTTCTTCGTCGGAAGGCTCCAAAATATCTGCATGTGTGCGCAGCAAGCGGGGGGTCCGGTTTTTGGGGTGGTAATCAGCGATCAGCGCGGCTAGCACTGTTTCCCGGTGAGATAAGCCGCCAATGCCTGCGTGCAAGATCCAGAACACGGAATGCTGGCGGAAGTGATAGTAATTCAAGGCTGCGCCTGTTTTGTAAAGAGTTGCTGAGGTCAGTAACAAGCGTTTGTCCATAGCGATTGAAGGTCCCTCAGCTAAAGTGTCATAGAGCCGGACGGCGTACTCGTTAACCCGCTTGACATGCGCTTCGCTAACCGGGACAGCAAACGACAAGATATTGCGAATGGACGCGATGAGCGGATTAGCCACCACAGGCTGTTCAGCGTTGACTAGCTCATGAAACAGGCCGTCTCGCAGACCCGCTCCACTGACCAAATACGCGGAGCCTTGAGCAGCTTCAAAAATCGTTTTCAATATAATGAGACCCGGTACGATAATGTCGGCTCTGTCTTTGGACAGGCCGGCTGTTTTTTTGCGTTTTTCATAGGGGAGATGAGGCAGACTGCTATAAAAATAATCGACATCTTCTATTGTCATTTCGTAATGGTGTGTCACAGGAAGCGAGTAATCCCGCCGTTTCTGATTGATTTTAGCCAAAGTACGGAGGGTTCCACCCAGCCCGATAAACGGCAGACCCGGATTGGAGAAGATCCAATCATGGTTTTGCAGTGAAGAACGGACAAAGCTCTCCATTTCTTCAATCTGTCCAGGAGACCATTCGCCATTCTTGACCTCACGTCCAAAGCGCCAATTCATATTGACTGCGCCAAAGGGAAATGAAACTGTATGCAGCCGTGTTCGATCCCGGAACAGCGTAATTTCGGTACTGCCGCCCCCGATGTCAATAATAATGCCGTCACTCACATTCATTGTATTCACTACGCCTAGAAAACCGGCATAGCCCTCTTGCTCCCCGCTCAGGATTTCCAATGTTAAATTTGTCTCTTCCGCAATCCATTGAACAATTTCGTCCGAATTGGCCGCATTGCGGATGGCCGCTGTTGCTGCTGCACGCATACGAACAACCCCGTGCATACGGCAAACTTCCATAAATTGGCGTAGTAATGGAGCGATGCTGCGGATTGCTTCTCGTTCCATACGGCCGTTGGCCCCAACCTTTTCGCTCAGTCGGGCAGCTTCTTTGCATTCCTGCACAATTCGATAAGCACCTGTCTCTGTCATTTCATAGATCACGAGACGTATGGAGTTTGAGCCAATGTCCATGATGCCAATTTTGCTATTCATGAGTTGACCTCCTTGTTGAAAGAAACAATTTGCAGCAAATTCAACTGCTCCGTTCTAAATGGTATTCAGATTATTGTCATTGTACCAGTGTTGTCCAGTGCATGCTACCGTTCGTCATGATCTTGTCGAAATAGACACATGATCCTGACAATCACCCAAGAATAGCACACCTCTATTGAGTATGTATAAGTATAGCTGACGGCGAAAGGAGAGAATTAGATGAGACAACTTGCAAGCAAATGGCTAAAGACGAAGGCGCTCCTCCATCATCCACATACCGCCGTTTATATACCGGAAACCTGTCTATATAGTGAAGAACAATTGCGCATAATGCTACGGCGGCATGCTTTTGTGTTTATAAAACCCGTAAAAGGAGGCGGAGGTGTCGGAGTCATGCGCGTGGCAAAGGAGGGGAACGGCTACACCTGTACGCGTATGGAACAAACATATCGGTTCAGCCATTTTAGAGCGCTTGTGGCCGGAATCAATAAGCTCCGAATCCAACGTCCGTATCTCATTCAGCAAGGTATTCAACTAGCAAGTATCCAAGGTAGACCTGTTGACTATCGAGTCAAAGTCGTAAAGGAAGGGGAAAAATGGGAGTTTCGTGCAGTGGTGGCGCGTCATGCTCGTCCCGGACTGGTCATAACGAATCTGTGCAAAGGAGGAACTTTGCTGAAGGGAACAGAGGCACTTCGAATGATATATCCGCGACGGCTAGCTAGACGAAAGCGGCGGGAGATCGTTGAACTTACACAGCACTGTATTCCTATACTTGAAAGAAGATTTCCCGGGATCGGACAACTGGGATTTGATTACGGGCTTGATTGGAATGGACGGGTATGGATTTTAGAGGTAAACACAAGACCTCAATAAATTCAGGTTTTCTTCAAAAAGTTTCCATTATAATCTATTAACAAGATGCTAAATATAATATATTTGTATAAACATAAAAAAAAATTTTTTTTGCGTTTAATCGCCAAAATTCTGTGTATAAATATTGTCCACATTATCCCCTGTCACATATAAGGGTTAACGACACTTACCAACAATTTATACACAGGATTTCCACAATTGACTGTGGATAATAGAACGCTTGTTCCGTTTTTGGTATTTTGATAGAATAGATTTTGAAATAAAAGGAAAGGTTGTGTCGAGGATGGCTATGCTGACGGATGAAATGCTTTTGGATTCCTATCAGATGGCAATCGAGCTTAAACTTGAATGTGACTTCATTGCACTGTTGCTGGCTGAAATTCACAAAAGAAATCTAGAGATGAATACAGCCGTAGTCCTTCATTAGACCGGACAAGCTCTCGTACTGCGACTGTAAAGTCATTCAGGGTTCGGATGACTTTACGGACAATCACTGCAACGAATAGGCACACCGTGAAAAAGGGTATTTCACTCCAAAGGTTCAAATCTGGAGTAAAATACCCTTTTTTGTCATAGTCTAAATTAACTACAATTTCATGTTACTGCTGTGTCCGGGAGACAACTTGGCGTCTGGATCTACATAGACCTTGGCGTTGTTGACTGCTGTAGGAGCTTCACCAAAACCAACCGCGATCAGCTTGAGCTTGCCTGGATAGGTAGTGATGTCTCCTGCAGCGAAAATGCCAGGAATATTCGTCTCCTGACGAGAATCGACCACGATGGAGTTACTTTCGATTTCAATTCCCCATTCAGCAATTGGGCCAAGTGTGGATACAAATCCAAAGTTAACGATGACATCGTCCACTTCGATTTCCTGAGTTTCTTTGGTTTTTACATGAGCAAGAGTGACCTTTGTAATCGTATCTTCCCCATGCAATTCTGCAATTTCCGTTGGTGTAATCACGTTTACTTTGGAAGCGAGGAGGTTCTCAACACTGTGTTCATGCGCGCGGAATTTGTCACGGCGGTGAATCAATGTAACCTGTTCTGCAATCGGTTCCAGCATAAGGGCCCAGTCTACAGCAGAGTCACCGCCGCCACTGATTAGCACCTTACGACCTGCAAATTTGCTCAGGTCGCTGACAAAGTAATGCAGGTTCGTTTTTTCAAAACGATCGGCACCTGGAAGCTCCAGTCTGCGTGGCTCGAAAGCACCCACGCCAGCGGTAATAATAACCGCTTTACCATGATACTCGCCACCTTTGTCTGTTTTGACGATGAAGTGGCGTTCTTCTTTCTTCTCTAACGATACGACTTTCTCTTCTAGCTGCACCTCTGGATTAAAATGGTTCATTTGTTGAACCAAATTGTTGACCAGTTCCTGTGCAGTCACTTTAGGAAAGCCAGCAACGTCATAAATATATTTTTCAGGATAAAGGGCTGCAAGCTGGCCGCCCAGTTGGGGCATACTTTCAATTAAGGTGACGGATGCCTGACGCATTCCTCCGTAAAAAGCGGCGAAAATACCGGCTGGACCGCCTCCAATTATGATCAGATCGCGGATCTCCGCACCTGTGGATTGAGCTGTCACTCTAAAAACACCTCCGAAAGGGATAGTATGAATTGTAGATATTGAATCAGCCGCATAGAGGTTCAGATAGCCGCCGAACGTATGATTCACTGCTTATCATTATAAACTGCTGGGTTCTTCTTGCAAAGTTAAAGCGATTAATATTTGATGAAGACTTTCCGGTGAGTATAAGTTAACCGTGTTAAGAGAAAAGCTGTGAATATTGAATGATTATGTATATCGGAAGGGGTAGAAGCATGAGCAGTATTCCCAAAATTGTCATTGTGGGCGCCGGATATGGCGGTATATTGACGGCTCAGCAATTGCAAAAGGAGCTCAAGCACAATGAGGCAACTGTCACGCTAATCAACCGTCATGATTACCACTATATTACGACACATCTTCACATGCCTGCGGCAGGCACGGATACGATTGAGCATTCGAGGATTCCGATTGCGCAGCTAATCGATGAGTTCAAGGTGGATTTAGTCAAAGGAACAGTGAAGGAAATCATACCAAATGAGAAAAAAGTCGTGCTGGAGGATGGCTCGCTATCCTACGATTATTTGGTCATCGGATTAGGTGGCGAGCCGGAAACATTCGGAATTCCAGGGATGGATCAATTCGCACTGACGATTCGTAGTATTAACTCTGTGCGCCTGATTCGAGAGCATATTGAATACCAGCTGGCCCTGTATAAAAATGACGGTAAGCCAGGTCGCCTAAATTTCGTCGTAGGGGGCGCTGGTTTTAGTGGCATTGAGTTTGTAGCGGAGTTGGCAGATCGTCTGCCACAGCTGGCTAAAGCTTACGACATCGATTTTAACCGAATTCAAATCATTAACGTCGAGGCAGCTCCTACAGCATTACCAGGGTTTGATCCTGAGCTGGTGGAGTATGCGATGGATGTCCTCAAGCGTAAAGGGGTTAACTTCCGTATTGGAGTCCCGATTAAGGAATGCCACCAGGATGGTGTAATTGTCGGTGAGGGTGAGAAAATTGAAGCCTGCACGGTCGTCTGGACAGGTGGAATCCGTGGAAACGGATTGATCGAGAAAGCCGGATTCGAAGTGATGCGTGGAAGGGTGAAAATCGACGATTTTCTGCGTGCACCGGGTCATGATGATATTTTCATTATCGGGGACAGTTCCCTGATGTTTAATCCGGAAGGCCGCCCTTATCCACCGACTGCCCAAATTGCAATGCAGCAAGGAGTACTTTGTGCCAAGAATCTGGCCGCTACGCTCCGCAAAAAGGAGCTTCACAAGTTCGTATTCTCCAACAAGGGTACGGTTGCATCCCTTGGAAAAGGCGAAGCTGTCGCCGTAGTAGGTAAACGAAAAATCAAAGGCTGGGTGGCTGCACAGTTGAAAAAAATTGTGGATCTACGCTATCTGTTCATCATTGGCGGCATTCCACTAGTACTGAAAAAAGGGCGGTTTTTCTAATGTCAGAAGGTTTCCATGACTCCTTGAATGGAGCTTGGAGACCTTTTTTATTTAGGTGAACGAAAAAAAGGTATTGACTCATAACTATTCGACGACGTATAGTATGGTTACTAATTATAGAGGGGGAGCTTCACGTTGAATTCTGATTTTAAAATCAATGCCGATCCCAAGAGAATAAATTTATTGACTGAAAAGTTTCCAAATGTGGACTCCCAATCGTTGAATACGTTCGTACTTTTCGTGCAGGCAGCACATGAAGTGTACAATGGAGTGTCTTCCAGACTCTCGGAATATGGGTTATCTGTAGGCAACCTGAAAATTTTAGTGCCATTGTTTTTACATGAACGTGCATTGACTCCATCAGAGCTGGCTGAATATTCAGGGGTTACTCGTTCAACAGTAACCAGCGTAATTGATAAGCTGGAACGGGACGGCATCATCCGCAGAAGTACGCTGACGGATCGACGTATGACCGCCATCTCCTTGACTGACGAAGGAAAACAGTTAATGACGGAAAAAATTCCGATGTTCATCCAGCTTTTTTCGGAGTTAATGAATGAATTTACGCAGGAGGATCATATTCTATTTGCTACGTTATTATATAAGCTTTCCTCAGGACTTGAGCGGATAAAACGGGAATAATCAATTTCCTGGCTTAATTAGTTAGACGTCGTACTATCAGGTCCCTTATTTATTTTTGTCTATTATTTTTTAACTACCATTGGTTAAATCATCATGAAGGAGAGTTTGTTGCAATGAATAAAAAGATCATTGTGTACGTGCTACTTGTTGTCGCATTAGGTACTGGAGGTACGCTGATGGCAATGAGCGGCAAGGATGCTGTGAGTATGGCAGCCCAACAAAAAAACACACTGCTTACGGCAGATACCGTGAATGTTGCTTTTCAGGGTGTAGGGGGAAGAGTAAACACGATTGAGGTGAAGGAAGAACAACAGGTGAAAAAAGGGGATGTAATCATGACTCTTGATCCTGTAGACCTTGATTTGCAAGTCGAGAAATTAAAAACGGATATCGCACAGGTTGATGTGAAAATAAAACAGGCTAAAGACGGGCTGCAAAATCAGTCGGAGAAAATTTCAACTTCAGAAAAACAGGGACAATTGGACATTCAAGCCGCGCAAGCAGGAGAGTCCTTATTAAATCAAGGAACACGTGCGGAGGATATTCTAAGACAAAAGCTGGCTATTGAAGCAGCACAGCAATCGTTGGACGCAGCTCTGACAGGAGTAGAGACAGCCAAAAGGAATGCGGAAATCGCGCAAAAAACAGTATCATCCAGACAACAGGCTCTGGACTTGGCTAATGTGAATTACAAGCGCATCAAAGCGTTATATGATGCCGGAGCTGGAACCAAAGCAGAACTGGATAACGCCAAAAACCAACTGGATAATGCCCAAATCGTGTTAGATACAGCTAAGGATCAGGTTGAAATTTCTAATAACCAGATTACAGCGGCTAGCAAACAATCGGACATTGCTAGAAATGGGATCGCTCAGCAGCAAACTGCTTTGGATAAAATGGAGGCTGGCGCAACGGCTGAGGAACGCCAGCAGGCTCGTATCAAAACAGAAAAAGCCAAGGAAGCCTTGACTCAAACCTCGCAAACACGAAAAGATGTTAAGAATAGCGAATACAATGTGGATCTTCTGGCTCAACAAAAGCAGGCATTAAGTGTTCAACTCAAAACTTTGGAATTACAGCGGGGACGTATGGTGCTGAAGGCATCCACAGATGGTAAGGTGTCGCGTATTGTACCTAAAATGGGAGAGATCGTTTCTACGGGGGCAACGGGCGCCGTTATCGAAACCAGTCAGCTATACTACGATATTTATGTGGGTGAGGATTCCATGTCACAGTTTAAAGCTGGGGGAAATGTGACTTCGCACGTTGTAGCTTTAGATAAAGATGTCCAAGGCAAGGTGAGGTACATCACTTCTGCTCCTCAGTATACCAACATGAGAATGAGTCGGGACAAAGGTCTGTCGGATATAAGCTCCTTCCAAGTACGGGTGGATGTTCAGCGCACATCTGAATTATTACCTGGAATGACGGTAGAGGTTGTGACGAAATGAAGGCGTTTATAGAAGAATGGAAGCTGTTGATCAGCGGTAAGATGGTTTTTGTTATGCTGCTCGTTCCTATCATAGTAGCACTAGCCTTTGGATTTGTTTTTAAAAATAATCAGCTTAACGATGCCTCTATAGCTGTAGTCGATTTAGATCATAGCAGTTATAGCCGACAGCTTATTAATAAATTAGATGCATCGCAGTATATTGATGTACGCCATGTGCAAGAGAATGAAGCCGATCCGAATTTACTCTTATATAATGAAAAGTTTTTTGCGGTGATTTACCTCCCAGCTGGGTTGGAGGAAAATAGGATCAAAGGAGTTCAGAGCAACATCGGTTTTTATGTGGATAATACGGTAGGTCAGGCTACTGGAAATCTACGCTCGGCAGTCACAGAGATTATGGCGACGGAAAATGCGATGCTGGCTGGTGGTGGATTAAAGGGCATGGGAATGAGTGACAGCCAGGTTACAGGGCTTACTTCTAATATGCTGCTTCAGCAGCGCCTGTTATATAACCCTACCAATGCTACTTTGATGACCTCGGTTATGGGATTCATTAATACGGTCATGATTTCATTGATTGGTGCTACTGTACTGACAATCGTCCCGCGATTGCGGGAGCAAGGAAGATTAAAAGAGGAGCTTCAGCATTCGTATAGCTTGATTCTTAGGGTGTTACCGTATGCGTTAGTAGGATGTGTGTCCTTTTACCTGTCCATTGGTTTACTTAAGCAAATTGGGGGATTACGCTTTGAAGCGAATGTATGGCAGCTCAGTATTCCATTTTTCCTATACACGATTACGTTGAGTTTGTTTGCGATGGTTTTAGGGTGGAATGCTGCGAATCCTGGAAAAGCTTCCTCACGCCTCATGCTAATTATACTGCCTTCGTTTTTACTGAGCGGTGCTCAATTGCCCGTGGCTATGCTGCCTCCATCGCTGCAATATGTAAGTAACATTCTCCCATTGACCTGGCATTTCAAGTTTTTGAGAGGTATGGGCTTCAAAGGTGGGAGCTTAAAATATTTTATTCCCGAGTTGGGAGGCTTTTTGGTCTTACTAAGTGGTTTGCTGCTTATTATCTTTATTTTGATTACTCTGGAGAAAAGAAAGCTGGCGAAAAGTGAGAATACATCCGTAGTGGTGGAGCCGGTGATGCAATAATCTGAGCTATTATTCCTTGGTTTATTACCTGGGCAATCATAAAAAAAATACATTGTATCAGGCGCCCGTGCGGGGGCCTTTTCTCTTCTATTATAGTTTTAGATCTTATAAAAAAAGGATTCCGTCGTCCCGAAAGTGGGAGTTCACGAAATCCTCGGTTTTTTTCAGTAAAGAGTTGATGTCTGCGTCTTACAGCTTCAGCATGTCTTCAAATGTTTCTTCATTCAAAACGCTGCCGACATAGAAGGAACCGAATTCACCGTATCGGGCACTCACTTCATCAAAACGCATTTCGTAAATTAGCTTCTTGAATTGAAGTGCGTCGTCGGAGAACAGGGTCACGCCCCACTCCCAATCGTCGAAGCCGATGGAGCCTGAAATGATTTGCTTTACTTTGCCAGCATAGCTGCGTCCAATTAAACCGTGGCTGCGCATCAAGGTGCGACGCTCGTCCATCGAAAGCATGTACCAGTTGTCATCCAGATCACGTTTCTTGTTCATTGGATAGAAACAAATATAACGTGCCTTGTTTAATACAGGCTTCAGGCGCGCGACAATTTGTGGATTTTGCATTGGATCTTCTTCCTTGCTCAAATAATTACTCAGTTCCACCACACTTACATAAGAATACGTTTTGGTCGTATATTTGGCGAAGGTTGTTTTGTTGAATTCATTTTCCAATTTATTGAGGTCTTCCAGCGTTTCACGCAGGTGCAGCATAACAAAATCAGCCTTTTGTCCGACTATAGTATAGACAGCTGAGCTGCCCAGACCTGCTTCCTCGGTAACGCTCCATTCCTTCATAAACTCTTGAAGCTCGTCCAGTGCTCCCGCGCGCTCTTCATCGTCTGCAGTTTTCCATGCCGTCCAGTTGATGGACCGGAAATCGTGAAGCGCGTACCAGCCTTCCAGTGTGGAGGTTACTTCGTTGGGTGTTGCTGGGGTTTGTTGAGGTTGATGTTGATTCACGATCTACACTCCTTTACGATCTGTAAATGTAATCGGCTTAGCCGAAATATGTGTACTTCCGTATATCGTTCCTGTATCCAATACGTGATGTTTAACCATTATATTGTAGCTCAATTTGGAGCTTTTCACCAATGAAAGAAGTGTGAAGAATATTATTTTTCCATGATGCAGGTCACAAAAGTCATAAAATAGTTAGTATTCTCGAAAAAAGAAGAACTCGGACGAATACGGCTGCCAAAAAGGAGGACAATTGCCCTTATTTTGTTGGTCCCACCCGAGGGCAAGTATGATAGAATAGAAAAACATCTTGGAGAACGTTATGTCAGGAAAGGAAGAATGTCGGAATGCGGATGAAAAACCTGCTGCACTATACTGAGAACCACCGCTACTGCGTTTATCGGGAATTTGGCTTGAGCGCACTGGATGAATTGATGCTGGGAAGTGTCTATCAGCCGATGGTAGGCGCATTTGCGGTCAGTCTATATCGACTGTTGTTCCAGCATGTGCCAGTCGGACAGATTGGTTATTCGCCGTTGGAACAGCAACGTCGACTTTTTCTGACACTGGGACTGGAGCCAAGTGAGAAGGGACGCAAGTATTTGATTGAACAGACCTCCAAGCTGGAGGCTGTCGGTCTGTTGCAGACGTCCAGGTTGTATGCGCCCGAAACGGACGATTATATGTATGAATATGAGATGCAACCACCGCTCGCACCTGCTGAATTTTTCAGAACGCAGCACCTTACCCTTTTGTTGAGAGACAAAATCGGTAAGTTTGCAGTGCTTTCTCTGAGAGAATCGTTGTGGAGCAGGGAATCTAGCGAATGGTCGCAATCTTCCCATAATAAAGAGAATATATCGGTTCCGTTTTATGAGCTGTTTGAGCTGAACACCCATGTTATAGATTATGAACTGGAACAGGCGCTATCCGAAGTATCCACGAGCCGCCAGACTGGAGCATTAGCGTCCGAATCGGAGGAAGCATTGAACTATGCAGATATTATTCTTCGTTTTCCGCGTGAATCCGCCAATCGCAAGCACGTGGAGCGTCTTCGATTTGAACACGAGCAACTGGGTATGGTCAATTACGTGGTCCGTAAATTTGATCTCTCTGTACAGGATATCAGTCGCTTGCTGGATGAGGACGGCATTTTTACCGAAGCAGGCGATTTATTGCTCGACGAGCTTCAGCTTCGGGCTAGCCAACACTCCAGGCAGGAACGGAAGCGTCAGGAGGAACAGCAGGTGCAGGCTGCCAAGGTGGTTGCCTTGCGCCAGAGGGAAACTTCCACACCTGAAGAGCCGCCTGCAGAGCAGGCTGTGGAAATGGAATTTTATGTAGAGGTTCCCCCACAATTCACAGCCAAGTGTGACATTCACCAATATAATATGATGCTGCGCAACGAGCCTTATCGCCGTTTGCTGCAAACCTTTTTCCCCGGCACGGTTCCCGGTAACCTGCTGGATATATTCGAGAAGATTGATATCAGCTATAAGTTGCCTGGAGAAGTCATCAATGTGCTGATCCATTATTTAATGTCACTGCTCGTATCGGGGAGCGATCAGCGGATTAACCGCAACTTTGTCGAGGCCGTTGCCTCCAACATGCTGCTAAAGCAGGTAAACACTTACGAAAAAGCCGTTCAATATATAAGGGATCAAGCCAAGGTAAAAGGAAAACAGTCTACTGCTTCTTCCTCCGGGGGCAGATCCCGCACGTATGCCAAAAACAATGGGCCTGCCAAGCCGTCTATTCCGATCGTACAAGATCAGCCTTCCGAGGAATCCGTATCCGAGGAGGAATTGGATGAACTGCTTCGCCTGGCCGAACGACTGCAATCCGGTAAACAGAAAAAGGTGTAATGGAAGCCAATTCAATAATGTGTCGACTTTATGGCGGTCGGCAGCGAAGCGTCAATCGCCCTCCATAACTCTGCACATTTTAGAAAGGAGGAGCATTCTTGGAATCACTCGGTGATTTGCTTCAGCAGATGCAGAACCCTTCGTTTCGCCAACGTACTCGCAGCGTAGCCGATCAGGTTCTAAATGATCCGCTGGTGAAGGAATTTTGTGCTGCACATCCTGATGTAGACGAAACGCAATTGCGACTTAATATGAGTATGCTCTTTCAGTATACCCGGGATCGCCGAAATTGCGACAACTGTCCGGGACTGGAACAGTGTCCTAACGATTTCCAGGGTCACTTTTGCAAGCTGGGCGTGGAGTATCCCAATGGAACAGCGGAAATGGTGGACATTCGGACCCCGTGCGCCAAGCTAGTTGCCTCCCAGCATGAACAACGAGTGCGTCAACGAATTAAAAGCTTTTATGTGGATGAGCGCGCGTTGTTGGAAGGATATAATGCCGTTGAGATTGCACGCAAGGATTTGCAACGCGTGCCCGCAGTAAATCAGGTATTCCGCTATATTGAAGAAACCAAAAGTCAGGGTTTATTAAAAAAAGGGCTCTATCTGGAAGGTACGTTTGGTACGGGGAAAACCTTTTTGATGGGTTATCTGTTGCACGAGTTGGCTCTGTCGGGTTTCAACGGTGTGATTGTCTACATGCCTGATTTTGTGGAGGACTTAAAGTCCATGATACAGGATGGACAGAAGCTTAAGGAAACGACCGAAATGCTTAAAAATTGTGATCTGCTCGTATTTGACGATATTGGTGCTGAAAATTTGAGTCCATGGGTACGGGATCATGTAATGGGCTCCATTTTGAATTACCGAATGAACCGTAAACCGACCTTTTATACTTCTAATTACTCACTGCAAGGGCTAGAGAAGCATCTTAGCTTTACAAGCAAAGACGGAGAGGAAATGTACAAGGGACAACGCTTGATGGACCGGATTCGTCCTTTTGTGGATGTCATTACCGTCAAGGGGAAAAATCAGCGAGTGTAAGCGTTCATTCGTCTGCTCTTTTGATATCTTACAATTAAAAGACTATTGTGATATAATTAAAAGGTGTCGAAACAGACATTACAGGTTATAATAATCTTGACTTTTCTATAAAGGAGGAACATACAATGGCAATTGTTAACGTGTCCGATCAATCCTTCAACGCAGAAGTCGAAGGCACAGGAACCGTTTTGGTTGATTTTTGGGCGCCATGGTGCGGTCCTTGCAAAATGATCGCTCCAATTCTGGAGGATCTGTCTACAGAAGTTGGCGATAGTGTCAAAATCGCGAAGGTGAACGTGGATGAAAATCCAGAGTCTGCTTCTCGTTTCGGCGTGATGAGTATTCCTACCCTAATCGTCTTCAAAGACGGACAGCCTGTTGATAAAGTGGTAGGTTTGAACTCCAAAGAAGCATTGAAAAGCATGCTTACTAAACACCAATAATCATGGAATGTGACCCATGCTCCTGCGGGGGCTTGGTGGAGCGCCATGAACAGTCAATGCCTCCGGTTATATATACCGGGGGCGTTTTTGTGCATTATTCCTATATAATATAAGTAGTAAGTTGAGCAGTCATTAAGAATGGAAGGAGGAACCGGGCGAATGAAATCCTATGCGGAGGACTTGCAGAACCAGGAGAAGGCGCTGGAGAACATACGGCACAAATTAGCATTGCTGCCGGATGCATCAGGCTGTTACCTGATGAAGAACAGCGAAGGCACCATCATTTATGTCGGCAAGGCCAAAGTGTTGAAAAACCGGGTCCGTTCCTATTTTACAGGTAGCCATAACGGCAAGACGCAGCGACTGGTTGCTGATATTCGTGATTTTGAATATATCGTTACAAGCAGCAATATGGAGGCGCTCATTCTGGAGTGCAACCTTATTAAAAAGCACCAACCACGTTATAACGTACTGTTGAAGGATGATAAAACCTTTCCGTACTTGAAAATTACGAACGAGGCACACCCCAAGCTGGAGGTAACCCGTCGCGTTCTGAAAGATAAAGCGAAATATTTTGGACCGTACCCCAATTCCTACGCGGCACATCAGACGAAAAAGCTGCTGGATCGTATGTATCCGTTACGCAAGTGCGGTGTGATGCCAAAAGAAGTGTGTCTGTATTATCACATGCATCAATGCTTGGGACCTTGTGTAAAAGAGGTCGAGAAGGAAACATATGATCAGATCAGTCAGGAGATCGGTTCCTTTTTGAGCGGGGGACATGAGGAAATTAAAAAGGATCTCCAGCGTAAAATGCAGGAGGCCGCAGAGGAATTGTACTTTGAGCGTGCCAAGGAGCTGCGCGATCAGATTATAAGCATCGACGCGATGATGGAAAAGCAGAAAATCACCACATCTGATGCGAAGGACCGAGATGTATTCGGCTTTTCGGTAGATAAGGGCTGGATGTGTGTACAGATTTTATATGTCCGCAAGGGTAAAATGATCGAGCGCCATATGTCGACTTTTCCTTTCTACGGTGAAGCTTACAGTGATTTTATGTCCTATGTGACGCAATATTACAGTGACAATCCGGCAGTGCCGCAGGAAATATTGTTGCCGGAGTCTCCTAAGCTGATAAAGGCAAAATCGGCTGATGTCGATCAACCGATTGCAGCAGAAACTGAACTTTACAGTGCGATCACAGCTGAGACTGCCAGCATTACAGATGAGGAAGCAGTGCAAACGGAGTCAGACCGTTCTGCTGACCCACTGCGGGTAGCCGAAGCAAGAGCAGCTTATGCAGAAGGAACGATTCAAGACCCAGTTGGTGACCAAGCAGCCGGGGAAAAAGAACCCGAAACAGAAACAGAAACAGAAACTCAACTATCCGGTGGATTAGAGGACCCAACGACGGCAGCTCTCGCTTTGGCTGAATGGCTGGATGTAAAGGTACTTGTGCCGCAGCGCGGGCTGAAAAAGCAAATGACGGGGATGGCGACGGAAAATGCACGTGTTGCTTTGGATGAAAAGTTTAAACTGATCGAGCGGGATGAGGAACGGACCTCCAAAGCTGCAAGCAATCTGGGACGTGCCATTGGGCTGGATAGTCTGCATCGGGTAGAGGCGTTCGATAATTCCAACATTCAGGGTTCCGATCCAGTGTCGGCCATGATCGTCTTTATTGACGGTAAGCCTGCCAAAAAAGAGTATCGAAAATACAAGATCCGTTCTGTGCAGGGACCAGATGATTATGAAACGATGCGTGAGGTTATTCGGCGCCGATATGAACGTGTACTGAAGGAAAATCTAGAGCGTCCCGATTTGATCATTGTCGATGGCGGGCGTGGACAAATTAAAGCGGCAACCGATGTATTGGAAAATGAGTTGGGCTTGTTTATTCCTGTGTGTGGTTTGGTGAAAGATGCCAAACACAGAACTTCCCAATTACTGATGGGGGATACATTTGAGGCCGTAACACTTGCACGCAACAGCGAGGAATTTTATCTGCTGCAACGGATTCAGGATGAGGTTCACCGTTTTGCCATTACGTTCCACCGCGAGCAGCGCGGCAAATCTATGGTAACTTCCCAGTTGGACTCCATTCCAGGCATCGGCGAGAAACGGCGTAAGTTGCTGCTCAAGCATTTTGGATCGCTCAAAAAAATAAGAGAGGCCAGCGTCGAAGACTTCCGGCCTCTCTCTATTGGGGATAAACTTGCTCGTCAGATTATAGCTGCCCTTCGGGAGGAGGAGTCGTAGAATACGGCTCCTCTTTTTTCACGGGTTCAAACATGATTCGATTAGGTTTTTTAGGACTAAACCAGTAAATGATGTAGCCTACAATAGCCGGAAGTAAGATCCAGAATAGACCTGCGCTCACATTCACGGTGTCTCCCAAACTGATCACACTAAGTCCCATTAATATGCTGTCAAAAATAACGTGGCTGAACATGGCAGCGATAAAGCCGTAACGCAGGAACACGAAGCTAAACAGCAAACCAAGAAAAGTCAGCTCAATAGGTCTTGAAATCACTGGATAGATTGGATAAAGCGTATGTCCCAGTGCCCAAATAAGCGTAGTGATCAGACAAGCAACAAACGTATTTTTGACTATTTTTTTTACCATCGGAATACCAAATAGACGGTAAACAGTCTCTTCTCCAATACCTGCCATCCAGGCCATAATCGGTAGTAGCCATGGATAAGCCATATTGTAAGGGGATTGCGTGGCGTCTGTAGTGGAGAACGTATTAAATGTACGCTCCAGTACAAAGAACAAAATGGATTGTACGCCGAGTAAAATGAAGGCCCACAAGTAACCGACATACATACTGCGAAGCACATACAGCCCGTAGCCGGGCTCTTTGGCCCGTGGCCATGCATTGAGTCCAACCTGACGCATAAGGCCGTCACCACCAACCAAGGAGAAGTAGAGAGCTACAGCCATGAAGAAGGTAACACCGACCTGGAATACCATAAGAAATATAAGCATGCCCTTACTGCCTGCTTCAGCCTGTAATAAAGGCAGCATGTTCATGGTCCCAGCTATACTAGCAATAAAATAAACAATGGACAGAACAATACCGCGTACAAATGAAGTATGTCGTCGGGTGAGTGACGCATACACAATGGCAAGTACACCCAGGACAAAGCTAAATAGGGCATAACCCGCATAAGTCATCCAATTCGCCCAGTATGTTTGATTTTTAACATAGTCGGTATAAGACGAAGGGGCTGAAAAGCTTTGGGTAAATGAGCGAACATCCCCATCTTCAAAGGTAAAAGCCAGCGTAAGGACCGAGGCGCCGATTTTCTTTTCGTCCACGGTATATTTTAATCCACCTTCCCCCTCAGTGGTCGCAAGCTTCAATTCCGATGGCTTAAAGCCAAAGCGTTTGATCCATTTTGCTGCAGCCTGTTCCTTGGCTTCAAGCGTCATGTCGCCCTCAGCTATACGTACAAGCTTGCTTCGTGCTTGTTCATCTGTAGAAACATCAGCCTGTGTGTAATTGGTGCTGGAGGTGATCCGCTTAAAGCTAACGACCTTCCCAGTGGATAAATCCACATGAATTTGCAGCTTGCCCTTCGCTGAGGAGTCAGGCAAATCAACCCGAAAGGTTTCATAAGGATAATTTTTTTTCCATGTACGATCGTACGCTTGAAGCAGTTTTTCTCTGGATAAATAACCGTACAAATCTGTTTCAGCCTGATAGGTCACGACAGGCTTCTCTGGCTGTGATTCCGTATAGCCCAGCTCGGAACGGGCAAAGTCCAAGGCGTGTACGATCGCTTCTTGTTTGCTGATGACCTTTGCATTCATCAATGATTCCGGACTTGGATTGCTAAGCGAGGGAATAAGCAATTGAAAGATAAAAAAGCAAATCAGGCCAACCCCGCCCAGCAAGCCTAATTTTTTGAAGTTGGCCGTGAGCACGACCGGTTTCCCGATAGGATTCATGAGTTTCCTCCTTAATCTGTAAATAAGAACATCCATTAAAGATATCATACTGCACAGGTTCCCGCCAACAGACCAGCGATATTCATGAAAACAGAGTGAAAGCACTTTAAAGTTTTAATAAAATTAGATAAGCTGTGATTAAGCGATGCCCAATCGCAAATTAAAGCCAATTTCACGTTTTTTCGGCGAAATCGGTTTTGTGATCTGGATAGAGAAGGATTATAATCTTGAGGCAATGCCTATGAAATATATGGGTAATGACATACATTTAAGCCGAATTTCTGTGAGAAAACGGGGGAACCATGTTACTGGGGTGAATTTTACAGCCGATCCTGATGGACCGGAAGTGTAAATAGGGCATACTGTGCTGCCCGAATCCGTCAGCTAACCTCGTAGGCTGTGGGCAGGAACCAAGTCAGGCACTCGGTTTTCCGGTGTCTTTTTTTGTGTGTATAAGTGTGAATAAAAGTTTGCTGAGTTAAGGACGCTGCGCGTTCCATTTGATCTTCCAATCGCTGTTGCCACTGAATTTTTTTGATTTTCTAGACCTTGATAAGGGTAAAATTCAGAGTCAAAGGCGAGCGCTATCGCTTCTCCAGATTCAAATGGACCGCTTCGCTGCTGCCCGCCTTAAAGTCATCAAACGTTCCATGAGGTAGTTACGTATAAAGTGTAGTGAGTATTGAAAGGCAAAAGTATCCCGCTTTGCGGATACTTTTCTGATTTATAAAAGAAACTGAAAAGAATTGGTGATTTTATGAGCTGAGCGATCTCCATGCTCATAGTTCACCAAGGAGGAGAAGTGATGAATAAATGAATCCCAATGCAAGCTGGCTTCGGCTTTCTCCACCGCAAATATTCGTTGCAGGCTTTGCCATTATCATTCTAATAGGTAGTTTATTGTTAATGCTGCCCATTTCTAATACAACAGGAAAACCACTTGCGTTTATAGACGCTTTGTTTACTGCCGCTTCCGCGACCTGTGTAACTGGGCTTGTCGTTAAGGATACAGGGCTCTTTTTTACAACCTTTGGTCAAATTGTCATCGTTGCGCTGATTCAGATTGGCGGACTTGGCTTTATGACTATGGCTACCTTGATCGCGTTGGTGTTCAAGCGTCGGATTTCCTTGCGGGAGCGCCTTATTTTGCAAGAAGCGATGAATCAGACCTCTGTCGAAGGAATTGTCGGATTGATCCGCAAGGTGCTATGGTACTCGCTGATGATTGAGGGCGTATGTGCAGCTATTTTTTCGATTCGCTGGTCATTTGATATGCCTGTAGGCAGGGCGATTTATTTTGGAATCTGGCATGCCATTTCCATGTTTAATAACGCTGGTTTTGATTTGTTCGGTGAATTTCGCAGCCTGACAGGTTATGTATATGATCCGATTGTTAATTTTACAGCCATGTTTCTCATTATTTCGGGTGGTATTGGTTTTGTAGTGATGTCTGACCTGGCAGATTATCGCAAGCGTAAGAGACTGTCCTTGCATACCAAGGTGGTACTCAGCATGACAGCTGCTCTGATTGTCGTCGGGACGCTTGTCATTTTTGTATTTGAGTTTACGAATCCGAAGACGCTTGGCTCGCTTGATTGGGGTGGTAAACTGCTGGGTTCTTTATTCCAGTCCGTTACCCCTCGCACCGCAGGTGCCAACACGCTGGACATTGCAGGCTTGCGGCAGGCTACGCAGTTTTTTATCATCATACTCATGTTTATTGGGGCTTCGCCTGGCTCCACTGGAGGCGGGATTAAGACCACTACATTTGCTCTGCTCATTGGAGCGGTGTTTTCGATGCTGCGGGGACGGGAAGACATTGTGCTGTTCCGGTACCGACTTGCGCAGGCACGCATTTATAAGGCTTTGACTATTACCTTGCTGGGGTTGCTGTTCGTGATTGGGGTGACGATGATTCTGTCCGCAACCGAAGATCATCATTTTCTGATGATCTTGTTCGAGACGGTGTCTGCCTTTGGTACGGTAGGACTGTCCATGGGGCTTACACCTGATTTGACAGTTGTAGGCAAGCTGGTGATTACTCTGACGATGTTTGCAGGCAGGCTGGGTCCACTCACGCTAGCTTATGCACTGGGACCGAAAAAGGGTAAGGAATTGTATCGTCATCCAGAAGGTAAAATAATTATAGGGTAAGGGAGTTTTCGAGTAGATATGAAAACGCAGCAGTTTGTAGTCATTGGCTTGGGACGGTTTGGCTCAAGCCTGGCTTTGCAATTGGTGGATATGGGGTGCGAGGTGCTGGGCATTGATCGGAATGAGGATGTTGTGGACAGTATGAGTGAGATTCTGACACATACTGTCGTGGCAGACGCTACAGATGAGGATGCGTTGCGGTCACTCGGCATACGTAATTTCGATTGCGGCATTGTTGCGATTGGTGATGATATTCAGGTAAGCATCCTGACCGCCATTTTGCTGAAGGAGCTGGGTGTGAGAAAAGTCGTAGCCAAAGCCATATCTGTGCTGCATGGGCGTGCGTTAGAGAAGCTTGGGGTGGACCGAGTCATTTATCCGGAACGGGATATGGGTATTCGAGTAGCGCATCAGCTGGTCACGCCTAATCTGCTCGATTATTTGGAGCTGTCCAAGGAATACAGCATTGTAGAACTTAATGTGCCTGCATGTCTGAATGGCAAAACGTTGGCAGAATTAAATGCGCGCACCCGCTTTGGTTGCAGCATCGTGGCGCTTCATACGGCGAATGGTATCTTGATCGCACCGACAGCTATGGATCGGCTGAAAGCAGACGATATTATGGTCATTATCGGCTCCAATGATAATATCGGCCGCTTTGAGGATGAGGTCGTTAATGTCAATGAAGAGGGTTAAATCCTCTATACCATACGGTAGCCTGCAAACGATGCACGTGTCTCGCTAATCCAGCGTCGTGCTGTTGGGCCGAGATCGGCCGTTTCTGAGTAGATGAGGGAGGTCGTTCGGCGTGTCTCCTTCAAATCAGGCAAGTACAATGCAGTAAGTCCATTATCTCGCAGCAGTTCGCTGCGCAAATAGGATTTGGGCAGCAAAGCGGATGCCTTGCAGGTGGGAAGCAGGCGTACAATCGCCTCGAAGGAGTCGATTTCCATGCGGATATCCGGCATAATGCCGCTACGCTGGAACAAGTCATCCGTCAGACTGCGGTACCAGGTTCCTTTGGAGAAAATAATCATCGGCAATCCTTGCAAGTCCTTCATTGAAGCCGTTCCTGTCTTGACAGTTAATTCATGTCCGATGGGGACGACTAGCTCCAAATGATCGTCAAATAACGGAATGCAACGCAGTCCAGCTTCATGAATGGCAGACCCGACAACGCCGGCGTCTGCTTTTTTGTCGCGTACAAAGGCAACGATTTCATGCGTCTTGCCGGTGAGCAGCTTTAGCTCAGTCTGAGGATGCTTGCTCATGAAAGCTTCGACGAGAGTAGGTAGCGTCGTTTGGAGTGTCGTAAGACTTGCGCCCAGTGTAAGCATGCTCTGGGCTTCATTTTTGTGCTGGGACAGCTTTTGTAAGAAGCGAAGCTGACGTTGCCGTTGCTCCAGCGCGAAAGTATATACAAATCGGCCAGTCGATGTAATTTCGAGCCGTTTGCCCCGACGATCAAAGAGATGGACACCCAGCTCTTCCTCCAGCTTGGCAATTTTGCGGGACAGGGCGGGTTGGGACAAATTCAGCAGTTTGGAGGCTTTATTCAGGCTGGACTGCTCGACAATGACGGCAAAAGCGTTCAAATCCTCAAACAAATCTTCCACTTCCTCTCTATATGCAAAAAAGACATAATAATTAATACGTATATTGCAATTCCATTATAAGCCGAAAAGGAGTAACATGAAAGCGACACAAGATGTTCACACTTTTGTTTTTCCTTATAAGGGACACCTTGTTGAACATTCCCTGTCGGGAACTGTCATTTTATATGTTATATTACTATTGAAAACGCTATTATTGGGAGAAGGGAGCATGACCTAGATGAGAGGATTTTATTCCAGAAAGCTGCATTCGCTTCTTGGCGTCATTCCATTGGCTCTATTTTTTGTTGAGCATTTGGTGACGAACTTCACAGCGGTGGAGGGCGGCAAGGAAGGTTTTAATCGCAGCGTGGCCTTCCTGAATGGTTTGCCGCTGGTTATTGTGTTAGAAACGTTATTCATCTACTTGCCATTACTGTTCCACGGAATCTATGGCTTGTATATCGCTTATCAGGCTGACCCGAATGTCAAAAGGTTTGGCTATTCGCGTAACTGGCGCTTTTTGTTCCAGCGTATTTCCGGCGTCATTACGTTTGTATTTATTATCTGGCACGTATACGACACACGCTTTCAGGTGGCCCTGGGTAATGTAACTCATGAGGAGCTAGGCGGCGTAATGCATGGTATAGTGACGAACCCAGTCTATTTTATTTTGTATTTAATCAGTGTCGTTTCGGCATCATTTCACTTTGCTAATGGACTGTGGGCATTTATGGTCAGTTGGGGGATTACCGTGGGACCACGTGCCCAAAAAGTATCTTCCTATATCTGTATGACCCTGTTCGTGGTGGTGTCGATCGGCTTCGTTGCTTCCCTGCTTGCATTTCGCAGCGCGGAATTCCAGGAAACGGCAACAGCCTTGGTGCAATGCAGCGCCTTTAAACAGCTACTGTAAACGAGTTATTTAAATAATACATCGTGTTGAGATTCTATTCTGATTTGTAAAAGGGGATTTAGTACAAATCCTGAAAAGAAGGAGTGAGCAGAAATGGCAGCATCCAACATTATTGTCGTGGGCGGCGGTCTGGCAGGTCTAATGGCTACGATCAAGGCGGCAGAAGCGGGAGTCCACGTTCATCTATTTTCTTTGGTTCCGGTCAAAAGATCCCACTCCGTTTGTGCGCAGGGCGGCATTAACGGTGCGGTAAATACCAAAGGTGAGGGAGACTCACCCTGGATTCACTTTGATGATTCAGTCTATGGCGGTGACTTTCTGGCCAACCAGCCGCCGGTAAAAGCGATGTGCGAAGCGGCTCCGGGAATTATCCATCTCATGGACCGCATGGGTGTTATGTTCAATCGGACACCAGAAGGACTGCTAGATTTCCGCCGCTTTGGCGGTACCCAGCATCATCGGACAGCCTTCGCTGGCGCGACGACAGGACAGCAACTCCTGTATGCTCTCGATGAGCAGGTACGGCGCTGGGAATCTGCTGGTTTGGTGACCAAGTACGAGAACTGGGAGTTTTTACAGGCTGTACTGGATGATGAAGGCATCTGCCGAGGGATTTGCGGGCAAGATTTGCGTACGATGGAAGTGAAGACTTTTGCAGCGGACGCCGTTATTTTGGCATCCGGTGGTCCCGGAATTATTTTCGGTAAAACCACAAATTCCGTTATTAATACCGGTACAGCTGCCGGTGCAGTGTATCAGCAAGGCGTTCGCTACGCGAACGGTGAATTTATACAGATTCATCCAACGGCTATACCCGGTGACGATAAGCTGCGTCTCATGTCCGAGTCGGCACGGGGAGAGGGCGGTCGCATTTGGACATATAAAGACGGGAAGCCATGGTATTTCCTTGAAGAAAAATATCCGGCTTATGGAAATCTGGTCCCTCGCGACATTGCGACACGTGAAATATTCAGCGTATGTGTTGATGATGGACTGGGTATTAATGGCGAGAACATGGTCTATCTGGATTTGTCCCACAAGGACCCAAAAGAGCTGGATGTAAAGCTGGGCGGCATTATTGAAATTTATGAAAAATTCGTCGGCGACGATCCGCGTAAAATCCCAATGAAAATATTCCCGGCTGTTCATTATTCAATGGGCGGCATGTGGGTCGATTATAATCAGATGACAAATATACCGGGTCTGTTCGCAGCTGGTGAATGTGAATTCCAGTATCACGGAGCGAACCGCTTGGGTGCAAACTCGTTGCTGTCGGCCATTTATGGTGGAATGGTGGCTGGACCAAAGGCTGTGGAATATATCAAGGGCTTGAAAAAGTCTGCCCAGGATGTAGCTTCTTCGGTATTTGATGCGGCAGTCCATCAGCAGACTGAGAAATACGAGCATATTTTGCACATGGATGGAAAAGAAAATGCCTATGTTCTTCATAAAGAGCTGGGTGAGTGGATGACGAACAATATGACCGTGGTTCGTTATAATGACAAGTTGGAAGCTACGATTCACAAGATCAAGGAGCTGAAGGAGCGTTACTCGAACATTAACATTAATGACGCTTCGCGCTGGAATAATGCGGGTGCTGCGTTTACACGGCAGTTGTGGAACATGATGGAGCTGGCTGAAGCGATGACCAAAGGGGCGCTGCTGCGCAACGAAAGTCGCGGGGCCCATTACAAGCCGGATTTCCCGGACCGCAACGATGAAGATTATTTGAAAACGACGATTGCAGATTGGACACCGGAAGGACCACAAATTTCGTATGAAGAGGTCGACGTTTCACTGATCAAGCCGCGTGTTCGAGATTATTCCAAGAGCAAATAACAGAAGGGAGTGTATTTAGATGTCGGAGCAAGCAGTGAAGTCGAATAAAACAGTGAAGTTTGTGGTTACTCGTCAGGATGAGCCTAATGCTAGTTCCTATACGGAAGAATTCGAACTGGCCTACAGACCGGGAATGAACGTGATCAGCGCGCTGATGGAAATTCAGCGTAACCCGGTAGACAGCCAAGGTAAAGAGACGGCTCCGGTGTGCTGGGAGTCGAACTGCCTGGAGGAAGTATGTGGAGCTTGCTCCATGGTGATTAACGGCAAACCGCGTCAGGCGTGTGCGGCGCTTGTCGATAAGCTGGAGCAGCCGATTACGATTGCGCCGATGAGCACATTCCCGGTAGTACGGGATTTGGTCATTGACCGCAGCCGGATGTTTAACGCGCTCAAGAAGGTCAAAGCGTGGATTCCGATTGATGGTACCTACGATCTGGGGCCGGGTCCTAGAATGGCAGAGAAAAAGCGTCAGTGGGCGTATGAGCTGTCCAAGTGCATGACCTGTGGTGTCTGTCTGGAAGCATGCCCGAACGTCAATGAGAAGACGACGTTCATCGGACCTGCGGCGATATCTCAGGTTCGCCTGTTTAACAGCCATCCGACAGGGGAAATGAATCAGGAGGAGCGCCTGGATGCATTGATGACGGACGACGGGCTGGAGGGCTGTGGTAATTCGCAAAACTGCGTACGCTCTTGCCCGAAAGGCATTCCATTGACAACTTCCATTGCCGAAATGAACAAGCAAACGACCAAGCATATGTTCAAGCGCTGGCTGACTGTGTAGCAGAGCCAGCCCACAGGTTGTACTCAAACAGGCTTCTTCCCAAACCGGAGAAAGCCTGTTTTTTTGCGCTCAGGAATGATGGAGGGTAACATGGAGGAAGGAGCGAGGGACTGCACTATGGTATAATTAGAGTATTGTGTATCGTTTTGGAGAAAAGGAGGCTGGACAGGTGACTGTGCAACCGATAACGAATCGACCTGTCACGCGGTCGGATGTAATGAAAGGATTAAGGGAACTGGGAGTTCGGAGCAGCATGACATTGCTTGTTCACTCGTCGATGCGCAGCTTTGGACGCTTTGTTCCAGGCGGGGCCTCCACCATTCTTGCCGCATTAACCGAAGCGATTGGCCGGGAAGGAACGCTGGTGATGCCAACACAGTCACACGACTTGACAGATCCGTCCACCTGGATGAACCCGCCTCTGGATGAGTCATGGTGGGAACTGGTCCGCGAGGAAATGCCCGCTTATGATCCGGCCTGGACGCTGACCGGAGGGATGGGCGTCATCGTAGAAACGTTCCGTGGCCTGCCGGGAACAGTGCGCAGCGGGCATCCGCACGTTTCTCTGGCGGGGCGTGGACCTGCTGTTTTAGGCTTGCTGGAAGCGCATGAGCTTGATTTTGGGCTGGGTGAGCATTCGCCCTTGGCAAAGCTGTATGAGGCAGATGCCTATGTACTGTTGCTGGGCTGCGGACATGACAGCAACACCTCCTTACATTTGGCAGAATATCGAACAGCCTATAATGGACGTGAAGTTGTCACGCATCAAGCCCCTATGATGGTGGATGGGATCAAAGCGTGGGTGTCTTTTCAGGATTATAATATTACCTCGGATGATTTTGAGCAGCTGGGACTTGATTTTGAGCGGGAATGTCCCACATCCTTTACGCGGGTGAACATTGGAGAGGCTTCATGTTTTTTCGCAAGGCAACGGGATTTGGTTGACTATGCAGAGCAGTGGTTATCCACTCATCGCTAGAGCTTCTGGACAGTAGGGAAATCTGAGAAATGAGATAGAAAGGACAGAACGCAAGGGGGAACGCATAATGAAGAAGACGCCGCAAATCCGCCGCGAGAGTCAGGATGGCCTATATCAGGAGGCCGCTATCCCTCCCGGTTCTTCGCGGCGTTCCTTATCGAATGAGCCAGCTAATCCTTCTCGCCGCCGTTTTTTGAAAAAAGCGGCTTTGGCCACTGCAGGAACTGCACTTCTGGCTGGAGGATATGCTTCCTTATGGGAGCCTAATCATTTGGAGATTACACGCTTCAACTTGTCTCTCCCTCGTCTTCCGTCTGCATTTGACGGAATTAGGGTGGTGCATTTCAGTGATGTGCACCTAGGGTTTCACATGGATGAGCAGGATCTGAGCGAGCTTGCGGACCGGATAGCAGGCCTGGAGCCGGATTTGCTCTGTTTTACAGGAGATATTGTAGATGATTATTCCGTATCTATGAAGGCTGCTGTTCCAGTTATGGATTCCATGCACGCTACCCTTGGTAAGTTTGCTATTCTGGGCAATCATGATTATAGAGGCTTGCCAGCCGGCGTTCAGGAGCTATATCCCAAAACCGGGTTTACGCTGCTGAGAAACGAGCATACGGTTATAGAGCGCGCGGGACAGCGTGTGGCCATTGTCGGTTTAGAGGATAACATCATGGGCAAGCCCAATCCGCAGCGTGCTATCCACGGACTGCCTGATGAGATGTGCAAGCTGCTGCTGATGCATGAGCCGGACTATGCAGATGTGGCGGCACAAATGTCCTTTGATCTTCAATTGTCAGGACATACACATGGGGGACAGGTACGTTTGCCGGTCATTGGAGCACCGATGCCGCCCCCAGGTGGACGCAAGTACATTCAGGGATTGTTTCATGTGGGAACGGATAGAATGCCACTGTATGTCAGCCGCGGCATTGGTATGACACATTTGCCGATACGGGTGCTGTGCAGACCGGAGCTTAGTGTCATTACGTTAAAATCTGGCCAATAGGCCATGATCTTTTTTTCATCTTCATCATATATGTTGGAACTACATAATGTTGGCTTGAATGTAGTGTAGAGATGTAGTCGTTTCGGGACAAAGGAGTGAGATTCAGATGGATCGTGTTGCTGTCATTTCAGATATTCATGGCAATTGGCCTGCTTGTGAGGCGGTGCTGGAGGATATTGCTTCCCGAGGCATTAGCCGTGTGTTTTGTTTGGGGGATCTGATCGGCAAAGGGCCTAGCCCGTGCGAGGTGCTGGATGCTATCCGCCAACATTGTGAAGTCGTCGTTCGAGGCAATTGGGATGAGTTGGTTAGCATAACGGATGATCTCAATTTTAGCTGGCAAGCCGAACGTTTGGGTGCAGAGCGAGTACAGTATTTGGCACAGTTACCGTTTCATTATGATTTCAGAATGAGCGGACGCCGTATCCGCTTGGTGCATGCCTCGCCGCAAAGCGTGTATCACCGTGTGCAGCCATGGGATGAGCCGGCCAAAAGGCTTGCCATGTTTGATCCACTAGCAGAGGAAAGTGGAAAAGTACCTTTTGCTCCAGAGGTCGTGGGATATGGTGATGTGCATAATGCTTTTATCCAGCATTTTCAGGAAAAAACACTTTTTAACGTTGGGAGTGTCGGGAATCCGTTGGATATCACCCAGGCTTCCTACTGCATTTTAGAGGGGCAATGGGGAGAGGAGCAGCTCACGCCTTTTTCCATTCAGTTTGTACGTGTACCCTATGATATAGAATTGGCAGTAAAACAAGCAGAGGAGGCAGATGTGCCTTCTTTGGCATATTATATTCGAGAGCTGCGTACCGGAATTTACCGGGGAATTCAGGACCTGGATTAAGTATAGAAATATGCATGGCTAAAAGCAGAATCCATCCGCAGGAGGGAACATTGTGCTGACCAGAGAAATGCTTCGTCTCGGATTGCCGGAGCTTTACACTCGCCGAGTCCGATTGCGCCAGCTCAGAGCGGAGGATTATCCTGCGCTGGAGCGGATCTTATCCGATCCATTGGTAATCCAATATGTGAATCGAATTCGCAAGCCAGTCTATGCAAGAATGAGGCGCCTGGTTGCGCAAATTAAAATATCTGCTGACTCCCTGGATTCCCTGCATTTCGCAGTGGAATGGCATCGGAAAAATACAGGAGAAAGCAATCTGCATGAGGAATTCAACGAACGATCCTCCTCACCGTTGCTCGGTATCGTTTCTTTTCAGCAATGGAATGAAAGAAGGGGCGAGGCACAACTGGGCTATATTCTGGATCGGCCTTTTTGGGGACAGGGACTGGCTACAGAAGTTGTGGGAGAAATGCTGAAATTTGGTTTCGAATCTTTGAAGCTCCAGCGGATCGAAAGCCGTTGCCAAGAGAATAACCAGGCTTCTATGCGTGTGCTTATGAAAAATAAGATGCGCCTGCTGCGCACCATTGGTGCCTATGATCCCTCAGGAGAGGTGCCGAGTGTATTGGTATTTTCAATGACCCAAGGGGATTATGCCTAGAAATGACATTGGAATATTTTGTTACAAAGATGAAATATAACTGCAAAGCAACTCTAACACAGGACGGGTACAATACAGACATGACCCCCTTTTGAATAATATATGTTGCTGGGACCCGATCATTCGGGTCCTCTTTTTTTGGTTCTTTAACTCGGGATAATATGGATTGGACAGATCCTGTCTATGTTTCATTTTGTTACAAAAATGAAATATAACTGCAAAACTACTTTAATATAGACTGGGTACAACATAGACATGACCCCCTTTGAATCATATATATTGCTGGGACCCGAAGCTTCGGGTCCTCTTTTTTTATGATTCATAGGTACGGTTCAGGCTGATTACCAGCTCTGGTAACCATTCGTTTAGGGAGAGGAATGAGTATCCCTCTAACTGGGCATTGGATGTATCCATGTACCAAGACTGTGTAATACCGAATGGAGACATATGCTCGTCTGCTGTTTTTTCTTGGATCACAGCTTGTTTTCCCGTGACCTGCTCGATAATGGAAATGATATCTCCAATCCTTACTGTACCGTCGGAGCAAGCATTTACAGGGCCTGTTAAATGAGCAGACCCAAGCCAAAGCAGAAAATCTGCAGCTTCATCGGAACGAATAAATGAGATATGGGCTGCGGGATTAGGTACTCCAATTTCTTGGCCTGCACGAACATGTTCAATATGAAAATGAAGTCTTTTCGTATAATCATCTGTTCCCAATACAATCGGAAAACGAACAGCCACTACAGGGAACGTAGCTTGCTGCGTAAAAACTGCTTCAGCCTGCCGCTTAGCCTCTTGATATGTAAAATCGTCCTTTCCGCCCTGGCGAACTGGATAAGCCTGAGGATCGAAGATATTCTCTGTCACCGCTTCCGGGCTTGGATCATAGACAGATAGGCTTGAGGTCATAATATACCTTTTGGCTTTAGCATCAAAAATACGACAGGCTTCGCTGGCTTCATCTGGGGAATAGCAAATATTATCATAAACAACGTCCCACACTTGCTCACCTACCGCCTCTGCGAGCGCTTGCGGGTCCGTACGGTCTGCACAGATCCGTTGAACACGGTCACCAAACGAATCGTTTGTGTGGCCCCGCGTGAGAATAGTAATGGAGTTCTCGGAACTGTCCAGCAGACGTTCCACCAGTCTCTTGCCGAAAAAGCGCGTTCCTCCCAAAACAAGTACCTTTTTCATACTTACATCACTCCTCATGGAATGGTTTTCATTTATATTAAGATAGACGGACTAAGGAATGTAAAAGATACAGGACGCAATAAAAAAGGGAGATCACATGCCATACGTAAAAACTCGGGATTTAGAAATGTATTACGAAAAAATGGGTGTAGGAGACCCCGTCATATTTTTGCACAGTCATTATTCAAGGGGAATCCTGGCTTTTTCATCTCAATTACTTGATTTTCAGCAAAAGTATACATGTTATTTTCCAGACCATAGGGGACATGGCAGAACGAAATGTGATAGCCTGGAATGGAGTACCCCTCAACTCGCAGAAGATGTGCTTGATTTTATGCAGGCGTTACATATTTCTAAAGCTCATCTTATTGGGTACAGCTGCGGAGGCAATGTGGCTTTATACTGTGCGGTGAAGCACCCTCAAATGTTCGCAACCGTTACCACCATTGGGTGTAGTGGAGTCGCATGTCCTGAGGGGGCAGATGAGTTTGAGCCGGAGTGGCTCATTAAGAACGAACGCTATGAAATGATCCATCAAATGATGGAACGCCATGAGGAAGCACATCAAGGTAATTGGCAGGAATTTATGCGTCAGAGCGCTCAGGATTGGCGCCAATATCCGCAATTGACACGTAATGAGTTAAGCCGCATTACGTGCCCTGCATTATTTATCGCCGGTGAACATGACGACTTTGCCACAGAAGAGCAGCTTCAGGAATTATGCTCATGCGTCCAAGATTCACGTTATCGAGTTGCTCTGGGTTGTAGTCATCGACCGCATATGCTTAGAGAGCAGCCCATCTTAATCAATGATTCTATTCTTCAATTTTTGAATAATCATGCTATTAGTTGATTCAAATTATTCCCCTAGAAGCTTCAAAAAATTGGCTGGTACCGTAATCTGCTGATTATTAATCATAATCTTTCGAAGCTCTTCCATAGAGTCTTCTTCACCTCTGGCATCTTTAATCTCCTTGATTTCACGATGCAGACGTTCCATTTGCAGATCCAGCGCATTAGCGGAATCCGCTGCGTTCTTTAATTCACGTGTCAGACTCTCGGGAACAGACTGGTTGTATTTATAAAAGATCTTATGCTCCAGGCTTGCCCAAAAATCCATCGCAATGGTTCGAATCTGCACCTCTACGCAGACTAGTTCCTCACAGTCCGACATGAATACAGGAACTTGAATCAGCAAATGCAGGCTTTGATAACCGTTCGGCTTGGGATTCTTGATGTAATCCTTGATTTCCAGCACCTTGAGGTCACTCTGTCTCTGAAGCATGTTACTGACATCATAAATGTCAGAAATAAAAGAGCAAGTAATACGCAAGCCCGCGATATCCTTGATAGAATCTTTGATAGCATCCAGCGATAACTCGCTATTTTTACGAAGCATTTTGTTCATGATGCTCTCAGGAGATTTAAGGCGTGATTTGGTATGCTCAATAGGGCTGTAATCGTGCAACGCTTGAAATTCCTGTTTTAATATTTCAATCTTGGTTTCCATTTCGTCGAGCGCAAACTTATAGATGAGCATAAAGCGCGTGATGTCATGCTTTAGCTTTTTGAGCTTGTCCATAGGATCTTCCAATTGCATATGTAATTCTCCTCACACAAGATGTTGTTTATTAAAAATAATGGAGCTGTACGGTTTAAGGCGATTGGTAGCAGAGCGAGGATTTGAATCTGGAGAAGCGTAGTGTTCGCCTTTGCAATGGGATTATTACTCTATAAAGAAATACCTAAGCATCCCATTGCATCAGCGATCCCACCTTTCATGCCTTTTAAAGCGCCACAGGAATTTTACGTTTTTCTTTAAAATAAACCCATTCCCGGAAGCCGATATCCTTCAGCATCGCTTTTACGTCTTCCCAATCGTCGCCTACCCGCGAAGGCTTATGGGCATCCGAACCAAAAGTAACCTCCACACCAAAATGGTGCGCTCTTTCTAAAATAGAAGCAGACGGGTACCATCCGCCACTCAGCTTGGTTTTACCTGAAGTGTTAATTTCAATCGCCACATTGGATGCTGCAATCACTTGCAAGGTTTCGTCAATGGCTTCATCGGCAGGAATGTCTGAAAAGGCAGGGAAATTCCCCTTCATGGCGTCAATATGACCTAAAATCTGAAACATGCCGCTTCGGGCAGATTGCTGGATGAGCGCATAGTAGGCTTGTTTGACCTCGACTTTGCGAGCATCACTTAGTTTTTTCCAACGGTTGCGGTTAAAAATGCTGTCCCCTTCAACATTGTGAATCGACCCGATAAGGTAATCAAATGGATAAGGAGCCAAAGTAGAACGATACAATTCAGCAAAATCAGGGAAATAATCCGTTTCCAATCCAAGAAGCACGTCAATACGACCCTCATATTCCTTCTTAAGCTCCTGCACCTCTTTTACATATTCAGCAAGCTCTGACTTGGCCATATAAATTTTAGGAAAAGCCTGATCCTTTTCGCTACATAGGAAGGGGGAATGGTCGGAAATACCAATAGCTTGTAAGCCTGATTGAATACCTGCTTCGATGTAATCCCGAATGTTGCCGTCTGCATGACCGCAGCGGAAATGATGGGTGTGCAGATCAAATTTCATGGACTGTCTTCCTTTCGTAACCAAGGTTTATATTGTGTATGTTGTTCATAGCGAATTACGTTATTCAGAACTGGTGAAATTCGTCTCCGGCATCCCCTTCAGATCGCTTAAAAATTGCTGCATTGCTGAGTTTAGATAGCGGCCGGATTTATAAATCACCCCTACCGGATGACTAACTTCCAGCTCGGGAATATGGATCATTTTTAATGTGCCTGTACGCAGTTCAGAAGTGACTGACAATCTGGAAATGATGGCAGCCCCGAGATTGATTTCAACCATCCGTTTGACTTCCTCACTGCTGGACAACTCGATCACAACATGGGGAACGATTTGGTGCTTTTTAAAAACATCGTCCACGAATTTCCGTCCTACCGTATCGGGAGAGAGCAGAATGAGCGGAATTTCCCGAAGGGCTTCAATGGTAGCATGTGGTTGCGAGGCCAGCGGATGAGTAGGAGACACGACAAGTTCAAAGGAATCATAGTACAGAACTGAAGTGCTTAAATTGGGATTACGTTCGATCAGATAACCGATACCAACATCAATAAGTCCGTTCTCCACCTGCTGATAGATCATCGAGGAAGCCATCGATTGAATGGAGGTTTTGATGAGAGGGAACTGATCCTGAAAGTAGGAGAGCACACGCGGTAAAATTTGAATGGCGATGGATGTTGTGGTACCCAGTGCAATGTGACCCTGCGGTGTTTCGTTTAAGTCGTACAATCTCTGTCTTAATTCCTCAACTACCTCTAATATGCGCTCGGCGTGTTCCAAAAAAACAACTCCCCGGTCGGTCAGGGTGACGGGCTGGTTGCGGTCAATCAGAATGGTTTTGAACTCATCCTCCAGACTTTTGATTTGGGCGGACACTGCCGGCTGCGTCAAATTGAGAAGTTCTCCGGCTTTACGGAAGCTCATCGTTTTGGAAATCATGATAAGCGTTTCAAGTTGACTGATGTTCATGAAGTTCCTCCTCTCTTTTCTTTAGCTTGTCGCAGCTGTATAGACTGAGTTTAGCCAATCTACTTGTTTATATGTAAAACCATCGTTATGCTTTATTTCATTAGATTATAGGTTATTCGAGCAGGAAGGGCAATGAATCGAAGCAGTACATCGTAAAGTGTGGTATATTGGGAAATAAAGACTAAAGTCCTGATATACTTTAAAATTAACCTGTCTAAATTCGGCATGGAGTAAGGATATAGGACATTATTCACATTTTTTGTGCTTTAGCTATAAAAAATTGCCGGACTGCTGTCGATAAGTGATAGAGAGAGCATTTTATTGCAGGTTGAGTCGTTATACAGCATTATTTGAATAAAAAACTCAAATTAAAATGGGACTTTTGTTGTGTGTCTAAAAGCCCATCGTAAAGGGGCGCAATGATCGTGAAGGCAGAAGTGATAAATCCTTTTTTGGAGTCGGCGAGACGGGTCATTGAACAATTGATCCAAGTATCTCCTTTACCCGGAAATCTCGGTGTGAAAAATGTCGAGCTGGTGGACGACCATATCTGGATTATGATCGGGATGACTGGACAGCTTAGCGGAAATATTGTGTTCGGCCTGAATGAACAGGTGGCGCTACGTATGGTATCGGCGATGATGGGCGGATTTGTGTTGACTGAAATTGATGAGATGGGAAAAAGCGCAATTTCGGAATTGGGCAATATGATTAGTGGCAATGCCAGTACAATTTTGTCCAGTCAAGGAATTGTCGTGGATATCACCCCTCCGCAGGTCATGAAATCAGAAAACTTGACCACTTTTGTGCCTCAGCGTGCCCTTTGTATTCCGCTTTCGGTGGAAGGAATCGGTGAGCTGGATATTCAGGTGATGATCTCTTAATATTAAAGGAGTAAGTTTCTTTAATGTGGAGGGATGTCCATGAGTACATTGCAGGATAAGGTAATTGTGATTACAGGTGCATCCAGTGGGATTGGCGCCCTTTGCGCTCAGTTGTTGAGCGCAAAGGGCGCGATTCCTATTTTAACAGCGCGCTCGCAGGAACGACTGAAGCAAGTATCTGCGGGAATCAGCGGCAGGCACGAGCTGATCCCACTGGACGTAACTTGCCAGGAGCAGGTAGAGGCTGTGGCTGCACGAGTATTGGAAGAATACGGACGGGTTGATATATTGCTCAACAATGCGGGGTACGGTAAGTTTGAGTATTTTAATGAGACCGACCTGACAGAGTTCGAACAAATGATGGACGTGAACTATATGGGGGTTGTTCGCTGCATCAAGGCATTTCTGCCACAAATGACAGAGCGGAGCTGTGGGCAGATTGTTAATGTAGCATCGATGGCTGGGAAAATCGGGACAGCTAAATCGGCTTCTTATACGGCCACGAAGCATGCGTTGCTCGGTTTCAGTAATGCGCTCCGGCAAGAACTGCGCGGAAGTGGAGTGACCGTAACGACGATTAACCCCGGGCCGATTGATACACCGTTTTTTGAGCTGGCAGATCCCTCCGGGGGTTATGTGCGGAATGTTGGCTGGTTTATGCTAAAACCTGATAAGGTGGCACAGCATATCGTAAGGGCGATGGAGCTTGGTAAGGAGGAGGTTAATCTGCCACAGTGGGTATCTCCTTTTCTCAAGCTGTATCAATTAGCTCCCAGATTGATCGACAGGCTGGGGCATGGTGTGATGAATAAGAAATAATAGATGTCCCGTAGCCATTAGGTGTGGTGAGGGACATCTTTTATTTTTGTGATTTGGTAACAAGGCTATTTTCGCATATAATGGAGAGTAACGAATTTACGTATAGGGGTTGGACCTTTTCATGACATTGAATTTTGAAGCGCTCGGCGTTGAACAAGATCTGCTGGACAAACTGACCGAGCATGAAATTACACAGCCTTCGCCAGTTCAGGCAGAGGCTATACCGGAAATAATGAAGGGACAGCATGTATTGGCACGCTCGCAAACCGGCACAGGCAAAACACTGGCTTATTTGCTACCGCTGCTACAAGCGATTGACCCACAGAAAAAGGCTACGCAAAAGCTGATACTGGCTCCAAGCCAGGAATTGGCCATGCAAATTGTACGTGAGGGTCAGCGCTACGGAGAGCATCGTGGAATCCGTGTACTGGGTCTGATTGGTGGGGCAGCCATCAAGCGCCAAATCGAAAAGCTAAAGGATCACCCACAGCTTGTGGTAGGCACACCAGGCCGTGTACGGGAACTCATCGCTTCGAAAAAGCTCAAGATGCACAATATTACAACTATTGTCATCGATGAGGTGGATCAGATGTTCCAGCTCGGCGGAGCAGGCGATGTGACCAATATACTGGGCTCCGCCCAACGCGACCGTCAATTGGTATTCCTGTCCGCAACGCTGAATAATGAAATTCAGTCGCTGGCACAACGGGAGATGCCTGATTACGTAGAAATTGGGATTGATCCTGACCAGAAGACGGCCAGTGGACTGGAACATTACTACTTTGTATCCGAAGAACGGGATAAGGTGGATATGCTGCGCCGTCTGGTACGGCATTTTAATCCGAGAAAAGCGCTGGTGTTCGTGAATACAACCAATGCTATTGGGGAAATTGAAGCCAAGCTCAAGCATATGGGTCTAACTACGGCATCCTTGTATGGAGATGCAGATAAAGTCACACGCAGCAACGTGTTGGCCCGATTCCGCGAGGACAAGCTCAAAGTGCTGGTCGCTTCCGATGTAGCAGCCCGTGGTCTGGATATTGAGGGCCTTGAAATGGTCATTCATTTTGACCCGGCTACGGATAGTCAAGCTTATGTTCACCGCGCAGGGCGGACAGGACGTATGGGACGCAAAGGATTAGTAGTGTCGGTTGTGACTGACCGCGAAACGTTCATCATGCGTAAGTTTTCTCGTGAACTGGGAATCGATATTGCAGAGCGTGCGTTGTACGGAGGTCGAGTTGTGGTGCCGCGCCCGGCGGATGCCAAGCGTGTCCCTGTAAGGCCGTCTGAGACTAGATCCAATTCCAATGGAACAGTGACGGAAAATCGCAAGACACCTGTTCGGACTGAAGCAGGACGTCCAGGCAGGAATTCCGTGAACGGTTCAGCTCCAGGCAAGAGCAAAGGAGCAGCCTTATCCAAAGCAGGAAAGGCACAGCGCGAGCGTGATCGTAAAAACAAGGGTGCGCCAAGATGGCTGAAGGAAAAAGGATCAAAACCGAACGAGTAAGGGAGAAGAGGGGGAGCCATGGAACAACAGCCTGTGTTGCAAATTAACGGACTGACTGGTGGATACAGCGCCAAACGCCCGGTGCTGCATCAGATTTCGCTCGATGTGAAGCCGGGTGAGATGGTGGGACTGATCGGTTTGAACGGGGCCGGGAAAAGTACGACCATGAAGCATATTTTGGGTCTGATGACACCGCAGGCCGGAGAGATTCGCGTACAGGGGCATAAGCAGGATGAGAATCCCGAGGTATATCAGGGAGCTATTGCTTTTGTACCTGAAGCCCCAGAGCTGTATCCTGAAATGACAGTGATGGAGCATATGGAGTTCACGGCTAGAGCGTACGGAGTCAGCGAAGCCGATTTTCGCACGCGCAGTGATCAAATGCTGGATTTGTTCCGTATGCGGGATAAAAGCGGAAGTATGTCGATGCATCTCTCCAAAGGGATGCGCCAAAAAGTGATGATTATGTGTGCATTTTTAGCGGGGCCGCCGTTGTATGTCATAGATGAGCCTTTTTTGGGTTTGGACCCGCTCGGCATTCGTTCTCTGCTTGACTTTATGTTGGAGATGAAGCGTTCGGGCTCGTCTATTTTGCTCAGTTCTCATATTTTGTCCACGATTGAAAATTATTGCGATCGTTTCATTGTGCTTCATCAGGGTGCCATCATTGCTCAGGGTACGCTGGATGAAGTGACAGCACAGGCGGGTAAGCCGGGCATGCCGCTGGAAGATGCATTTTATGAGCTGGTACAGGGCAGGGAATGAGCATGGATTTGCAACGTTTGCATAAAGAAAGACGTCTAGCGTTCTGGGGACAGGTGCTGCCTTATCTGGGCTATGTCATTCAGAGCGGCCTTGCAGTGGTCTTCGGCTTTGCGCTGATTGCCTTTGCCGCATGGTACACGTCGCTACTCATGCATATTCCGCCGGATTTGCCCATCCGCTGGATCATGCTTATTGTAGCTATTCCAATTGCGCATGCGAGCTTTCGAACGTATTTGAATGCGGCAGATATAGTCTTCCTTCGTCCCCAGGAGTACGCGATGCCACAATATTTTAAGGCCAGCCGGACTCGAGGTGTGGTGTACAAAATATTCGGTCTGCTGCTGCTGTCCATGATTTTGTGGCCGTTGTATATCCGCAGTGATGCTGCACCTAAGCCGCTGCTACTGACTCTGCTGCTGTTCGTGCTACTGAAGGTGCTATTTAGCTACGGCGGCTGGCAGGAGCTTCGCATGGTATCGGTTGGCGGGAGCATAGGCTATCGTCTACTGCGGTGGGTGCTGGCTGTGCTGATGGTAGCCGCATGGCTATGGCAGCCCCCGCTACACAGCTTGCCGTTTATCGTATTGGTTGGCGTGGTGTACGTGCTTGTTCTGCGTTTGCCGGTCAAACTGCTAGTGGCTTGGGAAAAACTGATCCGCACAGAGGCTATGCAGGCTGCCCGCGTGATGCGTACGTTGGGCTGGTTTGTCGATGTGCCTGCCCTTACACAGAGAGTGACGCCGCGCCGCTGGCTGTCCTGGCTAGGTGGCAACATACCTTGGAACAGAAAGGGAGCGTATCGTTACCTGCTGTTTAAGACGTTCTTGCGTACAGAACCAGCAGGCATTGTCATTCGGTTAGGTATTCTGGGTCTGTTAATTATATATATCACCCATGCTAGCTGGATTGGTATTGCCGTATATTTATTTTTTATATTCCTCATAGGTGTTCAGATTACTTCTTTGAGACAGTATCACAGGGATTCGTTGTGGCTTCAGTTATATCCGATTCCTGCGCATAGTCGCCGTGCGTCTTTTCTTGACTTTGTTGTTCGGTTGACGTTGCCGGCTGCGGTGGTGCTGTGGCTTCCTTTTCTGGCAAAAGGAACGGAGGATTTACTGTCTACATTGCTCACGTTGGTTGGGGGAGTCCTTGTTGTGTTCCTGCTCCGTGGTACTCAAGCCAAAAAATGGCGTTTGGACGGACAGGATGAGGAAGAAGTGTGATCCATATCTGTGTCAATAAAGTAAAGGCTAATTCGCAAGCAGCAAAAGCTGAGCTGCCTGCGGATTAGCCTTTTTTGTACATTCACTGCTTATGGTAGTCGTGGGTGCAGATATCGGTCTGCTTAAACGAAGATCGTTTTGCTGATGATAACTAACAAAATGAACAGTACCAAAATTGTTCCTGTACTTGTGAATGCGCCGTAACCACCGTAACCGCCTCTTGTTTCTTCTGCTCCCATGCTCATTCTCCTCTCGGTCATTGTGATAAAGGATACATCGTATCTTATGAAGTGGGTTTCCGGATTGCGTGGGCCAATGTTCTGGTGTGTTGCCGAATCGCCCTATATTTTTCATCAGATGCAGGAGATGAGAGAGGAAAAGGTACGTATTATCGAGAATAGAAGAAGTATGTAATCATTATCACTTGGAAAGTGGGAAAGACGAGATGCTGGTAGATAAGCTGCTCGTGAACATATTTCTTGTGTTTGTACCGTTACTCGTATATAGCGCTTTGTCGGATCATCGGCATAGGAAGCATACCCCGCTGCTTATGGGAGGGGTGCTGGGTGTTTCTTCGGTGCTTTGCCTTATGTTTTCGTACATTTGGTACGGATTATATTGGGACCTTCGGTATGTTCCTTTGATTCTCTCTGTTTTATATTTTGGTCCCAAGGCAGGTCTAATGAATGTGACGCTAATGGTAATGGCTCGTATGTATGTAGGCCCCGAGTCTATGGTGGTGGGGCTTCCGAGCATGATGTTGTGTTATTTGGGACCTCTCTTGGTAAGAAAAAAATTTATGCAGCTCAAAAGCATGTTGCTTCGAGTGGGCATGAATATGGTAATGAGTATATGGATCACTGGAGTTATGCTGGTTTTTCTTTTAATACATTCTTGGATCAATGGCAGACTGGATGAGGATGAGATTGAGCTGATTCGCTCAATACTCTGGTTCGGTGTGATTCAATTCCTAAGTATTGGAGCCTCTTCTTTCTGGATGGAATTTAGTTTGGAGCGGGAAGAAATGAGAAGAAAAATTAAATATGCCGAGCGTCTGAATACGTTGGGTGAACTGGCAGCCTCTATGGCTCATGAAGTACGGAATCCTTTAACCGTCGTAAAAGGGTTCCTGCAAATGGTTCAGTCAGGATTAGAAGGGAAAAATCGCAGATATGTTGCTTTGGCACTGGCAGAGGTGGATCGGGCTGAAAGAATTATTAGCGATTATCTGAATTTATCCAGACCGCAGATTGGGAACACAGAACGGATGGATCTGTCTGGCATGGTTCAACAGATCGTTTTGCTTCTGAAACCAATGGCGACCAAGCAAGGCGTAAGGCTGTATACAGAGCTAAGGAATGAAATTTATGTACATACAGATCGTAACCAGCTGCTACAGGCGTTAATACATGTGACGAAAAATGCGATTGAAGCTGCGGAAGATGGAGGCAGGGTATACATAAAGCTGGCGATACAGGAAGAGCAGGCATGTCTGAGTATCAGGGATACTGGAAAAGGCATGAGCCAGGAGCATCTCGAACGAGTGGGTACTTTGTTTTTTTCAACCAAAGAGGTAGGAACAGGACTGGGAACGGTCGTTTCCTTTCGAATTATTGAAGCCATGAACGGGAGTATACGCTATGAAAGTGAGCCCGGAGTGGGAACGGAGGTCGTCATCCTGCTGCCACTGGCACAGGAATCTCTGCTCGCTGCGGAAGGATAATTGTGCGGACGTATGATGGACAATAGTCAGCCGACCCAAAAAGCGGTATGCCCTAATATCTGGCATACCGCTAGTTATACTATATATTCTAACCTGATACAGACAGATTAGGCGTTCAACAAATCTTGTGCACCACGATACACAATGTCATATAGGTCTTCCAGATACTCCTCTTCGATACATGAGAACGCGATACGAAGATCGTATTCACCCAGTGCAATCGTGCCTACCCCATATTGTTCCAGCAAATGTGTGCGCAGTCGTTCAGCAGACAAGCCGTTCAGCTTGAGACACATAAAATAGCCTGAATTGAAAGGATAGTAGCTCCATACATCCCCGTATTTTCCGCTATCGAGCAACGCTTTGACTTTATTAGCCCGCCCCTTCATAATTTGGAACTTTTCATTCTTCTGTTGTTCAAATTCTGGTGATTTGAGAGCATCCAGTACGAAGGTTTGAGATGGGTGAGGACCGCTCGAAATCGTTGCCCGGATAATCCCTAGTGTTTTTTGTTCCAGTGCGCTCAGTACATCCTGATGCTCCGAAGCAAAGGTAATAAATCCGACACGGAAGCCCCAAACGAATTCTTCTTTGGTAGCTCCGTCAATTTTGACTGGTAAAATTCTCGGATGAAGCCCGGCTAGCTGACCGAATAGTGATTCATGCAGAGAGTCTTCGAAGAACAGGCCAAAATAAGCGTCATCTGTCACAACTACGACATTGATGTCTGCTTCCGCCGCTTCCTGAATGGCAGCGACAATTGCTTTACCTTCTTCAAGGCCCGGTGTATAGCCTGTCGGGTTGTTCGGGAAGTTCAGTACAACGATCGCTTTGCCGTATTCTTTCTGCGCCAGTAGCGCCTCGCGTAGTCCCTCACTATTAAAACGGTGATCCTCTGTGAACAACGGGAAATTCACCAAACGTCCATGACGGCGAATACCGAAAGTTAGTTCATAGTTCTCCCAGTTTTTATCTGGATAAATGACAGCATCTCCTTCATCCGTAAACAGGTCGGCAACGATGCTCAAACCGTGGGTCAGCGCGTTGGTAACTACAGGAAGGCCGTAGCCTTTTCCAGCCAGTGAAGGATTTTCTTTCAGCATTTTGTCACGCCATACGCTACGAAGTTCAGGCTTGCCCGCAGGGGGAGCGTAAGGATACAAATCCTTGGGACTGTAAGCGGACAGCTTCTCCTGAATAACCTCCAAATGCATAGGACCATTGCCTTCAGTAGCAATCCCGATCGTAGCATTATACTTTTTGGCAAGTTTCCCTGCCTCGGCGGATTGACTCAAAATCCCTTCTTTTGGAAAATAAATCTCTTTACCTAAAAGAGAAAGCATTTGATATACATGCTCGTTGCCTGTCTGAATGTTTTGATTTAACTGCGCTGCCAGTGGATTCATTCCCGTTTCATCCTTCCAAGTCATTTTGATTACATATTATAGCATTACACACGGTAAGCGTCACGCACAAGCATTAGGGGCCATAAGAGCGTATTTTTTGCTTAATCGTGGCGCTGCGCTTATATTATAAAATAACGGGATAACAGGACAACCAGAGATGAACCAAAGGAGGTACAGATTTTGCTGGATACATCTGCGTCATCGTTTATCCTGCTGCCGGCCTTTGCCAAAATTGTGTGCGAGCCGGGCTGGAAATGGCAGGTACGCGAGAAGCCGATGCCAAACTATGATTTATTTTATGTATGGAGTGGAGAAGGAACGGTTGTATTAAATGGGGAAGCCTATCCGGTGAGCAAGGGCAGTTGTTTTTTGTTCAAGCCGGGAGATGATACCCGTGCCACACATAATCCGCAAAAGCCGCTCATACTTACTTATATTCATTTTGATCTCACCGAACAACCCAAGCAAATTCCAGCCAGCTACCGCATGCTGGAGGAAACGTTCGAGGTAGAGCATATGCTTGCCAGATATGTCCGTCTGCGTCTGGAGCGTGCCTACGGGGCTGACGAGGAGGGCAAGCTGATCCTAAAGCAACTGATGATTCATCTGCTGCGTGCAGACCGAAAGGAACCGCAGGAGCAACAGGCCAGTAACCAGCTCACCGAGGTCATTCGGGAAACGGCCAACTACGTGCGCCAGCATCCGGGACTTCCTCATCGAGTCGAGGATTTGGCAGCACGTGCAGGGCTGTCACCGCGTTATTTTTCGATAAAATTCAAGGAGCTGCTAGGTGTTTCCGTGCAATCCCATATAATCAGCATGCGGATTGAGCGCGCGCAGCATCTGTTGCTACATGCCGGAATGAATGTAACTGAGGTGGCGGAGGCTTTGGGGTACCGCGACATCTTTTTCTTTAGCCGCCAATTCAAGCAGTATACAGGAAAAAGTCCGTCTGAGATTCGATAAGGCTATTAACGCATGACGAATATAAAGGATAAATCAAAAAGGACCGAAGCAGTTACGCTGGGTCCTTTTTCGTATGAGCCATTTGAATCATTCGATCCCCATGCTCAAATGTGCAGCTATTTTTTTGTTACAATCCTTTATTTATGCTTTAGGATCGTGTCGAAAGCTACCAAGACGTTGTCCCATTTTCACCACGTCCCCCAGCTTCAATGCGGGGTCTGGCTCAAATGTGCCGTTTTCAGTCAGCAAAACGACGGTTGAGCCAAATTCGAAATAGGCGAGATCGTCACCTTTTGTCCAGGAAGTCGCTTGTTCATCCGTATATTTGATGCTGCTCACATTCATTGCGCCAACCTTGACGACCGCCACCTCACCATATTCGTGGGCCATGTACGTAATCTGTCGCTCATTGCGGCTAAGAACTCCTCTCATATGCTGCAAGCCGAAGTCATTCACTGGGTATACTTTACCGCGCAGATGCTCCTTTTCTACCAGTGTACCGGATACCGGTGCATGAATACGATGATAATCCGTCGGGCTGAGATAGAGCACAAAAGCATAGCCGTGTGTGTACTTCTCAAGACGTGGAGAGCGGTTAAGAAGCTCTTCCAGCGTATAGTCTTGCCCCTTGACATTCAAAAGAGTGCCAGACGTAATTGGGCCGGTAAAAGTAATCCGTGCATCCACCGGACTGGTCATCACCTCGGCGTTCGTATCAATCGGGCGCATGCCCGCTTTTAATTTGCGTGTAAAATAGGCGTTCAGGGAGCGGTATTCTTTCCAATCCTGTTCCGCCTCATGCGTCTGGATCTGGTACGTACGTATAAAGGTGGGGATAAAAAGTCGGCTTGCACCGCTTTGCGCGAAGGAGCCCACAATCCGGCACACCCACTTGCGCGATGATAGCTCCGTCATAAGCCGCAGCCACTGTTTTGCCATTACAGATCCCCCTTGTTCATTTCCGAGCCGTCTTGGCCGGAACCTGTCCGGCCGCTCTGAACTATATTGACACAGAATGTGACGTAAATCAATACAGGGGACGGCCTGGTGAACGTTCGGTGCCTGACGAAGACATTCGTTCGAGAAGCCAACGAGCGTAAGCCATCGGCTGAGCGTATGTTTCTTTCCAGACATTACTCATGCCTGCCTGGCTAAAGCCATAGCGCTGATCACGACCGTTGCATTCGATAAAAATAATCTTGCCTTCATGGGTAATTCCCAGATCCAGTCCGACATCAGCGAGACGGGGTAGGTGTTGTGCCAATCGGTGGACGATTTGCAATGAGAGTCTCTCTAGCTCATTCATCAGCCGGGCTATGTTTGAGGTCTGCACCGTCTCTGTTCGTGATAACACCTCTGGTAGGGAACGGGCCGTGCCGCCCTGGGCTACATTCGAGACGAAAGTGTGGGATGGAGCAATTTTGGCAAACATGCCTGTCACGCCCCATATTCCGCCATATCCGCGCTGAACCGTCACACGGATATCAAATGGACGATTATCGCATAAAGCAAGCGGAATGGTTTCCTGAATGATATGAGGTACACGCATCAGTCGCTTATGCAGAAATAAAGGGAGTTCTCCGACATTCAACCGTAGTGTGGACCAACGCCCAGGTATCGTTGGATGAGCACATTGCAATGTCCAGCTTCCGCTGGAATGCCTCAGCCGCATAATTCCTCTACCCACGCTGCCGCTACTGGGCTTAATTACAACATCCCCGGTTTGCTCCATCAAGGTGCGGATGGAAGAAGGATCGCCTTGCAATGTTTTGGGCAGGTGGGAATGTAGCAGAGGGTCTTCCTGTAGAATTGCATGTATATGGTCTTTGCCGAAACGGTTTTGTTCATTAAAAATATAGAATCCCTTGTGTACCAGCCTGTTGATATCGCGGGCATTTTCATTTTGCCGATAGAGAGTGCGATTGTGGATGACTGGCGGCAACGGAAGAGTCATCTGCCGATACTCGTTGCCGTTTTTAACAAAAGCCCGGCATGTTCCGGTCGATATATGAATATCTTCCAGACGAAGAAAGCAGGGGATTAGCTCGTAGCTTAACCCGGCCTCCTCGTAATTGGCGATAGATTCATATCGCGTCCTCATGACGGGAATGCCCCGGTAAGTTGCCGGGTTGAGCATGACGCCGACATGCAACATGAGTATGTCCGCCCTCCTTATCGTCAATCCAACTGACCATATTGTGATTCTAGTCCATCATATGTATCAAAGATCGGCCAGGCATGGACGCTAGCCTTGCGATATGCCCAAAGTCATAAACCAAGCACCTTTCAGAGCAAGAGACGATATGATACAAGATGAGTGTTGAAGGGTGAAGGAATAAGGTAAGGAAAGTAGGTGAGGTGATGCAGAGGCTGAAGGTAGCAGTCATTACACCGGGCTCTTTTGTTATACCTTCGTCCCGCAGCAGTTCAGTGGAGAGGGTAATTGCTCGTATGGTACCACTGGCTAGCCATAAGCTTCAGGCACAGATCTATGGCATAAGAGGGGCAGAAACACCGGATCACGGCGATGTTGACGGAATTCCTTGTATGCGCTATACGCGGGGAGCAGGATATATTCCCGAGGTAATCGCTGATTTGAAAAGATGGTTACCTGCGGTTATAGATGTACACAACCGCCCCGCAGTTGCTTATGCCATTCGCGAGGCTTTGCCCAATAGCAAAATTGTGCTGACTTTGCATTCCACCACGTTCATCCGGGAGCCTCACCTCAAACGGAAGGACATGGGTAGGCTGCTGTTGCCGCTGGATCGTATTATTGTGAACAGTGCGTATTTAGGGGCTGTTGTGGCTTCTGACAGTCCCGATGCGGTCAGAGAGCGCATCGTCATCAACAAGCTGGGTATTCATCCTGGCGATTTCCTACCACGGTGGACTCCTGCAGCAGAAGCGATCAGGTCGGCTCGATTGGAAGATTTCGGCTGGTCAGGCCGCCGAATCGTGTTATATGCAGGCAGACTGGTGCCGGGGAAGGGAGTTCATCGGTTGCTAAAGGCCTTGCGGCGTATCGTCCATACCTGTCCGGACGTGCTGCTGCTTATAGCAGGGAGTGCCTATTACGGTCACGACCGCCTCACGCCATACACCGCAGCATTGCATCGGCAGATACGTAAACTAAGGTTGGCGAGGCATGTGCACTTCCTGGGTTATGTGCCGCATCCGGCATTGGCCTCGTTATATCAGTTAGCCGATGTGGCGGTTGTTCCTTCAGTAGAAGCTGAAGCCTTCGGGCTGGTCAATCTGGAAGCCATGGCGGCAGGCGTGCCTGTGGTAGCCTCACGAATCGGTGGTATTCCGGAGGTTATACAACACGGCAAGACAGGCTGGTTGGTTTATCCGTCACACGGCGAGCAGGAAATGGCCGACGCCATCATCAGGTTGCTCCAGCAGCCTGACTTACGGCAACGGATGGGAGAAGCCGGGCTGGGGGAGGTGCGGAGCCAATTTTTATGGCAGCACTCTGCAGAACGCTGGGCTCAAATTGTAACAGACTGTGCAATTGAGTGACGTGGTCGTGGTTACGTGCATAGGCTATCGCATAGGCATTAGGCCATGATTCCCACCTGGGTGAATGAAGCGGAGCGACCGCTGTTTCACTCCTGTGTCAAAGGAGCGGTCATCATGAACCATCGCACGAACCATAACCCTAAGGATAAAAAAATAGCACGGCGTAACCATTCCAATACTGTCCCCTCTCCCCGTGTAAACAAGGAGAAAACGGTTTCGCCTGCTGGCGCTGGCAGTCACAGACCCACTCAGCGTGGAACGGCAAGTATACCTGTCCCCGTAGAGAAGAGTACCTCGCTTCAAGCTGTAGAGGAAGCGGCATGGAAAAAGCATAAGCTTCCCAAAACGCTAGAGGAAGCGATGCAGATGAATCGAGCATCTGTGCTGCTGTTGTCTGTGCCTGATTCAGATACCGAATGCGGAACGGAACACGACATGGCATCTATGAAGACGGGAGGTCAGACCGAGCAAGATTCGTTATTGGATTGTTCCATAACCAGTATTCACATTGCGGAAGGGAGACAGCGTCCAAAGCAGCGAATGCGCTTGCTAGAGCAAGAAAACCATCTAGCTTCTCAGACTGAAAAAGAATTAGGTCGGAATGCCATTCATGATGGCTCAGTGACCGATGACGGGACTACTGACAGTGAAGTGACTTCACCTCAATTTGGTAGCACTTCTTTTTATCTTCCTGCACAAGAAGTTACAAGCAAAGTGAACGTTGTGTTTGAGAAGCCTTTTATAGATACGCAATATGCAATCACCGCCAATGCGAGCTTACCAGGAATAACTGTATCTGTTACCCAGCGACAGAGGTATTCGGCAGTGCTTACAGTGGAACGCAGACAATCGGGTTCGACATGTGAGGGATGGGTTCATTGGATTGCAATGGGACACTAGTAAAAGGCCAGAATGTAAGTTGCAAATCAACTTCATAATGAAAAAAGGCGTCCCATAATGGGACGCCTTATACATAAGGGTGGAGGCGGCAACGCGTGGAGAAGTTAGAAGGGACGTCAGATAATTGGTGAAGGCATTTTTTACTTCTGTTTAATAGGCAAAGCATGATAGCCAAAAGCCAAATCAAGCAAGGCGCTCGCTTCTTGACGCAGCAATAAATTCTTTGGACGGAAGGTAAAGGAGCCATCAGTATTGATGATGGTATCCGGATCTACGATTCCCTGTGAGGCAAGGGCTTGAATGGACTGGACCGCCCAGGCATCTGCAGCGTCGAGCAATTTCACCTGAGTGGCTTGGTCAGGTTGAATCTGCTTCAAGTTTTGAATCATGGTTGCTGCGACTTGTCTGGTAATCGGAGTTGCGCGATCATATTTTGGTATGCCTACTTTGAGTTGCTTCTTGATTTTTTCGATTTCGTCTGGGAAAATATAACCTCCATGTGCGAGCAACAAGGCGTCAGCAAATTCCCCTTGTGTCATCGTGCCCTTCGGGTTAAATAGATTACCTGTTTTAGCATTCATGATGTTTAAAGCATGAAGATTGTCTATATGGCTTCTATAGTTACTCTTTTGCGGGACATCTGCAAAAGGCGGTTTGAGATTGATTTTCTGAGATTGAGCTACAACGCCTAGACCTTTAGGACTGGTGTAATAAAAATACGCGATTTCTCCAGCTTTGTTTTTCTGGAAAGCGAGCTTGTTTCCTTCTGCATCTTCAAACAACAATGGGTGAATCATTTTGAGTACTTGCTTTCCCGCAGTTTCATCTTCCATGACCAACGCCCCATTCTCATAGGAAAAGTGGGTACGAATCGCGAATACACGTGTATTTTGATACAGACCCACGTATTTTTGCGCTTCTTTTTCCGCTAACTGGTGGTACGTTGGTTTCTTCACAGTGATAGCTCGAGGGAAGTAATGATCCATGAACGCATCGTACACATCTAGACTCATCATGGAATCATTATTGTAGGACATGAAAAATGCGGTTTTTTGTGCAGGCACCAAAACCATCAATGAAGAATGTCCCGGCATGTTTCCGCCTTTTAAAACTACATGTTGACCGTTGGCAAAGTCGTTGAAATATGTCTCAAATCCAACTGTCGCAATAGGAATCGTCTTATCTGCGAAAACTTGGTAGGCATGCATCATATCTATGCTTTTTTTACTTACGATTTGTTTACCTCCAAACTTTCCATTCTGTAGCTGCATAATCATGTACTTTGACATGTCTTCTCCAGTAGACAAAATGCTTCCTTGTGGTCCATCAGTTGGAGCGTGCCCATATGTTGGATGAGGATCACCAGTGGGACTGTAATGTGTAGCCATTCTCTTGAGAAGGTCAGGCGTAAAGCGCACACTGGTAGACTTCATGCCTAAGGGTTTAAAAATATTCTTTTCCATATATCGTGAGAAAGGTATGCCCGTAACATTCTCTACTGCATATCCTGCGAGTAAAAATGAGAAGTTGTCATACGTATAAGCTTCACCGGGCGATCGTACCACTGTCGGCATATGTTTAGGAATAAACGCCTTCATAGATATATTTCGATTAACGTATTCGGGTCCGGTTATCGTGGTGATATCGGGATAATCTACGCCGCTGGTATAGGTCAACATATCAAACAAGGTGAGGGCTTTTCCTGTTTTATTGGGTATTTTCAATCCACCGAGATACCGTTGTACATCTTGATCTAGTTTAAGCTTTCCTTTATCGACTTGTTGCATCACGGCCAAGGCGGTAAAAGTTTTCGAGACTGAAGCGATTTGGAAGACCGTGTCCTTATTGACTGGAATCTTCTTCTCTTTATCTGCATAACCGTACCCTTTATTGACGACGACTTTTCCATCATGGACGACGACAAAACTTGAACCGTTCACATTGTACTTCTTCATTTTTTCCGCGAATAACGGATCAGCAAAAGATTCTACTTCTTTTGCATTATTGGGAGCTTTCGTCATTTGAATATTGGCCGTAGATGTCGATGGTTTTAATTCTCCAACTTCTAGTGATTGTTGGGAACAAGCAGAGATCATGCTGGTAGAAATGAGTAGCAGTGCAAGGCTTGCTTTATTTATTGCTTTTTTCATTTTCGAACTCTCCTTTTTTATTGCAATGTTCTTGTCAGCACACCGAGTTGTCGACTCACCCGTGTATGAACCGAGTGTAGCAAGCGGCAAGTCATAGTAGCTAGTGATCTTTCGTCTTCTAATGCATGACATCAAAAATAGAGCGTAGTACGGCTTGTTTTATAGTCATGACCTACAAATCATGACACTTTGACACTACCGTATGTGACAGACAACAAGTTAGGATTTGAAGGGCAATCATAACGTATTAGCAAATAAAATAAAGAGTAGGAGAGAATCAAATGACGAAAGAATCAGCTCGAAAAAGGTTGCAAGATTTCTACTTTTTGTTGTTTACCTTCGGATCTGGACTGTTTTATTTTTGCTTCTATTTGGCCAGCATTACATTTGCGTTAGCGATGACGGTTATCTTCGTGGGTATTCCCTTGTTGGCGCGTGTGTTGCGAACAACTCACACGTTTGTCCAATATGAACGCATTCAGACGAAGGTTTATACGGATATATCAATAGAGCCAATCCTGACAAGGACAAACAGTGGAAGGGATAAATGGATGAAAGCGAGAGAGGCAATTCTTAGTAGTAGCAATTGGAGGGCCGTTTTTTGGCTTATGCAGAAATTTTTTATTGGGGTGATTAGCCTCATATGTGCCGTTATATTGTACATAGCTCCACTCGTATTTATCGTTACACCGATACTTTTTCAACATCTTGAGCTATACTTATTGGGATTCGCTGTAGATTCATGGGAAAAGGCTATAAGTGTCATGATCGCTGGGTGTATTCTCGTCTGGATCAATACCCGCATTGGAAAGAGCCTAGTTCAAATCGTTGGAATGTACACGCGCTCTATGTTCAAAGCTATTAAGGAGTGATAATTTGTTTACAGCTTGGAAACAATGGCTCTGGTATGACTGGTTATTGCTTTGTATACGTTTTGTCATCTGGTTCTCATTGATGATAACTACGATCCAACACCAAGACCATTTAACTGTGCCCCTTTGGATCATCATTCTTTGGGAAGTTGTCTCATTTTCAGTACCTTGGATTTGTTTAATGTTCAGTTATCGCTACTATCTGCTTACTGAGATGGTTTTGTTTGGCGGAGTGTGCTTCTACTTAACCTTATTATTTCCGGGGGCGTATCTTGCATTTTTAATGCCAACTTTCATGATCGCGGCAAATAGTGCTCATAAATCATTCCGTTGGTCGGGTTCTATCACAGTTGTTTTGTTTCCGTTGCTCATTGCAATGTTTTCCCCAGGAACAGATCTATGGGCGATTATCCCACAAATCGGTCTGACTTTTGCGATGGGATTTTCCTTTCACTTACTAGTTTCTAATTACCGCCAAAATGAAGTTATTCGCAATCAGAAGCTTGTGCTGGAACAGTACCTATCTCAGATTGAGCAGATTACTTTGTTGGAGGAGCGCGATAGACTTTCCAAAGATTTGCATGATACGATGGGGCATTCCTATACCTCGATCATTATGGGGTTGGAAATATTACGTACGGAATTAGCGACAAAAGATGGAGAGCAAAAAATCGACTCATTATTGCAATTGGCCCGTAACAGTATGGAGGAAGTGAGAGCCTATTTGCATCAAATAGATTCACCACAAGAATCACTTCCCTTGACTGTTACTTTGCAACAATTAGCAGAGGAGTTCCAGAAACATGCACAAGTAAATGTACGTACTCGAATAATAGGGGAAGAGTACATAGTCTCCAAACAAGCGAAAATGACGTTCTATCGGAGCTTGCAGGAATCGCTGACTAATGCCGTGCGCCATGGACAATCCACTGAAATCATTGTGTCACTGCATTTTGAACCGCAACAGACGAGATTGGATGTGCAGGATAATGGCGGCGGAGTGGAGGAGTGGAAGGATGGCTTCGGATTAACTGCAATGAAAGAACGTGCGACACAGTTACAAGGAAGAGTCACTGTATACTCCGAAAAAGGCGAAGGGACGTTCATTTCATGCGTGTTACCCAGACTGGTACAATTGTCCGATGAACGAATCCGCTTGTGTATCGTCGATGATCATTCGTTTATCCGAGACAGTCTCCATACCATCTTGGACGGACAGGAGGACCTAGAGGTGGTGGGGGTGGCCGAAGATGGGGAACAGGCTGTGGAATTGTGCAGAAGCCTGAATCCGGATTTAATATTAATGGATTTGGAGATGCCCAATCAGGATGGGATTCGTGCAACCCAAATAATCAAGGAGACATGGCCTGACATTCGCGTCCTCATCCTGTCAACGTTTCAGGATACAGAGAGGGCGAAGGAAATCATGCGAAGCGGCGCTGACGGCTATTTGCTGAAATCCATAGAATCGCGTGAACTGGCTGAAACGATTCGCCTCGTCTATCGGGGAGGCACGGTAATTAACCAAGATTTGTTCCATAGAATGTGGGACGGAAATGATGAAGAAGAGTCAGTCGGACCAAGGTCAGATGGAGAAGAGTATGGCTTAACGAAACGTGAACTAGAGGTTTTGAATCTTTTATCTCAAGGAAACCGTTATAAAACAATTTCTGAGAAACTTTACCTATCCAACGGGACAGTAAGAAATTACGCCTCCACTCTCTATGACAAGCTGGGAGTCAACAATCGAGAAGAAGCTGTGCAAAAAGCAAGAGATACAGGATTACTTTTATAAGAGAAAAGGACGCCCCTTTGAGGGGGCGCCATAAATAAGGGGGGAAGGGGTGCAGACTTGTACACTGCACCCCTATTTTTCGTCCATGGTATGGGCAGAGCCAAGTGACAGTTGCACAATGGCAAAGGTCTATGGACGAGAAAATGAGGAGGATCGTGTATATGATTTAGTTTACGCCTACAGCGTCAAAAGACTTGGCAGCTGCAGTTGCTTCTGCTGAGTTCGCCCCGTACAGATCTTTTGCGGCTTGGATCACAGCAGCACGTGCGTTGGAGAAGTCGGAAGAAGAAGTCAGGTAGTTCGTAAAGGCACTATAATAAATTTGCACCGCAGCATCGCGGCCAATTCCATTTACAGTAACGCCATGGAAAGTACCGCCTTGTGCCAACAAGTAGTAGGCTTTATTGATAATACCGCTGTTTGTATGAACGCCGCCGTTATCGGAGCTGCCTTTATACAGGTTGGAATAGTGATCTGGTTGATCGTACAGAGTAGGATTGGACATTGAGCGAAGGGCATCGCCCGCAATGTTTGGCGTATAAATATCATCGCCTACAAGCCAGTTTTTGCGTTGAATGTCATTACCGATAACGTCCGAGAAAGCCTCATTCAATGCGCCGGACTCTCCGTAATATTCCAAATTCGAAGTATACTCTGTGACACCATGTGTAAGTTCATGCCCTACTACATCGGGGTCCCCGCTGAAGGCGATAAATGTGCTACCGTCTCCATCTCCATAAGTCATTTGGGAGCCGTTCCAGAAAGCGTTGTTGTAGCGGCTGCCGTAATGGACTGTCGAACGGAGTTGCAGACCACGTCCGTCAATGCTGTTGCGTCCAAATTTGGATTTATAGTAATCATAGGTTTTGGCAGCATACGCATGGGCATCCACACCGGCTGGATCATTCCATACATTATCAGCATCTGTCAAAAGGGTGCCTGGGATGCTTTGGCGGTTGGAGGCCGTGTAAGTCACGATACCGTTACCGCGTGTGGTATCTTTTAACTGGTAGCTACTGCCGGAAGCGGTAGTAGTGAACGATTTGGAATCACCAAGCACACCTTTACCTGTGCCTGTCGCTTCATTAATGATGTCATACTGGAATACGATGCTGCCGTCATTGGCATCAATAATGTAGCGGGTACGCAGTGGGGCAGGTTCTAAAACATTAACTTCTGTCACATAAACTAGCAGCAGGTCATCCCCTTTAGGGTAGTAGTAGAGTTCTGCTTTAGGATCTACTTCAGGCTGTAGATTAGCGATTTTGGCAATGGAACTTTTTTCGGCCTCCACTGCTTCAATTTTGCTATCTTTCAGGACAGATGCCTTATCAAGACTCAGCTCGTCCTTATCAACAGAAAGCGTTTTGTCGTTGTTAGCTGCTTCGGCGTAAGTATCTTTACTTACACTGCTTGGCTCCTCAGCGTCTTTAGAAATAGTATCGTCGGAGGTAGGGAGGGCTTCAATACGTGCAGCTGCTTCTTTATATGCGGTGTAAACCGCTTCAGAAGCGCTGATTTTTGGAGTTGTACCTTGCGTAGCTTCTTCCTGCTGATCCTCATTAATCACCGCTCCTAAGTAAGAGGTGACCTCACCAGATTTGCCCACATGAATAGTTTGCTCAGCTCCATATACGGGAATCCCGTTTACATACTGCTTCAGTCGATAATGGCTCACACCGGACTTGTCGCTTGTGCGATCAACGATTCGGAATTGTTCACGTACACTAGAGCTATCCACACCCAGTAACGATTTCTTTTGTCGATTCAAATAGCTCCATACAATGTCGTCCCCTGATACCGAGGAAGGAGCTTTCCATTGCTCGGCGTGGAAGGTCGGTGTAAGCTGTGCTGGTCCCGAAACGGAACTCTCCGCAGATGCACCAGACGCCACAGACCCTAATAACATAGCTCCTCCAAGAAGCGAAAACCATACTTTTTTCATAAAAATTCACTCTCCTCGATTAATGTCAGGACGAATTATCCTGCTTTGAATAAGGCATTACGCCATTTATGTAGGTCGTGTTGTCGTCTGGAATAGAAGAATGGAACATGAAGAGAAATACCGAAGTGTTTTTCATGAAGCGTGCGTGAAAAGAGGGTACTGCATTTGAAGCAAGTAGCCTAAAAAGGTAACAAACTCCTCCCTTCCTGTCGTATAAAAAGATAGTGGAATAAAAGCGGATAATGGAAAAAAGTTGCCTTATGCAAAAAAAACAAAAGTTGATTTTTCGAACTCCCATCATCTGGCTCTGATATTAGCACAGAGAATGACGGACGAGAAGATCTATGTAACAAATTTATCCAAAATGATTCTTTAGACCCTAAAAACTCATTTATTTAATAGGAATAATAAGTTTTGTAAAATAAAGTCGAAAATTGCTGTGTCGAAAAGACTCCACGCTTGCCGTTACACACGGCTTTTGGACCGCATAGGTTATGTTGAACTGTCCTAATCATGCTGTTCATCTATACAGCAGCAAGGGAGGTGAGACGGGAGCATGAAAAAGCGTGGAAGAGCTGGATTCAAGATTAATCGGAGGCGGCATTCAAGGGCTTATTATCATTCTAAGATGTGGCTGCCGTACCGAATGCCGAACATGGATAAGAAGCCGATAGTCTCTGACAAGAGCGATGTACTCGAAACGGAGAGAGGGGCACAAATCGGCGAAGCGCGGCCATCTGAACCATCATCAGCGGGAAAGATTATCGTATCTGTCATTATTCCGGCCATGAATGAGCAAAGAACAATCGGAGCTGTGATTCGCGAAGCACGCCATGTCCATCCACATACAGAGGTTATCGTCGTTGAGAACGGATCACACGATAGAACGGCGAAGGTGGCTGCGGCGGCGGGGGCTCGTGTACTTTCCTTCCCGGAACCGCTCGGACATGATGTTGGCCGTCGTATTGGAGCAGAAGCGGCATCCGGACAGATCCTGCTTTTTCTGGATGGTGATATCGTCATTCCCTGCGTCAGACTTCGGCCATTTATACAGGCCGTAAGTGCAGGAGCGGATGTGGTGCTGAATGATTACCATGGACCTGTGAATCGCACGCCCATACATCCTGTAGTTGAGGCAAAGCATGTATTGAATATCTTGTCGAATCGTGCTGATTTAGGGGGAGCCTCTATGACTGGTATTCCACACGCCATAAGTCAAAAGGCTTTAAAGGAAATAGGTCTAAAGTCCTTGGAGAAACCTCCGCTATTTCAAGTGATGTCTATCGTCTCCGGGTTGCGAGTGGTGACTGTACATGGAATAGCTGTCGGTAAAATGAACGCAACACGTAAAAAACAGAACGGCAAGGACCCGCTGGCAGATGTAATTGTCCAGGATCACCTGGATGCTATTGCCTGGCTTACATCACGTCTGGGAGCACGTGCGGGATATACAGATTTGGAGCGCAAACGGATCAGAGACGAGGTGAAAACGTGACTAGAGTGTATCGCAGAAGAAAGCGTGAAGACCCGGGCTGGGGGCTAAGACGTATACAGCGAAAACGAGAAACGACGGCTTCGATGCATAGCCGCAGGGTGAGAAAGCTCTCACCTCGGGCAAAAGAAATGCCCGAAGTCCATCTGACTGAGGAACGTGAAGCCTCCAGTGATATTGTATTGCAGGGGACCGCAGCAGCCGTGGTCAGCGTCTGTAATGAGGAGACTACGATTGACCGGGTACTGGGTGAGCTGGAAAAACTTCCGCTTGCGGATATCGTGGTCGTATTAAACGGCTGTACGGATGGTACGCGCTCCGCCGTAGCCAAACGTCATCCTGGCGCGACTCTCGTCGACGTACCGGGTCGTCTGGGGCATGATGTTGGCCGTGCGGTAGGCGCACGTCTGACGCAGGCTGATATTGTGCTGTTCGTGGACGGAGATTTGCCGATCCCAGCGTCTGATTTGCTGCCTTTTCTTCAAGCGGTGGATCAGGGAACGGATGTGGCGCTTAATGATCTGGGCAGACATTTGCCGCCTTATACCCAGCAAGACAGCGTAACACGGTGCAAAGGGTTTCTGAACCGCGTACTGCGCAGGTCGGATCTTGGAGCAAGCTCATTGACCGCTGTACCGCATGCATTATCTCGGCGTGTGCTGGATCAACTTGGGCCAGCCGTGCTTGCGGTACCGCCGAAGGCCCATGCGATGGCGATTCTGCATGGCATGATCGTGGCAGCCGTACATGCTGTCGATGTGATTAAAACAAACCGCAAGCGGACCTTCAATGTCGGGAAAGGGAACGCTATGGAGCAATTAATCATCGGCGATCATGCAGAGGCGCTGACGGCCGTGTTTCAGGTAGCCGGGTATTCTCCGTTAGGGCCTGTTCCAACACGGGTAGACGTTGCCAAAGGGAGGAATGCACGATGAGTCTGACGAGCATCATTATTCCGACTTATAATGGCCTGCATTTATTAAAGCCGTGTATCGAGGCGATTCGAACACATACCATAGATGCACCGTATGAAATTATTGTTGTGGACAACGCTTCGAATGACGGGACGGATGATTTTTGCGCATCTGAGCGGCTAATTAGCATACGTCTTCCTGAAAACAGGGGCTTTCCGGCAGCTTGTAACAGAGGAATTCGTCTGGCTTCGGGTGACCAATTCGTCATTTTAAACAATGATGTGACGGTTACACAGGGATGGCTATCGAATATGTTGGCTGCTTTGCATAGTGAAAGCACAGTGGGATTGGTGGGACCGGTGACGAATTACGTCAGCGGTATTCAGCAGATTCACGGAATAGAAGGAGATATGGCCAGCTGTCTGAGGTATGCGGAGCAGAATAATGTAAGTAATCCCTCCAGATGGCAAGAGGTCAAGCGGTTGGTCGGGTTTTGCCTGTTATTCCGGCGTGAGCTGATGGAACGGATCGGATTGCTGGATGAACGGTTCAGCCCCGGACATTATGAGGATGACGACTATTGTCTGCGTGCACGCGTGCATGGCTACAAGCTGCTAATGTGCAATGACTGTTTTGTCTATCACCAGGGAAATGCGAGCTTTTCGCGCTCGGAATCTTCCTGGCTCAAAGAGCTGATCGAGCGGAATTATCGATTATTTATAGAAAAATGGAGCGTAGATCCCAGAGTGTTTATCGAAACGGGAATCCCATGCACTGAACATGCTGTCGAAGGAGGAAGGAAGATATGAAAGGGGTTATTCTCGCAGGAGGAACCGGGTCGCGCCTTCATCCGTTGACTACATTACTCAACAAGCATCTGCTTCCGGTCGGCAAGTATCCGATGATCGTATATGGTATTGAAAGGCTGCGACAAGCGGGGATTACCGATATGCTCATTATTATTGGTAAACAATCGGCCGGACTGTACACTGATTTTTTAGGCAGCGGCAGTAATTATGGTGTCCAATTGACATACCGGATTCAAGAAAAAGCGGGCGGCATTGCGGAAGCACTCGATTTGGCAAGAAGCTACATGCAGTCAGAGGAGAAGTTCACTGTTTTATTAGGTGATAATTTGTTCAAGGAAGACTTGGGACCTGTCATCGAACGCTTCAAACAACAGCCACCGGGGAGTGCCAGAGTCTTGCTGAAAAAGGTGGCAGATGCCCGTCGTTACGGGGTACCCGTGTTTGATCCCGAGCGCCCGGAGAGCATTACGCGGATTGAAGAGAAGCCGCAGCATCCCCAGTCCAAATATTGCGTTACGGGTATCTATATGTACGATACTGCCGTATTCGATAAGATCCGGGAAATAACGCCTTCAGCACGTGGTGAGCTTGAGATCACCGATGTTAATAACTGTTATGCTGCTGAAGGCAAGCTGGAATATGATATTTTACGGCGCTACTGGAGCGACGCAGGAACCTTCGATTCCCTTCAGGAAGCTGGAGTGAAAATGAAGGGACTTCTACCTTGATTTCAATGAAACACCATCCAGCCGGGCCAGGCATATAGTATAGGCATAATGCCACCCGGAGGAGTGAACGGCATGAAACGCCTGAGTACGCAAAGGAAACACAGCAAACGGCTCGGAAAGAAGGGCTATTGGTCAGGATATAACAGGGGCCAGGAGCAAGGCAGGAAGTTGGGGCAGGCTTCGTTCGGCAAGATTTTTGAAGGCGTAAGTATTATCATTGTGTCCTGCAATCAGCTTCAACAGCTCCGTGCTTGCATTCATCATATTGAGGAGAATACGAGCCATCCTCACGAAATTATTGTAGTGGACTGCGGCTCGACGGACGGGACACCTACCTATTTGCTCCGTAAAAGCATCGCTGTACGCTATGCGCTGCTAACAAAGGATGTTCAGATGATCGGCAGTCTGAATCAGGGACTGATGATGGCCAAAGGTACAACTATTGTTGTACTGGACCCAAACTCGATGGTGACTCCTGGCTGGCTGGACCGGTTGATGGGCTGTTTATACAGCGATTCGCGTATGGGAGTTGTCGGCCCTGTAACGAATGGTCCATTCGGAGAACAGCAGATTGAGGTTCCTGATATGAATGAAAATGAAGTACGTCCATTTGCCACGGCCCATAATATTCCCAACCCGGATGCATGGCGAGAGACTGAAAGCCTGGCCGCATTTTGTCTACTACTGCGCAGAGACACTTTGGTAAAGACGGGATATTGGGACGAAGGATGCCACAGTATTGAGGAAGCCCATGCAGATTGGTTGCTGCGTGTACGCTTGTTGGGGATACGTATGGCAATTGCCGGAGATGCGTTTATCCATTTTGCAGAAAGTGATCGGGATACGGTTTATGGTTTTCCTCAAACGGCCGAAAGCATCGGTTCAACGGAGGAAAGGAGCCGGAACCGATCCTTTTTTGTCCAAAAGTGGGGGGACGCGGATAAGCTGTTCCACGACCCGGAATTTGGAACAGCAGAGCCGCACGGCCAAGGATTATCAAGTAAGGAAGCCCACTTATCAGCAGCAAGTTTTTATCCCGTCGGAGCGCTTGTTCAGGGACCGTCCGGTGCAGTATTTCGGATAGAGCCGGGAAGTAGACGGCGGCTGCATGGAGCCAGTGATGCGGGAGATAAACATGTGCGTCTCGTTAGAGTGTCTCAGCTTGATTTGTTGGCGCTTCCCTTGGTAGGTGAGCCGGAGGCGACAGTCTCCGGCAGCGCTGACGCCCCCCCTGTAGCTGTGGCGCCTGAGGAACCCTTGCCCGTGCTGGCGGCTCCTGAGCTGGGGAACATGTCCATGTTGCCCACACTTCATATCCCGGCTCAACGCAAACGGTGGATTGAGTTACTGTATGCTGAAGGTGGGCAACTGTACCAAATCGGCAACGGCTGGAAAAGACCGTTCCTTACCCTCTACGCTGTGATGAGCTGGCGGGCTGAGGACTATCCAATTCAGTTTTTGTCCTCCGAAGAATTGTCGGCATTGCCGGAGAAGCAGCCTATTATTGCTCCACCGGTGTTGCGAGGGCATTTGTGATGATCGAATAGGCTTTTTTAGGCGGAACCGACTACTCGCTGCGGCATACGCTGTAGTAGCGGAAAGCCCGTAGGTATTTCGTGCGTTCCGCACGGCGGAACACATAAAGGAGGGGCTTATGCATAACGAGTTAGATGATTTGCTGATCCATATTTCGCACTCGCAGCAGCAGATGTCTAGGCTGTTGGATGCGGAACGGCAGGTGGTCGTGCGCATGGCACAGATCATACATGAACTGCCGGATGAGGAGCCGCGTTTTGATGGAATTCCGGGCATTATTGATAGCTCGGGACAAGTAAACAAAAGCATTGTTGCCTATTTGAACGGTATTGCCGACCTTCAGGAAGCAATGGCTGAAATGCTCGTTCGTGTCGTGAAGGAGACGGCATACTCGGAAGAGGAGTAGTGTAACAATCGAGGGTAGGGAGTGAACACATGAGTAGGGAAAAAGCAATGATTCACATGTTGGACGCAGCCTCCAAGATGCAGCGGAATGTGTCTATGATCCTGGAGGCCAAGGCGGTCGAAGCAGAAAAAATGCGTAATTGGACGCTGAACCATCTGGCGCCTCACGCATTTGACACCGATGAAGAGCAGCTGGGGCGGCCTTTGGAAATTCACGAGCAGATGGTGGAAATGCTGGAGGGATTAACCCGGCTTCAGACTGGACTATGCAGCAATCTCAAAGCATTGCTGGACCAGGATGAGCAGCAGGGTGGCGGAATGGAAGGGATGATGGGAGGCATGGGCTCGGGGGATATGAACTAATGAGCATGAGGCGTGAACGTGAGATTAAGCTGGATATGATGGAGTCTATTGCTGCCAGCCAGCACGCCGTTGCCCGGATGCTGACCAGTCTTGCGGACTTGACGCCCCATGCGGATATGTCGGCTCCCCGTCTGGAAGAGACCATCCGTATACTCAGCAACTATCAGGGAGAAATCACGAAAATGTTGGCAGGTATTCCTTTAAGAAGACAGGTATATGGGAAACCGACGAAGCCGTGGCTCCATGTGCCTGTTCAAAAAAATGAAACCCAGACGAGAAAGCAAAGGAGGAATGAAAATGAGTACAAGGTGGGAACGCACTACTCGAGACAAAGCGCGCAAAAGACGTAAAGATGCCCGGCGTTCTAGCATTCGCAGATTAAAACGGAGAAGAAGACGTCTGCTTGCTCTTAGACGCCGTAAAAGGGGGCTTCATTCAGTACGTAGAAGACGTTCTCTTCTGCGGCGGCGGAAAAAACCTCAAACTAATCCAGCCGCAGCTCCTTCTGCGGAGAACCCACAGCCCGTTCCTGTTGTATTGGAGCATGACCCGCAGGCATTCCAGCAGGGATATGATGCTGCTTACAATGAGGGTTTCAATTCAGGCTTTGCCAAAGGTTATGAAGATGGCCACCAGGTCGCTTACAAGGCACAGTAAACTATGAAAATCATCTATTACGGTTAACCCCCCGAAGCCTAGCAGCTTCGGGGTTATTTGCGTTTCGGTAGTTGGACGGGCAAACGCCAATTTTGTCCGGGCAGTGGCAGTCGTCCATGATGCGTTTGACCCCTGTGCATATAGTTTAGGAGTGACAGAAGTTTATCCTACAACAGGACAGGGTGAAGGATGTGAATGATCAACGAAGCGGAAATGAACGCGAAGCACACCGATGCGGCTATCGGGAAGGGCGCAGAATGGGCGGTTGCACGGCTGCTCTGTCACAGGTCGTGGCAATACAACCTGCTGTTCGCCAGTTGAAAGTGTTGTATATTCCGCAAGGTTTCGCAGCTATAGACACAGGTGTGCAAGAAGCATTGAGCCAAATATGCAGCTCGTGCGCCATCGGTACTCCTGCCACGATGCTGGCTGACGCTGAGGCTCACCGTCCAGACCTCTTATTGGTCATGAACGGGCTGCATGTTTTTCCAGCGGATCATCTGGAACAGGTACAACAAATACGAGCCATGGGCATTCGGACGGCCATATGGTTTGTAGATGATCCCTACTTTACGGAGGATACGGCGTTGATCTGCCAATCCTACGATGTCGTTTTTACGCATGAAATTTCTTGTCTGCCGTTTTATCGGGATCAAGGAGTAACGAGGGTTCACTATATGCCGCTTGCTGTGTCAGCCCGTATCTTTTATCCACGTCGGGTAGAGCGTGAGCATCAGCATGATATTTGCTTCATTGGGAATGCCTTCTGGAACCGTGTGAAGCTGTTTGACTACCTTGCTCCCTTCTTGGCGGATAAAAGAGTGCTGATCGTAGGTGGGCACTGGGATCGGCTAACCCGGCGGGATGTGCTGGAACGCTTTATCCGTCCGGGTTTTATGGAACCGGAAGAGACCGCTCAATACTATAACGGCTCCAAAATTGTTATCAATATGCACCGCCCGACAGACCCCGGACTGGATAATCGGAATACACACCAGTTGTCAGCGGAGTCCATCAATCCTCGGACATACGAAATTTCTGCTTGCGGAACGCTTCAAATGACGGATGTGCGGAAGGATCTGAGCCGTTATTACCAACCAGGCTATGACATTGAGACCTTCTCGGGAGCAGAGGAATTGAAAGTGAAGCTGGACTACTATCTCAAGCATGACTGGGAACGCGAACGCATAGCCTGGCGCGCACTGCACACAACCATGCAAAAGCATAGGTACTCGAATCGTATGGAAGAATTGCTGGACAAGGCGATGGCCTAAAGTAAACACCATAAACAGTGAGGAGTGAAAGTGATGACGATATCTACGACAGGACCGTATGACCCAGCTGTTCACCAGACGGCGGCGGCCTCCTGGGAGAAGGGGAGAGCTGCGGGAATCCATGACGGATACGACGAGGGATACCTGCGCGGACGTGCTAACGCGATTGTGTCGCGAACCAAAGCAACGTTCCCTTCTCGACAGATCCATGTACTGTATGTCGTCTCGGGCAAAGGCCTTCCGTATTCTCCGCTGGATGAGGCGGTCATTACCACGTTGCAGAGCATGACGGCTCAGGTTACCGTAACAGACCCGCGCCAGCCGGTAGGAGATATTGCCGCTCAGCTTCGTCCGAATCTGATGCTGGCACTGGATGGGATGGATCTACCGTTAGAACAGGTGGCTGCAGTACGCCAGTTGGGCATTCCCACTGCCATCTGGCTGACGGACGATCCCTATTACACCGATACGACGACCAAAATTGTGACGAATTATGATTATGTGTTCACCTTAGAAATGAACTGTATAGAACTGTATCGTCAGTTGGGTTGCACGTCTGTGCACTATTTGCCCTTTGGAGCATTTTTGACTCACTATTTCCCACTCAGCTCGCCTGCTTCAGTCCGGCGTGAGATTGGATTTACAGGTTCAGCCTACTGGAATCGCATCTATTTTTTCAATCCGATTATGCCGCAGCTCATGGCTCGTAACATTAAAATCAACGGAATCTGGTGGGATCGTCTCCCGGATTATCAGTCGTATGGTGACAAAATTGAGCTGGGACGCTGGATGTCTCCGGCTGAGACAAATGATACGTATAACGGCAGCAAAATCGTAATTAATCTTCATCGTTCCCACCAGGATGATTCAGTGAACAACAACTCACTGAAAATTCCGGGGGTTTCGCCAAATCCTCGCACGTTTGAAATTTCCGCCAGTGGCACGTTGCAACTGACGGATACAAGAGACGATCTGGCTCGTTTTTACAAGCCAGGCGAAGAGATTGAAACTTACAGTTCTCAGCAGGAACTGCTGGAGAAGGTTGAGTTTTATTTAACGCATGAAAAGGAGCGCCGTGAGATTGCTCTGCGTGCGCTGGAACGAACCCTGCGGGAGCACACGTATGGTCACCGGATTGACCAACTGCTATCGGTCATATTCCCATAAGGCCATTCACACGTCCGATGGTTGCTATTTTTAAAGGAGGTGAACTCCGATCAAGCCGAAAATGATGCTATTCAGCCATGTCAGCAACGTTCGCAGTATTACAGGGGCGGAAAAGCTGCTGCTGCAATTTTGCCTAGACGTTCGTACGTATTTCGATTGCATTCTGGTAACGCCTGGTGAAGGACGGCTAACCTCAATGGCCCGCAAGCGTGGGATCACTGTCCAGATTCAGAATCTATTCATGCTGCATGGCATGTATACTCCGTACGAGGGATTGGCGCAGGATGCGGAGAATTTGCGGAATCATGTGGCGTACGCGCCGTTGCTCCAGATGCTTGGGCAAGCTCGGCCTGATGTGGTGCTGGTCAATACCTGTGTGAACGTCATGCCAGCTATGGCTGCCCAAGAGCTTAATATTCCGGTGATCTGGAAAATAACTGAGGTCATTAATCAAAATGCGCATACGCCAGTTTCTGTCTCCATTATTGAGCGTTATAGCCAATGGGTCATCGGCATTTCGCAAGCGGTTATGCGTCCTTTGTATGGCGGGGGATTGACACGTCAGCATACGGTGTTGTCTCCATGTCGGGATATGGAAATGCCGTCTCCCAAAGAGCATGTGCTGGAACGGAAGAGGAAACGTGAAAAGCTGGGACTGCGGGATTTTCATATCTGCATTGGTTATATTTCATCCTTTATCTACGAAGCCAAAGGGCTGTTGCCTTTTGTCCAAATGGCTCTAAAGCTGTGTGAAACCAATTCGCAGTGTCGTTTCTGGATCATCGGCAGCTCAGTGGACTCCGAGTATTACGTAAAATGTGTCTCTTTGATTCGCCAGTCCCGTTATAGCCGCCGCTTCCAGTTCAGTTCATTTGAGGAGTCCGTCTCAACAGCCTATAGCGCAATGGATATTGTTGTGATCCCTAGCATGGTGGAGGAAGGCTTTGGTATGACGGCCCTGGAGGGTCTGGTTTACGGCAAGCCTGTAGTAGCCTTTGCTCAGGGCGGGCTTGTGGAATTGATGGAGGCGACTGGAAATACAGATTTTTTGGTAGAGCCGGGAAACAGCGACATCCTGGCGCAAAAAGTAGGCTACCTGCTCGATCATCCCGAGGAAATGGAACGAATTGGTGTGCGTAACAACAGTGCGGCTACGCGTGTGTACGGACCCGATTCCTACCGAAGCAGTCTGCATGTCATGGTCAGTCAATGGGTATGTCATCATCCGCATTGGTTCCCATTGATTCAGCAGCCGGGTGGACCGGTATGGACGAGGGAAAGCGAAGGACTGCGTCAGGTCACTGCTATACCTGAGGCTTATGCCCACACTGTTCGAGAATTTCCCGAATCGGTGGTTAATCAACTGCCGGTGCTGGGCCTGCCGCCAATTGAATATGCAGCTATTCAGGGCTTGCCACAACCAGCTCCCCCTTTGCCTGAGGCACCATCTGAGTTGCCTCGCCGCAAGCGTAGTATTCGGGCAAGATGGCCAAAGGGACGCAAGCATACCAGACTGCGGAATCGAAGGTACAAGAGAAGCGCTGGCAGAAGCCGTCTCAAGAAAATTCACGGGTCCCCGTTATATCGAAGATCCAAGTCCAAACAGAAGCTCAAGCGGAAACTCAAACTCCTGTCACGGCGATCCAAAGCGCACAAGCAGAAGCGAGTCATACTCAAGGCCAGACAGCATTCCAAACAACGGTCCGGGTGAACATACACCGGACCGTTGAGATGAACGTTAAGCCGGAGCACAGCCAGTCTGCTGGATGGCTATTATTCATTGAACTCCCCAGTTCTATGAAACAACGACAGCAAAGGTGGGTTCCAAAACCATGAAAATATTGACCGTGCTCGGCACAAGACCGGAGATTATACGGCTCAGCCTGATTATTCCGAAGCTGGACCATTATGCAGATGAACATGTGCTTGTGCATACGGGCCAAAATTATACGGAAAGCCTGAGCGGACAATTCTTCCGCGAGCTGGGTTTGCGCGCCCCGGATTATGTGCTTCAGGAGAAAGCGGGAACGCTGGGCAAACAACTGTCTGCCATGTACTCGCAGATGGAGGACATTTTAAACAAGGAACGCCCGGATCATGTACTTTTGCTAGGTGATACGAACAGCGCCTTATGTGCCCTGCTTGCGGAACGTATGGGTTACCCCGTTGTGCATATGGAGGCAGGGAACCGCTGCTATGATCTGGATGTGCCAGAGGAGAAGAATCGGCGCGTCATTGATGCGATTTCTACCATTAATATGCCTTATACAGAGCAAAGCAAGCAGCATCTACTACGCGAAGGCTTTCCAAGCCAACGAATTATACTGACTGGAAATCCAATCTATGAAGTAATGCAACACTATGAGAAAGAGGTATCCGGCAGCGAAATTCTGAAAAAGTTAGGACTGTCGCCCGGAGAATATTTCCTGGTCACTGCCCACAGAGCTGAAAATGTCGACCATCCGCCGCATTTGCTGGCTATTTTGGATGGTCTTAACCGAGTAGCCCGGCAGTTCGGGCAGCGTGTCATTTGCAGTATTCATCCCCGCACGGCCGCCCGGATCGCAAGCCACCCGCCGATCCAGCTTGATCCGCTGGTAGAATTCCACGAGCCGTTCGGTTTTTTTGACTTCGTTCTGCTGGAGCGACATGCCCGCTGCGCTTTGACGGACAGCGGTACCGTACAGGAAGAATGCTGTGTCATGGGGGTGCCGACGGTCACGATGCGTCGCACGACCGAAAGGCCGGAAACGGTAGATTGCGGCAGCAATATCGTGTCCGGTCTTGATGGCGAGGTTATAGCAAATGCGGTAGCCTTAATGACCGGGATAGCTCATAAGTGGCAATGTCCCGCAGGCTATCTGGCGGAAGATGTGTCGGATAAGGTAGTAAAATTTCTGCTTGGAGGGAAACGGCATGTTTGAAAACAAACGTATCTTGGTTACCGGCGGTACCGGCTCCTGGGGGCATGAGCTGGTTGCCCAGTTATTGCCGCGTAACCCCAAAGAAGTCATTATCTTTTCACGCGGAGAATCGAGTCAGGTTGCAATGAACAGGCAGTTTGAGGATGAACGACTCAGCTTCTGTATTGGGGATATTCGGGATAAGGATGCGCTGACTACCGCTTGCCAAGGAGTAGACTATGTATTCCACTTGGCGGCTCTCAAGCACGTACCTGTCTGTGAGGATCAGCCCTATGAGGCGCTCAAAACGAATGTCGTAGGCACCCAAAATGTAATCGAGGCCGCTGTCGCCAATCAGGTAAAGAAGGTCATATATATATCGACTGACAAGGCGGCCAACCCTTCCAATTTTTATGGTATGACGAAGGCGATTGGAGAAAAACTGATTGTTTACGCCAATTTGCTGAATAGTGATACACGTTTTGTGACGGTACGCGGCGGTAATGTTTTGGGTACAAACGGAAGCGTGGTGCATTTGTTCCAAAGCCAGATTCGCCAAAAGGGCAAGGTTTTCATCACAGATATGAACATGACCCGCTTCTTCCTGACCTTGCGTGATGCCATCAGTCTACTGTTCAAAGCTTCCGTAGAAAGCGTTGGCGGCGAAATTTTTATCATGACCATGCCAACCTGCCGTATTGTGGATTTGGCTGAGGTGCTCATTGAGGATTCAGGCGTGGAAAATGTAGAAATCATAGAAAAGGGCGTCCGTCCCGGTGAGAAAATACACGAGATTTTGATGAGCGACTTTGAAAGCCTGACAACGGTAGTATATGACGAGCAATATTTGGTCATTCTCCCGACACTGAATATTCCTCAATTAAAGGACCGTTATAATCAGTGCCCTCCGGTATCGTTCAGCAGCTTTAGTTCGGAATTCAATTTGATGTCAAAAGAGGAGATTCGAAGCATTCTCCAAAGCGGGGGGTTCATCAAATGAAGCTGCTTATTTTGGGCGGGAACGGCATGGCAGGCCATGTTCTGGTTAAGTATTTTCAAAACCAGAGCGGGTATAACGTGTTCTATACCACCCGTGATTCCGCAAATAAGGGCGGTCTCCTGCTGGATGTAAAGGACAGCTTTATGGTGGAGCAGCTGGTACGGAGTGTACAGCCAGACGTAATTATTAACGCGGTTGGCGTACTCAATCAGTATGCCGGGAAAGATCAGATTGCGGCATACCAAATCAATGGATTGCTGCCGCATCTTCTCCGGCAGACGGCGGACAGAATCGGTGCCCGATTGATTCATATCAGCACGGATTGCGTATTCGAAGGAAAGCGGGTTCCTGGCTTATATGAGGAGACAGATCAACCTGATGGGACAAGTGCCTATGCTTTGACGAAAATACTCGGAGAAGTAAAGGCGCCACGGCATCTGACCATCCGTACCTCTATTATCGGACCGGAGATTCGGTCAGGCGGGATTGGCTTGCTGCACTGGTTCTTGCAACAGAGCGGAGACGTTGACGGATACCGCCGGGTCTTTTGGAATGGAGTCACAACGCTGGAATTAGCAAAAGCGATACAAGTGTTGATGAATGAGCCGCTGGACGGACTCATTCATCTGGTTCACCCTGAACCGATCAGCAAGCATGATTTGCTGCTTCTGTTCAAAGATATCTGGAAGAGAGAGGATATTCGGATCGTGCCGAAGGATGAGCCGGTGCAGGACCGGACGCTTCGTTCTACCCGGGCCGATCTGCTCTACGATGTTCCTCACTACAGCATCATGCTGAAGGAGCTGCTGGAATGGACAGAAGCACAGCGGAACAACGTCGGCCAGTCATAGCCATTACCGGAGCGGCGGGCTATACCGGGATGCATGCCTGCCGCTATTTTGCAAAACTTGGCTGGGAGGTGGCAGCGCTGACTCGCACTGCCGCTTCTGCTACAAAATTGACCTCACAGACTGAAAATGATGGGGATTTCAGCCTGGAAGCGGGCACACGTGGCTGTATTACACCTTATGTGTGCGACTTGCTCGATAAGAAACGTCTGGGCGAAGTGATTCGACACATTGCTCCGGATTATGTGCTTCACCTGGGTGGCAAAAATTCCGTACCTGAATCTTGGCAGAGTCCATTGCTATATATGGAATCCAATGTACTGTCCACCCTGTATCTGCTCGATGTACTGCGACCTTTCCCCCAAGCCAGAATTGTTGTTGCGGGTTCTCGGCTAAAGACGGCTTTACAGGCACCATACCATCCAACGCATCCATACAGCCTTAGCAAAAGCATTCAAGAGGCAGTCGCGCTCTCGTGGGGCGCGCTGTTCGAGCAATCTGTCATGTTGGCAGAGCCTTGCAACCTGATTGGCCCGGGTCCGTCCACCGGCTTTTGTGCATTACTCGCGGGGTATATCGTTCGGACAGAACGCATGAAAGAGCAATTCGTAACGGAGGCAGCTCCGTTTCGCGTGTCTTCCCGACATGCGCAGCGTGATTTTCTCGACGTTCGTGATGCAGTTCGCGCCTATGGCGTGCTATTGGAAAAGGGAGTGCCAGGCCGAATTTACTCGGTCTGCACAGGCCGCATTGTGGAACTGGGAGATATCGTGGAACGTATGGTTGCGCTGGCGAAAATATCTATTCCCATACAATGGGGAGATATAGCCGAGCCAGCGGCAACGGAGGCATATCGGGCGCAGGAGCTGGAGGAGATGGGCTGGAAGCCGACCATACAGCTGGGGCAATCGCTGGAGGATATGATTCAATACCGCCGAGCTGGAAAGGAAGGAACGATATGAGACCAAAAGTAACGATCGTCATTCCCTTTTATAACTGTGCATATGTGGATCAGGCTTTGCAAAGCGCATTGGAGCAAACCTATGGGCCGCTTGAGATTATTGTCGTCGATGACGGGTCCACCACACATGTTAATATGCTTCAGCCCTATCTTCCCTATATACATTATTTGGGCAAATCTAACGGTGGAACAGCCAGCGCTTTGAATCATGGTATCCGGCATGCCAGCGGTGAATATATTGCGTGGCTCAGCTCCGACGATACCTACCATAGGGACAAAATTAATAACCAAGTTTCTTTTATGATCGAACAGAGTGCATACATCTCTCATACTAATTTCAATTTTATCAATCAACACAGCCAAGTCACAGCCTATCAGGCAGCTGCTGTATTTCCGTCCCTGACGGAGTTTTACCGTTTTTTCCAGCAGGGGAATCCGGTCAATGGATGTACGGTGATGTTCAAAAAGGAGCTGTTTGCACATATCGGTTTGTTCGATGAACTGCTGCCGTACACCCATGATCTGGATATGTGGTACCGAGTAATGCTGGCAGGATATCCATTTCCTTTTCTGAACGAGTCCTTGGTTAACTACCGCTGGCATGATGAAATGGGAACCAAAAAATATTGGCCTGCTGTGGAACAGGAGTACAACATCACCCAAGCACGTTATCGAGATCGCTTCAGTCAGATGTTGGGCGGTTTATCCTCATGAAGCGAAAGTTTGTCAGGGGGGATTGATATGGTAGATACGGGGATTGTTATGCCGCTGTACAAACAGGATATTGGTTATCTGCAAGCTGCGATCTCATCCGTACTAGCCCAGAGCTACAGGGCATTTCGCTTCATCATTGTGATTGACGGGGCGCCGGAAATGATAGAGCCGGCGCTTCACGCAGCAATGGGAGACCCGCGCGTTCAGTTGGTTACACTCCCTCAGAACCAAGGAGTATCCCATGCCCTTAACCGGGGATTCGATGAGTTGTTTAAAGATCCAGCGATCAAGTATGTGACCTGGGTATCCAGCGACAATGTGTATCATTCATCCTTTATCGAACGATTGCGGTGCGAGCTAGAGCAGGGGCCCGATTCGCTTGGACTTGTGTTCTCCACCTTTCGTCAGATTGACGCTGCGGGTAATCCGTTATACGACCAGCAGCATCAACAAGCGCTGATTCGGTACCAAAGTCAGCCACATCATGAATTGTTGAACGCCAGCATTGTCGGGGTGTCATTTATGTACAAAAGCCAATATGCTCGTCTGATCGACGGCTATCGGCTGCAACCTGTAGAGGATTATGATTACTGGCTGCGGCTGACCGAGACATGCAGCATGAAATTCATTCCGGAGATCCTGATGGATTATCGGGTGGATTCTGCTTTTAGTGTATCGGCCAGCTTGCGCAGCCAAAAAGAACATCGACGCTGGCGGCACGCATTTCAAATTGCCAAGTATGAGGCTCGGGCCCGCCGGGGAGTCCCACTTGAAATGACCATTTTAATGCCTATTACGGATATGGCTCAAGCTGAGCCGTTGCTCGATAATCTGCTGGAGCAGCATTACAGTAATTGCGTGGTGCGGTTGCTTGATCTTACGCCGGAACAGAGCGCTGCTTCCTTTCTGACGATGATGCTTGACCCTCGGCTAATCGTAACGCCGAGACCGCATTATTCTGTTAAGGAGGCATTGGTTCAGGCGATTGGTGAAACGACAACTCGCTTTGTTGTATGCTTCGGTATCAAACCTTATATTGCTGTGACGGATTTGTTGTATCTTACGGATTTGCTGCGACCTTTGCAGGATACACATGCCTTTTCCTACTATACAGATGACCATTCGACCATTGGCAGCGGCCGAGGGGTTCAGTCCGTACCGCCGGAATGGAATTACGTGTATTATACCCACAGATTGCATCAGACACTGGAGCAGGGTGGTGCTTTTAGCTAACAGGAGACAAAGCTGGGATCGTGGTCAACTCAGATTGAAGGACACGATGCTCCTGTACAACATTACCAAACTGATCCAATCCAAAGTTGGAAAGCACAACATTGGCTGGTGCGACGGAGACTACGTTGTATTGTACCTCATAGGCAAGAACCCCTTGTATAAAGAAAGTACGACGCGCAATCGAGTTTGCAGGCAAATTAACCGATGTCACGTACAGTGGTGTCTTGGTATCCGGTACGAGTGAGAAAAAAATTTGGATGGTCACGGTTGCCGCGTTCACTGTGTCCTCATTGACCAAATTTACAACAACATTGGAGCAGGCAGTACCGAAATCCCTTGTGTTGGTCATATATCCAGTTGTAAAAGCCAATAGAATCATCCTCTCAAAACAGTATGATGGAATCCCTCAATAGTGATGCTTCTATACTATGAATCTATGGAGAGGAAAGCTTGTATGGTTGTCTGTAGGCTACACCGAAAAAAGTACATTTTGATAGAAACACTTCAGGCATATCTATATATAATGAAGGGAATGCTCGCGATGCCTTTGAATTTTCAAGTGACACCCAGCGGCCTGCCCAAATTTGAACCTAGTGTTGCTGTTAATTTACTGAATCCGAATATTGTTGTGGCTGTAGCTGTTGACTTTAGCAGCGGGCCCCCTTTAATTGGGCTGTATCGCTCACTGGATGCCGGGGCGAACTGGACCGATACTTTACTGCCACTTCCACCAGGATATACAGGAGCAGAGGCAGGAATGGTGGCCTATCTGTTCCCCAATATTTTTATCGTATCCGCACACGTGTTTCCGGGAAATGAGAACGGGGCTGTCGTGATCTATCGTTCTACGGATGATGGAGCCACTTTTGGCTCTCCCGTGGTCATTAACCCAGGCTATGGAGATTACATTAATAATGACTGGACCAATATTACGACAGATAACGCAGGGGCAAGTCCGTATCTAGGGCATGTATACGTTACGTATAACCGCCAATACAACGTAGAGTTTAATGCTCGGTCTGCGGCCTTCTACCAGCGTTCTACGGATGGAGGATTGACCTGGGATCGACCGTTGTTGCTTTCCAATATCCAGTCCTCCACGGAGCGACCCGAGCCCGCGGTCGACAAATATGGCAGTGTATATGTCAGCTGGATTCGTACGGGGCCGCAAACCCCGGCTTTCTTTATCCGGCGGTCTTTTGATGGAGGTGCCACCTTTAGCGGTGATATTCTTGTGTCCAACATAACGCTGGTACCTAGTCCGTTGCCCGTCCCCGGATATGATTTTCGTGTATTGAATTCTCCCTGCTTGGCAGCAGACTGCTCGGGGGTACCTTCTACAACAAATACGCTATATGCCGTGTGGCAGGATTTTGGTCAGGGCTACAGCAATGTTTTGTTGTCCAAATCCAGTGATTTTGGCGGTACCTGGAGCGCCCCAGTCATTGTGACGGACAGCCCGCCCGGCTCACAAAATTTTTTTCCTGCGATTTCAGTGTCGCCTAAGACGGGACTGGTCGTTGTTGTGTACTATACCAATCGCCTGGACGGCTTTAATCTGGATGTGTTCGCCGCTCAATCATCGGATGGGGGCAATACCTTTACAAACAGTCGTCTCACAACGACTTCCTTTAACCCGAATGTAGGTGGGGGCGAATCAGAACTGATCGGCGACTACATTGATATCGCCATTGTACCACCGAACAGCTATATATCCGTCTGGACGGATACGCGCACAGGCAGTTTAACGATTTTTGCGGGCGTACCGGGAGGTGAAGCCTGATGCCGAACGTACAGCTTACACCTAACGGAAGGCTGGCACAGGAGCCGAGTGTGGCTTTCAATCTGCTCGACGGTACCATAGTGGCTGCTGCCATTGATTTTACGACCGGACCGCCGTTGACAGCAGTATACCGTTCAGATAACGGTGGTGCCTCCTTCACACAGCAAATTCTACCGCTGCCAGCCGGCTATGTAGGGGCGGAATCCCATAGCGTCAGCTACGGTTTTCCCAATTTGTTCGTCATAGCTTGTCACGTATTTACCGCAGACGGCTTGAGCGGTACCATCGCTACCTATGTGTCCAGAGACAATGGCAATACATTTGATCCACCCGTGATTGCCCAACGAGGGTATGGGACGTTTGTCAATAATGTGGAAGTCAGCGTGAAATTCGATACTTCACAGGTCAGCTCCTATACCGGTAACATCTATTTATGTTATACGCATCAGTATAACCCCGACTTTTTCGGCGGCTCAGTCATGTTTTTTCAACGCTCGCAGGATGGAGGAATCACATGGAATACACCTGTGGTGCTCACTCCTGGTTCCAATCAGATCACGCGCGGAGAAATCACCGTGAGCATTACAGGGGTGATTTATGTCGGGTACATTGTGACGAATCCGGTTAACCAATATCAGGTCATTGTGTCCTTCAATGGGGGGACTTCGTTCAGTTCCTCGCTGCCAGTGTCCTCTGTCGTCCCAGTTCCAAGTCCGCTGCCTGTGGTCGGTTTTGGCTTTAATGTATTGCCGACGGCCAACATTGCCATAGATCGTTCCACCAGCCCGAATCAGGGGACGCTTTATGCGGTTTGGCAGGATAATCGGGCAGGGTATGCGGATGTGCTGCTTGCCCGGTCCGTGGATGGTGGATTAAGCTGGACTGCGCCGCAATCGGTGACAGGAGCCAGTGCAGGAGCACAGCATTTTTTCCCGGCCATTGATGTTTCGCCCGTGACCGGTGTGATTAAGATTGTGTACTACACCAATCAAATCACAGCCTCTTTATTAGATGTATTTGTTGCAGAATCATCGGACGGAGGGAATACATTTACGAACCTCAGAATAACAGACAGTTCCTTTAATCCTAACGGGATTAGTCCTGTTCCAGTGGTCACGATCGGCAATTTTATTGATGTAACGATCGTGCCGAATAACGGTTTTTTTGCGGTCTGGACAGACGCATTATCGGGTTTCCAGCAAATTTACGGAAGCAACGGAATGTAGCTTAACGTACGAGACAGAGGAGGTGGGGCTGTTTTGAAAATTTTGTTGGCTACGTACTGGCCGATTCCTCATTTGGGTGGTGTGTGGCCCTTTATGCTGCAAATTAAACGAAGACTTGAGCTACTGGGTCACACGGTAGACTTGATGGGGAACGGACCGGATACCCCTAAATACCATATTGTCTATGAAGATAAGGAATTGCTGAAGGATCAATTGCTGCCCTTGCTGCATACGAAGCTGAATGAATCGGCTGCCCCTGTATTACATTTGGATTCATGGGTGCAGACGGTGGAAAAGGATCGATACTGTATGGAACTGGCGGCAGCCTATTTCGGGGTTGAGCAGTATGATGTGATTCATACGCAAGATGTCATAGCCACTCGTGCTCTAAGTCGGGTCAAACGCAAAGACAGTGCGTTGGTAGCAAATATTCATGGCTCGCTGGCTCGTGAAGTCATGATGGCTTTGGAGCGGGATCATGAAGAGGGTTACCGCGAGACGCTGATGTGGAAGTATTATTGGGCGCTGGAGCATTATGGCGCTATTTCCGCTGATATTACGATTACGTCTACAGAATGGATGAAGCAGACGCTTGTGCGTGAGTTCGAAGTGCCTGAGCAGCAGATTGCCACTTTCCAATATGGCTTAGACACCGAACACTTCTGGGAAGTCCATGCCAGGGGAACAGACATGACACGACCTGAGGGGAAAAAAGTTATCATTTGTCCTTCTCGGCTGGTCTATATCAAAGGGCTACATTATTTAATGAGCGCTCTTGGCCTATTGAAAGCAAGCCGTACGGATTGGGTTTGCTGGATTGTTGGGGAGGGAGATAAGAGGGAAGAGCTTCAGGCACAGGCGAAGGAGCTGGGGCTGGAAGAAGACGTGGTATTTCTCGGACATCGTGAAGATGTACCTGCCCTTTTACAACTGGCGGACCTTTTTGTACATCCGAGCATACAGGATAATCAGCCGTTTTCGGTCATGGAGGCACAGATTATGGGGCTTCCGGCAGTGGTATCGGATGCGGGTGGACTGCCGGAAATGGTGAAGCATGAACACACTGGACTGGTTTCCCCGGTTGGCGATGTGGAGGCACTTGCAGCTCATTTGCAGCATTTACTCGCTCAGGATGAAGTACGGATAGCTATGGGGAATCGTGCCAAGGCATGGGGAACCGCGCACTGGTCGCTGGATGTTATGATTGAACGGCTCGTCAATATTTATGGGCAAGCGCTTAATCAAGTGCGTTGATTCGATAGTTAGGAGGGAGAGCATGACTTTTCCTATCGTTGGAGACTTGTACAACCGTATTTTTGAAATCCAGCAGTCACATCCAGATCAGATGGTCGATTATGCAATCTGGAACCGAATTAACACCTCGCTGCCAGAGGATTATAAGCTGCCGGATGCTGACATTTTGGAACGGCTGAAACAATCTGCGCCATGAGCATACAGACCATATAAAAAGGCAGGTCGGGCTTACATTCCCACCTGCCTTTAGTTTATTTCAGCTCATTGTTCATCCGGGTTGTCATCCATTTGGTCTACATAAACCGAGCCTCGCATCATAAGTGGTCCCGTAACAACAGCACGGTGGTCAGCTGATTGTACAGTCAAGCAGTATACATGAGTCTCTGCCTGTTGTGCTGTTTCCTCATAGCTTAACTCGGCAAATCCCTCCTGATAACAGGAGTCCTGCAGCCAATCCAGCACGGGTCCCTGCTCATCGTTGCGGCGCAATCGAATATCCAGCTCCCCAATATCCCAGTTGAGCAGCGGATTCTCCCATGCCAAAGAGACTTCGATGAGAATGTGGCCCTCAGCTTCACCTGCAGGAATGATCAATGTAGAGAGCACGATCTCCTGTTCGGTAACCTGAAAAGGCAGTGCATATGTGCCTGCTTCAGCTTTGTTTTGAACTGTATATTTCAACAACATACAAATTTCCTCCTCTGCCTGTTCATTAAGGTGTCACGGTAAAATGACTGGCTGTCCGCTTAGCGACTACGTTCCCGTTCTCCACAAATTCCGCCAGGATAAACAGCGTTTCGGGATTGTAAATATTCGTGACCACCCGCAGATAAAATGGATTTTGGGCTGCCTCCATATCTTTGATTTCCAGTACAGAGCCAGCTTCGGGAGAAGGGCCCAGTCGAAGAAGTTGCCGCCTAAAAACACCACTGTCATTCCCCATTTCCAACAGCACATCAACGGATCTCTTTTCACGATTGAAAAAGGTTACATGGCAGCTTTGTATATGGGCGCTGTGGTGAGCGAGATGATGATCGACAGTTAAAAGAAACACAGACATATCATGATGCCTCCTTGAATTCCGTTAGGTTACCAGCCTTATATGATATGAAAAATAACCGCGAGTGGACTGGATAGTTGTACGCCTCTTTGACAAAAAGCGCGCCAGTGTCCAACCCTTTTTGCCATGCTGTGCATGTAATGTAGAGTGGAACAATCTGCGGCCTGAAGCCCCTTTTCGACTACAGAAAAAGCAAAGAGTAGATCGGGGGGAAGGGTCGCTTTAACAAAGGAGGCACGGCTATGAGACTCGCACAGCTGGCAGGGGAATATGACGCGGTCTTCAGTCTAGGGCAAAACTGTACACCTGCCATTCAATTGGAAAAGAACCGTTTGCGGCCGTTTGCCGGGGTGCTGGACTGGATGATGTCTGACACGCTCTCTGATGTGAACCGCTTGCTTGAGAATCGGTTTGCAGGTTTTATGGATTTGCCTAATTTAAGTGTCGTTGGTACGAGCCAACTGAATTATATGGTCAGAGATATTGCTTATAATGTGATCTCGGTACACGATTTTCCGCAGGAACGCAACACGTCCGCAGATCTGGTGACCTATCCCGAGTTCAGGGAAAAGATAGACCGTCGTATCGAACGTTTTTTTGCAAAAACACAGATGGCCAAGCGCAACTTGTTCGTCCGTATGCTGGGCACCTATGAAGAAGTAGAGGAACTGGAGCGGATCTTGTCGGGGATCGTAGCGAATGAATTTCGGTTGTTAGTGGTGAATTGTTCCGGTGTAACGGAGTTGACGGAGGTGGATTGGCAACTTCCTCATGTATGCGCAGTGGAAATGCCTTTTGCCGATGTATGGAATTACAAGAGTGATCCACACTGGCGCACCCTTTTTGAGGGAATGTCCTTGTCGAAAAGGGGAGGTCGTCGTGCTTGAACGGTTGCAAGGGGAATATGACGCAGTGTTTAGCCTGGGAGGGCATTGCTTACCTTCGATTCAGCTGGATAAAAACGGACTGCGTCCGTATGCAGGTCCGCTGGATTGGATGATTTCTGGCAATTTGTCACAGATCAGTCGTTTACTGAATGAGCGATTTGCCCGTTTTATGGATGTTGAAAGCCTGCGTGTCACAGGGCATGATTACGGAGGTCATAACTTCCTGGTTGAGGATGCGTCCTATGAGGTTACAGCAGCACACCATTTTCCGGTTAGCCAGAATACATCAGAGCAGCTGGCGTCTTATCCTACATTCAAAACGACACTTGATCGCCGCATCGCACGTTTACTGGAGAAATTCGCATTGGCTTCCCGTCTGCTGCTGGTTCGTGTCGGTGGCAGCCGGGAGCAGGCGGTAGAACTGCATGATGTGTTGTCACAGAGAATTACCCATGATTTTCGCTTGTTATACGTGGATTATACAGGGACTGAAGGTGTGACGGAGCTGAATTGGGGACTGGAACGATTGGTTTCAGTAGCGCTGCCACCCGAGGATATATGGAACGGTCAGGATGAAATGTGGCGTTATATGCTGGACAACGTCAGACTTCATGTCTGAGGTGCGGAGACTATAGGAACACGTATAGATTGTCTTCCACCTGTGCTTGCGCCTGCGCCAAGCTGTAGAGCATCGCATAACATGATGCGAAGGGAAGATAGATGCTTCGGTTTAAAAGGAGGGTGCGCTAGTGAAGGCTTTGGTCACCGGAGGAGCCGGATTTATTGGTTCCCAGCTGGTACGTGCGCTTGCTGACTCGGGCGTCAGAGTGCTTGTGCTGGATAATCTGACGACCGGGAATGCTGCAAATGTAGACCCGCGCGCGGTCATGCATATTGCAGATATTCGCAGCCCTGAAGCCAGGACGCTGCTGATTCGGGAAAGCCCGGATATTGTGTTTCACTTGGCTGCACAGGCTGATGTGCAGCAATCCATCCATCACCCCGATGAGGATGCGGATGTGAATGTGCTGGGGACGATTCATTTGTTGCAGGCCTGTCGTGATGCGGGTGTGTCGAAAATCATATTTGCCTCCACATCCGGCGTATATGGAGAGCTGCAAAAGCAATGTATTCAGGAAGACGATCCCGTGGAGCCTATTTCAGGCTACGGACTGTCCAAGCTGACCGCAGAATCGTATATTCGGCTTTTTTATCGGTTGTACGGTTTGAACTACACGATTTTGCGTTACGGAAATGTGTATGGTCCCGGTCAGGCAGCGAAGGGAGAGGGCGGTGTCGTCGCTATTTTTATAGAGCGGCTGAAAAAAGGAAGCCCCTTGCTCATTCACGGCGACGGAACGCAAACCCGTGACTTTGTGTACGTCAAGGATATAGTTCGAGCCAATATGGCGGCTATGCATGCAGCGGACCAACGCACGGTGCATGTAAGTACGGGACGAACGACGTCCATCAATCGGCTGGCCTATGATTTACTAAAGCTGCACGGTTCGTCTGTGCGCCCTGTGTATTCACCGGCGCGGGCGGGAGATATTCACCACAGCTGTCTGAGTAACGCAGTCGCCAGACATTGGCTTCGTTGGGAACCGCTATACGGTATCTCTGCCGGTCTAAAGGAAACGTACGTGAGCAGTATGGGCACAGGCAAAGAAGGCGTATAGGGCTAACGAGCGCGCGAATCAACCAAGAGACTGAGAGAACCTCTCAGCCTCTTTTTGGTTTGGACGAATTTATATGTTTTCGCCAGCCAGCTTGTCCATTTAACTACTTATACTCTTCATCCAGATCAGCAACAAATGAGCGCTCCTTGATAACAGCTTGATACCAGTAGCCCGATTTCTTCAAATGCCGACTTCGATCATTTTCCAGATTAATTTCCACCAGTCCATAACGATTTTTAAAAGCATTCATAGGAGAAACGTTGTCTGTGAAGGCCCACAGCATATAACCTGTACAGTTGGAGCCTGCGTCTACAGCTTGTAACGTGTAGTATAAATGCTCACTTATAAAGTCAATCCGATAGTCGTCCTGAATGATGTGTTCCTCATTTTTGAAAGCAGCTTCATTCTCAATGCCCATGCCATTTTCCGCGACAAACCACTCGATATTGTTATATTCGTTCTTGATACGTATGCCCATATCGTAAATGATCTTGGGATAAATTTCCCAGCCCCGTGACTTGTTCATTCTTTTACCCGGAAGATCGAAATGCTCATAGTAGTAAGAGGGGTGAAAAGGATTGTTTTCGTTCCACGCTTTACTCTGCGCTTTGACCCGGTGGGGATAATAGAGATTGATCCCAACGTAGTCCACGGTATTTTCCTTAATCAAGGCCAGCTCTTCCGTTGTAGCCTCAAATGCAATATCATGCTTGCTCATGAGCTCGAACAATTCTTGCGGGTATTCGCCTTTTATAAGCGGGTCCAGAAATATCCGATTGTAAAATAAATCATACACATGTGCTGCGTACTGGTCATGAGGGGCGCTGGATCGGGCATAAGTCACTTCGGGATTCAAAATAGCACCTATTTTAGCCCCGTTCTGACTATAATTTTTGGCTTTGAAAAGCTGTACGCACTTTGCGGTAGCCAGCGTTTTGTTGTAGTTCCATTGCATCCACTTCCGTGTGTTTTGTTCATAGGGATAGCGAAGGGCATCCAGATAGACGCGAGTCTGTACAACAATGGGCTCATTAAACGTAAACCAGTGCTTGACCCGATCCCCGTACCGTTCAAACACCTTTTCCGCATATTTCACAAACAGCTCTACCACATGCTTGGAAGACCAGCCCTCATATTTGTCGAGCAAATAAGCAGGTAATTCATAGTGTTCCAGACAAATCATCGGCTCGATTCCGCTTGCAATTAACTCATTGATGACCCGGTCCATATAATCCGCATAGGTTTCATCCACCACCACATTCTCATAATCCGTTAAGAAGCGGGACCAATTAATAGAGGTGCGATAATGAGTAAGTCCAATCTGCTTCATCAGCGCAATATCCTCGGTGTAACGATTATAAAAATCAGTTGCACCCGCGGGTCCATATCCATTGTGCCAGACATAGCGGTCATTTTTGTACCATACGTCCAGATACGAGTCCTGACCTTCCTGTTTACCGCTCCAGCCCTCTGTCTGCCAGGCGGAAGCCGCTGCCCCCATAATAAAATTCGGTGGAATTTGTATTGTGTGTTTAGCCATGATATGTTTCTCCTTTTCATTCTATAGATTTCCCATAGCGATCCTCTGCGGGTGTATCTCTACATTAGCGCATTATTCAGTCGTTCGCTTGTTGGCAATTTCGAGGAACGAAAAATAGATGAGATGATAAGTTTATGAAATTAGTAGAGCTTGCTCAAACAAATCCAACGTAGAGGCTATGAACGCAATTTTTCAATATTTCGATCCAGAGTTCATCATACAAAAAATAAAGAGCCCTTGACGATAAGCTGCTTCTGGTGACGCCACGATTTGGTTGTAATTCACAGCCTTAAATCACCTACATAAGTGAGAGGGAATTGAAGACTAACATTAAAGAATGTGGAGCCATTTAGATGTTAGCGACTCTATCAAATCTACTCTCAACTAAACTAAATGGAGGCGTTTAACAATGGGTTATCACATTATTGCTAATTTTCCATCTAATCGAGATTACAAAGGAACACTGAAAGTTTATAACGATAGTGGTAGTTTGGTATTTGGACCTGTAGAAGCTTTAGGCCGTGGATCAAATGATCCGAAGAATGGTAACGACCATACGAACTGGAGACTTAAATATGCAGACATTCCTACGGGGGTTGCGAAAACAATTGTTTATGCGAAAGGTGACTCCGACTATTCTTATGGTCCTTATAAGCGTGTGTGGCTGAATCAAGCAGTAAGTGGGAACTTCCTGACTGCTACAAATAATGGCCGCGACGAAATTATGATTCATGGCGGAGACCCTGCTACAAGCACATCTCTGACTTGGTATCCTCTGCGTCCAACATACGGTTGCATCCGACTTTCTAACAGTGACCAAAGAGCACTAATTCAAGTGCTTGAGCAAAACGGAAGTTCCGGCAAAATCACAATAAACTAGAACAAAAAATTCAAAGGGCGGGATTTACTCCGCCCTATTTGGTATTAATTTGTACTGTATTTATCAAGTTTGAACCATTTTTGAAATTCGTTCTGGCTAATTTTTTTAACAGGTTTCACCTTTTTGCTGTCCATTGAGTATCTGTACAACTTCTTTTGGTCAGATGGATACTCACTTATATAGTCTAAGCTTTTTCCATTTTTATGCCATAAAATCAGACTTGTGCTAATGTAATCCGTTTCCCTAGGAAGATATATAAAGGCATCCTTCTTGGTGTTATAAATGGCTATGGAGCTGCTTGATGTATCACCGTACGAAAAGGCAATTTGATCTTCTTTAGGTGACCAGTTATAAGCAGCAATGGATTCTACATTTTTTTTGCCTTTAGCTTTTAAAAGATCATTTACAATGGTAGATTTTCCAGTTTTAAGATTGATCAGTAATAACGTATCTCCTGCACTGCGCCGTGCCTGGATAGCCAACCATGTATTAGAAGGAGATAATACTGCGCTCGATATATTACGCAGTTTATCATTATATCCATCTGTTTTAATGGTGTAATTCTGTTCTCCTGTTTTGATCGTTATAGATGTAATAACACTCTTCTCAGAGCTTGGTGCATTTTCTAGCTCCATTTTTTTGGCCACTAACGAAACGTTTTTCTCCTTCCAAATCACCTGATTTGGGGTCTCGCTCTTTTTAAATTTGGTTACAGACTGGTAAACAGATGGATTTATAGTATTAACTGAACTTTGAACATGCGTATTAGGGCGTAAAGTGCTATTAGCATTGGCAATAGAAAAGCCACTTACACTTCCCACAAGCACTATACTAGACAGGAAAGCAGTAGCGTATTTTAGTCTTGGATTTTTCATTTTAATTGCTCCTTTGTAAAAAAATATTGGGCTTCAGGACTTGATCCAAGGTTTTCCTAAAATTAAATCTATATACATAGACGTGGAAATCGTGAATTTGTTTCTTGTTTATTGAAAAAAATTACATAACAATTGGAAAATATTAAGGAGCGAGTGATACTTTCGCCCGCTCTAGCAGGCCAGCCCAAGTCAAACATTCTGTTATAAGGTTGGATGTTATTGAGGTGAAGGCAAAATGCAATTTTTCCCTTCGATTTTCTATACTTAACCTATAATCTTGACATTCCTGCAGATTCAGAGATATTATAGATACAATAAGTCTGTGAATGAGGTGTAGTTATGAAATTTACCAAAGCAACCAATTATGCACTGCACACCATGCTCATGCTCGTTGAGGATTCGTCGGTGAAGCCCGTAGGTGTCCAGCAATTGGCCGAATCCCAAAATGTCTCACCCACGTATCTTTCAAAAATTTTGACGAGGCTTGTGAAGGCGGGGATGATCGAATCGGTCTCTGGAGCCAATGGGGGCTATCGCTTATCCCGCAATAAAGACGATATTACCTTTTTGGATATTATCCATGCGATTGAAGGGACGAATTCTTTGTTTGAATGTGATTTTGTCCATGGATCAGAATGTCTGATTCAAGCTGTAATGAGGGAAGCGGAGGAAAAAATGGAGGGCCATCTTAAAAATACGAAATTGGTCGATTTAGCCCAAAAGCAAGCGCAAGTATAAAGGGGAGCGGCTATAAATAGAGAGAAGGTGATCGCCAGTTATGTGAAGTGTTTTTTTTGTTTTAATTATAGATATAAAGAGTCTTTAATATCTTTGTAAAAGGAGCTGGATGTTATGCTGTACGATTGCGCTATTATTGGGGGAGGACCTGCTGGATTGAATGCAGCCCTTGTACTGGGCAGGGCAAGAAGAAGTGTGGCTTTGATCGATAATAACCGGCCCAGAAATGCGGTTACGCATGCGTCGCACGGTTTCATTACGAGAGATGGCGTAACGCCGGCCGAGTTCCGCCGCGTAGCTTATGAGGAAGTACTGCGGTATCCATCTGTGCATCATCTGCAAACCGAGGTTATTTCAGTTACGAAAAATGAATCCGGATTCGAGGTATTTGATTCTTCAGGCCTTCGTGTTCAAGCGCGAAAATTGATACTGGCGATGGGTGTAAAGGAGATATTCCCTGAGATCGAAGGTTTTTACACGTTCTACGGAAGAAGTTTGTTTAATTGCCCTTATTGCGATGGCTGGGAGTTACGGGATCAACCGCTTGTCCTCGTCTCTGAGTCGCCAGCTATATATCACACAGCCAAACTGCTCCTGAACTGGAGTAAGGATTTGCTTGTCTGCACGAACGGTCAGGCATTCTTGTCGGACGAGCAAAAAGAACGACTTCAATCTAAAGGAGTCGCGGTAATGGAGCAGCCTGTTGCAGCGTTCATCGGTCACCATGGACAGCTGGAGTATGTGTCCTTTACGGACGGTACTCAAGTCCCAAGGGCCGGCGGCTTTGTGACCCCCCAATTTGTGCAAAGTGCACCGTTTGGAGAACGTTTGGGCTGTGAAAGGACCGAGTCGGGCGGGATTCAAACGGATGGAGCGGGGAGAACCTCCATTCCTGGTGTATATGCTGCGGGGGATTCTTCATACTTCATGCCTTCTCAGTTGATTTTTGCTGCGGCCGACGGTAGCCGAACCGCTGCGAGTGTAAACCTGGATTTGACAGAGGAAGACTTTAACGAATGACGGGAAATTGAAGCTCTCATGATTTGGATGTATCTATTTCATTGGCTGGACAATTAGTTACCATATATGCCTTATCGTATGCTTTTGGTGCACTTGTGCTGGTCATGCTAACTGCAAAGCTTGAAAGGAAAAGAGTGTTATTGTATTCCATGCTTTTCTTTATTTTAGGGACGGTCATTGCTTTCTTCAGCTTTAACTTTACGCTGCTCATGCTTTCCCGTATTGTACAGGCTATGAGTGGTGGACTGTATTTTGTGGTTGCTACCCATTACGCTGCTCAACTGGCTGAACCTGAAAAACGTGGTAGCGCCATCGCAACAGTCATTACAGGATTTACAATATCTTTAGTGCTGGGAGTTCCCCTTGGAACCTTAATTGCTGCAAATATAGATTGGCGTTATATCTATATTATTATTGCTGTCATTGCTCTGATCATTCTGGCACTACTCAATCGGTTTATTCCAAAATTACAGGGGAATGAACCGGTATCTTGGATACACCATGGTCTTTGCCTATATTGCTCCGCTTTTAAGCACCATAGCAGACTTTTCTATAAAAGAGATTAGTGCAGCTCTTTTAGTACTAGGAGTGTTTGCTTTCATAGGGTCACGTATAGGCGGATATGCAGTGGATAAGTGGGGACCTGTCCGGACGATTTCCATTAGTTTAATAGTTCACGCAGCGGCTTTATTCGTATTAACAGTAACAGCAACTTCTACGATCGGTGTTCTTCTGACGATTATGTTGTGGGGGATGGCTGCTTGGACAACAACTCCTGCAAATCAATATTACTTAATTTCTTTAAAGCCACAATCTTCAGAAATGGTTCTAAGCTTCAATACTGCGCTAATGAATATCGGTATGACCTTAGGTGCAGGATTAGGGGGAGTCATAATTGAGTATACATCCATACAGAATTTGGGCTGGATTAGTGGGTTAGTCATATTCATAGCACTTGTTGTTGCATCTTTTTCGTTTACATTGAGCAAAAAACAAGACGCTTAGATTCATTCGCTATAAAATCACAATTCAGAAGTATAAAAGCTGAAAGGCCGCCTATATGGCGGCCTTTTTCTATTCACTTGATTATAATTCTGCGTCTATACAAGACCTTCTTTCAATAACCTCTGTATTCACAAGAACCTGAGTATGGTGCTCCTGATTGTGATTAAGCCTTTCCATCAGCAAGTTTACAGCCGTTCGGGCCAAAATATCCTTTTTCACATGAATGGTTGTGAGTTCCGGGCTAATGACCTTAGCTTCATGAATATTATCAAACCCCATGACGGAAATTTGTTCAGGCACTCGAATGTTCATTTCCTGAAACGTTTTAATAGCACTGATCGCCATATAATCATTCTCACAAAATAGGGCCGAAGGCAGCTCATTCAGTTTATGAATAGCTGTTTTAAATGCGTCCTGTGACATGACAAGCATCGGGTGCATATCAAATGTAAGCCCATGACCTATGGCAAGATTGTGCTCCTCTAAAGCAGCCATGAACCCCTCTTTTCGTTTTGTAAAGTTAAGAATTCTGGTACTGGATTGTACGTATCCTATATTTCTGTGTCCGGACTGGATTAAATATTGGCCTGCCTGGTACCCCCCAAGATAGTTATTAATCGATACAAAACTGGCATCAACGTGTTCAAAGCAGGTATCCAAAATAACGATATTGGAATGAATGGATTGTAAGGAATGAATAGTCTCGGATGTTAAATTGGTGCCCAGCAGAAGTATACCTGAAGAAGGCTGGTCCTTCTCCAGAGCAGACAATTCTTCTTCAAGGCTATGGCTATCAAATGACGAGAAAATCAAAGTATTACCATGTTCTCTCACCTGATGGGTAATATGATGGATCAATTCATTGAAAAATGGAAGTGATTCATATTGCTCGGTCACGATGCCTGTATTTTTGCATGCAACAAAACGAATGACATGGTGATTCTTCGTAAATTCCTTATTTGACTTCATGGTACGTGGTCTATATCCATGCTCGTGGGCAATTCTTAATATATGCTCTTTGGTTTCTTCGCTAACACCGGGTTTGTTATTAAATGCTAAAGAGACGGCTGATTTTGAAACACCGGCAAGCTTCGCAATATCATCTATTTTCAACGTGGAACCTCCCATTGGACTAAACTATATAAATTATATCATGATTATATAATAAAGTTTAGTTTATAAATTAAACTAAACAAACAACAGATAAAATGAGTTGACCTTTTCGGATACATAGTGTTAATATTCAATTGTGAACGCTTTATTTAGTTTATTTTATTCAATATCGTATAAAATTATACATTAGTTTAGTTTTGTTTATGAGTGAAAGGGTGATTTGTTTGAGCTTAAGCATGGCTGAAAATCAAAGAAGTTTTGTGAAAAAGGGCAAGCCTTTCTTTTACTTGGCAGATACCGTCTGGAGCGTATTTACCAACGCCACTATTGAAGAGTGGAGCGATTACCTGGACTATCGAAAAATGCAGGGTTTCAACGTTTTACAGATCAATATGCTCCGACAATGGGATGCCAGCGAATCAGACCTGAATCTACAGCCATTTGCATTACTGGAAAATGGAGATTTTGACTACCATACCTTAAACGAAGCTTATTTTGAGCGGGCGGAAGTCATGATCCAGATGGCTGTCGAGCGCGGCTTTATTCCAGCACTGGTTCTGTTGTGGTGTAACTATGTACCGGATACATGGGCTGAAATGTTCCAGAAAGGCAATAAAATGCCGCTGGATTGCGTTGAAAGCTATGTAACTTATGTTGTAAACCGCTATTCTCGATTCGAGCCTGTTTATTTGATCAGCGGAGACACTGATTTTCCTACAGAACGTGCTAATGCGTACTATTTGAAGGCGCTGGAAACGGTACAACAATTAAGCCCGGCAAGCTTGACTACGCTGCATATCCAAGGGAGATTGAGGGAAATTCCTGAAGCTTTTGAGCAACACAAGGGTCTTGGATTTTATATGTATCAATCAGGACATAATTCGGAGTTTCAGCATGTCGCCCATGAGATTGCCCAGCATTTTTATCACAAGCCGGAGATACGTCCCGTCATCAATGGAGAACCTTGCTATGAACAGATCAGTTACAGCCGCAATGTGTATGGAAGATACACTGCACTAGATGCCAGAAAAGCAGCATGGCACAGTCTTCTGGCAGGCGGGGGAGCGGGAATTACCTATGGAGCGCATGGCATTTGGAGTTGGCATAAAAAAGGCAAGAAGTTCGGAATTGTAGAAGGAGAGGGCTTTGATAGTCCCTATGATTGGAGAACAGCACTGCGTTTTGAGGGCGCATGGGATTATTCCTTTATCAAATATTTGTTTGAAATGTACAACCTGATTGGCATAAAGCCGTTGGATATTGTTTTAAACAAGACAGAGGAGATCAGAGGTGCGGGGAACGAGAATACCCTCGTCTTGTATATCCCGGTTAACACGAAAGTGCGGCTAAATATCAACGTGCAGGACTACAAGTTTACAACCATTGATTTAGCGGAGAGACGATTTGCCCAAACGGAGGTGGATGTCCAGGCTGATCAATCCGTCATTGATATGCATGGTTTTGAAAGCGATGTTGTGATCATCGGAACGAAATAAAACCAGAGAAAAACAGGAGTAAGCTAGCAGGTGGAGTGGAGAAATAGAAAACGCATCCAGGAGTGATCATGATGGATTACCAAAAGACAGCTAGAGAAGTGCTTAGATCGGTGGGGGGAAACGAAAATGTGAACAGTGTCATTCACTGTGTTACTCGTTTGAGATTCAAATTGAAGGATAACCAATTGCCAGATAAAGAAAAAATTAAACAGATTGACGGTGTCATTACCGTCGTGGAAAGTGGCGGCCAATTCCAGGTGGTCATCGGGAATGAGGTTCCCAAAGTATACGAGGCTCTTTTGGATACGATGGGAGTAAAGCACGGAGAACAGACAGTTGAAGACGATCAAAAGAATGAAAAAGCGAGCCTGTTCAGCCGATTTGTCGATGTGATCTCAGGCGTGTTCATGCCCGTTGTGGGTGTGCTCGCTGCTGTGGGGATTCTAAAAGGACTGCTGGCCTTATGCACATCTCTGGGCTGGATGACTGATCAGATGGGCACATACAAAATTTTATATGCAACAGCAGACGCTATGTTTTATTTCTTTCCGGTTATTCTAGGGTTTTCAGCAGGTAAAAAATTCGGAGGAAACCCGTATCTATCTGCTGTTTTGGGGGCCGCCTTGGTGTATCCGACCATTACTTCGGCTTTTACGGATAAAACGGCGCTGTCCTTTTTGACCATACCTGTCGTTCTGATTAATTATACTTCTTCTGTTATACCCATCATTATTGGGGCGTTCTTGGCAGCTAAGGTTGAAAAATTTATTAGTAAGTATGCACCTGCATCCATTAAAATGTTCATTGTGCCTTTTCTGACCTTGGTCATTATATCACCGATTGTTTTTCTGGTTGTCGGGCCGATAGCAACTATAATCAGTGATGGATTAGCCAAAGGCTCCATGTGGATTTACCAGTTAAGTCCGGCTATAGCTGGTCTCGTTCTGGCTGGGTTCTGGCAAGGGATTATTATCTTTGGCTTGCACTGGGCGTTCATTCCGATTCTCCTGAATAATGTAGTTACGAACGGGTTTGATCCGATTAACGGTATGCTGTTCTGTACTACGTTTGCGCAAACAGGTGCGGCTTTTGCCATTGCTTTGAAATCACGCGACCCTAAATTAAAACCTATTGCGACTTCTGCTACCATCGCGGGTTTGATGGGGGTTACTGAACCAGCTATTTACGGGGTTACGCTACCCACCAAAAAACCGTTTATTTTAGCCTCGATCGCTGGGGGTGTAGGAGGAGCTGCAGCGGGCTTACTCGGCTCAACAGCATATGGATTTGCCTCAGGCGGGATTTTTGGTATCCCTTTATTCATTAATCCAAAGGGGATAGATGCAGGCTTCATTGGCTTTATTATCTCTTTGGTTGTCGCTTTTGTAGTCGGATTTATTCTGACCTATCTTTTCGGCTATAAGAATGCGAAACCCGCGCCTGAAATTAAGCTTGTAGTTGAAAACAAAGCGGAAGAAAAAACGGTATTTAGTCCTTTAAACGGTGAATTGATTCGTTTGACCGCAGTGAAAGATGAGGCTTTCTCCAGTGGTGCGATGGGTCAGGGAGCCGCCATTATCCCCCAAGAAGGGGTAGCTTACGCACCGTTTAACGGAACTGTTGTTACCGTTTTCAAAACAAAACATGCGATTGGACTGATCTCTGAGGATGGAGTTGAACTGCTCATTCACATTGGAATTAATACGGTCAGCTTGAAAGGAAAACATTTCACTTCTTTTGTGTCTGAAGGAGATACGATTCAAAAAGGGGACAAGCTGGTTGAATTTGATCCAAAAGCTATAGTGGATGAAGGATATGATCTCACCACCTCTGTTATAGTAACCAATACTGCGGTGTACACAGATATCTTAGCTGAAAACTCGAAGGATATTCATACAGGAGAACGCTTATTGAAGATCAGATAGTTCCCTAATATTCAGTAATGCACAGCAAACGCATCAAGCTGACGATGGCCCGTGTGTAAAAATAGGGTTGTCGTCAGCTTTTTTGGATCATGAAACAGACTTTTGCGGCATGTACTACAATAGCAGGTTACCGTACACCCAACGAGCTCATCATCTGCCGGAAGGAGCGCACATATTTATCTGGCGCCAACAGGTTAACGATCCGTGTACGCCCCTTCTGGCGGATAGATTCGCGATGAGGGACGTTGTTCATAAGGTCTAGTCCTTGCAGTACCGCCTGTAAAATGTCTCCCTGCTGATAAAACTTGCCGGTTTCGTTATGGTCAATGAATGCTCGTACTCCGTCTGAATCAGAGCTTAAGACCGGGCAACGACAGGCCATGGCCTCAGCTACCGCGTAACCGAATCCCTCCACCAGTGAAGTCGAGAGCAGATACCCACCCGAGTCGCCAATCATGGAATAATACAAAGGCATTTTCGCATGAGGCACGCTTTTAAAACGCTCAATGATCGTGGACATGCCAAGCTGAGCAAGCATGTTCTCGAATTGTATTTTATCCTCCGTCTGCGACAAGGTGTCATCATAGAACATCCAGATCCGAAGATCGGCACGATTTTGCAGCATCCAGTAAGATATGTCTATAAAATGCCGCCAATTCTTATTGGGCTCAAGCCGCCCAACCCATGCAATGACCGGATTAACTGGGGGAGTATTAGGTACATAATTAAATACGCTGGTATCCAATACGTTTGGAAATACATAACGATCAAGCCATGGACACATGCTGGAAAATAGCTGCACGAGGTGAGTTGTATCGGGGAGAAGCACCGCGTCAGCATAATTTTGAAGATACGGAGATGCATCTGCAACAACCCAAGCAGCTTCTTCGTGAGTGCCAAAGCCTTGTGATTCATAGATTAATATCCCTTGATAGCCCAACATTCGCAGTCTAGGGAGCATAGGATAGTCCGAAGAGACGATAATTGCATCGTAGCGATGAGTCTCCACCAGTTTTCGAATTTCTTCTTCAGAGGAAGTCATGAACACCGGAATATCGCCTTGCAGGTTTTGCATCCCTGTACCCTGCTGATAATAGAGAAGATGACATTCAATCCCGTCCTGAATGAGCGCTTTACAGCGTTGGCGGTTCAAGGTTTCCACGCCACCGCTGGGTATATAAAAAGTAAATAGAACTTTGATCTCAATAACCTCCTTTGCCAACCACAAGTTCTTATACCAAGTTATTCAACCTACAGGACGGGGTGTGGGTTTCTATGGAAGCCTGGATTGAATTAGCGCATAATTATGGCGAAGGCGAGAATCTTCCGGAGAGCGTTCTGTTGCTTCTTTCGCAAATTCACAGGCTTTGTGTATTAGGCCCAACTCATAGCAAGCGAGGGCTCCAAGATCATACAAAGTAGCATCCCAGCAAAAATCCTCTTGCATATACGTATCTGGTCGTGTCGAAATGCGCAGCGCTTCTTCGACCATATGATAGACGGCGGGCCAGTTCCGTGTATGATAGGCAAGCTGAGCCATTTCCGTGTAAGGTTCACGTAAATAGGGCGCTTCCGCAATAGCACGGTATAACCAACGTGCAGCCTCATGCCATTGTTCAGTTGCCTTATACGCTCTAGCGATAAAACGCATCGAAGCGCTGCGTTCATCGGCCCAGCGCGCCTGTGGCATGGCAAGATGTTGTTGCAGCGTAGTGATGCATTCGTCCCAACGGGCATGATACATATATTCTCGCCCCAAGTAATGCATATTGCGATCATCCTCGGGAAATTCACGTACAGACTGCTCTAGCAGTGGAAGGTATTGACTGCGTGACTTGTGCGGATCGGGATCATGATACAAGCGGAGCTGGCCCGATCGGATGCTGTGTTCTTCGCCTTCCCCGATATATTCAAGCACTTCATGAACCGGGCGTACCCAGTGGTAGCCATGACGAGTGTGTATTTTTTCTTTCCAGAACCATGTATGAGCGGTATCCCTTCCAGGCTGTCCATGTGTAAAGGCATACAGCATTCGAGTCGTTCCATCCTTCCAGTTGCTTTCCAGGCGCGACCGCCATCCCTCCTCCCAGACTTCATCCAGATCTGTACAGACACAAATATCTACATCATCAGGGACCAGCCGCAGGGACTCATTGCGAGCCTTGTCAAAACGCCAAGGGACTACCTGAATAGGATGTACCTCTGCACCCGCCTCGCGCAGTAGAGCAACGGTGTCGTCTGTAGAACCGGTGTCGGCTACAATGACAACATCAGCTTCCCGCATGGAGTTCATCCAGCGCTTGGCGAATCGGGCTTCATTTTTGCTGATGGCATAGACCGCTATCTTGTACCGTTTCTGTGGTTGCATTGGTTTGCTCCTCCTTTCATTGACTTAAAGAATGATGGCTGGCTATGGGAGGCATCTCTATTGGGAAGGGTTCAGGATTGAGCTGAAATATTGTCGATTATGCTGGACATGCGGGTCATTGGGAACGTACGTGGCTGCTTGCTCATTGTGCCAGTTCGCACGTGTATAGTCTTTTAGCCGAAAATGGCAAATGCACAGCTGGATATGAGGAAACCATGTTTGGTATGCGTCTTGTACCGGGCCCAGCGTGTTAGGAGGATTCAGAGTGGTAGCCATGTCGTACCAGTAAATGGCTTTGGGAATCTCATTTTTATGCAAAAAATAATGACCCATCCGACAACAAAGCTCCGCTCTAGGCGTATCGAAGGTCAGGCTACGGAGAGCCGCGGTAATACTTTCCTCCAGCTTGCCGAGTTGTTGCAGACAGTCAGCCATTTTGCCACATGCACTAATTGCGTCCTCTACCCAGCCTTGTTCGGTGTTTAGAAAGTCTCGGTAAGCCTGCACGGCCTGCTCATATCTTCCATTGTCTCTAAGCTCGTTAGCGTAATAGTAGCGGTCGCGGGGAGAGAAGTCATGGCCTTGGGCGAGCTGCTTCTCATAAATTCGCAGATTTCGGCCCGGGGAATGGGTATGTGTTCTGGTGTGAGTTATGGCAATATCCGCATGTAGAATATTTCCGTCTACGGCGAGATACTCATGCACGGCTCCATGCCAACGGAACCCGGCCGACCGTCTGACCAAGCGATTCCGACGAAAATGCAGGGTGACATTGCCATGATCATCGAAGGCATAATGATACTTCATGGACACTGCATCCACGGTTGATATAGCTGAGGAATCAAGAGTATGCTTTAGCTCAAGCAGCTTGATAGCATCCTGCTCCTTCAAAATGTCATCGGCATCCAGCCAGAGAATGTACTCCTGCGTAGCTTGCTCAAATGAATAGTTACGTGCAAGGGCAAAATGATCTACCCATTCAAACGGAAAAATCCGATCTGTAAAGCTGCGACATATGTCAATGGTCCGATCCTGTGAACCTGTGTCCACGATGTTGATTTCATCTACAATATGATGGACCGATTCAAGGCAAGGGCCGATGGTATGTTGGTCATTTTTGACGATCATGCACAGACTGATACTGATCAATTGAGTATCACTCCTTTGGGAACCATTTAAGGATTGAGGTCAAACCTAAAATTGGAATTAAAAGAGACCTGATTATAGAAGCCCTGCCGCAATTGCGGCAGGGCAAGGATGGCAAAGCCATAACTTGCTAAGAGGCTTTGGCGGTAGGATATGAAACATCGTTTAAGTCCATGATGTGGTAATAATCGGAGATTAGAGCCCAGTCGGTCCTGTAGGTCCAGTCGGCCCAGTCGGCCCCGTAGGCCCGATCGGTCCGGTCGGTCCAATTGGACCTGTAAATCCAAGACCAAATGGCCCGGTCGGTCCAGTTGGTCCAATCGGTCCCGTGTCGCCCGTAGGTCCGACAGGTCCAGTGTCGCCAATAGGCCCGATAGGTCCGATAGGTCCAGCAGGCCCTGTAGCGCCAACGTCGCCTGTGGCACCCGTAGGTCCAGCAGGCCCCGTAGCGCCAACGTCGCCTGTGGCACCCGTAGGTCCGGCAGGTCCGGTAGCGCCAACGTCGCCTGTGGCACCTGTAGGTCCAGCAGGTCCGGTAGCGCCAATGTCGCCCGTGGCACCCGTAGGTCCGGCAGGCCCCGTAGCGCCAATGTCGCCTGTGGCACCCGTAGGTCCAGCAGGCCCCGTAGCGCCAACGTCGCCTGTGGCACCCGTAGGTCCGGCAGGCCCCGTAGCGCCTGTGTCGCCTGTGGCACCTGTAGGTCCAGCAGGTCCGGTAGGCCCCGTAGCGCCAATGTCGCCTGTGGCACCCGTAGGTCCGGCAGGTCCGGTAGCGCCAACGTCGCCCGTAGCACCCGTAGGTCCGGCAGGTCCAGTAGCGCCAACGTCGCCCGTAGCACCCGTAGGTCCAGCAGGTCCGGTTGGTCCCACAGCTCCAGTTGCACTTGCTTTAACAAGGGCAACGGAATCAATGGCTACATTAGCGGTGTTAGCTAAGGCATTTTTGCTAATTACCAAAAAGGCAAAGGCTGCGTTAGCTGGAACAGGAGCTGTTACTTCATACAGGGTTTGCCATGTCCCATTAACAGCATCAGGTAATGTGCCTGCGCTCAGATAGGTAGTTAGCCCAGTACCGAGGAAACTAAAGGTTGCGTCATAGTAGTACAGAAAAATGTTGATTTGAGGATTAATCAAGTTTCCTATTTTTGCAGCTGACAGGCTCAACGTATAACTTTCGCCTGGTGTGGCAAAAACGACCTGGGAAAGAGATGCATCTACCGCGCCTCCTGCTAGGATCGCACTATAAAAGTTTGTCTTTTTTACGGATAAGTTAGTGACGGTTACATTTGCGGCGTTCCAAAAAAGGGTAGATCCGGTCTCGAAGTCGCCGTTATTAACAAGATTGGTAAATAATACGGTCATCGCTTTTTATACACTCCCTTCACACGTTGTAATGATAGTAGATGCGAATCCACGCCGTGGCGAACCGTACAAGTTGACGAGGGCAGGTGTGTATTTCCATGTTCACATTTTAGACACATTATTTTAAGCTTCTATTTAAGTGACGTTAAGCTGAAGCTATATGTGGGGGATTATCATTAGAATTTAAAAGTGTAGCATGAAGTGCGAGGAGACCGCTCCGCTACTCATGCAACATTTTAGGTGGGAGAGCAGCATAGGGAAGATCACGAACAATGAAAGGGTGAAACATGTGCTCAAAGTACAACAGGTGAGCAAGTGGTATGAGGGCAACCGGGGCGTACATAAATTGGATTTTGAAATGCAGCGCGGTGAAATTGTTGGTTTCCTGGGGCCAAATGGTGCGGGTAAAACGACGACAATGCGTATGATTACAGGGTATCTTCAGCCAAACGAGGGAGTAATTACGATCGACGGTATCCCGATTCAGGATAAAGGCAGACAGGCTCGTTCCAAAATTGGTTATCTGCCGGAGACGCCTCCTTTGTATGGGGATATGTCTGTAAGATCCTACTTAAAGTTTGTAGCTAGTATTCGGGACGTGCCTGCGAGAGAGCAGAAGCTGCGTATTTCGGAGATGATTTCCCGACTGGGACTGAATGGACGTGAAAAACAATTGGTCCGCAGCTTGTCCAAAGGGTATAAACAGCGTCTGGGATTGGCAGGTGCGATTATTCACAACCCGGATTTACTAGTGCTGGATGAACCGACTTCGGGTTTGGACCCCAATCAGATTCTGGAGATTCGTCAGCTCATTCAGGAGATTGGTGAAAATCATACGGTATTGCTCAGCACGCATATTTTGCCTGAGGTGGATGCTTTGTGTAATCGGGTTCTGATCATCCACGAAGGCAAACTGGTCATGGACGGGCGTCCTGACGCGCTCGGCGGTTCGATGGAAGACGGATTCAAGGTGAAGGTGGAGGTCAAAGGCAAGCGTGAGCAGGTAATGGATGTCCTACGAGCTTGGGGAAAAGTACAAGTTGAACCTTCGTCACCTACTCTGCCTTCAGCGAATACGAAGCTGGCTGTCACAGAGCAGGATTTGACTGGATTGTTGCTTACAGGAGCTTCTGATGAGGATTTTCGCGAAGAACTGTTTTTTGTGCTGTCGGATGCGAAGCTTCCGATTATGGAAATGAAAAAAGAAAACATAAGCTTGGAAAACATCTTCCAGCAGTTAACGACCCGCGAGACGGAAGAAGGTGGGGGCAGCGATCCAGCGGTTCATATTCTACATACCTCTAAGAATGAAGCAACGGTCAACACGGTGGATCATGGAGAAGCCTTGGCCAGCGATAACAAGGTCGATGAAGACAAGGATACAGGAGGTAAACAGTCATGAGGCGTTTGTTCGCAGTTTGTCAAAAGGAGCTGCAAGCCTATCTATGGACCCCAACGACGTATTTTGCGCTTGCGGTGTACATGTTGCTGACGGGGTTACTATTTTACACGAACTTTGTGATGTATCAGCCTAGTATTTTGGACTATCGGCTGGTACTCGGTGACACATTGTCCATGCTGGTGTTTGTTGTCCCCCTACTCACGATGCGGCTGGTTGCAGAGGAATTCAGGCAAGGTACGGATGAGCTACTGCTGACCTCACCTGTGAGTGTGATGGAAATCATGATTGGTAAATTCTTGGCATCGTTAGGCATGTTGCTCATATTGGTGTTGTGCAGTCTGGCGTATCCGGTCGTGATGTCCTTTTATGGGTCGCTGGATTGGACGCTCGTATTTACATCCGTGATCGGCCTGTTTATGCTTGGCGCAGCCATGATGGCGATCGGCTTATTCGCATCGACGCTTTCACAGCATCAGATGATGTCCGCGGTCGTCAGTTTTATTCTCTTGCTCGTGTTCTGGATGCTGGATTCGTTTGGTGGACAAACGGGCGCATCTGCGGCGCTGCAGCAGTGGCTGGAACCTTTTTCACTAACCGCACGGTTTGACAGTTTCACCAAAGGATTGCTGAATGGAGCCGATGTGATGTACTACGTGACGGTGGCGGCGCTCTTTTTGCTATTTAGTATCCAAGTGGTTGAACGGAAACGGTGGAGGTAATGAATATGAAAAAATGGCTGGGTCATACCAATAGTATGGTACTATCGATTGCTGCTGTAGGGATTTTTATTTTATTGACGTTATTTCTGCGTTCGCTGGGAGGCTTTCAATTGGATCTGACGGCAGGCAAGCAGTATACGCTGTCTGATCAGACGTTAACGACCATTCAGGGTGTGAAGGAAAACGTACGATTGATTGCCTTTACTGTCTCCACTTCGCAGAATCAGAAGCTGAACCGGGATGTTACGGATATGCTGAATGAGTATGCCAAGCGTAACAACAAGCTCAAGGTCGAGCAATATGATTTGAATCAGGAACCGATACTGGCCAAGCAATATGGGATTACAGCAGCATCCATCGTGTTGGTGCAGGGAGAGAAGAAGCGGGTTATAGATATTGGGAGTCTATTTACGCAGGCTCAGGGGAGTAGTGAAGGAGCATACCAATTTACCGGGGAGGAAAAGCTGACCAGTGGACTGCTGGCATTATCGTCTACCCGCCAAGGGAAAGTGGTTTTTCTGACAGGGCATGAGGAAATTCCTTTGTCCCAAATGACCGAATTAAGCAGCTCGCTGGCGCAAGATAATGTGAAAGCAGAGGAAGTTCAGCTCAATCAAGCGGGTAGTGTGCCCAAAGATGCGTCTGTATTGGCTATTGTCGGACCCGAACGGGATATTAGCGTGACGGAACTGAAGAGTATTCGTACGTATCTGAATGACGGTGGAAAGCTTTTTATGGCGTTAGGATTTCACCCGAACATGGGGTCTAGCTGGAAAAACCTTGACGCATTAGCGGCTGATTATGGTGTGAAAGATACTCATGCTATCGTGGTGGATCAGGAACAGACGAATACGCTTGGTCCTCTGTGGACGGTTCCCACCTTTGGCAGTCATGCAATCACCGATAAATTGGCGGCCTCTAATCTGTATCCTGTTCTTTCACTATCTATTGCTTTGCAGGCAGGAGAACAGAAGGATTGGAAGACGACGCTATTGCTAAAATCTTCTGCAGCTAGCTATGGTGAAACGAATATTCAGGGACTGCTGAACAACGAAACGCAGAAGGATGACAAGGACCCACAGGGGCCGCTTGAGCTCGGTTACGCGGTAGAAGGGAAAGACGGCAAGCCCAAAGCGGTTATTCTCGGAACGTCAGCCCTCCTAAGTGACACGGAGATCAGTACAGGTGGGAATCGTGACTTTGTGCTGAATAGTCTGAATTATGTACAGGAACACTCTGATGGACTCACTATTCGTCCTCGTCAGGAGCAGGATTTTAAGGTAGCTTATTTGACTGCTGCACAAGCGAAAACGGTATTAGCCATATCTGTCGTCGGATTGCCGCTGCTGTTTGCGGTTGTCGGAATCTTATTATGGTGGAGGCGAAGAAGTGCATGAGAAAATGGATACCCACAGTGCTGCTGTTAGTCGTATTGGGAGCGGGTATAATCTATGCCAAGAGCCAAAACTTTTTTCGTGAACAAGCTCCGGCCGCTCGCCAGCTCGTTCAGCTTACGCAAGGAGATATTGCGTCTTTTGCGATCACTGGAAAGGACGGCAAGTCGGTGGAACTTGATCAACATGATGGCAAATGGAGCATGAGTAAGCCGCGATCTTACCCGTTAAATCAATATACATTAGACAATTGGCTAGCCGCGATTCAAAATGTAAAGTTGGGTGATGTCGTGGAATCATCTCCCAAAGACGTAGCCAAATATGGAATCAGCGCTACCCATGACCAGATTGAGATTAAGACCAAGAATGGTGACGTTCGCACCTTTGCCTTCGGTGATACGCTGCCTTCTGGAGACGCTGTTTATGTACTATCAGACCAAAAAGAGATAGCTTCCGTACCTATAGATACACTTTCGGGTTTGCTGCTGGATGCTGATGATTTTACAGACACAACGCCGTTTGATTGGGATGATACCAAGCTGAGCGGGATAGAGTGGGAAGGCCAGAATGCCTCATGGATGCTCCGATCCTCCGGTAACAGTGGAACTGGAGATAGTGCTTCCGCATCTTGGACGCTAAACGGAAAGTCGGTAGCGGGTGACACGGCGACTTCCCTCTCACAGCAAATCAAAAACCTGGCCAGCAATCAGGCTTTGCGCAAAGCCTCCGAGCTGAACAAGCCTGTTCACCGCTTTACGCTGAGCATATCGTTGGGAAAGGATGATCCCGAGCTGGTTTATCAGGGCTGGACACTTAAAGATGATCCAGATACCGTGTGGGTTGTACCGCCACAAAGCAACTGGGCTTATGGCCTGTCAGCATCTGGCGTGAACCATGCTGAACAGAATGGTCATGACCAGGCTAAGGCTAGCCAATAATCATTACATTTATAATAGCTGAACAAAGAGGCTCCAACGGCGAATAATCGCCGCGTGGAGCTTTTTTGTGTGCGTTATTCATCAGGCTTGCTGCTTTTGGAAGAAGGGCTGTTATTGACATTTAAATCTTGGATGACCTGAATCAGCTCATGAAGTGAGAGATCCAGCTTATCCAACTTTTCTTCCATCGTGTGCAGGATGTGCCGCAATAAAATAAAACAAAGCCCAGCCGGAAAGCCTACGTTGGTAACCAGAGAAAGAGCATCATCCATCTGCAATGTATTTCCCTCCTTTTTAGCCATATATAAAGGAAGGTAAATTAAAAGAACCATATACAACTGATTGTAAAAATAGTATAATAAATAAGAACAAATGTTCTGTTTTGGTTGTAAAACAGGATTGCAAATTACCCTATAATATGAGGATTTAGAAAAAGTCAAATCCAAAGAGAAAGGGTGATTTATATTGGAGAAATCTCAGCTAACATTGGTCGAACAATACCGTAAGAAGTTGTACCGCATTGCTTGGAGAATCCAGTATCGTGCTCGGGTACAAACCAATCATGAATTTGTAATGGAAAAGAACGAAACTGTCAGCGCCCCATCTTTTGCAGAATCTGTAAACTCTAATATGTACACACTACAGCTTATCAACTCTCTATCTTCTGAGATCGGAAAAATGATCATCTTTGACCTTTACATACTAGATAAAACCGAAGCGCAGATTGCAAAAGAGTTAAAGCTATCCCAACAGGCGGTGAATAAATGGAAAAAGAAAATGCTCAAAGAGTTATTTCGGATGCTGAGTTCGTCCAATGGCTCAAATTAGCACAACGTGGGGATCAGGAGGCCATGAGCAGGATACTTTATTTGTTCGAGGAAGACATTCAGAGGACGAGTCGATATATACGTATGTCCCGTGAAGATGCTGTTCAAAGTATCATGGTTGATTTTATTGAAGAATTGCGGCAAGAGCTGAAGACAGAGATCTAGAAAAGTGGACATTGGATATAGTCTTGTCTATCCTTATCGGTAGGTTTAACTTATGTGACGGAGGGCTTGTATGTTTATGAGTGATAGCAGGGCTTTATTTGAAAAAAATATGAAGTTGTATCCAGTTAACCGTATTCGTTCCAATGTTATCATTCTTGTTTTATTGCTGTTAGATCTGTTTTTAACTATTCCCTTAATGGGAAACCCCTACATTGCAGTCTATGTTTATGTGCTGATGCCACCGATTGTTGTGATTAATATTTGGGCTCTTGTACTGGTCATCATGCCAAGCAAATTGCAATTGAATTATGTTTTATTCCGTGGTGTATTTGGTTTGGTATGCTCTATTGGCTTCATGATCATGACACAAAAGTTTGCTTATGGTATGTTGGGTCTGGATACCCCATGGTATTTTATAAGTTCTTTTGCCGCTTATGGAATCGCTTTATACTGCTATATAAAATATCATCTGACGAAATTCAAAGATCCTTCAACTTATAAGAAAGAACCAAAAGTGAAGAAAAAACACAAGCGAGAAGCTGTAGTAACAATGATCACATTTACCGGGGCTGGTTATTTGATAGCCAATCTTTCCCTTGGTTTTGCTACACAACAATTCGTTGCTACAGTATTGATGTGTGTTTATTCCATGCTTGCATTTGTTCTTTTTCATTTTATTATGGAGCTACATCGCTACTATTGGCTGAATAAACTGAAGAATCAGACAACGGATTGAACAGAACACAATGCATAGATTACATCGTATTATCTCTATTAAAGATGTTTGGAATGATAAATAAGCCTGCGAACGCCCATACTATAATAGGTGTTTGCAGGCTTATTAAATTGTAGTTTTATTTAGTCAACATACTTGTTACCGTCAGCATCAATATAGATGGATTGAACTGCTGTGCGGCGGTAAGGATATCCTGCTGCTGTGGTACCGTTAATTTCATACGTTACGGAATAGATGCCCGGCTTGTCCGCTTTAGAAAGCTCAATTTGCCCAGTAGGGTTAACGGTTTTTTGCTGCAACGTCAGACCTTTGGACGCTGTAGTGATTCCTTGTTGCGGATCACCATAGTATTGAACTTGGTAAGTGACTTGTGTGACGCTGGCCGGGGAATCCTGGGACTTCAGGTTTAGCCTTGGACCCACTGCATTTAGATTGTATTTAAGCTCAGGGACTTGAACGGCATGATAGCGTGCAATCAGGAGATACGCACCATGATCAGGAATAACGGCGTTCAACTTATAGATGCCTGGTTGGGGATTGGTAACTACTGCACTATGATGCCAGGCACCAGCAAAGATTTCTTCATCACGACCTGCTTTCACTTGAAGCAATTCGCTAGTACCGTCAGGTTTGGTCAGCTCAAGCTGGCTTACACGTTTATCACTGATCCAGTCCAGATCAATGGATTGGACACCATTTTCAACCGTAAGGGTTTCGGAGGCTTTTCCATTATAATCGCCGCCTCGAATAAAATATGAATTATCGATCTCGTTATAGGTGGATTGTACAGCAGAAGCAGTCAGGGAAGATGCTGCTGAAAATGCCTCAGTTTCCTGATTCAATGCTGGAGTGTTCGCTTGGAGGTAAGGTAGGATCAGGGAGAAGACGTAAGAACCGGTACGAACCTTGGCATGATCCCAGGAACCGACTTTAACTACACGTCCGCCGGGAAGTTTAGCATTGTCGACTGTGACCACTCCATCATTTTTGCCGAAGGATGAGAGATAAAGTCCACCCAGTATGTAGGAAGCAGTGCCACCAGACCAGTTATCACCAGCAAACGTGAAGAACGGAATTGTAGTCGCGTTGCTGAGTGCATCGGTTTTAGTTCGGAAATACTTCATATAAGATGTTTGTAAAGTAGAGGTGCCGGGATTTTGTGAGCCGACGATATCTGCCAGCCATCCGGCCCAGCTGCTGTAGGCGAGATCTGCAAGTTGTGAGCCATGATGGGGACTGCTGAGGGTGATGACACGTTGTACATAAGGAGCTGCTTCGTTATACACGAGAGCGGTTTGAGTATCCACTCCACCTTTGCTGTGGGCGATGATGATGAGTTTTTTTCCAAAATGATTACTAATGACTTTGATTTTGTCGGCTAGCAGCTTGCCATTGTCCCACATATCCTGGGATGCGCCATTCGCATCGTACAGATTAATGCTGGCCGTCTGGTATCCAGCGTCACGGGCTTTCTGAAGCATATCGTTATTATTCTTGGTCCACACTTCGGCGCTACTGTTCAAACCATGTACAAACAATAATGCAGGCTTGGCAGGATCAACGCGATTAGGTGCTGGGCCTTCTGTCCAGCTTCCGGCGGGAGCTTTCGGTGCTTCAGGTGTAGTGGAGCCTGCAAAAGCACCGGCGGGGATAAGAGTGACGGATAACAAAAAAATGAGCATCAAAACGGTGAGCTTCTTCAAACTGTAAATCCTCCTTTTTGTAAAATTAAGTATTTCAAACTTATTATACATGCCATCTTGTGGTAAATCATCAATTGTATTTCATATTTACATTAAAATTTTATTTTTTTAGTCATTTTTTAGTCAGGATATCCCTAAGATTGATGGCGCATGCTAATCTCGTCACACATTTTATATGTATGGAGGATGAGTTCATGCCAGGAACTAAGAAGGTCATCAGTTTGACGATTTCTGCTGCTTTACTTGCCAGCATGGCTGCTTTGACAGGATGTGGGACTGCAAATCATAACGTCCGTACGAACGCTACCCGCTATAATGCGCAAAGCACGCCTAATATGGATGGTGTGAATCGTTATGGTTTAGACGGTGTAAACCGTATGGACGGTGTAAATCGTTATGGGGTAAAATCCAATGGTATGGACGGAATGTCACTGAATGAAAATGGCAACAGAACCGGACACCCAATCCGTAATCTGCAAGTCGATCGCAATTTGTCCAAACGTATATCCGAGATGCCGGATGTAAAGTCTGCGACAGTGCTGGTCGGTGAACGACATGCCTATGTAGCCGTTTCCTTGAAAGACCAAGCCAACGGAACGGGTGTCAATGCTCCAAGCATTGACGGTACTCCAAGTGCTAATAGTATTGGGGGTAACGGAAATGTACCGAGTGTGAATGGCGTGAATGGCACTAGAGGGAACCGTACTACAGGTACTACAACGCCTGGAATGACAGATAATGGAGTTACCGGGATTGGAACACCTGCACGTCGTGACGACGGTTTGTACGGAACAATGGGTACAGGCTCGTATGGTATGTTGCGTGGCTTGACGAACAACAACAATCGCACAGATAACGGCAACAACACCATCGAGGGAGCAAGAACTGCATATGAACCAAGTGATGCAGTCAAGAGTCGTATTGCTAACAAGATTAAGCAATTTGCTCCTTCCATTGAACAGGTGCATGTATCGGCTAACCCGGACTTTGTTAAACAAACCTCTGACTTTACACACAGTGTACAAAATGGTCATCCGATCAGAGGCTTGAGCAATGAAATGGTGGATGTGATTGAACGTGTATTCCCGACTTCGGCGGCAGATACAAACCGTCCAATGCAAAATACACCAACACGTCCACAAAATAATACGCCCGCACCAATGAATCATCGCTAATTCAAACCCTTAAATGTGAATATCCAAAGAAGAGCTATCCCATCTCGGCAATTACGCTGATGGAATAGCTCTTTCTTTTGCGGGGATTATATAACTATAACGATTTGCGAACTCCTTTAATCCATATCCCTTGCAGATTTAAGTCAGCATCCAGCAACAAGACATCTGCTTGTTTACCTGCTTCAAGTGAACCTGTCCGATCAGCTATGTTCAGGGATCGAGCTGGATTCAGGCTGGCCATTTGTGATGCCTCGGGAATACTCAAGCCTACATGTTGAACGAGATAGCGGAAGCCCTCAATCATCGTTAGGGTGCTTCCTGCCAAAGTGACGCCATCCTCCAATCGTGCGACACCGTCCTGTACAATCACTGGCAAATCGCCGAGTGTATAATGACCGTCTTCCAGTCCAGTAGCAGACATGGCATCGGTGATGAGGATGAGATTATGGTCCTGCTTTAATTTGGCAAGCAGGGAAATGGCGGCAGGATGCACATGAATGCCATCTGCGATGATCTCTGCTTCAATGCGCGGATCAGCGAGTACAGCTCCCGTAGCTCCCGGCTTGCGGTGATGCAGCGGAGTCATGGCATTAAAGGTGTGGACTGCATGGTTCAGGCCCGCCGATGCTGCCTGTTCAATCTCCTCATACGTAGCATTCGTATGACCGAGCGCCGCGGTGATGCCGTGGCTACGCAACCATGTGATGAGCTCAAGGGCGCCTTTTCGTTCAGGCGCAAGTGTGACCTGGCGAACAAGGCCCGGATAGCACTGCTCCCATTCTGCCACCCAAGCGAGGTTCGGAGGCACGATATGTTCCGGGTTTTGTGCTCCTGCCCAGTTCGGACTAATGAACGGTCCTTCCAGATGCACCCCCTCCAACTGAGCATGGGGCATGGGAAGTTCCATGTATGTGTGAACTTCTCTTAATACCTGATCAATTCGTTCCTTGGGCGCGGTCATCGTGGTAGCCAGCATAGCCGTCGTTCCTTGCGAACTGTGAAAGGAGGTGATGACATCCAGCACCCTCGAATCTGAGTCCATAAAGTCCTCACCGTTGCCGCCGTGAACATGAATATCGATAAAGCCTGGTAGCAGGTAACCCCCTTCCAGACGAACAATATTCGCCGCTTGTGTGGCACCTTCTTCCGGATTGCCCAAGACCACTGAGGTCCAATCCACGGGCAAATCCTCCTCAGAACCAATGTATACGATGGATTGCCCCTCAATGATGACAACTCCGTTGTCGATGATGTCATTCCCAACGACGACTTGACCATACAATAGCTGCGGTATGTTACCGTTCAGTTCATCTGACTTCATTTGAACCATCCTCCTGCTTCCTGATCCAATAAAATAAGCACATCGGGGTGACATTGCAGCAGGGAAGCCGGACACTCCGTTGTGACGGGGCCAGTTAAAGCCTGCCTTATAATGTCGGCCTTCTCTGCGCCAAAGGCCACCAGCATAATTTGCTTCGCCTTCAGAATGGTGCCAACTCCCATCGTCACTGCTTGTCTGGGGACTGCATCTATATCACCAAAAAATCGGGCGTTCGCTGAGCGCGTTCTTTCTTTCAAATCTACAACATGTGTGGCTCCGGTCAAGCTGTGACCGGGTTCGTTAAAGCCGATATGACCGTTATGACCAATGCCAAGCAATTGGAGATCTACAGGTCCATGATCCAAAATGGCCTGCTCGTGTGCTGCACATTCTGCTGTGAGATCTAGTGCATCCCCGTTAGGGACGCGTGTATGAGATATGGGAATGTCGATATGCTGAAACAAGTGCTCATTCATAAAGCTGCGATAGCTCTGCGGATGTTCTGGGGCAAGGCCAACGTATTCATCAAGATTGACGGAATAGGCGTGTGCAAAGCTCACCTGTCCCTTGCGGTACATATCTGCAAGATGTCGGTAAATGCCTATCGGCGTACTACCGGTGGCCAAGCCCAGCATAGCTTGTGGTTTGGACAGCAGCAAGCTGGCGATCACAGCGGCAGCAGTAGCGTTCAGGTCCTCACGGCTGTTCAAAATGCGAATGTTCATCTTTAGTGACCCCCTGGTTGTTTTTTGAGCTTACTCACTTGTTGATATGAACCTTCCAATCTCGGAATATATTTGTCAAAATTAGCGCTCACCATACCTGTAAACAGGATATCTATAATATGAAGCTGGGCGATGCGGGAGGCCATGTCTCCACGTCGCATTCCTTCCTCCAACGAAGAGGAAAATAGCGCAATATCCGCAAGGCTTGCCAGCGTATTGTTTCCGAAGGAGGTCAGGGATAATGTTTTAGCACCTTGTTCCTTTGCACAGCGGAGAGCCGCAATCGTCTCCTGGGTTTCTCCTGAATAAGAGACGGCAAAGGCTACATCCTCCGCTCCGAGCGAGGAGGCAGAGGTGATCTGCATGTGAGAATCCGCGAAGGCAGTGCTATTCTTGCCAATACGGATCAGCTTCTGGTAAAAATCCTGAGCCACAATCGAGGATGTCGCCATCCCATAGAGATCAATACGGCTTGTGGCTGACAGCCATGCAATGGCCTGCTCCAGCTTGTCGAAATCCAGCAGCCGGGTCGTGTCCGCGATGGAGGCAGTATGGTTTGCCTGAATAGCTTGCACGATGCGGGAAAGTGAATTTCCAGCCACAATGTCCTGGTAGGATTCTTCACCTGTAAGGTTGGAATGGGACAACTCGGCGGCCAGCTTCATTTTGAAATCGGGATACCCTTTAAAATGGAGTGATTTACAAAACCGTGTAACGGTTGCGGCACTCACACCACAACGCTCTGACAGTTCCCGAATACCCAGGTGCAGCACATTCTCCGGGGCTTGCAGGATAGATTCCGCCAGCTTACGCTCTTGTACGGGCAACTGCTCCAGTCGATGGGATAATGTATGAAGAATGGGGGACATGGGCTGTGCTCCTTTAGCTATATAATGCTTTTATGAAAAAAAGTATCGTTTAATTCAATAAAATAAAGAAAAATATTTTCGTGTATATTGTAAAATAATTACGCTCTTCATACAAGAGGAGAGAGGCTGATCGCTTTCAAGTGTAGCTTCTATAAAATGAATAATGAATGCAGAAAAATTTGTAGAAGTAATCATACATTAATTTACATCTTGCGACTTTTACTTACAAAACAACCTATTGACTTGTCTCTTCAATGGAGGAGTATAATTGAATATAGTTCCAAGCAAGGAAATTTTCTAGGAGCTTTTTAGACGGCATCGTTGGACGGAAGAGTAGTATCTCATTCACAAGGAGGAGTTTGCTATGCAAAGCCAAGTGATTGAAATGATCAGCGCGGTCAAGGAAGATCCTGAATTGGTCGCTAAGCTGGATGGACATTCGGACATTATTCATGATGCAGGACTAGATTCGTTGCAATTGGTTCATTTCATGCTGCAAGTGGAGGATGCATTTGATGTGGAGATTGATTTTGATTCCTTTGAGTTGGAACATCTCCGTTCAGTAGATGCGTTTTGCAGTTACATTCAAGAAATGAGCGATGCGGAGCAAGTGCCGCACCCGGAAGGTATGGAGACAGTCTGAACGTAGGGTAGACTTTGCCTGAAAATCCATTAAACGAGGTGTTAGCATGCAGCCCAAAAGCAATGTGCTGATTGATGAGAAGGCTTTCAAGCTCATCAAGCGTAACCTGAAAAACGCTTCCGTGTCTTATCGTAACGCAACACAGGACCCTGCTTTCAAAACGGACATGCCCCAGACGATCGGTATTAAGCTGACCAACCGTTGCAACTTAAGATGCACGCACTGCTTTGAATGGAACGAGGAAGGCTATCATCACCAGATGGATAAAGAAGAACAGAATATGGATCTTGCCCCGGACATGCTCCGGCAGATTTTGAGCGAAACGAAGGAGGTTAAGTCCCGACTGTACATGTGGGGTGGTGAACCGATGTTTCACCGGCGCTTTGATGAAATTTTGGACGTGCTGGCGGAAGATCGGCGTGAAATGACCTTTTGTACAAATGGACTACTCATTGATAAATATTTGGACCGGATTTTGGACTTGTCTGAAAATCTGGAATTGTTAATAGCGATTGAAGGTTTTGAAAGAGAACACGATTTAATACGCGGTAAAGGCACCTTTCAAAAAACAATGCGGCAGATGGATAAGCTGATTGAACTTCGCGATCAGGGATTGTACAAGGGACGGGTAACTGTCCATGCGGTCATTAACGATAACATGATCGGACGGATGTACGAATTTCTGCAAATGTTGGAGGACAAGAGGCTGGATCTGGTGCTGCTGACGTTCCCCTGGTACATTTCCAAAGAAACCTCCTTTAAAATGGATGAATATTTTACACGTAATTTCTCCTGGCTCCGACAACTTGAAGAAAAAAATATTAGTAGCTGGCATGCTTTCAAATATAAAATCAACCCGGCTAACATTGACCCTCTGATGCAGGAATTACAGCGGATCAATGAGCGGGTATGGAACATTCGCGTGCGCTATCAGCCCGGCTTGGATTATGAGGAAATTGATAAATTTATACATGGCGAGGAAATGGTCAGCCGTTGTTCCAATCATTGCTTGGCGCTCACCTCCAGAACAGATATTTTACCAGACGGAAAGGTTATGCCTTGCAAATTTTTCAGTGAGTTCACAATTGGAAGTTTGCGTGAGCACAGTCTGAAGGAAATATGGAACTCGGATGCGTATGAAAAAACCCGTCAAAAGATTAACCATGAAGGATTGACGCCGGTGTGCTCCAAATGCAGTGTACTGTATCTGCACGGGGCAGGCTCTCTGAAATACATTTAGTTTCCTATGGATCTCCTATGGATATTGTTCGCTACTAGATGGAAGAGAGAGGGATGATGACAAGACGTGACGACTAAAACGATTAACCTTGTGGAAGCACTTGCTCATGAACGGGATCATGGGGTCCTGATTTGGCTGTTTAATATCGGCGCAGAGCAAGTGTGGCATCCATCCCCCCGGAAGGGGGGCATGGTAGACCGGGATGAACAGCAGGTTGTAAACCGGATGGAGGAAATGAATCTCCTGCTATGCCGAAGTCAGGATGTCATTGTACTCCGTGAACAGCCGGATGAGGCATTTCTGGACATGCTTCAGCGGTTAGGCTTCAGCCTGCCGCGTATTGAGGTACCAGAGCCCTCTGATCCGCTAACGCCGATTTCAGAGCTGGTACTGGCGGATGACGCGCTTTTGGCACGATTACGCGCGGTTGCGGATGCAGGCCATAGCAGCGGTGGTACCAAAGCATGGCTCGTACCCTATGCGGTCACACCGCAGGAGGAAGCGATTGCGGAGCGTTGCGGGCTGGAGCTGATCGGCGCTCCATCTGCGGTGTGCGCCCAGGTGAATGATAAAATATTTAGCCGTCTGACCGCACAAAAGCTTGGTTTTGCTGTCAGTGAAGGCGCTGTGTGTGCAGATGAAGCGGCAATTCGCAGAGAATGTGAGAGATTGGCTGGCTTATCGGACGAGCCCGTGAAGCTGATTATTAAGCAGCCGCACGGTGCCTCGGGACAAGGCATGTATATGCTGGACGAGCTGTCCAAGCTGGATACACTGCTGAGTGTGATGAGACGCTTCGGCGGCTCGTCATCGTCTTCTGGCGGCTGGCTGGTGGAGCGCTGGCACAATAAGCAAATGGATCTGAACTACCAGCTCTGCATTGACGAGGGCGGTGGGGTGACGATGTTTTCACTAAAAAGGCAAAACGTAGACGGCACAGTCTATATCGGGTCCCAGGTTCCCGCTGATATTGGCGAAACGCTGGAGGAAGAAGTGAGACGATGCGCTTATCAGTTGGGAACGTATCTCTATTCCATCGGGTATACGGGAATGGCCTCCATTGACGGTTTTGTTGACGAAGATGGTTTGCTGGTTCCAGTGATCGAGATTAACGGCAGATTTACCCTGTCTACTTACATCTCGTTCCTGTCCTCTGTCTTGGGAGAACAGCATAAGACCTTGTCCCGTTATTATCGCAACGTGACCACTACACCTCTCACCTACAGCCGTTTGTGCGGGTTGCTGGCGGAGGAAGGCCTGCTATATACACCCGAGCGACCTGAAGGGGTGTTTGTTTATACGGCGGGCACTTTGTCTGGTATTCCTGTGAAGCGGGGCTATGTGAACCGGATTTTTACACTTATTTTGGCAGACAGCTGGCAGGAAGCTGATGCTTATGCGCACAAATTGGAAGGTATCATTGCTGGATTAGGATGCTCATAAATTAGGAGGGAATCGAGAATGAAAACAGACGTATACCATGTAGTACCTTTACTGGAAAAGGTTTTGAAGCTGGCTCCCGGCGAGCTGGAACAGCTCACTCCGGATCAGGATCTGCGAACCTTGGGGCTGAATTCCTTATCTGCTGTTGAATTAATTGTTGAATTAGAAAATGAGCTTGATATTACGATGGAGGACGACGATTTGGTGCTGGAGCATCTGTCTACATTGCAAGGCATTGAGCGTCTGCTGGGCAAATATGCATAAGGGCGCTGAACAGACAAGACCTAGGCTGCAATCCGATATGGGAACTCGTCATGATTCCATAGTTGACCATAGTGCAGAAGAAATCGCAAACGCTCTCCCAGGGAAACATTGTGTATATTCTTCCCTGCGTACTTCATTGCGGAGGTATGGGGTGAACATGGCGGAAGCTGAGCTGTTCATGCTGTGTGGGAGTATGTGCGCAGAGTATGGTGGAGATTTGAAGCGCTTCGGACCGGAGAAATATCCGGAGCAGCTTCAAGAAATGGCCGCCAGTGGCGGACCGGTTATTCGGGTAGAACCGTGGATCGAAGGAGTCAGCAATGAAACCGACCTGTTGCAGGTGCTCACATCCGGCTATGGTACGATGCTGCATACGTCCAGCACCGCTTTAACCTATCACGACGTATATGTGAAAAATTACCCAAGGGGCCATGTGATTGAGTTGTGCGGATTGGACTTGCAAGAACGGACGGCACAGGTGAATGATAGCTTCCTGCTCGATTCCTCGGGACATGCGATGACTTATGTGGGCTCAGCCCGGCTCGACGACCTCATGCAGGGCATTATTGAGTATGCATGGCTAGTGGAGCAGCCTGTCCCGCTTTCGCCAAGGGAGCTGCATGCTGCGTGTGCTTACCATATTCGTCAGTATGTGACGGGTGAGAAAGTTGCAACAGATCAGCAGGTCAAGCGGGGAGATGCAGGTTACCGGTCATTTGTCGATGACTTCCATCTGTTAGAAGACATGGAGGATCAGGAGTTTCGGACGTACTGTCATGAAATCTATTACAATCTGCGATTAGGCAGCGCTCTTCATTTGACAGATTATACAGCTGATTATTGCCGGCTGCATCAAGATACGCTTGGGCCGCAAACCCAGCATGTCATTGAATTGGCGCAGGCACTTCACAGGGATTGGCACAAGCTTAATCTGCATATTTACAAAACAGGACTCCAACTGCGCAAGCATCGGATGCCTGAGATTACAGAGCGGGCTCTGCAATTGATTGAAAGACAGCGCCATATGCTGGAGGAATTGATGATTTTAGCTGAGCAAGCAGCCGAGTAGTCTAAGCATTCGGCTATATCAGGCATGTTCATCCAGGTATCACGCACAGAGGAAAGAGGAGGGGAATTCATTGCCGTCCATTACATTAAACCAATTGTCGAAAACGTTTACGTACTACAAAAAGGAGCCGGGCGTGCGCAAATCGTTACAAAATTTGTTTAAGCGTGAACAGCTGACCAAAAAGGCTGTGCAGGATGTTAGCTTTAGCATTGAGGAAGGTGAGATTGTCGGATTTCTTGGCCCAAACGGGGCGGGCAAAACAACGACGCTCAAAATGCTGTCCGGCATTCTCCATCCCACAGACGGGGAGGCATCGGTACTCGGCTTTACCCCGTGGAAGCGCCAAAAGGAGTTTAAACGTCAGTTTTCCATCGTAATGGGACAGAAAAACCAGCTCTGGTGGGATTTGCCTGCAAGCGAGTCGTTCGAGCTGAACAAGCTTATCTACGAAATCGATGATAACCGTTATAAAGAGGCGCTGGATGAGCTGGTCACTCTGCTTGGGGTGGAGGAGCAGCTTCATGTGCAGGTGCGGCGACTATCGCTCGGCGAGCGTATGAAAATGGAACTAATCGCCGCGCTGCTGCATCGCCCACGAGTCATTTTACTGGATGAGCCGACCATCGGATTGGACCTTGTTTCTCAGCGGCGGATTCGGGAGTTTTTCAAAGCTTATAATCGTACACACCGGACGACCATTTTGCTGACAAGCCACTACATGAAGGACATTGAGGATTTATGCACTAGGTCCATCATTATCAGTGGGGGCAGATTGGTGTATGACGGAGACTTGCACAAGGTGAATGAGGTCATGGGTGCTCGTAAACTGCTCAAGGTTCGACTGGAGACTCCTGTATCCAACCTGACGTTGGCGGGGCTCGGCAAGCTTCGCTCCAACTCGGAGCTGGAGGCGGTATTTGAGCTGGACGCAGAAGATACGTTGACTTGGTCCAAAAAGATTTTGGATGCACTGCCTGTCGTTGATTTTACGATTGAGGACGTCCCGCTGGAAGAGGGGATAGCCAATTTGTATGATGGGGGCAGGCTGGCCGATGCGAAATAACAAATATGTGAAGGTGCTCCAGCTTGGTATGCAAAACGAAATGGAGTATCGAGCCAATTATTGGCTACAAATGGCGGGATTTATGCTACCGATCATGACACAAATTTTTCTCTGGCTTGCGGTATTCGGTTCTTCAGGACAAGCAAGAGTGGTGGACTATTCTCTGCCGGAAATGCTGGTGTATGTGGTTATGGCGGGAGTAACTGGAAAACTGATTGCTACAGGCTTTGAATACGAAATTGCTACAGATATCAAGGAAGGTGGACTGGCAAAATTCATGGTACAGCCTGTACATTATTTTGCCTACCGTTTTTGCCGGTTTATTGGAGGCAAAGTCATACAGTCCGCAGTTGTGCTGCTGGCGGCTGCTATTTTGCTGTTATGCCTTAGCCTGGAAGGACAAATTAGCTTCGAGCTATCGTACATCCTGCTTTACATATTGGCGTTGCCGGGAGCACTTGTGCTTAATTTTGTGGTCTATTATGCGCTGAGTGGCATAGCTTTTTGGATGACAGAATCGGCGGGACTTTTTTATACGGTGTCGCTTGTCATTTATGTAGCTAGCGGTACTGTGTTTCCGCTGACGATTTTTGGAGATGCGTTGGCCCGTTTGTTCAGTCTGCTGCCGTTCAGCTATACCGTATTTTTTCCGGTGAATGCGTTGACGGGCAAGCTGACTGTGCTGGAAGCCGCTGAAGGCATTGGCGTGCAATGGATCTGGATTGCAGTGCTGGCGGCCGTATCGCGCTGGGTGTGGCAAGCCGGAGTCAAACGCTTTGTCTCGGTGGGAGGTTAACATGAAAAATGTTTTTCGAAACGTTGGACGTTACCTCAGACTGTACTGGAAATTTGTCCAGTTTTCCGTCATGTCGCAAATGGAATACCGCACTAATTTTATAAGTGCATGCTTGGTTGAAACCGCTTATTTGTTTATCAAGCTGCTATACGCATCGCTTCCATATCGCGCTGGGACGGACATTAACGGCTGGTCTCCCGATGCCATGCTCTTATATATCGGCGTGTTTACGATGATGAGCGGATTTTATAGTGGATTATTTTACAGTAATTTTACAAGCCTGCCTGACAAAATTCGCACTGGCTCACTGGACGTGCTCATGACCAAACCTGTATCGCTGCAATTTATGGTGACACTGCGTCAATTTGAACTGGGCTATACTGTGCCGAATGTCGTGGGCGGTGGAATCATGACAGGCATTGGCTGGTATCATCTGGGGTTGCCATTTGATGTGGAAACCGTGGGAGGATTCGCTGTGCTGCTCGGATGCGGAGTGCTTACGGCATACTCCGTGTTTTTGCTGCCCCAATTGCTGGCCTTCTGGATTATCCGCACGAATGGGGTTACAGAGCTGTCCAACAGCATTTTCGAGACAAACTACGTGCCGATGGCCGTATATAGTAACCTGATTCAGCGTATTGGCTTGTTTGTGCTTCCGGTGTTTGTCATCTGTAATTTTCCGCCCATGTTCATTCTCGGCAAAATGGAACCCGGTTTGATGCTATGGGCATTTCTCGCACCTCTCTGGCTGCTGGCGATTATCCGCTTGATATGGCAGTTTGCTCTACGTGATTATACGAGCGCGAGCCAGTAGGGCTACCGTGTAGTAGGTTCATAATGAAGCAGGAAAGGAAGCGAATCATATGAATGCGATACCGAACCAGCGTCATTTATATATGGGCACGTTCGAAGCGGAGGCTTACTGGCGAGATACCGAGCTAGCTTCCCTGCCCGCCCTGCCTGACCGGTCTTCTTCGGCCATTGTAGCGGCTATGGATGAATTGCTATTTAGCTTTTGCCAGCCGGGAGACGCCTTGTTGACACGGTATGCCATTTCACCTGTACATCGTCAGTATATTGCGCAGTTGGGCTTTCATCCGGCTGTAAATGAACGGGATTTGACCGACGGAATGGAACAGGCGGGCAATGTGTCGGCCGCATCCGTTTTTGAGCTGCTGAGCAGTCGCAAGACGGATGCCGATGAAGGTTTTCCTCAGCTGGAGGGCTGTGTGCTTAGTCCATTTGCGGGGTTGCCGCATGTGGAGGAGGCCGCACGTGCTTGGGGAATTACATTGCATCAGCCACCGCTGGAAACCATTCGCAAGGTAAATGCCAAAACCTATTCCTCTGAGCTAAAACGCAATCTAGGTCTGCGCAATCCAGGCCATATTGTGACTTCGTTTGCGGATGTCGCTGAAGCAGGACGTAAACTGCTGCGGGATGGAAGCTTTTTAATCAAGGATGATTTTGGCGTATCGGGCAAAGGCAATCTACACATTACCTCGACACAAATGCTGGACCGGGTCGTATCGTATTTGCGTGGACAGGAGCGTAAAGGCAAACGGGTACTGTTCCTGTTGGAGCCTTTTCTGGAGAAAGAGCAGGATTTTTCATGCCAATTCACGATTAGCGATGATGGACGTGTCGACATTATATCTGTGCAATGGCTGGCTAATACTCAATTCGCCTATCGGGAATCCCTATCGCCAGACAAGGCTTTTATGGAACGTTTGGAGCGCGACGGCTATTTTAGCTTGATGCAGGACGTGGGGCAGCAATTGTATCGGGATGGATATTATGGCGATGTTTGTATTGACTCCATGACACTTCGCGGCGGGAAGCTGGAGCCCATTATCGAAATTAATGCCAGAAAGTCGATGAGTTTGATCAAGCATCAGCTCGATACCTATCTGGCCGGGAAAAATATGCATGGCACGTTGACGAATTATTCGCTGTCCCATGATGGGAGTCTATCCTATGAAGAACTGCTGGAAGGGCTGAAAGGCGAGGGATTGCTATTCACAGGTGAGCGTGAGGAAGGTGTCATGCCTCTGGGAGCCAATACGTTATATGTAAACACAGGTGGACGAGACGGTGAAAACAAGACTGCAGGTCATACAACCACGCCAAGCAGAAACACAACCGGGCGCGGAGGCAGATCATCTGCCAAGCAGGTTCGCGTAAGTGGAATTGGAGCCAGCGATGGCGGACCAGAAGGGAACGGCATGAGTCAGCCTGATTTGAATGGTAAACAAGAAGCTGACGGAAATGAACGGGCACGAGGCAAAGGCCGGCTTTATTTGGAACTGGTTGCTGCGAGCGATGAGGAAAAAATGCGATTGACTACCAAGCTGGAGCGTTTTTTGGCAGAGCGACATTTTACAGTGCTGAATTAAACGGGAGGCGTATAAGCATGCGTAAGAGTACGGAGAAGCTTATGAAGGTAACGATTTTGTGTTCCGGTTTCGGATTGGGCTTTTATACCCCTGGCTTGCTGCTGCAAGCAGGTCTTCGCAAGCTGGGCATGGATACGGCGATCCATGTATTTGAAAATGTACTGCCAGAATCGGCCCGTCTCAAGGTCGACAAAAGTCGGAAAGCTTACCATGACAATTTTGCAGTGGCCTTAATGTCGCAAAAGGTTCCGCAGGATATGCGTCATTCACTGGACCCCGCAGCGATGGAAGTACTGCTGAACCAATGGATAGAAGAGGATCGGCGGTATTTTATATGCTTATCCGGTCATTGGATGTATGTACTGGAGGAGTATCGCAGGCGCAGAGAGCCGGAGTCGGTGTATGTGGACATCGTGTATATGGATTCGACACCTTCTCCTTCTTGGAAAAATCTAGCCAAGCATCATCCGCATTTTGCTGATGGCTGTGGAGAAACGACCCTGTTTGAAAATGATAAAAATAGAGTCAGCCACTATATTGACATCCCAGCAGTGGAGCATATCCCTTTTGAAGCACGGCAATCCCGCTTATTCGTACATGGCGGCGGTTGGGGGATGGGCACCTACCGTGAGAAGGTTGGACGGTTGGCAGAAGCGGGCTGGGAACTGGATCTGCTGCTGTATGATCAGGATCAGCCAGATGAACAGCGGGACAGTATACGCTATTTTCGGATGGACCCGCAATGGAGAACATGGCAACGAAATGAAGCCGGGGAGCATACATTTCCACCTTTCGGAGAGGTGAAAATGGGTGAGGAAACGGTGTATCAGGTCGGACCGGATTACCATTGCATGCTGGACCGAGCATGTCATGCCCAGGCCATTGTCAGCAAGCCCGGTGGCGGCAGCCTGACCGATTCGTTCGCTACAGCTACTCCGTTGATTATGCTGGAGCCGTTTGGTGTGCATGAGAAGCATAATGCGGATCTATGGGAACGTCTGGGGTTAGGCATGCGCTACGAGACGTGGATTGGAACCTATGGCGCCAGTGCTCAGATTCTGGAGGAAATGCATCGGAGGATCGTAGAGCTGCGCAGTCGGACGCCGCGTTATATAGAGTCCTATGTGAAGAGCATTCAAGTGCCATCAGGAATGGAGCAGGGATCATGAACGCGGCCGCGGCTGCGCAAGAACCTGCGATGCCAGATATTCGCTTTGGGATCATTGGCTGTTCTGCCATTGCCCCTCGTGCGTTGCTGGAACCGATCCGACATGTTGCAGGAGCACGCGTGACCGCGCTTGCGAACCGTACGGTTGCCAAGGCGGAAGAAATGGCAGAGCGTTATGGAGTCAATGTCGTTTATCAACATGCTGAGGATATGTTAAAAGACCCAGACATCGACGCTGTATATATTGCGCTCAGCAACGATTTACATGCTGAGTGGATTGGCAGAGCCTTACAAGCTCATAAGCACGTGCTGGTGGAAAAACCGTTATGCCTGAATACGGCTGATCTGGCTCCTTTGGCAGCTATCGTCGACCAGTGCAACGCTTATCTGCTGGAGGGAGTCATGGTGCAGCATCATCCCTGGCAACGTGAGCTGCGCAGAATCGTAGAATCGGGTCGCTATGGTCGCTTATGCTCCATAGAGACGAGTCTATGCATTCCGGCAAAAGAGGGGCATGCGGACAATTACCGATCCCGACCGGAGCAAGGCGGGGGCTGCTTTTGGGATCTGGGTGTGTACTGGCTCCAATTGCTTCAGGCCGTCGTTGGATTGGAGCAGGCGGAATTCCACAGTCAATCGGATTTCGATGGCCCCCATGGCTGTGACTGGACATTTCGTGCACAAGCCCGTTACCCAAGCGGACTAGAGGCATCTGCCCTCTTCTCATTTGAGCGACCTTATCGCTGTGCTCATGTACTGACCTTTGATTCGGCAGTAGTCACCTTAAAGGATTGCTTTCGGGCGAATTTAGGCTTTTATAAAATGACACTCAAGACGGAAATAAAGAAGGATATCGCGGTGAATATAACAGATACGGCAGCACAGTCCTTGTTATCACAGACATCCTCGCATAGCAAAACGGTTTTTGAGCCCATGAACTATTATGTCAATCAGTTGGATGCCTTCTGCAGCATCATCCGGGGTGAAACGGAGCCCATTCCATTTCATGAGGCTGCTGAACGCGTCAGACTGCTGGCAGCTATTCATCAAGCAGCACGCTCAGGCGAGGCGATCTATGCCATATGAGTATGATTGTGGTTTTCAATCGGTGAAATTCGAGTAATACCAAATACAGAGTATCCAAGCAAAGAAAGGAGGGATTCGGCAGATGGATCAAAAGGATCAAGTCTTACTGGAGCGATTCGGCGAGCATCCGACACCCTTTTATTATTATGATGGGGACGCGCTGCATGCTCACGTCAGCTCGTTGCTGGCCCGGTTACATCCGGCCGTGCGTGTACATTACGCGCTCAAGGCTAATGGTAACGTAGCCTTGGCTGGGTTGCTGCGCTCGTTAGGTTGCGGTGTGGAAATTGCCTCGGCTGGAGAAATGTTCGTCGCCATGGAGGCCGGGTATGCTGCGGAGGATGTGCTGTACGCTGGGCCGGGGAAAACGGTAGCCGAGCTGCGCGAGGCGATAGCCTGTGGGATCGGCTGCATCCATGTTGAATCGGTGAGAGAGCTACGTCTACTGGAGGACATTGCTGCCCAAACAGGCGTGTTTGTCAGAGCTGCGGTTCGAATTAATCCCGATAATGACCTGTCGGGAGCAACGATTAAAATGGGCGGTGTTCCGCGCCCTTTTGGAGTCGATGAAGGGCAGCTGGATCACTTTTTTAAGGTGCTGGAAGATTGCCCGCACGTATATTTTCAAGGCATTCAAGTGTATACAGGTACGCAAATGCTGAAAGCGGATCAGATTTTAGCTTCATTTGCGAATACCTTGCAGTTGGCAGAACGGGTGCAGGCTCAGTATGGTGTGGCGATGCATACGGTCAATTTGGGCGGTGGGTTTGGTGTACCTTATTTTGCTCATGAACAGCCGCTCGATATGGATCACGTCATTGACGGACTCAATGCACTCGCGGAACAGACTCGATCCAGTATGCCCGGGGTTAGGCTGATCATTGAAAGCGGCAGGTATTTGGTCGCTCAATCAGGCATGTATGTCTGCCGGGCGTTGTATACCAAGGAATCCAAGGGAGAGAAGTTTGTCGTGGCTGATGGCGGCATGAATCACTACGTCTCAGCTACCTTTCGGGGACGCCGCTTAAGGGACAATTACCCGGTGCGAATTATGCGCAGACAAGTGGGAGAAGAGGTTTCCACGGCGCTGGAGACGGTAAGCATTGTCGGTCCGCTTTGTACACCCGAGGATTGTATTGTGAAAAAAGCGGAGCTGCCCCCGATTCGCGAAGGCGATTATATTGCTTTTCCGAACGCAGGAGCCTATGGATTAAGCTACAGCCCATTATATTTTTTGGGACATGCTACTCCAGCGGAACTGCTCGATTATCGCGGGGAAGTGCATGTCATTCGTGAACACGGTGATCGCACGGACCTGCTGCACCATCAGCGTATGATTGCGTTGCCTGAGGATGTGATGTAAGTATGTAAAAACGCCAAAATCATAGGAGCCGATATCCATCGGACCTGTGATTTGGCGTTTTTTACATTTTCAGCATTGTAGTATTGACTTAACGTGCTTTGGAGCTGCGTATTTCCTGACGGACAAGCTGCCATACCATAAAGATCAGCACAAGGGCTTGTGGGACAAATGTTTCCCAAGTTGGATACATTCCCAACCAGCTAATAGAAGGAAGCGAGGACGCAGTGTGTCCCGGCAGCTTGCCTGCCACCTGAAGGGAATGAATACTTTCGCCCAGAAATCGGAATACGAGATAGTAGATCAGTATAGTGGCGGTCAGGAAAAAGGCGCGAATTGGCAACCTTACACTGAACTTGATGATCGCTAAAGCAAGGACGACCAGTATAACCGTTGCCGAGCCAATACCGATCAGCAATTGCGAGGTTTCAATGGCCGGAGCCATACCGATATAAAAAATAGCTGTCTCGGCCCCTTCACGTAGAATCGCGAGCGCAGAAACCGCAAAGAGCGACCATAGGCTGCCCCGTGCTAGCGCATTGCCCACGCTGTTTTCCACAAAGCGGTTCCACGCAGCAGCATTGGATTTGCTATGCAGCCAGTTACCGACCGTTAGCATCAGTACAACTGCTACCAGCCCGGTGACACCTTCCAACAGCTCACGCATGCTGCCCGATGCAGCAGCTGCCACCAACGAGGTGAACAGCACCGCCAGTATTCCGCTTAGCACCAGTCCTGTACCAGCTCCTGCCCATATCCATCGTCCAGCCACAGCTTCGCCGCTTTTTTTGGCATACGCGAGCAGAGCTGCGAGCACGAGAATGGCCTCCATGCCCTCGCGCAGCAAAATCAGTGCGGCATCCCATGCAGTATAAGAACGTTCCTCGGTCAACGGACGGAGCCTGTCCAGCATCTGATCAAGAGTCTGCAAGGCTTTATCCATATTCGGTGGGGAAGACAGCAGATATCCAGAAGTCTCGGTCATTTGATTTTCAATCGCAGTGTAAGACGCCGGATCGGAAATTTGTACATGTCCTTCGACAGAAGGCCATGTAGCGATAAACTGACCTACCTTGTCTGCGGCCTGCTCTGGCTGATTAGCTACAACATCTTGGCGTGCGGATTCGAGCAGGGTGACTGCATCGCCGAGGGAAGCTGTTGAACCATTCGCTGCTCCGGCAGCGGCATTGCCTGCATCTGCCCCTTGATCTGTGTTCACAAGTTTGCCCTGACTATAATCAGACAGCAGCGTCGTTAACTCCTGCATTTCCTTGAGAGCCTGTGCTTGACGTATGGGCTCTGCTTGCATAGAGATGCGAATAAGGCTGATTTTTGTTTCAAGCGAACTGTATACCGAAAAATGGTCCAGACGAATCGGGGTCTCCACCTGATACCAGGCTTTAACGATTCGGTCGTAATCCACCCGCGCAGCAGCCCAATCGCCTTTTTGCATGGCAGCCAGACTGCCCTTCGCCATAGGAAGCAGTTTTTCCGCTGCTTTAGCTCCGGCAGGAGCCGGTTGATCTCCTTCGGCAGCCGTCACGAACTCATTGACCGAGCGCGCCAGCACGGATAACGCAGCTTTCGCTGAATCCCCACCGCCATGGGAAAGCGCCTCTTCTGCATCGGTCAGAGCTTGATCTACGGCCGCGATATGGGCTGAATCCCCGCCATTTGCTTTGACAGCTTCCCATAAACCACGGAATTCCTTTAGGTCCTTGGAGGCTTCCGTCCATTGGTCTTGTCCCGCCTCCACCAGTGCTCCGCCGACCACAGGCATCAGCTGATCATTAGAGACAGCTTTAGCATTTGATTGTGCGAAAACGGCCGACCCATAGCCGGATATGAAGGGAGTTACTGTCAGCAGCAGAGCCGCCACCAGCACAAACACCCACCCCAAGCTTTTATTGCGCCGATTCATATAAATCCCCTTCCTTGCCTGCTGCTAAAATAACGTATCCCCGATGTAGCCGCCTTGCGACACACCTGGGAAGCAGGCGAACACCGCGCTGCCTTTGTGTACAATGTATTCGTTCAGCTTGTCATTACGTGCAAGCTTCTCCTGAATGTGAACGAACTGCTTGAACAGATCACGCTGGTAGCTGATGAACAGCAGTCCGGCATCGAGCTGTCCTGTTTGTTTGTCTAATCCGCTTGAATAGGAATAAGATCTCCGCAAAATATTAATGCTCCCGTTCCCATGAGCCAATGCCACATGAGAGGTAGGGGGCGTAAGCGGCTTGCCTTCAGGGCTTGTAGCCGCCAGATCCAGCTTGTCAAACTCTTTGCTTTTGCCCAGTGGGGCACCGCTGCTGCGATGGCGTCCAAAGGTATCCTCCTGGTCACCTAATGTTGAACGATCCCACACCTCTACTCGCATACGAATACGGCGTACAGCCATATAGCTGCCGTCGCCCATCCATGCTGGTCCGTCATTGGTCTGTGTCCACACCAGCCGATTCATCTCGTCTGCCTTGGACGTGTCCGGGTTTCCCGTGCCATCTTTGAAGCCGAGCAAATTGCGCGGTGTGCTGCCCGCAGGATCAGCTTGTGCCGTCCGCTGGAAACCTTCCTGCGTCCAACGGAGTACCGCCGTTCCTCTGGCGATACGCGCCAAATTACGCAGGGCATGGAAAGCTACCTGCAAGTCATTGGCACATACCTGCACTCCGATATCACCGCCGCACCATTGCTCATCCAGGGCATCTCCTTGAAAACGAGGCAGCTCACGGAACCCGGCAGGCTTGAGCCCTGCCAGGCCATACCGTCCATCAAAAAAGGAGGGACCCACCCCAAAAGTGATCGTCGTCCGGGACGGAGATAATCCCGCTGCCTCGCCCGTATCAGAAGGAGGGAGGTTGATATTTTCATTATCGGTGCCAAGCAGCACACCAGAAGTCATTGTAGCACTTGCTTCCGTCCAGGCCTTGAAGAGATTCCGCACCTGTTCCTTGTCGGGGGTTGTTAGATCGAAAGCGGCGAAACAGATAAAATCTTGTGCCGGAGTTACAATTCCCGCCTGATGTTTGCCGTAAAAAGGAACTACATCTTTGGTATCTGCCTCCGTCATCATGCTTTCGAGGCGTTGACTGGCTGACAGCACAGCGCCCACGCCACCGCCGCCAAGCAGTAGACCTAATCCGCCTACCCCGGCCAGCTTCAATAGATCACGGCGTGATACAGATTTGCCTTTTCCTGATCGCTCATCATCCGCTGGCTGAGCATCCTTTTCTGTCAGATCAGACTGTTCATTACGGGATTCCGCATACTGCGACTTTTCTTGTCCTTTTTGCCGCTTAAAGCCTTTCATATCATTACACTCCTAACAATTTCCCCATTTGGGACAACGGTTCTGCCAAAGCATCAAGGTTCTGGCTTAGCTTTTTAATTTCTTCCGGTTTCAGTTTGGTATACGATACATAGCCTTCGCCGTCTTTGAAAGGAGCCAGCTCCTGCTGTAAGGCTGTAAAGCGCTCACCAATTTGCTTTTCCAACGCCGCGTCTTTTTGGTTCAGATCTGTTTTCAAAATGTCATAAATCTTTTGAGCACCTTCTACATTGGCCGCAAAGTCGTACAAGTCCGTATGAGAATAACGCTCCTCTTCACCCGTTACCTTCGAGGTAGAAACTTCGTTCAGCAACTCGACTGCACCTGTTACCATCAAGCTGGCATCAATGTTAACTGTTTCTACTTTGGCACGCAGCAGCTTGGCATCACTCAGCAGGCGGTCGGAAAACTCATCCAATCCTTTGGTGGTGTTCTCTTCCCATAATGTTTTCTCAATACGGTGAAATCCGCGCCAATCTGCTGCATCCACATCACCGTCACGAGCGTCAATATTCGGGTCCAGATCGCCTAGTGCTTCCGCAATCGGTTCAATCCGTTCATAGTACATACGTGCTGGAGCATACAAAGCCTTGGCTTTATCCAGCTCGCCAGCTTTGACTGCGTTCGTGAATTCTTCTGTCTTTTTCACAAACGTATCACATTGCTCGGTTGCATAGGTACGGTAAGCCGCAACCGCTTGATCAAAATTGGGAGCAGTCGCCGCAGGAGTCGTGGTCTGTGTTGTTGCTCCTGTATCTTTGGATGTTGCAGCAGGCTGCTGATCCGCAGTTCCGGCTTGTCCGCAACCTGCAAACAGAATAGAAGAGACCAGCACTCCGGCCGGTACGGCATAACGTAGTTTCATAATCAATGAACACCCTTTCTGGCCAAACTGGCCCTGAACCATAGTCTGTAGCGCGATCTCTATAACGAATTATCATTTTTGATAATGATTATCAGTCGCATTTTTTCTTATCATAAGGCTGGCCTATATGCCTGTCAATACATATTTTAGACACAAAGTTCAACTCGTCATTAAAGCTACAAGTAAGGTGCCTATGCCCATTTTTATCCGCACATTGAACCATACCTGAGCACATGACATAAAATGTGTTGACTGTATCCCTTAACCTTGTTACACCACACAAAACCCGAGCAAGGAGGGGTGAAATTGACGAAGGGTAACGACCAGAAAAACAAGTTTTTGTTAACTCACCGTGAACGTGAAGTATTTGAACTGCTCGTGCAGGACAAAACAACGCGTGACATCGCCGGACAACTATTTATTAGTGAGAAGACGGTGCGTAACCATATTTCCAACGTAATGCAGAAACTGAACGTAAAAGGTCGTTCACAGGCGGTCGTAGAATTAATCAGGCTTGGCGAATTAAAAATCTGACCTCTCGTTCCTTGCGGGGTACAAAGTCTTCTCGATGATCCTTCAACAATGAAGGGTGGTCGGGAAGGCTTTTGTTTTGATCATGCTGAGGATATGACGAAAAAAACGATTAAACCGCTGAAATATGTGGGAATTTGTGTATAAGTGGTGTACTATATAGATAAGGAAGAAAATACCATGCGTTTTCCAATAAGTTATATGAATAATTGAGGTGGAAGCTGTACCACAAAGTTGTATTTAGATAGAAATGCATCTGGTGATAGTCTAAGAATGAAATACAAATTAGCATGACGACAGGATGGAAGTTGAATCGGGTTTTTGCTTAGGACTACCTGTGGTATATTCTTGATCGGAGGTGAACGATAAGACATATGACACCCAACCAACACTCAATGACTTACACGCTGAACAGCGGTATAAAGGGAACAGTCGACCTATCCAGTAAACAGGTGCAGGAATGGATTAAAGCATATCGAATCGGCAGCAAATTTGTAACAGTTGTGGGCAAACAATATTTTGGTTTAAACCCTGAGTTGGTAGCAGATTTCAAGGTACATAATGAATACTCGGAGCAGAGAGAACACATATCCATGATACAGCCTGTAATGGAACGTAAAGCTGTAGATCTGGACCCACTGGTAGAAGCGTATAGTCAGTATAAAACATTAATTCAGGTAGAATGTAAATGTGGTGCTTCCTACATAGAAGAATCACCTCATAAGAGAACCAAGTGGTCATGCAAGGAATGCAACAATATTGTGTTCCTGGATCGTAAAAAGGGCATGGTGGATACGAATACAGGCAAGGCCTGGTACATGACCAACAAATACTATGTAGAAAGACAAAGCAACTGACAGATTGTCAGTTGCTTTTCTAACAGACTCGCACGCGTCTTTATATGCTTTTCACCATATATTAAATCCATACTTGGAAATGCTACTATATCTTTTGCCAAATAATAAAATTGATGTTTTGTACGCTTTGTAGTACATTATCAAGTGTATTATAAGGAGGCTTCTCATGTACGGACATAGACAAGATGATACTTTATACATCATGACTTACACATTAAATAGTGGTATCAAGGGCACGGTGCCTTTGTCTAATCAACAGATACAGGAATGGCTTGAGTGTTACAGAATCGGCAAGAAATTTGTAACCGAGATTGGCAAAGAGTACTTTGGACTGCATGCGGAACTGGTGGCTGACTTTAAAGTGCACAATCAGTATTCAAGCTATCAGGAGGTCATTATCCCGATTCAACAGCCGGATACTGGCTTAAGAGAGCTGTCTCAAGCTTACAAATCAACAGAAACCTTAATTAAAGTAGATTGCAAATGTGGTACATCGTATGTAACAGAATCCCCCTTCAAGCGGACCAAGTGGTACTGCACCAAATGCCGGGAGATTGTTTTTCTCGACAACAAAAAGGGAATGGTTGATACTTCTAGAGGCAAGGCTCATTATATGACCAATAAGTATTTTGTGGAACGGGAAACAACTGGCGTATAAGCCGGTTGTTTTTTTGTTCATAAGGTTTGTATACGTTCTGATTTTTTAAAACCGATTGCGCTACAGTGAAAAAGGGGAAAGATAAACCTTAAAATAAACGATAGTCAGGGGGTGAACGTCATCCGGGAAAATCGTACGAATGGTGCAAGAAATCGCATGAGCACGAACAATGTGTACATAAACGAAACGCTTCATTTGGAACAAATCATAAGTGACCTGCGTGTGATGGGCTATGTGGCTTTTCATCATCAGCCGCAAATTGCAGGTGAGCCTCATGAGCTGGATGAGTTAAAAAAGCAATTACTGTTGTTTTTTCAACAGCACCATGTATTGTGGATTGAGCTTGATCCGCTAACGCAATATGTGGTGGTGAATAACATGGGGAAGGCCACCGTGCTGAAACTCATTGGCCGGAAAATAAATCCGCTACGTGATCGGAGAGCGAACGCTGCTTTGGCGGGGCAGCCACTGCATGAGCTGGATCGGGAGATAGAACGGCTGAATCGGCTGGTTCACCTGTTGCGCTACACTCGTTTTCCTTAAGCGACGGCATTAACGAAAAAAAGCATTCACGAGCATGCGTAATCACATGCTGTGAATGCTTTTTGGTATGTTATTTTTTACCGCATAAGATGAGTAAATCTACGGTGACATACGGTAAATCTATTTCCTGCATTCGCTGCCAGTCTGCTTCCGTAGCTCCCCACGATAAGGGAGTCATATGGAGCAAAGGCTCCACAAGGTCGGCATTTAGCATAAAGCGATAGGTTACTCGTTCGGCGGATAGAAGATTAAAGCTATCTTTAAACCGGCTTAATATATTGTCATTTGAATAAGTTGGCTTTTTCTGTTCATACAAGCATCTCAATTCCTGAAGATAATATGGTTCGGGAATGACCTTTAGAATGCAGCCATCCTCTGAAAGAATCCTTTTAAATTCAGCATAATTGGAAGGGGATAAAATATTGAGTATACCGTCAAATTGTTGATTTGCAAATGGGCAATGAGCCAAATCGGCAACACACCAGAGGGCATGAGGATATGCTTTGGCTGCGGCCACAATACCTTCTTTAGACAGGTCCATACCTACGCTTGTAAGCTCGGTGATTCCCTTCCAGGTAAGCTTATCCTGAATGTGGCTCGAAGGGGAACCTTCCCCGCAACCTGCATCCAGCAAGTACAGATGTGATTTTTGATCGTACAGGGGTTTCATAAACTTCATCATGGTGCTGCTTATGGCTTCATTTAAAGGATCAAAAAATCCGCTATTGCACATCATTCTTCTGGAGTTAAATAGTTGTTTATCATATTTGGTTTTATGGGATCGGGCGGATAAATGTAAATACCCGTGTTTTGAAAGATCATAGCAATGCTGATTCATACATAGGAGGCTTTTACCTTCCACCATACGCATGGGTTGAGAACATACAGGACAACTAAAAAGATGTTGATGCTTGCCAATCAGGCTAGCTTTCATCTCGTGTTTATTCCATTTGGACATAGAAAAGCACCTCGTTCATTCGTATTGGGTGAATGAAAAAAGGCACAGCCAAATAAACCCAACCCATTTTTTGAAAAAATGATTGAGTTTTCATGAACTGTACCTCACATTACCGTAAACGAATGAACTGAATAATCATATTGTGCAGCGCTCCTCTAAAAAAATAGAAAGGGCTTTCGCCCTCTCTATTGTAACTTAGCCATTAGAAGTTGTCATGTGCTTACACAGATTTCAAAAACTCCACAATCGTCAGCAGACCCTTATCGAAATTCTCCAAATTAAAATGCTCGTTTGGTGCATGCAGGTTTTCATCCGGCAAGCCGAAGCCCATCAATACAACTGGAGCACTCAGCACACGGGAGAAGGTTTCCACGATCGGAATAGAGCCTCCATCCTTGGTAAATAGGGCACGTACACCGTATACTTTCTCAAAGGCATCCGCTGCTGCTTGTAAAAACGCATGTGACGGGTCGATGTTAAAGGCGTTCGCTTTCTCACCTTGTTGAATATCCAGGGTAGCTCCTGCTTGAACGTGTGCGCGTAAATGGCGCTCGATTTTGTCCAGAATATCTTGCGGATTCTGATTAGCTACCAAGCGGCATGTGATTTTAGCGTGAGCTTCCTTCGGAATGACCGTTTTCGTACCTTCACCCTGGAAGCCGCCATATACGCCGTTCAGTTCCAGTGTAGGACGAGCCCCAACACGCTCGACGAAGCTAAACCCTTCTTCGCCATAGAGCGAATCAAGTGCAAGATCTTGTTGCAGCTTGCTCTCATTGAATCCTTGCTTCGCAAATTCTTCTCTCATCTCTGCCGATAATGGAGCAACATCGTTGTAAAATCCTTCGACGCTAACGCGGCCTTTGTCATCATGCAGGGTTGCCAACAGGGACACCAAAGCATGCAGGGCATTCGGCACGCCGCCACCGAAGGAGCCGGAATGCAGATCCGTGTTCGCCGTGTGAATGGCGACTTCCAGTGAGCACAGTCCGCGCAAACCTGTGCAAATCGCAGGCTTCCCTTTTTCGATCAGAGAGGTGTCAGACACCAGTACAGCATCGGCTGCTAGGCGTTCAGCGCCGGTGTGCAAAAACTCAAGCAGGTTCGGACTGGACACTTCTTCCTCGCCTTCAATGCAAAACTTGATGTTCAGCGGCAATTTGCCTTCCTGCTTCAAAATGGCCTCAACCGCCTTAATGTGCAAGAAAACTTGCCCCTTATCGTCTGTCGCTCCGCGCGCATACAATTTTCCATCGCGAATGGATGGCTCAAACGGTGGCGTTTCCCACAGGTGAAGCGGGTCCACAGGTTGCACATCATAGTGTCCATACACGAGGATGGTTGGTTTGCCAGGTGCATGCAAATGGTCTGCGTACACTAACGGATGGCCTTTGGTTGGAATAATTTCAACGTTTTCCAAGCCTGCAGCAGTCAGTTTGGCCGCCAGCCATTCGGCTGCTTGGTTAATGTCTTTTTTGTGCTCCGATAATGCGGAGATACTCGGAATGGACAGCCATTCCTGTAGTTCGCCCAGTTGTTGTTCTCTGGCTTTTCCGAAATATTCAGTATAACTCATAAACTATGTATCCTCCTTTTAAATGTAAATCATGTTTATATTGCGCTATCCTCCGAACCGAGGTTGTGGACGATATGTCTAGTTTACTACGTTTTATGCTGAACGAAAAATAGGGAGAAAAAAAACGATTCTGCCCGGGTCTGTACAGACCTGAGTAGAATCGCCTTTCATCATGAATAGGATGTACTTATGCCCGGATGTCCAATTGACCCCCAAGATGTGGTTGTACGCTTTTTTCCATCATCTGTACCAAAGCCTGTCCTTGTTCACTGGCTTGATCCTTAGCCATACCCAATACCTTCACACTTACGGCTTGAGCCAAGCTGGCCTGACTCATACCTGTGGATAATGCTGCGATATCCATGTTCCATCCTCCTTCATTTTGAAAATTCGCTTTCTCTGTATTTATCGGTAGGAATGGTTATTTTGTTTCATCCAATTGGAATTGTGTCAGTAAATCTTGAAGCTGCTCTGCCAGACGGGTCAAATCTGCGGCAGACGAACCGATCTCTTCCATGGAGGCGAGCTGTTCCTCTGCGGCTGCGGACACGGTCTCTGTATGAGATGCTGCTTCTTCAGCAATACGTGTAATTTCCTCCATGCTGCTAACGACTGCATTCGTTCCATGGGCTACTCCCGCGGTAGAAGCAGCCACGTTATCGAGCTGCTTCGCTGATTTGGCTACTGCTCTACGGATGCGCGAGAAGGAGCGACCGGATAGATCAATGGAATTGATCCCTTCCGTTACGCGTTCCTTGGCAGATTCCATAGCGACCAGGGCTTCAGATACACCGCTCTGTATCCCTTGAATCTGTTCACGAATTTGCTGTGCGGAATAAGCTGAGTTTTCAGCCAGCTTGCGGACCTCTGTTGCTACGACAGCAAAACCTTTGCCATGCTCCCCAGCTCGTGCTGCTTCAATAGAAGCGTTCAGTGCAAGCAGATTAGTCTGGCTAGCAATTTCCGTAATGACGGTGACAATCGTCCCGATTCGTCCGGAACGGTCACTCAAAGCGCTGACAATCGTATCGAGTTCTTCCACGGTAGTGCGAATTCCATCGATGGAGATGACACTGTTGCCGATATGCTCACTGCCTGCATCCGACGCCTGAATAGCTTGGGCGGAATAAGTGGTCATTTCTGCCATGGTGTCGGTCATAGCTGTAATGTCAGCAGACATGCCGCTAACTCGTTTCTGATTATCTTTAGCACTGTCTACCTGACGTTCGCTGCCGGCAGCCACATCTTGAATGGCTATGGTCACATGCTCGATGGCACGGGTCGTTTGTTCTGCACCTGCGGCAAGCTCTTGCGAGGATGCTGACAAATTACCTGTCATTGCTTGAATTTCTCTAATCATGTTACGCAGGTTATCCACCATTTGTTGGAAATATCTTGATAACTCGCCAATTTCATCTGTGCTGTTCGTAGCCACATTAATCGATAGATTACCTTGGCTGATAGCATCCATAGAATTACGCAATCTATGGATGGGTTTAAGGATGCTGTTGATCAGCCACATTGCGAGCACACCAATGATGATGGCTGCAATGACCAACACTACGATTGTCGTGAGAAGAATAGGTTGGGCGGAGGCACGGGTTTCTGATTTGTCCATCGTTCCGGCAATTTTCCAGCCTGTCAACTCATTGGTTTTGAAAATCAGATGTTTAGCTACACCAGCAGCATTGTAATCGAAGCTACCCTCCTTGGAGTCAAACAATTGAGGCGTTTTTTCTCCCATTTCGGTACTCCCGCTGACTTCTGTCGGGTGAGTAACGATACGTTTGGTACTATCAAATATCACAATATATCCATTTTGTCCGATTCTTAGCTTTGTGATTTCTTTTAAATTATTCAAATTCAGAGAAAGACCGAGAACACCGCTGTTGTCGGGAAGTGTACGTGAAATATACACAACGGGGACCTTGGCCGTATTGAGCCCGACAGGGCTGATTACGGTTTGACCGGGTTTCTCCATGGCCTGTTTATACCACGGACGCTCACGAGGATCGTTAGTGGAGCCTACGGCTTTGCCGATAATGAGTTTACCTTCGGGAGTGCCTACAAACATATCAACAACTTCCGCATGCATTTTCAAATACACTTGTAATCTTTTTAGAATGGCATCATCTGCTTCAGCACTGTTATCACTAGCTGTCAATGTTGTGGAGTAATATTCGAGATCGGCGAGTTTGGCTTGAATCGTTTGAGTAACTGCGCGATCAGATGCAGTAACGCTAGATGTCGCACTGTCCTGTAATTGGCGATCTGTCTGGTTATATGCTGCCTGATAAGAGAAAGAGCCCACAATGATACTAGGAACAAGCATGACCAGCAGGAATGCCGCTGTCAATTTCTTGCGTAGTGTTAATGTTTTCAGTCGTTTCAGTTGTTTCATCAAACCCCTGCTTTCTATCTATATATTCATTCTAAAGCTTATACCATATGTATTTACTATCGGTTTTTTCGAGCTGAATTGATAGATTTATTACTAATTTGTCCAATACGCCAAAGAATTGCTTGCATAGCATGGAGTATCATGCAACTTGGAGGGATAAGGTATGGGTTTTTTTCTGGATATGAGAAGCTCCACCAGTTCATCAAAAACAGGGGAGGGTCCCGATATTCAATTGGGTCCAGTACCAGAGCGATTCGGTATGATTACGCTGCGAACCTTTCTTGTGCCGAGTCCGATTGTGACTTTTAGTGGTTCGATTGGCTTGATCGGTGAGCTTGGTGATACGTATACGGTGGAAATCGTACGTGGAGCCGACTATGATCCGAACGAGGTAGTCTACCGCGCCGAGGGGGTATTAGGCGTGACAGGATCTAATGAAACGCAAGCTTTTAATGCACAGGATCTGTCCGCTCCCTGGGCCATACAAACGGTATATTCTTCTTATATTTCGGGTGTATCGACCACTGTTCGCAATGGTCCTGAGGTATTCACGGGCATCGCTTCAACTCCGTTTTTGTAAAATATATCATACAAGTATTCTCCGGTTCAGAGCTCGCGCCTGTTCATGGTTTTCCTATGATTAGGCGGCCACGCTCCAAGCCTAGCAGCCACAGCCTGAGGCAGACATTTGCCGCAGGTTTGTGGCTGTGCTCCTTAACAACACCGAGAACATAAATGATCTGGTTGTTGGATTACTTCATGGTGTGTACAACAGAGTTGATTTTCTTTTTCCGGCTGCTAATTTTTTAAAATTTCTCGCAAATACTGAGTCAGCTCATCTGCCGCTTTGGTATGGGCGAGGAGTCCGGGATGGCTGCGGGATCCTATCGTTGCTTCTGTCGTGTTAGGCAGTTGGAATACCGACACCTTCCGATCCTTCGTTTTTTTCTTGTATGCGTCTACCGCCCGGTAGATCGCTGACATCATCGGAGTACCAAGCATTCCATAGGCCCACACAATATGGGCAGCAGGATTGCAAGTCCGAAGCTTGACCAGAAAATGTTCGGCAGCGTTTTCAAAAGCTTGTACGTCTTCTTCATTGAATGTGCCGTCCTCGTTCAAACGTTGCTTGTACACTTTTCCACTTACTGGATCTGTCCATGCTGGAGAATAGAATGCCCCACCGTCATTAGTCCCTAAGTTCACTACGACCACGTCTGGTTGCCAAGAGGTAAAATCATGATCGGCAAATGCCCCTAATGCTTCATTTCTCTCTCCGGTGAGCACACTACATATCTGCTCATAATATGCCGGTATGTTCCCATGTGGATTGTTATCCCAACTGGTTAGCACACCCCATCCGCTTTGTGAGAACACTCGGTAATCCGCATTCAGTGCCTCGGCTGTTATAGCTGTATAATTGCGTAGGGCTGTGAATAGCATAGGAACCCAGTCTGTCTCCTCCTTCGCTCCAATCGTTCCTTCTCCCGAAGTAATGCTGTCCCCGATAAACTCTACTTTGAGGGGCTTATTAGGGACCGGCAGCAATTCTCCGTCAACCTTCAGCGCATGAATTTGCAACAAGCAGCGCGGGTCCGAGCTCATAGGCTGGACATCCTTGACGATACGGACATTTTTGACCGTGTCAGAGTTCAACCCTCTCAAAAGACAGATCCAATGCCGACCAGCGGTCACCATCAGGCGACTCATCGGGACACCATTGATGACAATACTGATCCAGGGCTCATATACCTGATAATCGGCTTCTATTTCAATCCATAGCTCTGAGCCTGTCATATTCAATTCAATGCCGCTGCCTGTCCAAAATAGAGTGAGAGGGGTGAGTGTTGGCGTAGTTCGACCATGAACCTTTACATGCTTTGTTTTTGCAATTGGATATGTCTTCAATCTCTTGTTATGTGACATATTCAACATCCTCCTCATGATCTCGAATGAATGCTAGTTTCTGTAATATTGTAAAAGAAGTAACAGGGAATCTCAAATTCTATTTTAAGAAGTCAGGGTTCAAGGCTTTATATGAATGATTTTGAGCAAATACGAACTTTATGGCAGCAATGGATAGCAAAAAGCACCAGCAGGTTTCATTTTGCTGATGCTTTTTTGATATTCAGAGCACAGTTACCGAATTTGATTTTTTTTTTAGATATTACTTTCATTCTTTAATTCGCTTTGCCGAACATGACGATATTAATCGCCTTGCCGAAGTCTATACCTACTTTGCCAGTTAATTCTGCTGTTTTTTGCGCCAATACCACTGCATTGACACCACAAGAGAACAGCGCAATATCAAAGTCATCTTTGTGTGCTGCGATCCATTCGAGTGTTTCCGGCATCTGTTCATATTGATGAAATGCGAGCGTGTGCGCGATATGCAACCCGTACGGCTCGGCCTCAAGAACAGGCTTTACTTCAGCGGCCGTCCGGGTCACCAGCAGAATGCGTCGATTTTTCAAGATGTCCCAGAATACGGGTGTCTCCGCTAAATATCGATTCAGGCAGGCATGGCAAGTCAGCGCAGGGGAAAGAGCGTAGTGAGCAAAGACCTGATCGGTCAACTCCCGCTTCATATAGGATGGTGCCTTAATAGACACGTCATCATATGGCAAAATGCCTGCGATGCTGGCTTTGTTCACTGCCTCTGCCACTGCGTCTCGTAGTTCCGTATTGGGCAGAAATAGTCCCTTTTGGCCGAGATTGGCTTTGACCGCCCAGCGTTCCTGTAACACCTTTTCCATCGGCCAGACGGTGTCTTGAGCCAATACCAAATTTTCGCCATCTCCAATACGTATGAGCGAGAAGGGCTGGTGCTGATCGAGTGCCAGCTTCAAACATTTCAATACCTCGTCAATCTCCAGATACTTTGAATCCGTCATATCTTGTTTCCTCCCTGTCAATCCTGCTTGTTCAACTTTTCAAATAGAGCAAAAAACTTCGTATTCTATCATATGTCGAAAGTTAAAAGGTTTTTGTATGAACGGCTATTCTTTTTCGATTCTACCTATTTTTGCGAGAGTTGTTGCATCTGTACGTGCCGTTTCAGAAGCGTCTTCATAACTTGAGAGAAGACGGATGAAAGGGAGGAAGATCAATGAATCGCAAGATTGTGATTGAAATTAATTTTAATAACTATGGAATGAACCCCAACCGCCTGACACGTGAGTGGATCAGCGAGCGACTGGATATATTCAGAACCTTTACGCTGCGTAGTCTGCTCAATCAGACAAATACGGATTTTTTATCTGTCGTCAAGCTGGCGGGTGGATGCAGCGACATTGTGGAAGAGGAACTGGCCCAACGGGAGCCCATTCCTGAGCACATCCGTTTTGGTACGAGCATCGAAAGTAAACGTCGTATCAATGCGTACATCGAAGGAGCGGACGAACTGCTTATTGCTCGAATAGATTCCGACGATTTGTATCACCAATCCTTTGTACAACAGTTGCATGATTACAAGTTTCAACCGGATACGGTTGCGCTGATAAATCAAATGGGTTACTTGTGGGATGCGGTTGAGGGGCAGATGGCACCTGTGTTTCACCACTCGCCTTCCTTTTATGTGTTCCGCTATCAAGTAGAGGAATTTCTGAATGATTACCGTGTCGTTATTCCTGGGAAAGGCACACACGGATATGTAACGGAGCTGCCGCATGAGGTGATTCCGCTTCGCAACTATGTGAATGTCATTCATGCCGCCAATACATCGGTGAAAAAGGTGCCGGCAAAGGATCGACTCTCAGAAAATGAAATGAACGCGGTGCTGGCTGAATTTTTGGGCACAGGCATTGCCAATTCGTAACGGTCAGGAGGAGATTATATTGTTCAAAGGAAAAAAACTGCTGGTGACCGGAGGAACGGGATCTTGGGGGCAACGCCTGACGGCTGAATTGCTGAAGGAGGGACCAGCGGAAATTCGTATTTTTTCACGCGGTGAATTTGCACAGATTGCCATGCAGCGGCAATTCCAGTCTGATCCCCGGCTGAATTTCATGATTGGAGATATTCGGGACCTTCAGGCATTGCAGGAGGCTTGTCGCGGGATAGATTATGTGTTCCATTTGGCGGCCTTAAAGCATGTCCCTGTGTGTGAGAAGCAGCCGGAAGAGGCTTTCAAGACGAACGTACATGGTACGGAAAATGTGATTCGGGCCAGCATAGAGCAGGGAGTCGCCAAGGTCATTGATGTCTCTACAGACAAGGCGGTAGACCCGGTGAATGTATATGGGATGACGAAGGCGATTGGCGAAAGATTGATGATCCGCGCCAACGCCTTAAATGAGCGTACTCGCTTTGTGTGTATTCGCGGCGGCAATGTGCTAGGGACGAGTGGAAGTGTCGTGCCCCTGTTCAAACGCCAGATCGCGGAAAGTCAGGATTTAACGCTGACGAGCCCAGATATGACACGTTTCTTCCTCACGCTCGGAGAGGCGATTGGCTTGCTGCTGAAGGCTTCTGTTACGGCGATTGGTGGAGAGACGTTAGTCATGAAAATGAAGGGCTGTAATATTGCGGATTTGGCAGAAGTGATGAAAGAACAGGCGGGACAGTCTAAGTTAAAAGTGAAGGAAATTGGTATACGTGGTGGGGAAAAGCTGCATGAGGTGCTGATTTCGCCCTATGAGGTTCCGCATACGTATCGCTATGATGATCGTTATTTTGTTATTCTTCCTCAGCAAGCAGACAAGCGTTTGTTGAGTCAATATGGTGGATTGGAGCGGGTAAGCTTCGAACAATATCGCTCGGACGATGAGTTAATGGATCGCGCTGGAATTGCTGAGTTACTGCAAGGTATGGAGTAACGAAGAAAGAGGTGGGTATTTTGCAGCTTATGGAAAGAATCACAAAAGGAACGGTAAAGGTGGCAGTGATCGGTCTCGGCTATGTAGGGCTGCCCATGGCAGTGGAAATGGCGAAGGCTGGTTATGATGTATATGGTATAGATTCCGATCCTGTCAAAGTGGCCAAGTTGCTTCAAGGAAAGTCGTACATCATAGACATTGGCGATGATGCACTGGCAGGCCTAATCGGGCAGCAATTGCATCCAGTTACGGATATTAAGGTACTGGAGCATGCGGATATCGTTGTGGTATGTGTGCCTACACCGCTGACAGACGGACATCAGCCAGATACGTCCTATATTGAGACGGCAATTAATCAGGCCATACCTCATTTGCGTAGACAAACCCTGTTGATTCTGGAAAGCACGACTTATCCGGGAACGACCGAAGAACTGATTCGGCCCGTGATAGAGCAGCGCAGGGGATGGACAGTGGGTCAGGATTTTTATGTGTGCTTTTCACCGGAACGTGTCGATCCGGGCAGCGTCCATTTTAACATTCGCAACACCCCTAAGGTGATCGGCGGTTGCACACCAGATTGTCTGGCAGCAGGAGCAGGTTTTTACGGATCCTTTTTGGATCAGATTGTTCCGGTTAGCTCGACAACTGTGGCTGAAGCCGCCAAGCTGTTTGAGAATACGTTTCGCAGTGTCAACATTGGAATGGTCAATGAGCTGACAGCGGCGTGTGAGAAAATTGGCATCAATATATGGGAGGTACTGGATGCAGCGGCAACCAAGCCGTTCGGCTACATGCCTTTCTATCCAGGACCAGGCATTGGGGGACACTGTATCCCGGTTGATCCGCTATATCTGTCGTGGAAAACGGAGCAGCACGGTTTTCCATTGGAATTCGTAGATCTGGCAGACCGCATGAATCGGCGTATGCCGCTGTATATCGCGGAGCGAATCGAATCCATGCTCGCTCAGGAAGGGAAAGCCATAAACAAGGCCAATATTATTCTGGCAGGTGTGGCCTACAAAAAGGACATTGATGATGTTCGCGAATCCCCAGCGCTTGTCTTGTTCGAGCATCTAACTAAAATGGGCGCTTCGGTTAGCTTCACCGACCCGTATGTATCGGGTTTTAAGCTGAACGGTGAAGAAATCCCATCTCGGACGGCAAATGCCCAGCTGTGGGAAAGTGCAGATATCGTAGTCATTACGACAGACCATTCTGTGGTGAACTACCAACAGTTGGTTGACCATGCTCCGCTGGTCTTCGATACACGTAATGCGACTGCACACTGCACAGGTGGACATGTCGTGATCTTGGGGCAACCGGGTGACGGAGGGGGCGCCGCTGTTGGCTAACCGTGATCAGGTAAACGAACGTTATTACGGGCAGATCAATTCGGAGGAATCCCATGAAGCCACCCGCAATCGAATTCATTGGATTTGCCGCCATGTACAGGGACGTACCGTGCTGGATGTTGGATGCAGTCAGGGGATAACGTCCATTTTGCTCGCGCGGGAAGGCTTTGAGGTAACGGCCATTGATTTGGAAGAGGGCAGTATTTCGTATGCAAAAAAAGAGCTTCGACAGGAATCTGCACCCGTCAGGGGACGAGTCCACTTTCAGTTAAAGGACATTTCACAATTTGAACGTCCTCCCGGCGGATTTGACACTATTATTTTAGGAGAGATTTTGGAACATTTTGCGCATCCCGACACTCTGCTGTCCCATGCTTACCGCTTGTTGAATAAAAAGGGGATGCTCGTCCTGTCTGTACCTTATGGATATCATCCGTTTCACGATCACAAACGGACTTACTATGCCGGAAGTCTCTCCCGTGTGCTGTACCCTTACTTTATAGAACAAGCGCTGGAGGTACACCATAAATATTTATGCTTTGCAGGTCGCAAGAAGCCGAAAGAGCTGCGTGAGGCAAAGCCAGGGACAGAGCAACTGAATGAATGGATGAAGCTGGATGAGGAGCAGTTTCGCCTGGTGGAGCAGCAGCATGTTCGCAAAATGAATCAGCGAAAGGCCGCACTCGACAAGGCGGTACAGCGAATCCGGCAACTGGAGGAACAACTTTTGCCGTTGGAAAGGGTTACGCATGTCGAACAGATAGACAAGGCGCAGGCTGAGAGGAGAGGTGCATATACTGATGGCAAGTCTACCGGAAAAACAACGGAAGAGTCAGCCAACGGTAAAGGGGATGACGTGAAGTGATGACTGAGCATCCAATGACCCTCAGCTTGTGCATGATCGTAAAAAATGAGGCGTTAACACTGTCCCGGTGTCTGGATTCGGTCGCAGACCTGATGAATGAAATCATCATTGTGGACACAGGATCAACGGATGAGACGAAGACGATAGCAGCCCGCTATACGGATCGGATATATACGTTTGAATGGAAGGACGATTTTGCCGCCGCTCGTAATGAATCGTTTGGCAAGGCAACGTGTTCCTATATCATGTGGCTGGATGCGGATGATGTGCTGCTGGAACCCGATCGTGAACGTCTTCGTTCCTTAAAACAGCGTTTGTCCGAAAATATCGACGCGGTGGTGATGCCACTTCACTTGGCAGAGGGTGAGCGGGGTGAACCGTTGTTCAGCTCACGCCGTATTCGCCTTGTGAAGCGGGAGCGACAATACCGCTGGGAAGGGCGTCTGCATGAGGATCTGGTGATACCTCAGGGGCAAATCGTGCATGCGGATGTGGCAGTGACACATCGCCGAATGCAAGACCATACGCTCCGTAACCAGCGTATTCTCGCCCGGTGGATCAGCGAAAGCGGCAAGCTGGAAGGGCGTCTGCTGTATTTTCACGCCAATGAATGCTTTGACCGTAAGGAATATGCCGAGGCCGCAGAGGGCTTCGACCATCTGCTGGAGGAGCCGAGCGGCTACCAGGAGGATCGCATTACTGCTTGTGCGCGAGCGGCTGAATGCTATCTCCACCTCGGAAAGCCAGAGCAACAGCTGGATCGTCTGTTACGCTCTTTTCGATACGGGGTACCGCAAGCAGACCTGTGCTGCATGATCGGGGACTGGTTTTTCACAAGAAATGAATGGAGTACTGCCGCATACTGGTATGAAAGAGCATTGGAGCAACAGCATCATCTTCCTGGTATGAGACCTGTCCCACTGCCATGCTACTCTTGGTTACCTCATGTACGACTCAGTCATTGCTACGCCCATGTAGGTAAGCTAGAAGCTTCATATGAGCACAACCAAGTCGCTTTACGTTATTTGCCAGATGACCCGCATTTGCTGGATAACGAACGCAAGCTCAGAGAGGCTATGCCCAAACTTTCACTCACAGCCCGGCCGTCAAAATAGCTCAAGCTGTTCCGGCCCTTGATCCACTTCAGGTGGCTTGCGAGGTGGAAAAGGTCTAGGCTCCATGCCCAGCATGGTCATGAGTTGCTTGGCATTGGCAGCGGCGTCTCCACCTGAGTTGTTGTTGAATATCACGCATACCTCACGGCTTTGCTGCTCCAGTTCCAGCAATCTGTCTTTCCATTCGGTCAATTCTTGTTCATTGTACCGATACAGATAACGAACCTCCCGCCAATTAGGTGCCGAGCTTTGATTCCAGCCTGATATGTTCCGTCCGTGGAGACGTACGATGGTCAGGTTGCTGTCTGTAGCAAGCGGTACAATGGGAACTGACCCGGGGCCTGCCTGCGGCTCGTCGCATACGCTATGTATCCAGCCTTCTTCACGCATAAATGCCAGCGTTTGCTTCCGAAATTCTGGTGTGAACCAGCTTTGATGTCTGAATTCAAGTACGGATGGGACCTCTCCCATCCTATTTTTCGTGTCTCGCAATATGGCGACATTCTCACGTGTACAGTCGAACCAGGGGGGGTACTGAAACAGCACAGCTTTGAGCTTGCCCGCTTCGCGAAGAGGCAGTATGGATGCGTGCAACGCTTCATACATCGCATCAATGGTTTTGAAGTAAGGCTGTTTGCCGCGGGTATGGCCGGTCATGCCTTGATAGGCCTTGACGAGAAATGAAAAGGAGTCTGGAGTTTCCGTCGCCCAGCGTGCCATACGATCCGTAGGCTGTACCGCATAAAAAGAACTATCCATCTCTACTACGGGAAAATGGCTTCCATAGACACTTAGTTTTTGGTTAGCTTTAGTGCCCGTTGGATACAAGTCATCGTGATCGCCCCAACCCGTCAGTCCAATTTGAATCATACTTTGCCGCTCCTTTCCTGCATGAAACCTCTCTAAAGGCATTCCCATGATTCATTTTAATGATAAAATGGGATAAATCACATGAAGTGGGTATGAAGTTCCTATGATTATTTAAGCTCAAATACGGTTATTGTAACATGCTCTCATGTCAGGAAGCTTGGTGCTTTTGCAAAATGCTTATTCGTAATGTTTTTGAGTTTCCAGTTTGAAAAAGCTAATATAGTATGTAATAGAGCGAAATGAGTTCATGGAGGAGAAACGATATGGCAGAATGGTACGAGCAAAGCTTTGGGGAAGATTATTTATTGGTATACAAGCATCGCGACTTTCAGGGAGCCTATCAGGAAGTGCAAAAAATGATCTCCTGGCTCAAATTACCGCAAGGTTCCAGCGTATTGGATTTATGCTGCGGGATGGGACGTCATTCGCTTGCGCTCGCCGATGCAGGGTATAAGGTGACGGGTGTGGACCTGTCCAATGTACTGCTGAGAGAGGCGCATGCGGCGGATTCCGAAGGGCGGGTAAGCTGGCATCAAGGGGATATGAGAGCGGTGCCGCTGGATGAAAGCTTTGATGCGGTGGTCAATTTGTTTACCTCCTTTGGTTATTTTGAGAAGGATGAGGAGCAGCTTAGGGTATTAAAGGAAATTTATCGGCTGTTGAAACCGGGAGGTCGTTTTATTATAGATTATTTGAACCCTTCCTACGTAGCTGCACATTTGGTACCGCATTCGTCCCGGGAGGATGAGGGAAATTGGATTGAGGAGCATCGGGTCATTGAAGATGGATTTGTGAAAAAGCAAATTGCCATCCGGTCAGCCGCATCTGTGACGACCACAGAAGCAGCCTCTGAGCTGGATGCCACTCATGCTGACGCACAACCTGCGCGTGTGTACTATGAGCGAGTAAAGCTATATCCGTATGAAAAGTTCCGTGGATTGCTAGAACAAGCCGGGCTATCCGTAGAGCAGGTGCACGGAAGTTATGATGAAGATCAATATATAGAAGATGCTTCGCCCCGAATGATTTTTGTCGGTGTGCGGGCTTGAAACAGAAGGCCGGAGGGGAAGCCATGAAATTGCCAGAGCTTACGCCGTGTGAGCGAATAGATGGAGGCATTCAGGTCAAAATATCCATGTCCTTTCCGCTGCGCTGGGTGAATAGCTATGTGCTCAAGGGACAGCACGGTTTTACAATTGTAGACCCAGGTCCGCGCAATCTGGATACAGAGGCGGAATGGGCATATGTGTTCCAACAGCTGGGAATGTCCTTTGAGGATATTTCAGACATTGTGGTGACTCATCATCACCCCGATCATTATGGACTGGCGGGGTGGATGCAGCAGCAAGGTCAGGCTCGCGTACATATGTCAGCTCGCAGCCATCAGGAAGCGATGATGATGTGGGACGCTCCAGAATTGACGACCGCTATGGAGAAGAGGCTGCCCAGCTTTTTTGTCCAGCATGGCTTTCCTTTGGAACAGGTATCAGCCTTGGAATTACATATGCAGCAGGCTTATTTGCAAGTGAATCCGCAGCCTGAGATTACCTTCATTCCTACCGGAATAGACGCTCGTCTGGAATTAGGCGGACGCAGCTGGATGCCCGTAGAGACTGGAGGGCATGCGCCTGGACACGTGTCCTTATATGAGCCGAATAGCGAAGTTATTCTGTGCGGTGACGCAGTGTTGCCGCAGATTTCCCCTAATATCAGCCTGCTGCCGGGCAGTGACGCCCAGCCGCTGAAGTCTTATATAGATGGCTTGCAGCGCCTAGGTGAGCTGGAGGTCGCATGGGCATATCCCGGGCACCGCAATCCGTTTGGATATTTTCGCGAACGGACGCAAGCATTGCTGGCGCATCATGAAGAACGGCTGGATAAATTCTTGCAGCTCGTTCAACCGGAAGGCAGCACAGCTTATGAGCTGTGCATTGCCGTGTTTGGCGACAAGCTGGGGATTCACCAGCTAAGGTTTGCCATGTCTGAGACGCTGGCCCACCTGGTGGAGCTGGTGCGCCGTGAACGAGCCTCTATGAGTGAGGAGAGTCCTATCACTCGCTTTTATCCTCTTTGCTATCAATAATGGCGTGGAGTTAACGAGCGAGTACAGTGATATGACAATGCAACATGACAGAACAACATGAACGGCATGCATGCCGGGGAAGAGGCTTTTATGAATTTGGTGCTGCTGGGAGCTACCGGACGTGTGGGCCGTTTTATATTAGAATATGCGTTAGCGGATGGTCATACCGTAACCGTCCTAGTTCGTTCACCGGACAAGTTGGAGGATTTCGCATCCCAATACGGGACACAGCTGCAATTTGTACAAGGTAATGCCACCAACGCGGAGGACGTAGCACAAGCGCTGAAAGGCGGGCCAACAGTTGTGATCAGTGCGCTGAATACAGATGGAACCACCACCTTATCCGTTAGTGCAGGTCTGCTGATCCGGCTGATGCAGGAGCAGTCCATTCACCGACTCATAACGGTAGGAACGGCAGGGATTTTGCAAAGCCGGACCGAACCGAGTCTGTATCGGTACGAGTCCTCCGATACCCGGCGACGCAGCACCCGCGCGGCCGAGGAGCATCGGCGAGTGTACGAATTGCTGCGTGAATCAGCACTAGATTGGACAATCGTATGTCCAACCTATTTGCCAGATGGCGAACGTACAGGTGTATATCGCGTGGAAAAAGATTTTCTGCCCGAAGACGGCTCACAAATTTCCACTGCGGATACAGCTGATTTTACCTATCGTCAATGGACAAGTTGCGATTTTATCCGCACAAGGGTGGGCATTGCCTATTGATCGTGGAACGCAAAACATAGCTTCATTTTTAACATCCAACCAGAGCGCAGTAAGTGTATCTACTTATGTTGTGCTCTTTTTTATTTGACAAACATTTAGGGATGGAATACTATGATTCTATAAGGAAACAGTGTTTCTGAGATGAATAAAGGAAGTGCATTGAACGATGTCCGAGTCATCGCAACCCTATAAAACCTATTCTGAGGTGAAGCTACAGCAGCAGCAATTGCTCCGTAAAAATGTGATTGATGCCGCATGCATCCTTCTTGTAGAAGAAGGGCCTGAGGCTGTGACTGTACGGCGAGTTGCACAGAAATTAAGCTGTTCCACTAAGATCATTTACAGTATTTTTGGTAGTAAGGACGGTCTTGCCAATGAGATGTATCTGGATGGATGCCGGCTATTGGCTGAAACCTTTGAACAAGTACCTGTTACGAAAAACGTACTCGCTGATCTGGAAGCTTTAAGCTGGGCATATTGGGAATTTGCGCGGCTTCATTCAGCCTATTACAAAATGATGTTTGGCGGGGCATTATCTGATTTTAAGCCGGATGAACAGAGCTTGGAGGGTACCACAACGGCATTATCGCGAATCTTACAAACCGTCATACATGCTACGGAGCAGGGAGCACTGAAAAAACAGGACCCACTGCTGGTTGTCCGAATGCTGTGGTCAGCTTTACACGGGGTGATACATCTACAATTTGCAGGTCATTTTTTGACTGTGGACATGGCCCAAGAGGTGTATGCATTTACACTGAAGAATACGCTCGATGTATGTAAACCCTCTTCATCTCCAGCGTAAATATGAAGTGTACTGAGGTCGTCATCGTGATGGCTTCAGTTCATTATAGAGTAGTGGTAACAGTGTTTCTTAAATAAAACAACGATACTATGGAGGTCATCATCATGTTTAGGTATGCAAACAAAACAGCACTCATCACAGGGGCTTCATCCGGGATTGGTGAGGCATTTGCCTATTCGCTCGCGGCTAAGCAATGTAATCTCATTTTGGTAGCGCGCAATGAAAAAAAACTAAAAGCACTGGCGAAAGAACTCTCCGCTAAATATAACGTAAAAGCTACGGTGATTGCGCTCGATCTATCCTCATCGGGAGCTCCCCAAACATTGCATCAGGAGGTTCAAAATCAACAACTCAAGGTAGATCTTCTGATTAACAACGCCGGTTTTGCCACCTACGGGTACTTTGAGCAGGTTTCAGGAGAAAGACAGCATGAGGAAGTGATGCTCAATGTGACTGCTTTAGTCGATATCACACATGCATTTATGCCTGATTTGTTGCGTAACCGGGATGGGGGACTCATCAATGTTTCATCCACCGCTGCATTTCAGCCTGATCCCTATATGGCCGTATATGGAGCAACGAAAGCATTCGTACTTTCGTTTAGCGAGGCGCTGTGGGCCGAAAATCGAAAACGAGGACTCAAAGTGCTCGCCCTCTGTCCAGGTGCAACCGAAACCTCATTTTTTGATGTGGTAGGCTCCAGTGAAGCCTCTGTAGGTTCCAGAGAAACACCCCAGACTGTCGTCAATAATGCCTTGAAAGCATTTGAAAAAGGGCGCAGTCATATGATATCGGGTCGACAAAACTATTGGGTAGCCCAAGTATCCCGATTTTTCTCTCGTCAATCCACACTTAACATTGTGGAACGTACACTACGACCTCAAAATTGATTGCAATTTATGAATCAAGATAGCCTATACTTTAATCAGGATTACCACTCAATAAGCTGAGATTTCTTATATGCCGGGTCTGATTGCTTCTAATTCAATAGAACCAGCAGCCCCGGCGTTCCTAATTTACATAGATCAAGCGTTCAGATGCTATCCCAGATCTCGCGAATATAATAAAATCCCATCTCGCTTCTCCCAGCCGTTAGCTGACCAGAAGCGTTGACCTCCTATGTTATGCTCCATCACAAACAGATGGCATTTATCAATACCTTCTTTAAGCAAAGCAGATAACGCTTTATCCACCAGTCTGGGCGCAATCCCATGACCACGATGTTCTGTGGCTACACCCAGATGATACAGAAACCCTCTGCGACTATCATGGCCTGCTAAAATCGTGCCTATGATGTTTCCAGCGTACTCACAGACAAAGCTAAGTCCTTCATTCCGCTGCAAAAATCGTGCAATCCGCTCCGGTGAATCGGCCTCACTTAATCCCAATCCGTCTAAGCCATTCCACAGCTCAATGGCCTGATCGTAATCATCAGCCTGCATCGTACGGAATGTATATCCTGCAATTACGTCTGCCATGTCTAGTTCTCCTCTTACCCTGTATATATCTATTGTAATCCAACGCATTGTTTGCAACTGGCATGTCATTGTTACCGTGTTGTATTCGGTGCGCTTTCTTCTCCAAGCTCCTGCTCGCGCTCTGCCTGCTTGCGATGGGCGATACGACTGCTGGCCGAGGCTGCAATCGCACCCACAATGTCGTCCAGAAACGTATGAATCGGCCCAAGGCTTTTATCGTTCAGGCGTTCCAGCACACCCGGTTTGAGCTTATCGACATAACCGTAATTGGTAAATCCAATACTGCCGTACACATTGACGATGGAAAAGGCTAGAATTTCATCCACTCCGTATAATCCCTCATCATTCTCAATCATATCCTGCAATGGGGGAAGAAGAGCCCCCTGTTCCGCGAGAATATCTAGCTGGATGCCCGTAAGCACGGCATTTTGAACCTCGCGCTTCATTAACACCTTGTCCACATTGTCCATACATTCTTCCATCGTTAGGTTCGGGTAATATTTTTTCTGTAGAAGCATAACCAGTTCTGCGATTTCAGTCATACTTACACCACGCTTGTGCAGCCACTCACGGGTGGCATCGGCTACCTTTTTACTATTCAGGCTGTAAGGTACTTTTTTCTTGTCCATAAAGTTGAAGTTACCCTCCTCGTGTAGATCCTAATTTTCTACTGCAATTATGACCAGTGTGTCCAGTCTGCTAAAAAAGTAGTTATTTTTTACGCGGGGCTCGTATACATATTAGTACAATCTGTACAAAATTGTTAGGGAGGAACTTCATTTATGAACATAAAACACCCATGGCGTATGACCTCTGTAGCCGGGCTGCTATCCCTGCCCCTGTTGTTGTCCGGATGCAGCCTTTTCGGCAACGAAGCCGCGTCCATCGACCCTCCGCCGTCAACGACAGAGCAGTCCATGATTAAGGCTGTAACCGGAAAAGCACCTGCCACTACCGGGCAGTTGAGGGCTGTTTTTTTGCAAGATCATAATGGTTTGCTGGCTCCTGTATCTTTACCGATTGCTTCAGGTGATGTACAGGCAGATGCCAAGTCGGCGCTGGAAACACTGGTTGAGGGCGGGCCTTATGCCGGATTATTACCAGAAGGATTTAAAGGTGTATTGCCTCAGGGTACAGAAGTGAAAAGTGTGACAGTGGACAAGGATAACAAGCTGGCTGTTGTCGAATTTAACAAATCTTTCGCCAACTATAAGCCACAGGAAGAACGCAAATTAATGGAAAGCTTGACTTGGACCTTGACCGACCGTCCCGATATTAAAAGCGTGCAGATTTGGGTGGATGGTAAAAAGCTGAACGAAATGCCTGTTGGCGGCACACCGCTGGACCATCCGCTCACGCGCGCAGTAGGGATTAATTTGGAGGTCGGTCATGGCGTGACCCCCCTGGATTCCAGTCCAGTCACCGTATATTTCTCTTCATCTTCGCCTGCTGGAGTACAATATTATGTACCTGTAACACGACTGGTCAGTCCGGAAAAAGATCGTGTCCAGTCCGCTCTGCATCAATTAATTCAAGGTCCACAGACCAAGGATGGATTGCAGGAAGTGATGACAGGGGAGACGGCGCTGAAATCGGTAGAACGCTCCAAAGATAACGTCATTACGGTATCACTCTCGGATGATATGTTTGCCAAAGGGGAGGCCGTACCTGCTGAATTTTTAGAATCGGTCGTACTGACAGCAGCGGACAATTCGGATGATGCGGTCAAAACGAAGATTCGCATTGAACTGAATGGTGAGAAAAGCGTGATTGGACAAAATAATCAAAATTATGGAGAGCCTGTAGCCAAGCCGCAGCATATTAACGAAATTCCTCTTTAAGGACAGGGAATCGTCATTGGGGTGCTTTTGCCTGCACACTTTGGTAAAATAAACATATAAGAACAGGTTGCATACGACGTAGGAGGAAAAAGCATGAGTAGATCTAACGGACGAAACGGTGATGAGCTGCGCCCGATGAAATTGACAGCAGGAGTAAATAAATACGCGGAGGGCTCTGTTTTTATAGAGGTTGGCGAGACGAAAGTCATCTGTACGGCTACAGTGGAAGAGCGCGTTCCTCCCTTTATGAAGGGCCAGGGAAAAGGCTGGGTGACCGCCGAATATTCCATGCTTCCGCGGGCGACACATAGCCGCAATCAGCGTGAAGCTGCGCGCGGCAAGTTGACAGGCCGTACTATGGAAATTCAGCGTCTGATCGGAAGAGCGTTGCGTTCGGTTGTCAATTTGCAGGCGCTTGGTGAACGGACGATTACGTTGGACTGTGACGTCATTCAGGCGGACGGTGGGACGCGTACAACCTCCATTACCGGTTCTTTCGTAGCGTTGGCGATTGCAGTAAATAAAATTGCGATCCAGCACAAGTTGCCTGTTTTCCCTATTACGGATTTTTTGGCTTCCGTCAGCGTAGGGGTTGTTGGTGACAAGGCGCTGCTGGATCTGAATTATGAAGAGGATTCCAAGGCTAAGGTGGACATGAATCTCGTCATGACTGGCAGTGGAAAATACGTCGAGCTGCAAGGTACGGGGGAAGAAAGCCCATTCGACCGTCAGGAATTGGATCAGCTGCTTAGCTTGGGTGAACAAGGGATTTTGCAAATGATCGAGCGCCAAAAAGAAGTACTCGGACCGATTGCCGATAAGATCGGTGCTGGACGTACAGGAGCTGGGGCCTAATGCGACTGGATGGTCCGGTTGTCATTGTCGCTACGAAGAATAAAGGGAAAGTGCGGGAATTTGCACATGCTTTTGCGCCGTTTGGCAAGGAAGTCAGAAGTATGTACGATTATCCAGACATTCCTGATGTCGTTGAGGATGGCACAACCTTTGCCGAAAATGCGCTGAAAAAAGCCAAAGCGGTGGGAGATGTGCTCGGATTGCCTGTGCTGGCCGATGATTCCGGCCTGTGCGTGGATTTGCTGGACGGTGCGCCAGGCGTATATTCGGCCCGTTATGCGGGAGAAGGCGCCAGCGATCACGAAAACAATATCAAGCTGCTTGATGTTCTGGAATCAAAGCAGCTTGGTGATGATACCGGACAGCCTTTGCTGAGCCCGGCTCAATTCGTCTGTACCTTGATTCTGTATAATCCACAGACTGGGGAGACGTTGGAATCGACGGGCTCCGTGGAAGGCTGGATTACGACTGAAACCGCGGGCAGCGGTGGGTTTGGGTATGATCCGCTGTTTTATTTGCCAGAGTTTGAAAAGACAATGGCGGAGCTGACGTTGGAACAAAAGCAGGCTATCAGTCATCGAGGCATAGCCCTGCGTAATTTGGCAACAAAGCTGGGAAATCCACAGGCATAGTTTGGCAGCAGGTTGAATATATACCTGTCATATACAAAAAAGGCTATCCGTCAGTCATGGCGCGGATAGCCTTTTTGGTACTTTCTGTTCCACGTATAGCATGTATCGAGAAAAACAGGCGGTTACCACCTGGTAATTTACGGATTAAGCAGTTAGCGCATTTTATCGAATAGCCACCTTGTAAGTGCGCAGCCAGTTATCCACTTGGGTCAAGTAAGCAAACAACTGAGGACCCGACATTAGCTGGCCAAACCAAGGCAGATTGGTGGATGCCTCCGGTGAGGCGGCAATATCCCGTATCTTTTTCGTATCGATCAGCTTGAGCAGTGGGGAAGAGGAATCATCCAGCAGTTGCAGCGCTTGCTTTTTCACAGCGGCAAGATAGGAGGGATTATGCGTTTTAGGATACGGGCTTTTTTTGCGATATAGCACATCATCCGGCAATACGCCCTCCAGCGCCTTGCGCAAAATACCTTTTTCACGTCCGCCTGTCATCTTAATGCTCCACGGAATGTTCCATACATATTGCACCAACCGATGATCGCAATACGGCACCCGTACTTCGAGTCCGACCCCCATACTCATCCGATCCTTGCGATCCAGCAGGGTAGGCATAAAGCGGGTGATGTTCAAATAGGACATGACGCGCATTTGCGCAGCTTTTCCTGTTTCCCCCGGTAGCTTTGGTACTTCTCCGACTGCTTCTGAGTAACGGTCGTTCAAATACTCCAGCGGCTTGATCCAGTCCCGCACTTCGGGGGATAGCAGACTCGCTCTCATATCGGGAGCAACCGCCCACGGGAATGTGCCTGAGTTCAGCATATCCTCCCGATGGAACCACGGATATCCGCCAAACACTTCATCTGCTGCTTCACCAGAAATGGCAACAGTAGCGCCCTTTTTAATCTCCCGGCAAAAGAGATACAGTGACGAATCCACGTCCGCCATGCCGGGTAAATCCCGCGTTAGCGTGGAGTTGTTCAGAGCGGCTACAACTTCAGGTGTATCGAATTCAATCCAGTGATGATTTGTCCCTAATTCATCGACCATCCGCTGTATCCAGGGAGCATCGGCTCCGGGCTGGAACGCATGGGCTTTAAAATGCTTGTCGTTGTCCACATAATCGACTGAATACGTATGAACTTGTCCCTGCCCGGTACGTTTGTAATAATCAACTGCTAATGCGGACAGAGCACTTGAATCCAGCCCGCCAGACAATAAGGTACATACCGGTACATCCGAAATAAGCTGCCGTTCCACGGTATCCATCAACAGTTCTCGTACCTTGAGTGCCGTTTCTTCGGTGTTATCCTCATGCGCAATGCTTTCCAGTTTCCAATAGGCTTGAATGCGTACGCCGTCGCGGCTGTAGGTGAGGGTATGCCCGGGACGGAGCTCCTTCATCGACGAATAGACGCCGTGTCCGGGGGTGCGTGCAGGCCCAATGATAAAAATTTCTGCCAATCCCTCGGCGTCTACTGCTGCCTCTACCGCTGGATGCTGGAGTAGGGCTTTGGGTTCGGAGCCAAATACAAATACATCTTCAGTTTGGCTATAAAATAGCGGCTTCACTCCCAGTCGATCTCGTGCCAGAAATACCTGCTCCCGCTCACTATCCCAGACCGCAAACGCAAAAATGCCGTTCAACCGATCTACACAATGCGGGCCCCATTCGATATAGGATTCGAGCAGTACCTCTGTGTCGCATTGTGTACGGAAAAAATGCCCGCGTTGTTGCAACTCTTTTTTCAGCTCAGGCGCGTTATATATTTCCCCGTTATATACAATCGTATAAGTGATATCCTCAAGCTGCCGGATCATGGGCTGAGCGCCGTTTTCCGGGTCCATTACGCTTAGTCTTCGGTGTCCGAAGGCACACGGATTGGATATCCAGGTACCCGCAGCATCCGGTCCGCGATCGGAGAGCGTTTGCGTCATATTTAGCAGCAGCTCAGATTGATGCATTAAATCTCCGTTCCACTGTATGAAACCTGTAATTCCGCACATGTCTATTCATCCTCTCTTTGTCGTGTTCATCCAGTGTTGGAATGAATCAAAAACTAAATCCCCAGTTCATCAGTATATATGCCGAAAAGAAGCATAAAATGTCTGTCCGTTCCGAAAACTACAGATGGGGCAACCCGCCTACACGTGAGGAAGGAGGGAGACAATGTACTACATCAAGGATGCCAAAATACGCCGCTTCACTGAACTTGACGGAGTGCGCTGTGCTGAGGTAGAAGTGCGTCCCGGTGCCGCAGATGACCCGGAGCTGCTGGTTTATATCACAGCTACGAATCAGAAGGATGGTCAGCCTGATTATGACATGGTACGGATCATCCGCAATGATGCCGATCTGGAGCTGGATTGGTATGACAATAATCTGCATTCGGCATTTGAAGAAGTGACCGACAAGGCTTTTACGGACTCTACGCACATTACCGCTGGTGAGGAACGGGAAAAGTTCAAAAGGGAATTGCTCTCCTATGGGCAGCTTAGCACAGAGTTTGCCAAGGAGTTCGGGGCATGAGGATATGGTGTGCACTACCTCGGCTTTTGTTAATTTGGACACCGGCGCCATCGCCAGATCAGCGTGAAAGGAGGGGGAAATCATAGACGGCAAAGCGAAGTATAAGAAAAACAAAGGCAGCAGTTATATTCATAACAATGAGTTCGCGGAAGAAGTGATGGAGAAAAATGTAAGACATGAGGTGCGAAGAAGTCCTAGACGCTTCGGTAATAAATAAACAGTCATAAACTGAGAAACGCTCATTTATAAATGACCCTGAAGAAGCCTCTGTATTCGTCAAAATTGCGAATGCGAGAGGCTTCTTTTGAATTAGGCCGCTTCACGCAGCGTCATGATCCCTTTGTAGATGTTATAGACAAAAACGCCGAGATAGACCACTACGAATAGCAGTACAAACCCGATAACCGAGCCTGCATGATTGGCAGTGATAATAAAATAAACTAGCGGAATCGCCGCAATAATGGGGAAAATGTGCGATAAAATGGCTTTTTTCGCGTGTCCCTGAACATATTCGTCCCGGACTGCAATCCACACAATGACCGGCACCAGAAAAGGTGCGAAAAAAATGCTAAAATAACAAAGTGAAGACAAAAGGCCTCTCACGGATTAACCCCTCCTTTTTGGCATCGTTCTTTGTACATAATACCCCGTTAGCGTCCAAATGATTCCTTTTGCAGCCTGCTTTCCTGTATAATGAAAAAATGCTTTTGACAGTTGCCCAAAATGTGATATAATCATTAATGCACTGAATACATAAGGTTTTATTGATTGTTATCTTGTCCCAGTAGCTCAGCTGGATAGAGCAACGGCCTTCTAAGCCGTCGGTCGGGGGTTCGAATCCCTCCTGGGACGTATAGCAAAAACTTCCTAATTCAATATTGGGAAGTTTTTTTGTGTTCCAGTGGGATGAGAACCCCTTGGGGGGACGTCGGAGCTAAGCATCGTTAGCATAAACTTCGCAGTCTCGACCGTAGGGAGAGTATCCCTCCTGGGACGTATAGCAAAAACTTCCTAATTCAATATTAGGAAGTTTTTTTGTGTTCCGGCAGTATCATTGATTCTGGCTTTATACTGTCGCCTTCTCTTTATGAGCAAAAAATTGCGGCAGATGCTCTTTGTGTGCTTCCAGCAATTCATCCAGCACAGTTTGGGCGATATCGCCGCTTGGAACGAGCGGATTCAAGGTGAAGGCTTGCAGTGCTGTCGCATAGTCACCAGTGACCGCCGCTTCAATGGTCAGCTCTTCCATCGCCTTCATGACTTGCAGCAGTCCCCGTTGTGCTGGAGGGAATTTACCAAAGTTGACAGGCTCCGCACCATGCGCGCGAATGACACTAGTTACTTCGATGGCGCTATCATAAGGGACATCATCAATCGCACCGTTGTTACGCGTACTAACCACCATCAATGTGCCTTTGTTGTTATAAATAGAGTTGATGATTTCACAGGCAGCATCGCTGTAATGCGCACCGCCGCGTTTGGATAATTCCTCTGGTTTGTAATCCAGATTCGGATCTTTGTACAATTCAAACAGACTTTCTTCCAGACGTTTGACGACTTGGCCCCGAGTTCCTTCGTTTTTGGCCTCCTCTAATTCTTCCTTGAGCATGTTATCGGTCATATAGTAATACCGATGGTAAGGACAAGGCAGCATTTTCAATTGACGAACCTGATCATACAGGAAACGCATGTTCTTAATATTTTCAACGACCTTCTCCGGTTTTGCGCCAGGCGCATACAGTCCTTCGATGACTTGTTCTGTTAATTCTTCTCCGGTTTTGTCATAAACTTTGTGCCAATGAAGGTGGTTAATTCCTGCAAATTTAAAGAACAGCTCTTCTTCCGGTTTGTCCAGCACAGCCGATGCACTCTTGATCGCGCCGATTGGAACATTACATAATCCGATGACTTTATCCCACTGACCATAACGAAGCACCGCTTCGGTGACCATGCCCGCAGGGTTGGTGAAGTTAATCAACCATGCATTCGGACACAGTTCTTTCATATCTTCTACGATACTGAGGATAACGGGTATGGTACGAAAAGCTTTGAACATCCCACCAGCCCCATTAGTTTCCTGACCGATCATACCGTGTTTCAAAGGAATACTTTCATCTTTAATCCGGGCTTCCAATAAGCCTACCCGAAATTGGGTCGTTACAAAATCGGCATCCTTCAAGGCTTCCCGACGATCCAGTGTCAAATGTACTTCACAATCAATGCCGGCGGCTTTCACCATCCGTTGGGCCATGGCCCCTACGATCTCCAGTTTCTCGCGCCCTGCTTCAATATCTACCAGCCATAACTCCCGGATGGGAAGCTCTGCATAACGTTTGATAAAACCTTCTACTAATTCTGGTGTATAGCTGGAGCCTCCGCCAATAGTTGCGATCTTTATGCCTTTTTTCATGGTTAGTGCCTCCTGAGTATGTTTTTTAAAACCGCTTTCTTAAGCTCAAATTCACTGTAATCCCTGTAATGCATTACAGGTCAAGCGCTTTTAGAAAACTTATTTGGGGAAGGTGACAATTATAGGGCGGGGCCACGAAACATGCTAAACACGAACATGCTAAAATAGAAAGAACGAGGTGAGAAATGTGGCAAATATTCATGAAATTGCAAAGCTGGCGGGTGTATCCTCGGCAACGGTGTCTCGTGTCATTAATAACCATCCGTACGTAAGTGAACCGACAAGGCAGCGTGTACAGGAGGTCATAGACCGACTGGATTATGTACCTAATTTGAATGCGGTTTCATTAAAAAAGGGCATGACCAAGCTCATAGGAATTATTTCAATTTCTTTTAATGATTCATTGGGTTCATTTGTGCGTGGATTTACAACCTATGCCCAGGAGCATGGTTTTAATATGGCACTATTTATTACGAATGGAGAGAAGGAGCGGGAGCTTGAAGCACTGGAAATGTTGCGGAGAAAGCAACTGGACGCCTTGGTCTGTATGATTCGCGTCAATGAGTGGAGTGTGATTGAGCACTACACCAAATATGGTCCAATTGTGACATGGCAGCGTGTAAACATTGAGGCAATCCCGTCTGTATTTATGGACCAGTATCAGGGGTACATGCTTGCGCTGGAGCATCTGTATGCCAGAGGCTATCGCAGCATTGTGAATGTATATGGGAATATGAGGGGATTGAATACGAAGGAGCGCATACGGGCTTATCATGATTTTTGCAAAAAATATGATTTGAACGCAGATGCTTTCCCGCATTTTTATGGCTTAAATTCAATAGAAGCGGGTGAACAAATTGCTCACTGGTGGGGCGAACAATCCAACAAGCCTGATGCCTTCGCTTGTTCTACCGATTATTTGGCTGCAGGATTTTTGACCGAAGCACGTAGGCTCGGTGTTTCTGTCCCGAGTGATGTTGCAGTGGTGGGCTTTGATAACACCGAAATTTCGCATTTGCTTGATTTAACCACCATTCATTACCCGATTGACAAGCAAGCGGAAAATGCATTCATTATGATTCGAAATGCCCTAGAGGGGCTTCAGGAAGAATTACATCCCTTGGAATTCAAATTAGTAGAGCGAGCGACTACTTGATCTCCTGAGTATTCCTTTTTATCCGGTGCTGAGCTATTCAAGTCACATAATTGAGGTGTTATTTTATGCAATATAGGTTAACTGATACTCACTTATATATACTTGAGAATTCTAGGGTTCTCTGCTTTGCACGTCCAACAAATGCTTATAAGGATTTAGGAGAATTAATGGAAAATGGCACGCTCTATCATATTTCGGTACCAGAAGATTTCGAATCTTTTGATCATAATAAAGCACTAACTCCGGGTGAGGGAGGCGACTTCTTTTTTGAAGAGTTCCTTAATCCAGTACTAAAATTAATAAATGAAAATAAAAAGTAAAAAATAAAAAAGGACTCCATAACAGCATAAATCCCCAGGAGTCCTTTCTTTACACAATACTCTAATTCAAACGAATTTCTAATAATTCCATTTCGAAAATTAAGTCAAAAAAAACATGTATAGATCGTAAGTAGAATTAATGATTCAAAATAGGTATTTCCCCAAGCAGATTCTTCAAGTTAATGGAATCCCACGGCATATGTTCGGTTATACCTAACCCAACTACATCGGTTTCTTCAGATAGTTCTTTAATCAGATGAAGTAGTTGAGGTATTTGCATTGTTCCCGCAGGAGAAAGATTATAGGGAGCTTCAGGGTTGGCGAATAATAAAGAACGAAATGCTTTTGGATCAAGTACATCTAAATCAAGGTGAATCGCCAGGTGCTTGATGCCGCTTTCTTTAATCCACTCTTTTATTGATTCGGTACTGATCGTTAACTCTTTGGTTCCAGCAGTTCGAATCCCTAATCTTTGAATTACTTCAGCATCTGTTTCTATAGTAGTAACACCTAGTTTTTGAAATGTTTCTGAAAATGCTTTTGTTTCTTCTTCTGTAGGAGTTGCTAAACCAGCGATAAAGACTTTTTCAGGTTTAAGAGGTAATTTCACATATTTTGCGAACTCCTCATCTCCTTCTCCCAAAAGGTTCCCAAGCGGTAATGTATGTCCGTTATCATAGCCTACATATCTAACTAAATCACTGTGGGCATCGATCCAAATTAACCCTAATTCCCCGCCGTATCGTTCGTTTAAATAGGCAAACGGGGCCTGTTCGACTAAGCAGTCACCACCAAACATTACTATGCGATCTGGCTTATGAGCGTCAATGATATGTTGAGCAGCCTCTAATTGTTCAAGTAGCTGTTTTCTCCCATACATACCGTTCTCGTTGGCAAGTGGAGTTCCATCATAAGCTTGAACTGGAACATGAATAAGGGGTTGAGCATTGTCTGGGGCTAGCCAGGCCAGCAGTTCGGCGCCAAAAGAGTAGTTAGGATTGTTTCCTCCTTGCCATTGCGGCATTAACAGGCGTATTGTTTTAGTCATATTTTCTCTCCTTTACTTCAAATTACGGTTAGTATAAACTGAACGCAAATAAAAACGTAGTACGCACTAATTTGATAGGTACTACCCGAAAGGATAGTGTGAATATGAGTATGGCTGAATTTAAAGGTAAAGTTAAAAATATTGAAGATACACCTTTTGGTTATACAGTGTCAGTCATTGGTGGTAAATGGAAAATGGTTATTATTTATCTTCTGGCCGAAAACCAAGTGGTTCGCTTTAATGATCTGAAAAGACAAATCGGAGCTATTACTTATAAAACATTGAGTTCACAGCTAAAGGAATTGGAAGCGGATGGATTGGTAAATAGGAAAGAGTATCCGCAAGTTCCCCCTAAAGTCGAGTACAGCCTCACAGAAAAAGCGGAAACACTATTACCTGTTTTGGAAGGGTTATGTGAGTGGGGAACCCAAAACCAATATAATTAAATATCGTTTTCTAATTGTTCTCGAATGCTATACGAATATTAGAAAAGACGATTGACATATATTTATAGTTAATCAGGTATTCAACGAGCTCAAGTGCACTGGGGATAGGAAGCTTAAAAATCAGTATCTTTTGGGGGGATATTTTTGACTATGGCGATTATTTTATTTATAGCGAATATTCTACTTATTCTTGTTTCAATCGTTGGTATTGTTCTGTTCATGGGGATATTGTACAGGGGGTACATTTTGCTAGGATTACTTATTGCTGAGAAAAAGAACACAAGAAATCAAGCTGTAAAAGATTAATTTTATGACAACACAGAGCCTCATTTCTACTTTATTAGTGGAAATGAGGCTCTTGCGTAAACAATAAAAGTGACATAATGGGGTAAAGGAAGGGACATAGCATTTTATAGCTTTTGGGACATCCCCGGATGTTTGATGCTTAGCACTACCTTTTTCTTTAGTTCCTCTGCAGCAGCTCGAATCTGTTTTGCCTGCGTCACAGCCGAAATCACCGCTACACCATCGGCACCCGCACCTACCACTTCCTCCACACGGTCTATCGTAATGCCACCGATCCCGACGATGGGCAGATCAATTCCCGCTTTGCGCATCTCATGCAAAATGGCTGGACCCTGCACCGCATGAGCATCATCCTTTGAGATGGTGGGATAGATGGGGCCGACGCCGAGGTAGTCCGCACCTTGCAGAATGGCTCGACGAGCTTCCTCAATCGTATGGGCGGAGACGCCAAGGATTCGGTTTCCGATCCGCGTACGCACAGAATCAGCCGATTCATCGTCCTGACCGATGTGAACACCGTCGGCGTTGAGCTCAAGAGCCAGCTCCACATCGTCATTGACGATAAAGGGGATACCAGCGTGGTGGCACAGATCTTGTAGCTGACGCGCAAGTTCAAACATAGGAACCCCTGTTAACGCGCTACGGCCCTTTTCCCGGAACTGGATCATGGTTGTGCCGCCAGCAAGAGCCTCCTGCACGACCCGACTTGGTTCCGCGAGGCAGTTCACGCTTCCAACAACCAGATACATCTGTAAATGCCGCCGCATGATCTCAGGTAATATTCGACCGCTCATTGGAGTATCTCCTGACGACGGCGGTAGGCCCAATGATTGGTTGGACCGTGTCCCTGGCCCAGATACAATGTATCCTCAATCGCCGCCTGAATGAAGGCTCTTCCATTGACAATAGCTTCCGGTACAGACACGCCTTTCCCTAATTCAGCGGTAATCGCTGCTGAGAACGTACATCCTGTTCCGTGTGTGTGGACAGTTCGCACCCGCTTGCCGCCCAGCTCTGTGAAGGCAGTTCCGTCAAATAGCAGGTCAATGACCTGACCGCTGTTTTCGCTCTCCTCATCGTGGCCGCCCTTGATCACAACGAATTTGGGACCCCGGCTGCTAATATGTCTCGCAGCTTCACGGCGCCCTTCCATCGTACGAATGCTTATCCCGGTTAAGGCCTCCGCTTCCGGGATATTTGGTGTGACGACCAGGGCCAAGGGGAGCAGGTCGTCGTTCAATGCCTGCACCGCTTCTGGTTGCAGCAGCTTTGCGCCCCCTTTGGCAATCATTACAGGATCGACGACAACCTTTTCCCAGCCGAACTTTCGGATCTGCTCGGCCACAAGACGGATTCTGCCTGCATCAAATAGCATGCCAGTCTTTAGGGCGTCGACTCCAAGATCTGATCCTACAGCTTCGATCTGTTGCGCTGTTGCTTCCTGTGGCAGCGGATATACACCGTGAACTCCCAAAGTATTTTGTACCGTTATGGCCGTAATAGCTGACATGCCGTATACGCCAAGCTCCTGAAAGGTTTTGAGATCGGCTTGAATTCCAGCCCCGCCGCCACTGTCTGAACCGGCAATCGTCAGCGCTCTCGGTACATGCACGTCTCTCATCGCGCACCACCTGTTGTAGTTGTTCCAGCTTCACGGATCGTGACTTGCCCCTCTAGCGAACCAGTATGTAGTTTGGCAAGCTCGTCGAGAAAGGCAATCTGGAAGCTGCCCGGCCCCAGCTTTGCGGTATGCGCTGCGGCTCGAGAAGCTGCTGCACCGTAAAATGCCAAACCTGCTGTGCCTGCGAGCAGCAGGTTGGGTTCAACTGCTGCAAAGGCACCCAACACAGAGGTCAGCAGGCAGCCTGTTCCGGTTACCTTCGTAAGCAGCGCGTCTCCGCCACTAATCAATCGTACTTCAACCCCATCGGTGATGACGTCCTCTTTTCCAGTGATGACAACCATGGTATGGAGCGTTTGCGCAGCCCGAACTGCCAGATCGACATTACTGCTGTCAGCACTGTCGCCTGCATCTACCCCTTTAATTTCTCGGGCTTCTCCGATCAGATGAGCGACTTCGGCTGCATTGCCTCGTACTAGTGAGATGTTAACCTCGTTTAGGATTCGCAGTGCTGACTCGGTTCTAAAGCTAGTCGCTCCTGCACCGACCGGATCTAACAGAACTGGAACACCGTGAGCATTCGCCGATTGTCCAGCAAGGATCATGGCATCCACCAGCTCACGGTTTAGCGTACCGATATTTAACACGACGGCGCCCGCTATTTTGGCCATATCTGCTACTTCCTCGGGTGCATAAGCCATCACCGGGGAAGCCCCTAGTGCATATAGGCCGTTGGCTGTAAAGTTGGTGACCACCACATTGGTTATATTATGAACGAGGGGGTTGCTGTTTTGTACCTTTGTCAGGAGCGCCGAATAACTTTGTTCCCATATATTCATCATGTTTATCCTCTCTCATCTATACTGATTATTCCAAGACCGTAGCGCGCATCTGGACGGGCCATTGTTCCTGCTTATAAGCCATATCCCAGAACATATATTCCAGCTGGCAGCTTAGCATAAAATGCTCAATCATCCGCTCTCGCTCGGCAGCCGTGGCGACTTTCGCCCAAGCATCCACACGCTCTCGATATTTGAAGGTTACATCTTCAATTTGGTTGCCATAGAAGCAAATCCACTCATAGAACGGATGAGACTCGTCTGGTCTTACCTCATCCATTAGCCTGCGTCCAATTTCAAGATATGTCCATGGACATGGTAGCAGCACGGCCATGATTTCCCCAAGACTACCCTCATGTGCGACGGTCAGCATATGGCGGATATAATGATGAGCGGACGGAGCGAGTGGATATCCCTGCATCTCTTCATAGGTGACACCTGCGATAGCACAAAAATTTTGATGCGGATGAACCTCGCTGTTGAGAATAAAAGAGATCTGTTCGTTAAATACAGCCATATCCTCCCGGCTCGTGCTTTTGGAGATTGCGATGCCGTAAATCCGCATGTAGGCGTTCAAATATTCAAAGTCTTGTTTTACATAGTGAATCAGCTGTTCCCTTGTTAAATTTCCTTCAGCAATACCTCTCACAAAGGGATGCTCATAAATGGCTTGAAAAATGCCATCCGCCTGCTGACGGAGCTCTTGCGAAAAACTCATTTCCCCACCTCCAACAAAAATGGAGAATAAGAAGTCCCGTAAGATACAATTCTCGGAACAATGCCAAAAAGCCGCCCCGAAAACTGGAGCGGCTTCAACATAGGTTCAATGCGCAAAAACGCCTGAAACCCTATATAGAAGGCTCCACTTTCCTACGCTAGTACGAACTAGATCAGGTTCAAAGGGTCCAAGATTCATTCTTGTCTCAGCCATAATGGCTCCCCTAGTGGACTTTCCTATTCTTTTGACTAATACTGTACATTCGTTCCTATGTTATGTCAAACTGCTTATGCCTAGTGAAGGATTAGTGAGGGTGTTGGATTACACTTTCCACGGCTTTGACCCTCACATATTCCGGTTTCCACATTGCATCCCGAATGGCTTGCTCAATATTTGGAAGGTGTGCCTGAGCTACCTGATCCTGAATTGCGGCCTTTGCTACCGCAACCGCAACCGCAAACGAAACATCACGTAATTTTCGAATATGGGGCAGCAGTGCGCCGCCAAGTTCATTCGAATCTACGGCGTTGGCAACGGCATCAGCTGCTGCGGTAAACATGGAAGGAGTGATTCGTTTGGCCTTGACCACAATTGCGCCTAGACCCAGTCCCGGGAAAACAAAGGCATTGTTCGCCTGACCAATTTCAAATTTCGTACCGTTATAGGTGACGGGCTCAAAGGGACTTCCCGTAGCAATCAATGCTTTGCCATCAGTCCATCGTATCAAATCCTCGGGTACCGCTTCAGCCAGATTGGTAGGATTGGACATGGGCATAATGATCGGGCGTTCCACATGCTTTGCCATTTCCTTGATAATCTCTTCAGAAAAGGCACCCGCTACACCGGAAGTCCCAATTAAGATTGTAGGTTTTACCTGACGGATGACCTCCAACAACGGTATTTTGCCGTCTTCCGATCGGGCCCATGAGCTGATTTCTTCCTTTTTACGCACATATGGTTTCTGATAATCGAGTACATCTTCCATATCGTCCGTTAATAGCCCGCGATAATCAAAGGCCCAAAACGACCTGAAAGAATCTTCTGCAGGAAGCCCGTCCTCGATCATAGCGCTCCGTATTTGGTCGGCGTTACCGATTCCTGCTGCCCCTGGACCAAAGACAAGTATTTTTTGTTCACGTAGCGGAATTTTGGTGACACCTACCGCCGAAACAATCGCAGCTAATGTGACTGCTCCTGTGCCCTGGATGTCATCATTGAAGGTGAGAATGTTTTGACCGTATTTCCCTATAATGTGGCGTGCGTTCACGCTGCCCACATCCTCCCAATGCAAAAGCGCTTTCGGGAATTGTGTTAACGTTTTGCTGATAAAGGTATCAATAAATTGATGATAGGCTTCTCCGCGAACTCGTTTATGGCGGTTTCCGATGTATAGCGGATCATTCAGCAGCTTCTCGTTATTCGTGCCGACATCCAGTACAATGGGCAGCACCCGCCCGGGATGAATACCTGCCGCAGCTGTATATACAGCAAGTTTGCCAATAGCAATGTTAATTCCCCCGACACCCCAGTCACCAATTCCCAAAATACTTTCTGAATCCGTCACGACGATAAGGTCAACATCCTCACTACGCAATCCGGAATTATAGAACGCCTGTCCGATACCGTTCGGATGATCTATTGATAAATATACGCCCCCGGGACGGTTGTACTCATGGCTGTATTCTTGAATGGCGGTTCCTACAGTCGGTGTGTAGACTACGGGCAGCATTTCACTCAAATGGTCGGTTAGCAGCCGATAGTAAAGCACGACATTCCGGTTATGAAGGTCGTTAAGTGAAGCATTTTTACGCAGCATGGTGGGTTGTGCCAGGAATTGCTGATATGCCCGAACGCTCTGTTTTTCCAATGAAAGGACAGTGGGAGGAAGAATTCCTTCCAAGCCCAGTTCTTTGCGTTCTTCTTCTGTAAATGCCACCCCTTTGTTCAAAAGAGGGTTTGCTAGGACGTCCTTTCCTCGTAAGGGAGTAGATAATGACCCATCACGATTGACATGAAATGCTTCCATAAAAATACCTTCTTTCCCTATATTTTGATAATTATTCATGATGAAAATGACATGTTGTCCATAGTATGGACGTACAAATTGGTTTTATTCGCCTATCAATCTATGACAAAATGACCATATGTGTATCTTTTTATTAATCCTATAGAACTAATTTTGTTTTCGGATTCACCTTGTAATTCGTATAGTAATAGTCCTAATGAATCGGGTCTAAATGCTCTGTTTTTATCAAATATGAAAATTAGTTTTTCTTCTCTTGAATGCTTATATATCAAGGGATGTGAGCTATTTTGTTAAGAAAATATGAAGTATTTGGACATTAATTTAATCTTACTAAGCAAACATTTTTAATTCTTTTTCAACAAAATAGAATTATTCGGAGGAAAAGGAGAGGTTTGTGTGCAGGGACCTATAGCCATTTTTAGCGATAACAACAGGGCTATTGATTATCCCAATGTGATTTGTTTTTACCAATATATACAGTGCGAGGACACGGAGGAAGCTTCAGTCTACGAGGGCGCAAGTTGCTGCCTGATAGATTATAGGGAGCCGGGGCAAGCCGTGCGGAAAGCTAATCAGATCCGTAGCCAATTTCCGCAAATGCCATTGCTATTGGTGACGGATGTAACCTTTCCGTTCAGTGATCAGCATATGGTGCAGATTATCGGAGTAGGCCGATTGCGTCTGCTATTTTGGCAAGCCAATGATACCGAAGAAATACTTTCTGAAATACAAAGCTTGCTCTATCCCGAGTATTCGACTAAAAGCCAACATGTTGCATTCATCTTGTCTGTGTATAACGAAGAGAAACGTTTTGTTCATGTCAAAACCTTTGCTGAGCGACTGCAAGCCTTTATCCGCAGCCATATTATAGAGGGTTCGATTTATCTCATTGATGATGGTAGCCACGATGGCACGAATGCCTTGATTAAAGCGCTGGAGGCAGCAACGGACTTGTCCGTAAACCGGATTAACCAGAACTTGAGTCCACTGCTTCAAACAAGGGAATTGGGACGCAATACGCGCAAGGCAGGGACGTATCTGGAAGGAATGCGGACCATCGGTGCGGATTACTACGTATTTGTGGACGCGGACGATTCTTTTTTTATTGAGGATATTGCCAGAATGATCAATGTTGTTCAACAGGGCTACTATGATGTTGTGATTGGAACCAAAGATATGACCGCCGAGAATCGTTCTCTATTGCGATCTATCGTCAGCTTTGGCAAACGGGTCGTCTCTCGCCCCTTTTTACCAACCGGTGTAGTAGATTCCCAGACGGGTCTTAAAGTGATGAGCTCGGTTGCCGTGAAGCGGATGTTTCCACATTTGAAGGAACAACTCGGACTAGCGCTGGATCTGGAGATGATGTTCATTGCCAAGCGACTTCAGCTCCGTGTGCTGCAACTACCCGTCAAATGTATTGACCGAGATGGCTCGCACATTCATGTCTGGAAGGATTCCATTCGTTTTTTGCGCTCTATCATTGAGATTTGGCGACTGGATCGGCGGGTGAGATAACCACGTGAACAACCGATTGCGTTCGTTGATGTTCCCCCTCTTTAATGTGCTGCTTAACGGATTCAATTTTTTCTTCCACATTGCAGCGAGCTGGTATCTTACCGGACAAGCCTATGGTCAGGCGAACGCGCTGTTGGCCCTCTTTGCACTGTTGTCCGTATTGGGCTTATCCATCCAGCTGTTAACCGCCAAGCTGGTATCCAAGGCTGACCAGAAGCTTCCGCTACGCAGCTTACCGCTCGGTTCTCTATTACTAAAAGCACCTCTAGTGCTAACTTTGCTTGCCATGATCATTTCACTTTCCTTTCATCCGTGGCTGGGTTCGCTATTGGGCGTTGAGTCCGGCCCGCTGTTCATGCTGTATGCCTTGATCGGATTGCATATTCTGGTGAGTTCGTGCCGTGGAGATTTACAGGGGAGGGAACGCATGCTGGCGCTCAATGTGAACTATTACATTGAGGTATTAGGGAAGCTATGCCTGTTTTTTGTCCTGGCTGCCCTGGGATTAAAGCTGGAAGCCTTATTATTAGCGAGCTGTGGGGGAATGCTGCTGTCGTTGCTTCACGGCTGGATCGTTTCGGCCCGAGGCTTGTCCCTATTGACATATAGAGGAGAACATATCCCTGCTGGGTTATGGAAGTCACTAGGTCAGGATTTCACCGATAGCCTTATGACGAATTTATTCATTCTGTTTTGTATATCCATCGACATGTTGTATGTACAGCATTATTTTCCTGAGCAGGCCAGCAGCTATGCCATTGCTCTGAAGTACAGCCAGTTGGTCTATTACGTTTCGTACAGCTTGATTGCTGCCTTTATTCCAAAGATCGGTGCGCAGGGGCATGACCGCCAGGCTTTGGGCAAGTTAATTGTAATCTATGCTGGATTAATGGCTGTAGCCGCGCTGTGTGTATATGTGGGCACAACTTATATATTCCCACCCTCTATTCCCATATTATTTGGAGCCTCTTACCAGGCGGCTGAGGCCTATATTCCATGGGGAGGCTGGGTGTATTGGCTTTTTTCCATCGTGCTATTTTTTGTGCATGTGCACGTATTAGTGGGCAGACGCACCTTTATGTTCAGTCTGATGGCGGGAGCCGCAGCTTTATTAGTAGCCTTTCATATGGCTCACACAGACCCGATCGATTTTTTGTTGTCAGAGTTCATTGTGTACGGAGCTATGTCTCTCTACTTTGTGATAGATGCCTATATGTATTTGTTCAAAATAAAGATAAGGGGAGGAATCACCCCATGAATACCATACTAGAGCAGGACGATAAGACCGTAGTTCTATTGCTTTCCTGGCGTGACATTCGTTCTCCGAAAAGCGGGGGAGCAGAAATTTTCACCCATGAAATGCTGAAACGCTCACAGCAAGGTCGGTTTCAGTTCATTCATTTCTCACCTCAATTTGAGGGGATGCCTGAGCATGAAGTCATTGACGGTGTTACGTATATTCGAAAAGGAAACATATACAGTGTTATTTATTATGCGATGCGCTATTACCGTCGTCATCGGCAGCAGATTGACTATGTAATTAATCAAGCGAATACGCATCAGTTCTTTACCCGATTTTGGGTGGAGGCATCCAAGCGAATTTTTTTCATACATCAGCTAACAAGGGAAATATGGTATGAAAATGCCAGGTTCCCGCTAAATATGATTGGATTTCATATGGAGCCCCTCATGCTTAAGCTGGCACGGAAGGATCGGACGCTCACCGTATCCCCGTCTACCCGGTATGATCTGCTTAAGCTGGGCTTTCATCCAGATCGCGTTCATCTTTTACCGGAAGGCATTGAGTTTGATCATTGGCCGCGTGAACAATTTTTGACGAAGGAGTCTAACCCAACCTTCATGTATGCCGGACGCTTTGTTAAATATAAGGGCATTGATCTGGTCGTTGAAGCCTTTGGGCGGCTCAAGGAAAAGTTCCCCCAGGCTATGTTATGGATTGCCGGAAAAACCGATAAAACCTATGTGACAGAACAATTATTGCCGATTATAGAACGGTATGGATTGACATACGGAGAACCGGATGAACAGGGACAATCACAAGCCGATATTACCTTTTATGGATTTGTTTCAGCAGAGTATAAGCTGGAGCTGATGAGCCGTGCCCATGCGCTCGTATTCCCTTCCCTGCGTGAAGGCTGGGGATTGACGATTACCGAAGCGGCAGCGGTTGGAACTCCCAGCATTGTGAGCAATTCTCCCGGTCTGGTGGATGCGACGGATTTCGGAAAAAGCGGATATTTATGCTTTCACGGCGATATTCGAGGATTGTCTGAACAAATGGAAAGAGCGGCAGAGGGTGGCGAAGATTACATGGCCATCCGTGAGCGAGCGTACCAATATGCGCTAAGATTTCATTTTGATCATACAGCTGCAGCGTTTGAGCAGTTGATGGAGAATTGGACAGAGGAGGCGGAACAGAGTGGACAAAGTGGTCATTCTCTTCTCCACGTACAACAATGAACGTACAATAGAGCCTTGTTTGCGAAGCTGTATGGGGCAAAATTACAGGGATCTGCATATTGTAATTGCCGATGATGGCTCCAGTGATCGGACGGTTGAGACGATTCGTATGCTGTCCGCAGGGAGCTCAGTACCCGTTACCGTATTGGAGCTTCCTCATGGAGAGCGGGGAGTTGCTAGAGTCAAAGCGGTTGAGGAAGCGAAGCGCTTGGGTGCCGAATACATATTTGTATTGGATTCCGATATGATTTTAGCCGAACATCTAATTCAGCAAAGCATCGACTTTTTTGACGATCATCAAGATATTGGCGCCTTGGTTATTCCAGAGGAGGCATATTCGGAAGCAAATAATTTTTTCTCCAAAGTAAAGGTTTTCGAGCGGAATGTAATTAACAACGCAGGAGAGACCTTGGGAAAACGCTCCATTGAAGCTGCACGCTTCTGGCGAACGAGCGCTTACGAATCGACAGGCGGATTTAATGCGGAGCAAATTGCTTTTGAAGAAATACAGCCAACCTTACGCTATATAGAGTCTGGCGGAGTCATTCGCCGGGCGGTTTTTACACGGGTATATCATGATGAAAAACAGGTATATTTGCAGGATGTATTACGTAAAAAAGCCTACTACTTCTCGGTGATGGATCGTACGATGTCATCTGAGGAGGGCGGATTGCGAAAGGCACTGGAACGTTGGTACTTCTTCCGTCCGGTGTTGTATACATGGGGGAATGTGAAAAACTACATCCGCCATCCGCTGCTAACGGGGGGGATGTTGTGGATGTACACCTGCCTGACTGTGATTGGGGTAGCCGCCGTGTTAAAGGGCGGCACCCGTCACTCAGGCGATCTCGCTAAGGCGGATAAGGCGTAACGATGAATGACCGAGGGTCAGCGTATCCAGCGAGTACAGGTCGGGATCGGAAGATTCCGGCTCCTCATACGGTATATATAATGAATGCGGAGTTAACTGAATACCTTCGCCAGCAGGATGACGCAGTGAGCAGCCGACAGGATACAGCTCAGCAAGTGCAATGTGTACGGCGGTTACGATATCTTGATCATTCAGCAGTACATACGGTCGGTACGGAGCATTCAAAATGCTGTTTATAAATTCCGATAGGTCAGATGCGACGTTCTGGTCTGCATACAGGCTGTTTCGATTGAGCCTAGCCTGATCAAGCGCCTCATACAGTATCTTTTTAAGCGTATCATCATCCAGCTCCAGCGGTTTCGTCAAAAAACGGAACACGCCGACTTGATTAATGGCCGATAAAATGGACTGCGTATGCAGGTGACCAGACAAAATGATGCGTACGATATGTGGATAATCTTTCTTAATCATACGAAGGAACGTAATTCCGTCCAAACCAGGCATAAGCAGATCGGAGACGACAACATCAATCGGGTACTTTTCCAGCACTTGCAGAGCTTCTTTAGGCGTGTGAGCGGTATGTAAGGTGAATGTTTCTTGCGTCAATGTCCGTTCTAGCAGGGACAGCACCATGGGGCTGTCGTCAACAAATAGAATGTTTTGGGGTGTCATAAGAACTGCGCAACTCCAATCAGGAAGTAAGAAATGAGGAACTACATGTATAATATCAGCGTTTTGGCATTTTTAAAAGATGTCAGTACAGAACGGGCGTTGCGTCTTTTTTGTGAACGATTTGATTCGGTTGAACACGCGCTCTGGGAAAAAGGAATGCGTCTGCTTCACCAGTATCATGCTGCGCGACATACAGGGGTGACTCTGGCCGTCTCCAGTGCACTTCAGCATATGGATGATCGTCATGATATTTACGTTGTTGATCTGCGAGCATACAGCGAAGAAGATTTGGATCGTCTATATATCGCCAAAACATGCGAGTTGATCCTGCTGACAGACGGGGCAACAGAAACCGCTGCGAGGTTTGCCGCACTCCAGCGCCGCACTCCCCGGTTGCTGTGCGCACGGCTACCGCTGGTCAGCTACGAGCTGGAATGCCTGATGCAAGCGATTTTGAGCCGTCTTGAACAAAATGGAGGGGCCAGGTCATGAAGCAATGGGCTTTGTTGAAACCAAGTTGGCAAAAGCTGATCCTGTACCTGATGGTTTTGTGTGTGACAGTGTTCTTGGCCGCTGTGCTACAATGGTTCGTCATGCGGCAATTCAGCGGTCACTTGGCGGAAATTCAGAACGAGCAGCTCCAGGATGAGGTACAGGAACTGTCTGGCAGCATAACGGAGCATTATGCCGCATGGCAAGATGAGCTAAAAGAGCTGTCGTCCAGTCTGGGCAGAGAGATGCTGAATCAGGGAACACGTCAATATGCTGAGGGGTTTAAGCGTGAGAGCGGGTCTTTTTATGTGCTGGATGAACAGTATCATGTGATGGTCGGACGTGACAATCGTGAGATGAGGAATGCGGTCCAGCAGATTAAATGGCTGCAAAATGGTTGTGCGGTCAGCTCTTTTGTGACTGAGGATCATCAGCCTGCCCAGTACATAGCGTGCAGGATTCAAGGGGCGCAGACGGGCGGTTTTATGGTGCGTACAGTTGACGCTGAAATGCTTAGTGGAATTGTTAAAAGTAAGCCGGTGAATCAGCATGAGACTTTATTTTATAACGGTCAATTCAAGATCGTAGCTTCCCGAAGTACTTCGGATATCAACCGGACGGACATCACGAGTGTAACCCGTAGGCTGCTGGAGGGCAATACGGGTATCGTTGAAGATCGTGGAGAGAAATACGGAATAGGATTCAGCCGCATTGGGGAAGAGGCCCTTTACATATCGGTTAAGGATATCAGTCAGGATACTGCCCAGCGAATTAGCTCCTTTCGCAAACAGTTGTGGATGGTGATGGCTCTAATACTCATTATTTTGTGGGCCATGCTCATACAGTTCCGCAAACGGATTGTGAAAGATGCCATCGTGAACAATCAAGTGCGTGACCAGCGGCGGGATGAAGATATGCGACAGCAGCAGGACACGTATTATTTGCCGTTAATGCAGACGATTGAGCAACAGCTGCAAGAGCTACAAGAACAGACTAGCCGTCTCACAGGCGGCGATGATTTAAAGCTGTTGGGATTTTATCAAGATCTAGCCAACCGCTTTGAAGTGTCTTCCAGTCAGGGAAAAGGAGCATCTCATGAGGAACTGGAGTATTTCCGCGAGCTGAATGAAAATTTCATTCAGGGTCGTCTCAGACAGGAATCCTCACTAGGAGAATTACTGACAGGCGTCCGTAGTTTGCGTGATGAGCTGGAAGAGAAAATGCATGATAATAGCGGAATTAGCTTCACCGATATGAATGAGGTATTGTCCGAATCGCTGAAATGGGCGAACCGTTCGCTGAATATGAAGCACATTCAAGTGATCTTGCGGCAAGAGCCAGTTCCATCCATTGCAGCACAAGCACCCATGCTGTACAAAACGATACAGGGGCTGCTGGAAAATGCAGTGCAGGCCATGAACCAAGATGGAGAGCAACTGGAGGATCAGGAACGGGGCCGAACGGGTCTGCGGTCCAAGCGGCAATCTCATATGCTTAAGGTTAGCTCACGGCTGGAAGAAGCTGAAATTATGATTATCATTGAAGACACAGGCGGCGGGATTGATGACAAGATGCGTTGGAGCTATTTCCAGCCGGACTATTCCCAAAACGCACAGGAGCATACGTTCAGCCTGTATCACATGGATGCATATCTGAAGACTATAGGTGGTCGCTTAAAGCTGCGTAACACCGATCAGGGATTGCAGGCCATCGTTCATTTGAGAAGATAGATAGGCCCAAGATAACCAACAGATACAAGAGGTTCAAGAGAGGGGGACAAGCATGAAAAAGTGGATATTTCGCTACCGCTACGATATGGCGGCAATCCTATTGATGCTGGCTGCGATTGTGGCATATCTTGCCCCCATCTATGGATTAGGACAAATCGTATTCAGTGACATTGCCTTTGGAGCCACCTCTCATCGGTATCTGGAGGAAATAACCGGGGTATGGAACGAACGATGGTCTACCTCGACCTTGTTCAATGCTCCACGTATCCTGTACATCTTGCCCTTCTATGGACTTTCACTATTATTTGACGAAAGCGGCCCGGTCTTGCTCAAGTCGTTTATCACAGGCTTGTTATTTGTCTCGGCATTTTCGATGTATGCCTTTGCCAAGCGACTGGTCAGCGTGTATTATTCACCAAGTTTTACGAAAACCCGTATTTTTGCCATCATGGTTGGTTCGTTGTTTTACGCACTGAATCCGTGGGTTATTTTTCGCATCCAGCATATTTATTTGCTCTGTGGGTATAGTTTGTTTCCGTTAATGCTGCGATTCTTTTTCAGTGCGGTGGACCCCAAGTTTCAAATTCAACAAATTAAAAACTATCATCCCCATAAGTTGTATCAGCGGAACTGGATTGACCTGTTCCTGCTGGCTGCAGTATTCACTGTTAGTGCTGCGGCCATTCATTATTTTTTCTTCGGGATGATTTATTTGGGATTGTTCACCATGCTGCTCCTGCTCAAACTGACCTGGACTCATCGTAAGGCCGGGCGCGCCTATTTACAGCCCTTATACAGTAATTTTTTGCGTAAAGGCATGATTTTTGGTGTGTTTTTCGGACTGCTTAGTTTTTACTGGTTGTCCCTGTATGTAGGTAGCATGTTGATGGACGCTCAAGCGTCTCAGCATAATATCAACGTCGTGGATACGTTGTCTCTGTTCAGCCGTAATAGCAGTTTATATAATGTGGGTTATTTACTAAGCTATTGGTGGCCAATGTTTTCCTTTTCCTCACTGCCTGCGATGTTTTATGTAGGTGGGGGATTCTTATTGCTATTGATCGGATACGCGATGGTGACACGTTCACATAAAAATCCGATCATTCTGATCTTCTCGCTCCTTACGCTGTTATTTATGGTTGCAGCGACTGGAACGACATTTCCGTCCATTGCCAAGTGGTTTGTTATTTTGGTTACGAAAACCCCTGTGATTGGTTCGGTTTTCCGTGATCCTAACAAATTTATTGGATTGCTTTCCCTTAATTTCGGTGTGTTGCTGACCTTTGGCGTCATTCAATGTATGGAATGGTTTGGATCATCGCCGCTACAGCGTGTGTATAAAAAGCTGGCGGTTGTTATCGTCGTTTTGTGTCTGGGCGTATATTTTGCTCCCTTGCGTACCCAGTTCATTGAGGGGTACTACAAGCCGGTACAAGTGCCGAAGGCTTATAGTCAAATGGCTGAAAAGCTGACTGACCCAGATCGTTTTGACAGCAAGGCACTGTATTTTCCGATTGCTGATAATATGATTCAAAGCTATAACGGAGTAGCGACGCCCAAATGGAATAAAGGCAAGACGGCCACCGAGAAGGCAACCGGGGATTTTCAAGTATACTCTTCTCCTAAAAATACGATCTTTCATCATGAAGGCAATGATCCCGGTATCACATACTATATGAATTTTCTGCAGTATGTTATGGACAACGGATTAAGCTCGCGATTAGGCTGGTTGTTCTCTACTTTTGGGGTCAACCAGTTGGTTTACCATGACGAATATGAGGGACAGGAGAAACGGCAGGATTTCCACCTGTCTCAGCTGGAAGGTCAGATCGGGTTGAAACGTACGTATAAGAACGATTTATTTTCCATATTCAATCTTGATCAGACACCGCCCTATATGAATATTCTTGCAAGTAAAATTGTGACACCTTACGGATTTAGCCGACTGGAGAGTTACAGTCATCTGCCTGGTTTTGATTTCAGCCGTTTTGGCGTGCTGTTCAGCGCGTTGAAGCCTGAGTTAAACACCATTCAGACGGTCAACAAGGGGGATTATGTGGAGGCAGCCTCCTTTGATGACTTGCTGTTGTCCCAGCTCCCGGCAGAGGATTACTTGCGGCCTTTTGATGCCATTGAGGATGGTAATGCATTTTTAAAATGGTCCAAAACTTTTGCATCAACCAACGATTGGTTGTGGTATTTATCCTCCCAAAATATACGGAACTTCCCGTTTGATATGGAGATGGATGCAGGGATTGCGGTCACCTTCGCCAGTAAGAAGCTGGATGTGGCACCCTATCAGATGAGCAGTATTGAAGGCAAAACGGTGCTTGATTTTGACTCTATGCTGAGAACGGAAACCTTTTTCAAGCCTGATAATCCACAGTTGTTCAGTGTGCAGGCTAACCCCCGAGAGGAATCGAACGACGTGCCGACTCTGCATGGTGAGATTATGAAGGGAGATCCGAGTAATATATGGCAGGTTGCCAGATCGGGATTGCTAGAGGCCAAGGAAAATAACCCATATCAGTTCCACATCACCGTTTCTGGTCGTGGGACGAACAAAATGCATGTAAAAATGAGGTTTTATGATAAGCAAATGCGTGAGCTGGGGGTTAGCTATGTTGTGGCGCCTTCAGAGGGATATAATTTTGACAGTGTAAAATTTTACGGGGAATACGTCTCGCCGCCTGGCAGCTATTGGATGCGAATGGATTTGTTAACCCTCCAGCGTCCGCAGCAAAAAAATTACTGGTGGATTCACGATATTCAGCTGCGTGATTTGGGGAAATACAGCAAGCCCAACACGTTTACGATGCATAAAAAGATGGACCAGCCTCAAACCTCGCATGTATATGCAAGAGTGTTCATGAATAAGGCAGGCGGGAAAATACAAGTCACACTGCCCGATGGAGTGGCTAACATCAAGACCCGTGATGAGGGATTAAACCAATTTCAATGGGTTGATTTGGGAGAACATGTTTTTCCAAAGGGAGATAACCCAATCACGGTTAATAACCTGCAAGGCTTTAATGCGGTCAATCAATTTGCGATTGTTCCTGTGGATCAACTGGATCGATTATCTTTTCCGGTGGAGCAGGCATTGAAGCGGGGCAAGCTCTTTTTCACCTTGGAGGCAGAGAACGATTTTAATGCTCAAGGGAATGTGCAGACGGAACGTGCTTTACCTAGACTTAGTATGGGTCGGGGAATCAGTTACCAAAAAGGGACGTTAAGCAGAGAAGTGGAAGTCGCCAAAACGGGAACCTATGCCACAGCTATTTTGGCTAATTTACCTGCCGGATATGAAGGATCGTTAACCATGAAATGGAAGAATGAAGAGACTGGAGAGGTGCTGACCAGAACGATTCGTACGGAGGACTCTTATAAGCGATTACCCGCTACCTCTTTATCCGAAAAGCAGGTTATTGAAACGGTGCCCAACCAAGATAGCTTTGCCAAGAAAAGCATACAACTTCCTGGTCTGCTGAACGACTATGGCCGAGTCGAATTTAAAAATCTGTTCTTAACCAAGGGAAAATATCGCTTAACCCTTGTACTGGACAGTCAGGTGCCGTCATTGAGTCATTTTGCAGATATTCATCGAATGGGCGGGCAGGAAGTGATCGTGATGCCTGGGCAGGACACGAAGGAATCATTGAGCACGGATGTTGGTTGTGTAGCAGATATTCGACCTGGCCAGACGGATCTATCCATCAAGGACACAGAACTGTCCATCCGTTACGCACCTAGCTATTCCTGTGATTGGAATATTTATGCGTCCAAAAAAATGAAGGCGGAACCGCTGCAAGAGTATGCCGTGCAGTTGGATGCACGGTCAGAACAAATTGGAAGTCGACACATGAAGGTCATTTTCTTAAATAAAGCATCCCAGGTTCTTCAAACCTCCTATATTGATGAGGTGGAGGAGAGAGATAAGGAGCAATGGAATCATTATGACCAGATTGTAAAGGCTCCGGCAGGAACCACCATGATGCAGTTTCAGATTTTAGCGCATGCGCACAAGAAGCAGACGGGCTTATTTCAAATGAAGCAATATTCCATCATCCCTTATCAAGCGATGATTACAGTGGATCAATTTACGCTGTTTGAGGGAACGGATATGGATACCTTTTTTATGGCACCACACGCTGCGGAAAGCATTCAGGCTACTCGTGAAAATTCCATGGAACGTAGTTTTACGCTATATAATCCAATGCATCAGCAGGTGCTGATCCGGGAGACGGAATCACCCAATCCACTATGGGAGTTCAGGCTGGGTAACGAAAATCAGCGAGCGCGTCTGTCTGTGAATGGAGTAACTACCGGATTCATAACGAATGGCAGCGGAAACGGTAAGGTTGTCGTTATTCTGGCTTCAGCCTACCGTTTTGGCTGGGTATTGTTTGTCATAGGGATCCTGGGCGGAGCAGCTTGTTTTCTTCCATATCGGCGATGGAATAAGCGGAAAATTCCATAAGAAGCAAGCTGCCCGGAGGGAAACAGGCGCCACAATATGGCTACATCTCGTATTTGTAGCCTCTGCCCCAAACGGTACGGATATGCTGAGGATTTTTAGGATCACGTTCAATTTTTTTGCGGAGGCTGGAGATATGTACGTCGATGGTACGGTCCAGATAAGCGCCATCTCCGCCTTTGACCCGATCCATCAGCTCGCTACGGGTAAAGACTTTCCCTGGATTGCTGGACATCTCTTTTATAATAGAAAATTCGATGTGAGTAACTTCGATTTCCTGGTCATCGACCAACAGGCTATGACGGTAATCATTCACCCAAACTCTTACCTTTTTAAGCTTTTGGGTTATCGTTCGTGATTCAGTGAGCATGTTGCTACCACTGCGGCGCAGCAAGGCTTTGATGCGGGCATTTAGCTCCCTCAGACTGAAAGGTTTGCATAAAAAGTCATCCGCTCCGTCATCCAGAGCCTTTATTCTTATATTCAGCAGGGTGTTATTAGAGATGACGAGCATAGGAACCGTGGTGAATTGACGGATGTGACTGATCAGCTCAGATTCGACTTTACCGGAAAACATTAGAGCGGTCACAATAATGTCCGGCTTAAAGTGCATTAATGTAGGAATTGCGAGTTTACAATCATAGATTAGTTCGGTATGATAGCCTTCCTCCTGAAGATGAAGAGCAATCATATCAGCCAAACTTTTTTGATCTTCAAGGATGAGTATTTTTATAGGCATGACTGACATCTCCTGTACGGACAAAGATACCATTAACATGGCATAACTATGTATGTTCTACGATGATACATACTTATGTATTCGGCAAAAGCACGAAAAGCAAACAGTCCAATAATGTAAGAAAATATGAATTTAGAGGAAGAAGGTTGCATCTTTGCGAATGATTTTATTATCCGGAGGCTCGGGTAAACGTCTATGGCCCTTATCCAATGTGAACCGTCCGAAGCAGTTTCTTTCCATCCTACGTCATGACGAACGGCCGGAAAGCATGCTGCAACGGATATGGAGGCAGTTGGATGAGGCGAATTTGGCAGATCAAGCCTATTTTTCTACGAGTGGAACTCAGGTCGAACTGATTCAGGGACAAATTGGTGGAGACGCTGTAGTGATTGAGGAGCCGACTCAGCGGGATACCTTCCCGGCCATTTCCTTGGCTACCGCTTACTTGCATGACATTGCAGGTGCATCACGTGACGAGATCGTGGGGGTCATGCCGGTGGATGGCTATGCGGGGGATGAATTTTTCGAGCATCTGCGCAGGCTTCCTTCCATATTAGAGCAATCAGGAAGCCATATCGCGTTGATGGGGGCTGTCCCAACGGAGCCCTCAGATAAATATGGATATATTGTGCCTTCAGCTCCTTTACTTGACCAGGAATATTATAGGGTGAGTTCATTTGTAGAAAAGCCCGATCTGATTCGATCTGAAGCCTTGATCCGTGAAGGAGCCTTATGGAACTGCGGAGTGTTTGCTTTTAGACTCGGCTTTTTATTGGATGTGCTGGCGCAAATGAGTTTACCAGCCGATTATAAAACACTTTCGACAAATTACGCAGACTTGCCTAAAACCAGCTTTGATATTGCGGTAGTAGAGCACACTCGTAAGCTCTCCGTGCTCCCATATCATGGAGAGTGGAGGGACTTGGGAACGTGGGATTCGTTGGTGCGGGAAGTAAGTTCAAAGCTAAGCGGTCCCGGATATATTTCGGAAGCATCACATGACTCGCATATCATCAATGAACTGGAGATTCCGGTTAGCATCTGGAATGTCCCAAACATTATTGTTGTTGCTGGGCCGGATGGTGTGCTGGTTACGGATCGACAATCATCAACAGGAATTAAGGATATGGTGGCAGAAATTGAAATTGGACCGCGTTTTGAGGAGCGATTCTGGGGTAAGCAAACGGTCTTGTCCCATCAACAAGCGGCAAGCGGGTTACAAACGGTCACCAAACGTGTTGTCATTTCGAACGGGAGATTTATCAGCTATCATGAGCATCAGTTCCGAAAAGAGGTTTGGACCATTGTTTCAGGAACCGGAAGTGTCTGTATCAATGGGATGACACAGACAGTCAGCCCTGGTATGGTCATCGTTGTAGAACCTGGTACCAAGCATTTTATAGGTGCAGTAGAGGGAGATTTGGAACTCATTGAGTCACAAATCGGACATATCGTATCCGAAACGGATATTATTCGATATGAATTTCCCGATTCGATTGATGCTCGAACTGTATAATGCGCCTGCAATATAGGAACGGATGGGTATAAACAAGGCTTATCCGAAGCGAGTGAAGAGCGCTAGGAACTATTTTTAATCAGCTTGATGATTTGGACATTCTTAATAAAAGGTATTCATGCGTTGTTCGCTTGAATACCTTTTTTGCATGAACAACTCTATTATTCTCAATGAAATGGATAAAAAAGAGGCTTATAAAATGAGTTTTTTGGAGGTTAGCCATTCTTTTACGGCATCTGTACTGAGATCTCTTTTTGGCGTCCATTCTATTTTATCCACCAGCTTGCCGTTCCTGAATTCTGCAATCGTGGGGGTGTATTTTACGTTGTAATCTGCTTTGAACTTATTCCATTGGGATTTGTCCTTATGAATTTTGTGAACGTTTAAAAAAGTAATTTTGGAGCCCAGATTATACTGTTCAATCATCTTGTTAAAGTTAGGCTCAAACCGATTGCAGTCGCCACAACTGGGTCTGCCAACATAGACAAATACACTTTGATCCTGCTGAATCAATTGTTTAAAACCATCCATTGTAACCGCATTCAAGTGGTCATATATTTCGGGGTAATTGCTTTTGCTCGCTTGGATCTCTTTATCTTTCTGTTGAACTACCTGCTCCAGGTCTTGAAATTTAACTACAGCTGAAATAGCGATACCAATGATAAGCAACACAATGACACTTAACCCGGCGATATATCCTTTTTTCACAGAAATCCTCCTTTTTTTACAATCTCAAACTTACAATATATGATATTTCCATTTTTCGCTGTAACACTTGTCTCATGATGTATAAAAAAGAAGCTTTCCATTAGGAAAGCTTCTTTTAGTCTGAAAGTTAAACGTTAGACTACAACGGTCAACAAGTAATCCTCACGTTTCACTTCCGTTTCCATGGTGTTCAGTACATCCAGATATTGAGCGGAATTGGTTACGATGATCGGCGTAGTCGTTGTATAGCCTGCCGCTTTAATTTGTTCGATATCAAATTCAAGCAACAACTGTCCTTGCTTCACCACATCACCCTCTTTGACGCGTTTGTCAAAGAATTGTCCTTTCAGCTTCACTGTATTAACACCAACGTGAATCAAAATTTCTGCTCCGTCATTGGAAGTAATACCGATGGCATGTCCGGTCGGGAATACTGTCGTAATCGTTCCGTTAACCGGAGAAGTCAGCACACCCTCTGTAGGATCGATCAAGATTCCTTTCCCCATAGCGCCTGAAGCAAAAGCAACATCAGAAGATTGTTCCAATGGCAGCACTTTACCTTGCAGCGGACTTACGAGGATTTCCTTTTCGATTGCTACTTCTTTTTTTACGGGTGCTGTTTCTGTTTTTGCAGCTTCTTCTTTTGGATCATCAAAGCCCAAAATCATAACCAATACAACTGCAAGTACAAAGGCAACGAGTAAGCCGATAACAACCCACAAGAACCCAGCTCCAAAATAAGTTGGCAACGCCAGTAAACTAGGCAGGGAGAAGGATTTTGCAGTTGCTCCGCCGGAAGCGATAATAGCGCCACCGATACCACCAGAAATACAAGCGTAAATGAAAGGCTTTTTCAATTTCAAAGTTACACCATAAATCGTAGGTTCAGTAATCCCGAATACAGCTGCCAGTGTAGAAGAACCAGCCAAAGCTTTCATTTGAGTATTTCGTGATTTCAGGAATACCCCCAGTGTTGCACCTGCTTGAGAAAGTACGGCTGCTGTAAGCATTGGAAGCATCGTGTCATAACCCAATGTTTGAATATTGGACAGCATAATAGGAACGAAGCCCCAGTGTACGCCGAAAATAACAAATACTTGCCAGAATGCCCCAGCAACAGCTCCGGCAATCAATGGGCTTAAATTGTACACCCATGTAAAACCGTTCGCCAAGCCTTGACTGATCAGGTTACCGACTGGACCAAAGGCCAAAAACGTCAACGGAACAACAACTAGTAGTGATAGCATAGGGACGATAATGTTTTTAACCGATTGATGAACAAAGGAATTAAACCAACGTTCCACATAGGACTGTACCCATACCGCGAGAATAATTGGGATTACGCTGGAACTATATTTTATCAGAATGATTGGAATCCCGAGAAAAGCCAGTTTTGCCGGATGGTCCACCGCTGCAATAACATCCGGGTAGACGAGGGCTCCAGCAACTGCGACCGATACAAAAGCATTCGTCTTAAATTTACGGGACGATGTAATAGCTAGGAATATAGGCAAGAAATAAAACACGCTGTCCGAAGCGGCGTTCAGAATGAGATACGTACCGCTTGCAGTATCAATCCAATGGAGCGACGCAATTAAGGCCATAATCCCTTTGAGCAAACCAGCTCCGGCAAGAGCACCCAAGAGAGGTGAGAAAATGCTGGAAATGATATCGACCGCTTTGCCAAGAAAATTCGTTTTTTCGGAAGATTCTTCTTTTTTCGCATTTGGATTATCTGCATCCTGCAGATTTGTTTCTGCCATCATATGCTCAAAGACCTGACCTACATTGTTACCAATGACCACTTGGAACTGGCCGCTGCTTTCCACCACTGTAATGACACCAGGTGTTGCTTCCAGTGCAGCTTTGTCCGCTTTTGTGCGATCTTTTAATTTAAATCTCAAGCGTGTAGCGCAATGGAATACCGAATTGACATTCTCTTCGCCGCCAACGAGAGTCACTATTTTTTTGGATAGCTCTTTATCACTCATGTTCAGAACTCCTTAAGTGTTATTCTTGCTACTGATAGGATTTACCGTTTACATTTGTTGCTGAGATGCGCCGGCGTGCATCTTTTTTAACCTTGTAAACAAGAAAAACCTAAACTCGTGGTGAAAACTGCGCACTCCTCCATAAGAGAACGTCGATTTCACCATCAGTTTAGGTTTTGCCTGCCTTACCAGTCACAATCCATGAACGATGAGGATATAAAGTTTTTAGCCTGATATGTTATTACGCTCAGTTACCCGATGAATGTGAATCGTTAGATATACATACTCATCTTTGCTTAAATATTGATCATATGTTTTTTCCAGATACTCATTAATTTTTTGGGCACAAGCAAAAGCCTCGGTATATGTTTGCTTTACCTGGTTGTACAAAAATTCTTCACCACTGTGAATAACCTCTTTGCGAATCACTCGCATTGCAAAATATTGCAAATGGGTCAAAAATCTCGAATAGCTAAAAGAAGACTCATCCAGCACAATACCGTAATGATACGTAATAATATTCAATATGTGTTGGACAATCTCGGTCATTTTCAGTGTAGCCTTCATCTCGTTACCATCAATCCGTGCATTCACCATATGCAGTGCAATAAATCCCGCTTCGTCTTCGCCCAATTTTACACCGAGCGTATTTTCAATTTTTTGTAGAGCATCCAGCCCAACTGCAAATTCTTTTTTGTAAAAGCGTTTAATTTCATACAGCATCGCGTTTTTGAGTGCCAATCCTTTTTCTTCCCGCTGTATGGCAAAATGAATATGGTCGGTCAATGTTAAATAAATGTTATCACTTAACTCCGTATCCAGCACTTCGGCTGCATGGGTCACGATTTCATTCACGACCTCCAGATGAGACACAGGAATATCGTTTAGCAGCTCAGTTAGTCTAGCCGTGAACTCGTTTTCATTTAACATGAAAATCTTATCTATTTTATGATCATCGACTTGGTCCCCAGCCACCTTTTTGAAGGAAATACCTCTTCCCATGACAATGACCTCTTTGCCTTTATCGTTTTTAGTCAACAGGACGTTGTTATTGAGCACCTTCTCAATAATCATTGAAGTTCCCCCTCCCATCCTTTACCAATAAAAAATGCCCAAGCACAATTCAATACTATTGTTAACAATAGCACTCAATTGAACTCAGGCATTGCCCGCATCACCGGTCACAATCCTTCGATATAGTGCTATTGTAGCACAAAAAAAAGCGATTTCAACATATTTTATTCTCTTTCGACAAAAAATATTTCATATCAAGGCCCATTTGCCTAATTTGCAAGTCAATTGTGCCCTTAAGTAGTCGTACGCTCTATGAGGCTGTATTCTAGCGAATGAAGCTCCATTTGGCGTCCAATCAGCTGAGGGGAAAGCATGAAAAAAGCATTTTGTGCCTGAGCCATAATGGGATTTTGAACCGTTGTAATCCCCATGGTGTGCGCCAGCTCCGTGTTATCAAACCCAACAATCGCCAGATCTTCCGGTACCTTCAGCAATTGTCTGCGCGCTTCGCAGAGAATGCCCACTGCTACATAATCGTTAGCACACAAGATAGCCTCCGGAAATTCCTCACGATGCTGTAACAAATTGCGCACGACCTGTTCGCCATCACGAATGTTATAAATAGAAGAATAGTTCCAGTGTGGCAGCATCGGCAGATTGTGTTCACTCATGATCTGCTCATAGGCTCGTTGTCTGCTGTGAGTATTGATGCTGCTCGGACGACCAAAAGCATTGGCTATACGTGTATAGCCTTTTTGTATCAAATGTTTTAATGCTAACATGTATCCTTCATATTGATCCATAGCGACGGAGCGAATATCGGTATGCTCCATACGTTGCCATGCCACGATCGGTCCATATTTGCAATAGGTACTCAAAAAATCAGTGTCATTCACGCAGGAAATGATGACCAGCGCATCGACTCTTTTTCTTTTTAAATCCTCGAAAGCTTGAAGCTCTTTCTTTTTGTCTTCTCCCGAAGTATAAATAATGGTTTGGAATTCATATTGGCCTGCGATTTCCACAAAGCTGTCCAGAAATGCCAGCACAATTTCATTGATAGTTGAAGTGATGATACCAATCTGAAGCGTCTGACCCTTGGATAGAGAGATCGCATTCCGATTAGGAACATAATCCAATTCCTGCATGATTTTTAAAATTTTAGCTCTGGTTTCTTGGCTTACATGGGGGGACTGATTTAACACTCTGGATACCGTAGCTTTGGAAAAGCCCGCCAGTTTTGCAATTTGATCAAGATTCGACATGATGCTTCTCCTCACCTGAGAAAAAAATACTTGACATGAAACGCGTTACAACAATTAGGATGCTTTATGAGGGCATTACGTCTATTTTAAAGCATCTGTCGATGCATTTCAAAGGAGAACGGTTACCGTTAGTTATGGATTCGCATTGCAGCACCTGACGGGTTACTGACTAAAGTGAAAACATTAAATTAAGGAAAGAGGTTTTCATACCATGACGAAGACGCTAAAAGGATTCCCGAAAAACTTCCTCTGGGGCGGGGCAACTGCAGCCAACCAATTGGAAGGTGCTTTTGACGTAGATGGAAAAGGTCTGTCCAGCGCAGACATGATAGCCTATGTACCTAAATCAGAACGTAAGAACGATCATGCTATAGAAATTTCGTCCGAACGACTGGAGGACATCTTGGCAGGGAAGGTAAACGCCCGTTTTCCAAAGCGTGAAGGTGTGGACTTTTATCACCACTACAAAGAAGATATTGCCTTGTTTGCAGAAATGGGCTTTAAAGTATTCCGGATGTCCATCCACTGGTCGCGGATTTTCCCGAATGGATATGATGCCGAGCCGAATGAAGCAGGATTGCAATTCTACGACAATGTATTCGATGAGCTGCGCAAGTATGGTATTGAGCCTTTGGTAACATTATCGCATTATGAAACACCGCTAGGTTTGACACAGAAATATAATGGCTGGTTGGGACGCGAAGTCGTGGATCATTACGTAAAATATGCCGAAACGGTATTTACACGCTATAAGGATAAAGTAAAATACTGGCTGACCTTTAACGAAATTAATGTCATGACTATGAGCCCGTTTACAGGCGGCGGTGTGGTTATTGACCGTGTAGAAAACAAGCAACAAGCGATATATCAAGCATTGCACCATCAATTTGTAGCAAGTGCATTGGCGACCAAACGGGGACATGAGATCATTCCGGGCGCTCAGATCGGCTGTATGCTGGCCCGCATTGAAAGCTACCCACATACGTGTAACCCAGAAGATATCCTGAAAGCACAGCATGAAAATCAAATGAACCTGTTCTTTACGGATGTGCATGCTCGTGGGGAATATCCCAACTATATGAACCGCTATTTTGAAGAAAATAATATTGTGATCCAGACAGAACCCGGCGATGCCGAAATTTTGAAAAATAACACGGTCGATTTTATCTCATTTAGTTACTATATGACCTTGACCGTATCGGCAGGGCCAGAAGGCGAAAAGGCAGCAGGGAACCTGATAGGCGGTGTGAAAAATCCGTATCTGCAGTCTTCCGACTGGGGATGGCAGATCGATCCGATCGGCCTGCGTGTTACACTGAATACGTTTTATGATCGCTATCAAAAGCCACTGTTCATCGTGGAAAATGGCCTGGGTGCGTATGATAAGGTAGAAGAAGACGGCTCTGTGCATGACACATATCGCATTGATTACTTGCGTCAGCATATTGCCCAAATGAAGGAAGCGATTGCTGACGGTGTTGATCTGATTGGTTACACCAGCTGGGGACCTATCGACCTTGTGAGCATGTCTACGTCCGAAATGTCCAAGCGCTACGGATTTATTTACGTTGATCTGGATGATGACGGTAACGGAACGCTTCAACGCTCCAAAAAGGACTCATTTAACTGGTATAAAAATGTGATAGCAACCAACGGTGAAGAATTGTAATTCCATATCGTTTTGGCGGGTACAGCAGAGAAAATCCTCAGGATGCAATCTGCTGTACCCGCTTTTTGTATAGACACTCTATTGGTTCTTTCAGAGGGCTTCACAAATTTTTCACTTGTAATAAGCTGAAATTTTTCTGTATAATGAATAAAAATTTCATATGTCTGGTTGATGTTTGCGGGAGATGGAATGAAAGTTCCAACCGAAGGGGCAAAACTCTCAGGTGCTTAGGCTGATTTACAGCAACGAGCAGGGACCGTAAACGGACAGAACTCTGGAGAGACCCTTAATTGGGCGCCGAAGGTGCACCGCAGATCACATCTGCTTAAACTCTCAGGCAAAAGGACAGAGACGCGAATAACCTGTGACAGGGATAGCCCTAGGCTTTTTATAAGCTTTTAGAGGTGAAATCCTGCACAAGATGGTTGTATTTTTTCGTGCCTTTAACCTCTCCAGGAGTCGAATCAACAGATTTGACTCTTTTTTGTTTTCTACTATGCTGGAGGAGCGGGTTGAAATGAATTTGGTACATGTGTTAGAAACGATTAGCAGTTGGATATGGGGGGCGCCTCTCATCATCCTTGTTATGGGAACGGGGTTATGGCTGACCATACGTCTAAAAATGTTGCAGGTATTCCGCCTGCCCCTGGCGATCAAGCTCATCGGTAAGGCCCCGAATGAAGGTAGCGGGGATGTAAGTAGTTTTGCGGCTTTGAGTACGGCATTGGCGGCTACCGTCGGTACAGGAAGTATTGTCGGTGTAGCGACAGCCATTAAGCTGGGCGGGCCGGGTGCCTTGTTCTGGATGGTCGTTGCAGCCTTCTTTGGGATGGCGACGAAATATGCGGAAGGTGTACTTGCGGTAAAATACCGGGTGAAGGATCGGAATGGACAATTTTCCGGCGGCCCGATGTATTATATTGAAAAAGGCCTGGGACGCCGTTTTAAACCGTTGGCGATGCTGTTTGCTTTTTCAGGGATGCTGGTAGCGTTGTTCGGAATTGGAACATTCCCTCAGGTCAAGGCGATTGTATCTTCGACTGAAAACAGTTTTGGCGTTCCGCCGATTGTAACGGCGCTGACAATTGCTGTCCTTACAGGTCTTGTGACCATTGGAGGACTCAAAAGCATTGCCAAGGTATCGACGAAGGTCGTTCCTTTTAAAACAGGCCTGTATGTATTGATTTGTATCATTGTACTGATTCGATTTGCTGACCAACTTCCTGCCGCAATTGCGCTTGTGCTTCATTCGGCATTTTCAACTACATCGGCAACCGGCGGATTTGCAGGAGCTACGATTATGCTGGCCATGCGCAGTGGGGTAGCCAGAGGTATTTTTGCCAACGAAGCTGGATTGGGGAGCGCACCGATTGCAGCCGCAGCTGCCAAAACCAAATGGCCTGCGGAACAAGGGCTGATTTCCATGACGGGTGTGTTTATTGATACGATGGTTATTTGTGTGATGACCGGGTTGACGTTACTGGTGAGCGGGGTGTGGAGCGGGCCTACCGATGCAGGCTTGATGACTCAGCAAGCATTTTCCAGTGCATTTCCGCTGGGAGCAGAGCTGCTCACCATCATCCTGATTATGTTCGCATTCACCACCATGCTCGGCTGGAACTATTACGGGGAACGCTGTGTTGAATACTTGCTTGGGGTTAAGTGGATCAAGCCTTATCGTTATTTGTTCATTGTACTGGTTGGCGGGGGCGCGTTCATTAAACTGGATGCGATTTGGCTGCTGGCAGATATTTTTAACGCCATGATGGCTTTTCCGAACCTGATTGCACTGCTCGGCTTGTCGGGAATTGTTGTTGCAGAAACCCGGACTTATATGAATTCTTTGTATCCTAATAAGAACAAGGGTATTCTTGCTGGTGCCAATGTAGGGGCGGCTATCCAAGTAGAAGAAAAGGGACAAACGGTAAATTCATAAATACTAAAAGGGAGTATTCTCAGCCATCACAGGCTTGAGGGTACTCCTTTTTTTAGGTTATAAGACTGGTGATTACCGACATTTTATTTATTCTGAATATCTCTTAATCCATAACGTTTACAAACCTAAGAGTTATTACATGGGAGCATAATCGTAATTTGAAAATGCGAATCCGTAATAGTTGTATTTAAATAACCACCATATTTCTTTATCACTTGCTGGATGTTAAGTAATCCATACCCATGTTTTTTTAAAGGGGGATTGTATGTTTTGGTTGAGAATGCTGTATTGAGATAATTACTTTTTGAATTGCGAACATAAATCCATAGGGCAATATTATCGGTGAAAATTTCCAAATGAATTGAATGCTCTTTCTTTCTAGGAAGCTGCATTACAGCTTCAATAGCATTATCGAAAACATTACCTAAGACAATACATAGATCATGACTTCCAATACTAATATTTGCCGGGTTAATATGGATTTGATGGAAGAAAGCTATCCCACTTTTATTAGCGATGCTGAAAGTATGATTTACTAAAGCATCAATAACGAGATGTCCTGTTGTTATATGAAGTTTTGGTGAGTCTATATTTTTTAGAGTTTGGTTGATGTGATTAACACCCTCTTCCGTCCTCTGTTCTTGTAAACAAGCACGGACAAAAATTAACTGTTTTTTGAAATCATGAATACTTCGTTTGATATCACTAAGAGATCGAGTTGTTTCTTTATAACGTTTTTCTTGCATCAGCATTTGCTTTTGAAAAAAGCATGAGAGGTTTGACTTTTCTATCAACTTGTCCGTTAGAAAGACAATAATCACGTTCATTCCAAGAATACTGATGATTGACATTATAAAGAATAAATTATGTTTCATAAAAGAAAATAAACCGTAATGTATGAGCAAGTTAAACGATGTTCCTATTAATATTACAAAATAATACACAATCCCTATCTTGTATTTCCTTCCTTTTTTAAAATAATGAACTACTAGTACTGTAATAAGTATGAAGTGTAAAGAGGCGAAAAGTAAAAAAAGGTTAACTATTGGATTGGAAAAATGACTTTGCTTTGTTGTGCTAAATAAAAATAAAGAGTAATTAGAAAACGAGGTGACATTAATGTAAACGCAATGATTCAAAAAACTCACCCTTCCTGAAAACGAGAAATTATAAAACGAGCATACGCCTCACGAAGTGATTTAGCGTGAGAACGACCTACAGGGAATTCTTGTTCGTTTGACATAATAACAGAAGTAGCTGAAAACTTACGTATATGAACTAAATTCACAATTATTGACCTATGTATAAACACAAACGGATATTTTAATTGTTCATAAACCGCTTTCAACGTTCCGGAAATAAAATAGTTGTGTGAATCCGTTGCAATACAAAGTTCATTATGGATGTAATTGTTTTCACCTTTTGAGATGACTATGATCTCAGAGTGTCTCAATACAAGATGCTCAGTTTTATTTTTCACAGACAGAAAGTGGGATACTGAAGAACGCATATAATGACATAGTTTATTTATTTTTTCTACAAAGAGTTTATAAGTAAGGGGTTTAAGTAAATATTGAAATGCTTGTACTTCAAAACTTTCTAGCATGTATTCTGGATAGTTAGTTAGAAATATGATTTGAACTTCTCGGTCAGGAAAAAGGCGAATAAGTTTTGCAGTTTCAATTCCCGATAATTCCCTCATTTCAATATCTAACAAGATAATATGAAAGGGGTATCGCTCTTGTGAACTGTAAGATTTGATTAGATCTTCCCCAGATAAAAAGAATTGTAGATTAAAATCTAAGGATTCACTTACTGACATACACATGAAAAAGTGTTGTAAAATTTTATGCATTGCGGGATCATCGTCACAAACAGCAACTTGAAACAAATAGACCACCTCAAATATGTTATATAAATCCAGTATATTGTAAAAAAAGTCTATTCGAAGTGATGTTTTACATATGAAAAAAATTACCATCAGGTTATGGAATTTTTGTTAGTAAAAGTTCAAATGCATACTTATACTGTGGAGAGGACGTAGCCCAGGCGAGGAATGGATACGTTCTTCTTTATTGCTTAGAAACCTTATTTTCAGCCTTTATAAAAGTATTCAGTTAAGGCTCTACTGGTTCAGTTCGCGTCACGATAACGGCAGGAACAAGCAGTTGCACGCTCCTAGTACTTTTAATCTTTGTTGCTGTCTCAAGCAGTCTAATCCTTTACTTTCTTTGGACATATAAACAAAGAATTAACAAGTAACGTACTTTGCCATTAAAGAAATATAGGTAACAAAAATATTAATCTCACATGAAGCTGACATATTTGGTTGTTGAGATGGACTTTTTTGCATTTCAGGATACAAGCTTATTTTTTCTTTTTGCCTTATGCTACATTAAAAGCCGAGAAGGAAAAGCTATCTAGTATAGATATTGTCCAGAGAGAATAAAGTATATGAATAAACTATGAAGGTGTAGGATGGCTTTTAAATTCAGTCCGGTTTCGGATGATGGACATCTATTCTTGGTGGCTAGTGTGCACTGCGAGAATGCAATTACAACTCAGAATGAGCGTACATTTTATTTTTAAAACTTATGTGAATTTTGTCACTAGTTAATCGATTCATAATTACATAGGGACCGCATCCATTCTAAGGAGGGCTAAAATGAAAGCTTCGCAATATAACTTTATTTTTAATGACATTATTGAAAATACCGATAAAACGGTACTTTATAATTCTCGAACAGGTGCATTGGCAGTTCTTGAACCGGAGTACTATAAACAGTTTTGTGAACTTACAAACAATGAATTGGCAATAAATAATGATACTTATCTTAAAAATCTTATCGAATGTGGCTATATCGTAGAAGATAATATGAATGAAAAAGCATATGTAAAGGTAAACCTCTTAAAAAATCGGTTTGAATCTTCTAATTTAATGCTAACAATTGCCCCTACAATGGCCTGCAATTTTAGATGTGTATACTGTTTTGAGAAAGACCAATATCATAACAAAACTATGAGTCAAGAAACAGCTCAAAGTATAGTCAATTTTGTTAAAACAAATGCTAGTAAACTTGACACTCTTAATGTTACATGGTATGGCGGTGAACCCTTGATTGCAATGAAGCAGATAGTTAGGATATCGGAAGATTTTTTGGAAATATGTAAAGAAAACAATATACAATATACGGCCAGTGTCATTACAAACGGCTATCTTTTAAATAAAGAAAAAGTTCAAACGTTAATATCATGTGGAGTAAATGATATTCAAGTCACTGTTGACGGTCCTAAAGAAGTACATGATCTTAGACGCCCTTTAGTAAGTGGAAGAGGGACATTTGATGTCATAATGAATAACCTCAAGCAAATTAAAGGGATGATTAAGATATTTATGAGAATAAATACTGACCAAGACAACTGGTTGAAGTTACATGAAATCGTAGGATTCTTAAAGGAAAATTCTTTATTGGAAAATGTAATACCTTATCTAGGATTAGTTACGCCGACGAATGGAAAGTATGAGGGAACTAAGTGCTTGACAGACGAGATGTATTCAAAATTTAATTTAAAATTTATGTCGGAAAATGATATCCCAATTAGTTATATTTATCCTGCACCTAAAGGTAATTATTGTTCTGCGGACAAATATAATAGTTTCGTTATTGATCCTCTTGGTCATTTATATAAATGTTGGAGCGATATTGGAATTATTGAGCAGTGTGTTGGAAATATAAATGAAGATACATCAGTGAAATGGAATACTGAGCTTCTTGGTTGTTATTTATTATATGATCCTACTGAAGATGAAAAATGTTCAGACTGTAAGTACTTACCTGTGTGTTTAGGAGGATGTCCTCACAATAGAATGGCAGACTTTAACATATGCGAGCAATATCGTTATAATTTGCAGGAGTATATTACCGAGTGCACGAAAGTATTACTGGCTGGACAATTAACGGGAAATAAGAAGGAGGTTTCTGAATCATGTTAATGCTAAAAAAAATGTGTATTGTTTTATGTGGTTTCTTACTTATGGGGATGCCATTAGGTGCTTCAAGTAATGCAGCTTCAAATGATGTTAAGAATATCAATCTAACGGCTATAAATTGTAATGTCACCGTTACAAAAACTTCAGCAAGTGATTTTAGTTATGAGTATAACAAATCCTTGTATACTGTCACTTCTACATTAAGTGGATCTACAATTTACATCACAGTAAAGGGGAAAGGCTCAGCTAACGGCATTTCCGACAGAGTTAATATTTTAATTCCTGATAAAAGTTATGAAAAAATAACGGTAGAAAGTACAAAGTCTGGAGTTTCACTTCCAGAGCTAAATACTAATCTTGATATCACAGGTGTAGATGGTTCCTCAATGTCAGTTCGGGTGCCTGTAGGATACTCAAAAGCCATTAGTTATGACAATACAAAAGGTTCAGGTTCCTTAACTTTTAGTAAAGGAGCTTCGGATTACACAGTTACAGTTAAGACGACTGCAAGTGCATTAAGTGTTCCTGCGGGATGGCCATTGTTTAGACCAAACTTAACATATAACTATATAAATGGTGCAGGTAAAGCAAAGATAAATATCACGCTTGAAAACAGTGCATTTTCTATTGCAGCTCAAAAGTGATAAGTAGCATATAGTTTTTAAACTGTATGTTATTTATATAAATTAAATTTTAAGGAGGGAAAAACTATGGACGTATTGGTAAAAAGTGCTGTACAAGTAAGTGCACATTGTCCTTTCCACGGTTCAAGTGGCTGCACTCTTTCTTGTTCCTACAAGATGTAGCTTAAGAGAAGTAACATTACTTAGCGAGATGCTGTTTTTAGCATCTCGCTAAGATTTACCTAATATGAAACATAGGTGATGAATATGATAGTCCTAGAATACTTGAAAAAATACCTTTCAAAAACGCGCAAGTATGTATTTTTTTACATTGTTGTTACTTCAGTATTGTGGATTATAGGAATTATTGTTCCTTACATCACAGGCATATATATTGATTATTTAGTATCAAAAAGTAATATAAGTATCATTTTATATTTTGTACTGTTACTGGGGATTATAAATATAGTAAACATTCTCATACAATATTTAACTGCCCTTTTCTCTACGAAATTGAATAATTTATTATTATACGAAATCTGCAATGATATCTATCAAAAGATATTCAAAACTAAACTGTCGGTCTTCAAAGATAAGGATAATGCATACTTAGTTGACCAAATTAATAATGATTCATCCACAGTAGTTGACTTTTTTTCAAATAATATTTCCAACTTAGTATTGCAAGTAATCACAATAATTATCAGTGGTATTATTGTTTTAAAAGCTGATGTACTACTATGCGTTATAATTTTCTCGCTTATTCCTTTTTATATATTTACATATGTGGTTTTTAGAAAAAAATTGTATAAAGCAAATCTGAAATACAAAAAAGAAGCAAATGAATACTACTCTAAAAAAGTCGAACAAATTAACAAATTGGTTTTTATAAAGAAGAATGTACTCTTTAATGAAATGAATGAGCGGCTAAATAAAGCATTTAATTCATTATTTAGAGTTGCGACTTCACAAGTAAAAACTAATTATATTTTCTCCAATCTAAATCAATTTATATTGATCATCTGCTATATATTTGTAATCGGAATTGGAGGTCATAAAGTTGTAATTGGCCAAATGAGTATAGGGCAGTTCACCATAATTAACACGTACCTTTCAATGATCATCTCGTCAACTTCATATTTATTAAGCTTAGCAAGTTCATACCAAGAGACGAAAGTATCGATAGAACGGTTAAATGACGTTATGAACTCTGAAAATGATATTTATGGTAGTACAACACTTGAAGATTTAGAGAAAATAAGTATTAAACAATTAGGTGTTAAATATTCCGAGGAAAGCGTATTTAGAGACTTTTCTTATGATTTTTTTAAGGGGGGAATTTACGGGATTTGTGGTCACAATGGTTCAGGCAAAACAACATTACTTAATACTCTGATAGGTCTTTATAGTGATCTTTACACAGGAGAAATAGCTTTTAATAATTGCTCCATCAAAGATATAGATATGCTTGATATGAGGCGTTATAGAATTTCTTATGTAGAACAGAATCCGGAGTTTTTAAATCTACCAATAAAGGAATATTTGAAATTTGGAATTACTTTTTCTAAAGAGATTGCCAGTAATCAAGATGAGCTTATAACAGCTTTTGGGCTTGAAGAGATAATAACAAAAGCTAACCTTGAAAATATACTAATAAACGAAAATGGAAGCAACTTTTCTGGTGGTGAAAAGCAAAAATTAGCTTTGATTCGTGCATTAAGTAAAGATTCTTTCTTAACGATTCTTGATGAGCCCACATCAGCCTTAGATTCAAAGAGTGTAAGTGGACTTATAGAAATATTGACCAAGCAAAAGTCAAGAAGGATAACAATTGTAGTATCACATGACCAGAGACTATTAGCAGCATGTGACCATATTTTGAATATTGAAACCCAAGAGGAACGTGATGATATTGGATTCCACAGTTATGGAGTTCTTTAGAAACATCAAAAAACAGTATGGGAATTACTCACGATTGTTTAAGTTGTTTCAGACAAAGAATAAATCCTATTTGTATGATGTGGGCACAGGCAAAGTTATGGAATGCACTGAAATAGAGTATGTATTTCTAAATAACTTACAAGTGTACGGAGATATCGAAGAGGTAATAAAACCTACCAAAGTTAATGATGATACATTGACTATTCTAATTGACTTAATACATGTTGCGCAGGAACAGCATTTATTCCAAGCACCTCCTCTTTTATCCTTTGCACTATCAAAAGATGAGGTTTTAGAAAATGCAAGAAGTCATCTAGAACAGGTTACTCTGGAGTTGACCGAACAATGTAATATGGCATGCCACTATTGTATATATCATTCAGGGAACATAGACTTCAGGGAATTTGGACGCAGGCACATGTCCTGGCAAGTAGCAGAGTTAGCAATCGATTATACTCTGAAAAACTCAGGTAAAAAAGTGGCGGTAACTTTTTATGGCGGGGAGCCATTAATAGAATTTAAATTATTAAAGCATTGTGTAGACTATACTTTAAAAAATGGTGCTGATAAAGATTTAACATTTTCAATGACAACAAACTTAACCTTAATGACTGCTGAAATCGCAGAATATCTATCTACAGTTCCTAACTTTGGAGTAGTTTGTAGTATTGACGGTCCAAAGGAAATACATGATTGTAGGAGGGTATTTAAAAATGGTGAGGGCACGTATGTCAAGGCAATTAATGGTCTTAAACATCTAATTAATGCTTATGGAGAAAAGAGTAATTCTCTTATATCGCTAAGCATGGTAACACCTAGACCAGCTAATGATGTAGTTATGAAAAAAATTCAAAATTTCTTCAATTCTCTTTCGTGGGTACCTAAGGATATTACTAAAAATATTTCTTATGTGAGACACTCGTCTGACATAGAAAAAACGATTACTGAAAAAAGCTCTATGCATTGTTATGATAACCCTGTAGGGAACTGGACAATTGATCTAATGTTAAATAATACTTCTATATCAAAAAATACTCCCTTTACAATCGATTTTTTACACAAACAATTCTCAATAATACATGATAGGATTTTAACTGAAACTCCTTACCCGGACTATTGCTTAAACGGCTGCTGTTCACCTGCCTCAAGAAGAATTTATGTAACGGTAAATGGAGACTTTCATTTATGCGAGCGCATTGGAAAATCACCTTCAGTTGGAAACGTTTATAGTGGTATAGACGAATCTGTATTAATCGATCGTTATATAGACGACTATGGTAAGGAGAGTTTGTCCCAGTGTTCCAAATGTTGGGCTATACGCCTTTGTTCGGTTTGTTACGTCGAATGTTACGATAGTGATAAGTTTAATATCGAAAAAAAGAGAATAGCTTGTAGGCGTTCTTTAGATATGCTGGAACATGCATTGATAAGCTATCATACTATCTTGGAACACAAACCACATTTATTAGAGGAATTAAACCATATTACATTGGTGTAATTCCAATCTATAATCAAAATGAGTCGAAGGAGGATTATAAATTGAGAATTGTAAATCCATTTGGAAGGAAGCCTTTAATGGCAAATACCCTTGGAATTGTTCCTTTATCTTGTATTTGTTCTTCCGGTGCTAATAATATACTTCATGACTTCGGACATGGCTCGAATTGCGCATGTAAATGTCGCTCTGATAGGCAAATGAATAGTAGTGCAAACTATGATATGGCTTTAAGTTGACCTATCAGAGAAACGCTTATATAATTTTTGAAAAATCGCTTCTACTCTGTTAAATGAGTGGAAGCGATTTTTATTAATCGTTAGATAACTATGGAGGCTAATTTACAAGGAAATATGGATAACAGGTAGACAGTACATGTTCAATCGTGTGTAAACTCAGCCTCGGAAGTAGCCTATTTTGTGTTCCGTTTAGAGCAATCGTTCCAATTAATAAAATCGCACGGAGCTCATAGTTGTGCAATTCCTCTCCAGAGCTTAAGTCCAGTTTCGATGACGCTTTAGAGCAAGTAAAAGGGGATTCAAGTGAAGGCTAATCTTTGATCGCTCCAGCGGCAAGATCGGAAATAAATTGGCGGCTGATGAAAAGAAACAAAATAATAAGAGGAAGTACAGCCAGCAGGGTGCCAGCAATGACCATCGCATAATCCGTATTGTAAATCCCGTTCAACTGCGACAATGCAATCTGGAGGGTGAATTTGCGCTCATCCGTTAAAACGATTAATGGCCATAAGTAATCATTCCAAGCTCCTATAAAGGTAAATGCGCCGAGAAAAGCGAACGCAGGGCGTAAAATCGGCAGTGCTACATTCCAGTACAGTCGAAAAAAGCTGCACCCGTCCATACGCCCCGAATCCAGGAGCTCCTTGGGAATAGATTCTTCTGCATACTGACGAATCCAGAAAATCCCGAAGGCATTTACCATACCCGGGATGATGAGCGCTTTGAACGTACCTACCCATCCAAAGGAAGCCATCATGACAAAGGAGGGAACGAGCGAAAGTTGTGAAGGGACCATCATTGTAGCTAGCAGAATGACGAATAGCGCCTTTTTGCCCGGAAAATCAAACTTTGCGAATGCAAAACCGGCCAGTGAATCAAAAAACAGCACCAATAGGGTAATCGAACTGGCTACAAAAAGCGTATTCAAAAAGGCGCCGGCAAAATCAATCTGCTGCAATACTCTCGTGATGTTATCCAGGAAGTGGCTGCCGAACCACAATTGTGGCGGAAAACGATAGATGTCTGAGGTTGTACGGGTTGCCATGACGATTAGCCAGTAAAATGGAAACATCGACAGGATGATACCTACCAACAGCCCAGCATATAAAACAATGGATTTTGCACGTGTCTGCATCATGTGGTAAAGCTCCTTCCATCGTTATTTTTTACCTTGAACGAGTTTCCAATTGATGATGGAGAATAGAGCAATGATGAGAAACATGCCCCATCCGACAGCAGCGCCATATCCAAAATAGTTGTTAATGAACGACTCGCGGTACAGGTATAAAACGATGGTCATGCCACTTGCCCCGGCACCGCCGTCATTACCGACCAGGACCTGTGGCTCGGTGAACAGCTGCATCCCACCGATGGTGGACGTAATGACTGTAAACAGAATGACTGGGCGCAGCATCGGAATGGTGATGCGGAAAAAAGCTTGCGCTCCGGTTGCCCCGTCTATTTTGGCGGCCTCATACAGCACATGTGGGATACTCTGGAGCCCAGCCAGATAGATAATGGCGTTGTAACCCATCCATCTCCAGACGACCATGGAAGAAATGGCGATTTGGATACCCCATGGCACATTCAGCCATTGGATCATAGGTAGCCCCAAGAGCTGCAAAAGGTAGTTGAGAAATCCAAAATTGTTGGCAAATAAGGCGCCAAAGATGATGGCAACAGCAACAATAGATGTCACATTGGGCAGGAAGAATCCAACTCGCCATAAGGTGCGCATTTTCACAAAAGGGGCATAAAGCAGAAAGGCAACAATGAGTGCTAGAAATAGCATTGGAATCGTGGCGTACACCCAGATCACAAACGTATTACCTACAGCCTGCCAAAATTCGTTGTCTGTCACAAGGTAACGAAAGTTGCCCCAGCCGTTGTAGGTCATGTCTCCGATCCCGTCCCATTTGTGAAACGCCAGGTACAATGAAAAGCCAATCGGAAACAAGCCAAAGATGCCAAACAGCAAATAAAATGGCGAGATCGCAGCATAAACGGCCCGGTGCTTCCAGATTTCTCTCAGCATATTGTCCACACGCCTTTTTTGAAGTTTTGTTTTTTAACGCTGTAATTCCCGTTCAATTCGTTGCATTGTTTCCGTCCATAATGCTTCGGGATCGGCATTTTGTTTGGCCACATTGGCAAGACGACGGGTTACAATGCCGTGGATGACAGGATAGCGCTCGCCGAAATAGCTATTTTTCACCTGACGTGCGGAGGCGGCAAAAATGAGGCCAGTGGCCTGACCACCAAAGAAAGGCTCGGGTGTCTCCATGACTGGATCGTCATAGACGCCGGGAGTGGATGGGAACAGGCCGATTTTATGGTAGGCTTCCAGTTGGTGTTCCGGGCTTTGCAGCCAGGTCAGAACTTCAAAGGCTTCTTTGGGGTGTTGGCTAGATTTGAGGATAGAGATGAAAGACCCTCCCAGATTTCCGTCTCCTCCAGGAGCACGGGCGACTCTCCATTTGCCCGCTGTATCCGGTGCGGCTTCTGTGAGAACTTGCTTCATCCAGATTGCCCCTACGAACGAGGCGATTTTGCCGTTATTGACCGAAGCATTCCATTCAGGAGTCCAGCCATCTGCATTGGCGAGCAGATGCTTCCTGTGGAAATTCACAGCGGTTTTCCAGCCCAGGCGGATGTCAGGAGATTGATTGCCGATATAACTTCCGTCCGGCTTGAAGTACAGGTTCGTATGTTGAGCGAGTACCTGATTGTAAACGTTTACAATATTATCGGCCAAAAATGAATGGCTTCCGAATTTCTGCCGAAGTTGTTCTCCGGCTGCCATATAATCATCCCATGTGCGGATCGAGGCGCTGACCTGTTCAGGATCACTTGGCAAGCCTGCCTGTTCAAACAGGTCGCTTCGATAGAAGAGGGCGGTAGGCCCAGTATCCATGGGAAATGCAATCATTTTACCATCAGGAGTGATGCCCTGATTCCATTTCCATTCCAAATATTGATCCTTCAGTCGGTCTGCTCCGAGTTCCTTTAGATCATAAAAACGATCCGCACTCGGGAATAGCTCCACCATCCAGTCGTTCAGAGCTACGATGTCTGGTTCACCGGAACGAGCTGCGAGCGTTGTCTTCAGCTTGGCTTTAAAGTCACCGCCTATTTTTTGAGTTTTTAATTCAATGTTGGGAAACTGTTTTTCGGCCTGGACGAGCAATTCATCGTCAATAGAACGATTCCAGTACCACAATGTAAGCGTTATCTTTTTACTGTTTGACAAATTAGCTTCAGATGATTGACCTTTAGAGGATAGGGACCCACTACAACCACTAATCATAGTGAGAAAAGCAAGACATAATACCAGCCATTGCCATTGTACTGTCTTCACATCATTTCCCTCCTTGCTGTCTGAATAATCTGCCTGCTGAACAAGTTGTAAATGGTTTAGCTCCATCATATGAAGCTGTTACCCATTTATGTGCATTGCCTTAACCAAAAACAAAAAATTTGAAACGTTTATCCATAAAAAAAAGCACGTGCGTCTGTTATAGGAAGATCGCACGTGCTTAAGGCAGGGGATTAGCTTCATGACATCAATCGTTGTATCTCATCTTTCAGAGCTTCGGATCGAGTACCGAAAATAACCTGTAGGGTACCGTTCCCAAGCCTGATAATTCCTGACGCTCCGAGCTGCTTAAGAGCTTGATCGTTAACCGCTTTGTCGTCCTTGACGACAAGACGCAGCCGCGTGATGCAGGCATCAATGCTTTGGATATTGTCTGAACCGCCGAGATAGGTTAGGACCTGGCCTGCCTGACTGGACTGGGTGCCGGATGAGGCGCTTGCTTTTCCAACGGGTATGGATTTGTTAGCCTCAAATAGAAGGGTGTCATCTACATCGTCTTCGCGCCCGGGAGTCTTTAGGTTGAATTTGAGGATGATGAAGCGGAACAGAAAATAATAGATGAGGGCGAAGACAAGCCCAATCGGGATCATTCGCAATGGATGGGTGGAGAGCTTCATATTGACCAGATAGTCAATGAGTCCTGCTGAAAAGGAAAAGCCGAGTTTGACATCCAGTAGGTATACGACTAGGCCGCTCAGACCTGTTAGCAGAGCATGAATGCCGTAAAGCAGAGGTGCAATGAACATAAAAGAAAATTCGAGGGGCTCAGTAATACCGGTCAGGAACGACGCCAGCGCAGAACCGATAAAGATGGAAGCGACAGCTTTACGTTTTTCCGGCTTGGCCGTATGGATGAATGCGAGAGCCGCCGCTGGCAGAGCGAACATCATAATGGGGAAGAAGCCGGACATGAACATACCCGCCGATGTATCGCCTGCGAAAAAACGTGTCAGGTCACCATGAACAACTTCACCTGCAGCATTGGTATAGTTGCCAATTTGAAACCATGCGATCGAGTTCAGTACATGATGCAGCCCGAGCGGGATCAGCAGTCGATTGGCAATCATGAACACCATTGACCCGATTCCACCAAAGCCAACAATCCAGTTGCCGAAGGCTGCAATGCCATCTTGTATCGGACTCCAGATCATGCCGAGCAGAATGGCTAAAATCATGGTCGTGAAGGCTGTAATCATGGGGACAAAACGTTTGCCCGAAAAAAAGCCGAGCCAATCTGGAAGTTGAATATTATGATATTTTTTAAACAGATAAGCAGACCATCCGCCGATAAAAATACCGCCCAATACGCCCATGTCCAGCTTGACGTCGTCTGGAATATACGCAAATATACCCGGTACGGCCGCCAAAATACGGGTCAGCACCAAATAGGCAATGACTGCCGAAAGTGCGGCTACCGCGTCGCCTGCTAGACCAATAGCAACACCGATGGAGAAAATGAGCGCCAGATTGCCAAAGATAGCACCCGCCCCTTCATTCAGAAAAGGAGTGACATAATGATTCAGAAATCCACCAACTCCAGGGCCAAGCGGAATATCCGTCTCATAATTAATGAGAGCCAGCCCTTGCAAAATCCCTGCGGCGGGTAATGTAGCTACTGGAAGCATTAATGACTTGCCGATTTTTTGCAGAAATTTCAGCATAACATTCTTCCCTTCATCATCAAGTTTGGGAGTGTCGTATTCATCCTGAAATCCTTTCATTCAGCCATTTTTTTACATCATAAATCGGGCAATCTAACATGGTCAACGATTATTTTAGGATATCAGAAGACGTAAATCCGCAGTTGACATCGCTTACATGCTTATATAATATCAAATTTAAGTTAATAATCGTGACGGAGACAAGAGAGCCACGCAGACATCCCATGTTACAGCACAGGGTTGGTTTGTGATGGCTTTTCTTTTTTTTGCGCGATGAAAACGATCAAAATCGGATGATCTATTGAGGAGGTTGGTTGTATGTCGCCATACGCAGCCGAATTCATAGGGACAATGATTCTTATTGCCCTAGGTGGCGGAGTGTGCGCAGGGGTGTCCCTGAAAAAGTCTTTTGCCCACGCTTCCGGCTGGATTGTGGTCGGATTGGGGTGGGGGCTCGCGGTAGCTATTGGGGTGTATGCGGTGGGCCAAATCAGCGGAGCGCATTTGAATCCCGCAGTTACACTCGCGTTGGCATTTCAGGGTAGTTTTCCATGGCAGGATGTTCCCGGTTATATTGTGGCTCAGGTTCTCGGAGCCATGGCGGGTGCAGTGATCGTCATTTTGCATTATTGGCCCCACTGGAAAGAGACGGAGGACACAGCAGCCAAACTCAGTGTATTTGCGACAGGACCAGCTATTGATCATCCGTTTGGTAACGTGCTTAGTGAAATGATAGGTACTTTTATCTTTGTTCTTGCTTTACTGTCGTTTGGTGCCAATTCGTTTACAGACGGCCTTAAACCGCTAATTGTTGGTTTTTTGGTTGTCAGTATCGGTTTATCCCTTGGAGGCACAACGGGCTATGCCATCAATCCAGCGAGGGATTTTGGGCCGCGTCTGATGCATTATTTACTACCGATACCCGGTAAGGGAGCATCCAACTGGAAATATGCATGGGTGCCCATTGTAGGACCGCTATTGGGGGGATCTTTCGCAGGGCCGTTTTATCAGGCCGTTTTTAAGGGGAGTATGACTCCGGCGTTCTGGATTTTATTAGGGGTTATCGTGGTTGTACTCTTGATTACCTTCCGTATTAGTCGTATTTATAAAAATCATAAAATGGATCACAAGCTTACAGCGTAAAAACGATGGATTTACACAGGGAGAGATGAACATGGGAAAATATATTTTGTCACTAGACCAGGGAACGACAAGTTCAAGAGCGATTTTGTTCAATAGCGAAGGAGATGTGGTGTACTCGGCCCAGCGGGAATTTCCGCAATATTTTCCTCACCCCGGCTGGGTAGAGCAGAATGCGAATGAAATCTGGAGTTCTATTCTGGGCGTTATTGCCTCCTGTCTTTCCGAATCCGGTGTAAAAGCAAAACAAATTGCTGCCATCGGCATTACCAATCAGCGAGAATCGGTGGCCGTGTGGGACAAAAATACAGGATTACCCGTGTATAACGTACTCGTATGGCAATCACGCCAAACCTCGGATATTTGCGAAGAACTGAAGCGGCAAGGGCATGAGGAGTTGTTTCACAGCAAAACAGGGCTATTGATCGATCCGTATTTTTCAGGCACTAAAGTAAAGTGGATACTGGACCATGTAGAAGGAGCGCGGGAAAAAGCGGAACGAGGTGACTTATTATTTGGTACGATTGACTCGTGGCTAATCTGGAAACTATCCGGCGGAAAGGCCCATGTAACAGACTACTCCAATGCGGCCAGAACGCTGATGTACAATATTTATGAGCTAAAGTGGGATGAAGAGCTACTGGATATTCTGGGAGTTCCGAAAATCATGTTGCCTGAGGTAAGGCCTTCTTCCGAGGTATATGCGCACACCGTGGATTATCATTTTTTTGGTCAGAATGTACCGATCGCCGGTGCAGCGGGTGACCAGCAGGCAGCCTTGTTCGGTCAGGCTTGTTACGAAAAAGGAATGATCAAAAACACTTACGGTACAGGTTGCTTCATGTTGATGAATACGGGAGATCAGCCGGTTGAATCCAAGCACGGTCTGATCACGACCATCGCTTGGGGGCTGGAGGAAGGCAAAGTGCAATACGCACTTGAAGGGAGTGTGTTTGTTGCGGGCTCTGCGATCCAGTGGCTGCGAGATGGGCTGCGCATGTTCCGTGAAGCAAAGGACAGTGAGCCTTATGCGGCCCGTGTTTCCTCCACAGAAGGAGTATATCTTGTACCCGCTTTTGTCGGGCTGGGCAGCCCCTACTGGGATAGCGAGGTGCGTGGAGCGATGTTTGGTCTGACACGTGGGACCACGAAGGAGCATTTTATCCGTGCCACCTTGGAGTCCCTCGCTTATCAGACCAAGGATGTGCTTACAGCCATGGAGATTGATTCAGGAATTACGGTGAAGATGTTGCGAGTGGATGGAGGAGCCGTGTTGAACAATTTCCTGATGCAATTCCAGAGCGATATTCTGGATGCGACGGTGGAACGGCCAGTTATCCATGAGACAACGGCGCTGGGTGCCGCATGTCTGGCAGGATTGGCGATAGGATACTGGAAGAGTACAGATGAACTTCGTAAGCGAGTGAGAGTGGAAACTTCTTTTACCCCTACGATGGATGAAGCAACACGTGACAGCCTGTATGAAGGCTGGAAAAAGGCTGTGAATGCGACGATGGCCTACAAATAATGGCTTAAACGAAAGGGCTCTTGTTATATAACTGCAAAAAGGTGACTTCTGAATTCGACAGGAGTCACCTTTTTTAGGTATGTGCTATCCCTCAACCCTTGTAGGGTTCCAATGTTGCCGGGCTCCGCAGGAGGTGCGAATGACGAGTTCGGGCTCCACTTTAATACATTTCGTATCCATTTGTTTATTCATCAGGTCAAACAGCACCATAGCAGCCAGACGACCTATTTTTTGCTTGTCTTGTTTTACAGTCGTCAGTGGAGGATCAGTATAACGACAGGCTTCAATATCATCACATCCTACTACGGCAATATCCTCGGGTACCTTCAAGCCGCTCTCCTTGAAAGCACGAATGGCACCAAAGGCAAGCAGGTCGGTAGCCGCAAAAATAGCTCTTGGTAAATTTTCTTGCTGTATCCACGCCTTTGCGATCTGGTATCCATCCTCTGCTGCATAGTCCTTGCCATACACGATCCATTCCGGTCTGACATCAAGGCTAAACCGCTTTAGTGATGAGATAAAAGCTTCTTCTCTCTCTTTAATAACCAAGGAGGGGCGTTCTATGCCTATAAAACCCATTTCGCGGTATCCATTCATGTAAAAGTGCTCAACAACTTTCATTGAAATCTTCTGATTGTCGGACATGATGTAGCAGGAGCTGGCTCCGGTTAATTCGATATCAACACCGATGCAGGGGATTGGGCTGGCATCGAGATCAAAAACACTCTTCTCCACTTCGTCTCCGGCAATAATAATGCACCCGTCCACTGAGAAATATTTTGAGCGAGCCAAATAGTCCTCTCCATTATCCAGAAATTTCTCATTTGAAAAAAACAGCAGGTCGTAACCGAGCAAGCCAATCTGCTTTTTGAAAACATTAATGATGTCTACAAAAAAAGGATGACTAAAATCGACATTCAGCTTGCCAGCGAATATAACGCCTACCAGATTAGATTTTTTGGTAGCAAGCGTTTTAGCCGAGGAGGAAGGTCTATAGCCTGTTTCCTCCATAATTTTGAGTACTCGCTGCCGGGTTTCCTCACTGATATCTGTGTAATTGTTTATGATCTTCGAAACCGTTGCTACTGAAACGCCTGCCATGCTAGCTATTGTTTTTATATTCATGGAATCCTCCGTAACTAAACTGATTTAGTTCATTTGACCTTGCATTCTAAAATTAATGATTACTCGTATTCTATGCTACCTCATAGAAGAGAGTCAACCGTGCTATTATAGGATAAATCCTAATATATTATGGATAATGAAGTTCGATTTAACGATAGTTAATGATTTTTTGATAATTTACAAATTGCTATTTACAAATACAGGCTATTCGATACATAATAGTAGCTGTAATTAACTAAACCGCTTTCGTAAGAGTGAGTGCATTTATTCTAAGATTACAGGGGGAATTTTGCAATGCTAAAAAAGTGTTTTTCTTTACTTGTTGTAACCGCTTTAATCGTGGTATTAGCCGCTTGCGGTAAAGGTAACGAAGCTGGGCAGAACGGGAATAAAAAGGTCACGTTAAAAATTATTCATTGGCAGCAGGAGAATATTAATAACTATATAAAGGAATTTAATAAAAAGTTTGAAGAGAAGTATCCTGATGTTCAGGTGGAGTATACGACGGTTCCTGCTGATTCCACTTATGATCAACTGATGCAAACGCGTATGAATGCGGGTTCAACCGGTGATGCAGACATTATTCCTCTGAAATTCAGCTTCGTAGGCGCACCGCAGGAATGGTCTAAGGGAGCTGCTGATCCGATGTGGAAGCAGTGGATCGAGGGAGGACTCATTGCAGATCTGTCAGATCAAGCTTTTATCAAAAACTATAATCCTACAGATGTCAAAAATGCCATGACCTATAACGACAAGGTATACGGTGTAAACATGGGTAAGGTAGCACTGACAGGTCTGTTTTACAACAAAGAGATTTTTGAAAAATATAATCTTGCTGTGCCCACGACATGGGACGAACTGGTGAATGTTATGAAGGTGCTCAAGGATAACGGCGTGGAACCGATTGGTTTCGGCGGTAAGGATGTATGGCCTATTAATCTTGCAGTCCAAGGACTTCAAGCCTCTATCCATGATGATCAGCTGGAATATATCAAAGGGCTGTGGACAGGCAAGACCAAACTGACTGATCCTGTCCAGCTTGAGGTGCTGGAAAAAACACAAATTTTGATGAACAACGCCATTGGTGGATTTATGGGAATTGACTATGGAACCTTGCCAAGCTTATTTGCTTCCGGGCGTGTAGCGATGATTGCGGATGGTACGTGGGATGCAACTACGATTCAGACAGCCAATCCAGAGCTGAAATTTGGTTATTTCCCGATTCCGGGCAGTAACGACCCCGCCAAAAATAAAAACCTGGCAGGCAAGTATGATATGACCTGGATGGTACTAGAAAAGTCACCAAACAAGGAGTATGCGATCAAATGGCTTGAAATGCTCTCTGAGAAACAGAACTACACGGATTTTGTGAATGCTGCTGGATTTTTGCCAACACAGTCTGATGTGAAGATAAGCAGCGATTTCGTTAATGAAATCCAGCCTTCACTGGAAAACTTCAAGCTCTCTTGGGATCAGCTGTTTATCAATCGTAAGAATGTTGGACAGTACATTAAGGAAGCCAGTGTACATGCGGAATTTTTGGCGCCTGCCGGTCCGTTAAAAACGCCTTTGGAGCTTGCGCAGAAATCTCAAGCAGACTGGGATGCGGCAGCCCCTAAATAATCCATAGATTTTACATGAACACAATGGTAACTGCAAAGCTCCCATAATAATGTGAAAAGGTGTGAGACCCATGTATCCCTTTGGAAAGGGTGCAGCCCGGATAATGCCCTATCTTCTGCTGAGTATTCCGGTGCTGCTCTATTTGCTTCTTGGTTTTGGACCCTCTATGGTAACCGTGCTTTTTTCCTTTACAGATGCTACCGGGGTTCCGGGACAGACGTGGAATTTTATCGGATTTGAGAATTACACGACCTTTTTCACCTCCTCCGATTCTGGAGATCGTATTGCTTCCATTGGCCGTTCCTTATATTTTGCCGTAGCGGTGGTTGTGATCCAAAACGCAGTTGGGCTATTCATGGCTATCCTTATTAATAAAAAGCTCAAAGGTGATGTGTTATATCGCTCTGTATTTTTTCTGCCCGTTGTGCTCGGGGTAACGGTATCCGGTCTGATCTGGCAGTTGCTTGCCAATCCGCTTGGCGGTCCTGCGCAAGCATTGCTGAACTTTTTTGGAACCAGCTCCAACTTCTTTGGGGATTATGATATTGCATTTGAATTGGTCATTTTTGTGCAAATTTGGATGTACATGGGTTACTCGATGACTATTTTCTTAGCTGGACTCCAATCCATTCCTAGTGACTTATATGAAGCGGGATATATGGACGGCGCTTCTGGATGGAAAGCGTTCAAAAATATTACCTTTCCAATGATTGCACCGTCCTTTACCGTCAATATGCTGCTATCCATTATCGGCGCCTTGCAAACCTTTGACATTATTTATGTGCTGACAGGGGGTAAATTCAACACGACGACACTTGCATTTGATGTATATGCCACAGCCTTTGGCTCCGGGACATCAGATTATGGTCTTGCTTCCGCAGTTGCGATGATCCAGTTTGTATTCGTGTTTACGGTATCAATGATTGCACTTTATTACTTGCGCAGAAGAGAGGTGGAAATGTAATGAGCAGTAGCAAAGGAACCAAAATAGTGAGCTACACCATCGTACTGCTCATGCTTTCGTTATATGTACTCCCGCTTTTCTACCTTTTTAATGTATCGATGAAGACGCAAAGCGAGTATTTGATGGATCCTGTAGCGTTAGCCAAGGGTCTGCGTTTGGAGAATTTCATGGATGCTTGGGATAAAGGGAATTTCTCTCAATATATGTGGAACAGTATTTTGTATACAGGAGTTTCTACGTTATTAACCCTGATTATATCCGTGTTTGCCGCCTTTCCGCTAGCACGGGGATATGTTAAGTTCAGCACCTTCTTTTATGTGTTTTTCCTGATTTCCATGTATCTCCCCAATCCGCTAATTCCGCAATTTGCCCTTATTAATAGTCTGGGACTGTACAATACACAGCTTGGTTTTATTTTGCTGAAAACGACAGGTACCGGCATCGCTTTCCTGATGTTTGTGGGGTATATCAAGTCTGTCTCCCGAGAGCTGGATGAAGCGGCTGCAATGGACGGATGCGGTTATTCACGTTATTTGTTCACGATTCTTGTACCACTGATGAAGCCCGTGTTGGCGACAGGCATCATTTTGACAGCCATTGGTGCATGGAACGACATTATAGGTCCTACCATTTATTTGTCTGATCCCGCCTATCAGCCAGTGACCAAGGGACTGTTCTCTTTCTATGGACAATACATGAACAACTGGCCGCTGCTTGCTTGCGGTATCTTGATTGTTACACTACCGCTGGTTATTTTGTATATTTTCCTCCAGCGCTTTATTGTCGGCGGTGCAATGGCTGGAGCTGTGAAGTCTTGATTCCTGAAAGGACGGTACCGAGTATGAGCGAGAATACCTTTATATTTCCTGCCACGTTTATGTGGGGAACTTCAACCTCTTCTTATCAAATTGAAGGGGGTACAGATGAGGGCGGCAGAACGCCCTCCATTTGGGATACTTTTTGTCAAGTCCCCGGGAAGGTAATCGGAGGGGACTGTGGAGATGTAGCATGTGATCATTTTCACCACTTTAAAGAAGACGTGCAATTAATGAAACAGCTTGGTTTTTTACATTATCGTTTTTCTGTAGCTTGGTCACGTATTATGCCCGCGCCTGGCATTATTAACGAAGAGGGGGTGCTCTTCTACGAGCATCTGCTGGATGAGATTGAGTTGGCTGGACTGATCCCGATGCTGACGCTGTATCATTGGGATCTACCGCAGTGGATTGAGGACGAGGGTGGATGGACACAGCGAGAGACTATCCAACATTTTAAAACGTATGCCTCTGTAATCATGGATCGATTCGGCGAGCGGATAAACTGGTGGAATACGATAAATGAGCCTTATTGCGCCTCTATTTTGGGCTATGGTACAGGAGAGCATGCCCCTGGCCATGAGAACTGGAGGGAAGCTTTTGCTGCCGCCCATCATATTCTGATGTGTCATGGGATTGCCAGCAATTTGCACAAGGAGAAAGGGTTAACGGGTAAGATTGGCATTACGTTGAACATGGAACATGTGGATGCGGCTTCCGAGCGACCCGAGGACGTGGCTGCTGCCATCAGAAGAGATGGCTTTATTAATCGTTGGTTTGCGGAGCCATTGTTTAACGGAAAGTATCCTGAAGATATGGTGGAATGGTACGGAACGTATCTGAATGGATTGGATTTTGTACAGCCTGGTGATATGGAGCTGATTCAGCAACCGGGGGATTTTTTGGGCATTAACTATTATTCCCGCAGCATCATTCGATCAACGAACGACGCTTCGTTGCTGCAAGTAGAGCAGGTTCACATGGAGGAGCCAGTAACGGACATGGGATGGGAGATTCACCCTGAATCTTTTTATAAGCTGCTGACACGGATTGAGAAGGATTTTAGCAAGGGCTTGCCCATTCTGATTACGGAAAATGGAGCAGCGATGAGGGATGAAGTGGTAAATGGACAGATTGAGGATACCGGGCGTCAGCGCTATATTGAAGAGCATTTAAAGGCCTGTCATCGCTTCATTGAAGAGGGAGGTCAGCTCAAGGGGTATTTTGTCTGGTCTTTCCTTGATAACTTTGAATGGGCCTGGGGCTACAGCAAGCGTTTTGGCATTGTGCATATCAATTACGAGACGCAGGAACGGACTCCCAAACAAAGTGCGCTATGGTTCAAGCAAATGATGGCAAAGAACGGGTTTTAAACAGAAAAGGGGGATACGATGCAGCCGTATTATTTTGACAATCAAGGACGTTTTGTGATTGAAAATTTTGCGCATGCCAAGCCCTTTTCCAGTTTCTTGCCCGGCATTGCTGGTGTTCAGGGAATTCCCCTGTGGGCGTATTATGTTAATCGTGGACAAGGAATTGCGAGCTTTGGTGTGGAGGATAAAAATGGAGCGATCATGGAATTTTTTCCGGCTAACCGCAGCTATAGTCTCGTACCGATCCACGGCTTCCGTACCTTTTTAAAGGTAAAAAGGCAGGATGAGTGGAGCTATATGGAGCCGTTTTCGGCTGTGCGTCCTTTGGAGCATGAGCAACAAAAAATGTTAATATCCCGCCATATGCTGGAAATCAATAGCTCTCATCCAGATATAGGGCTGGAGGTGCGTGTGCAATATTTTACGCTTCCTCATGAAAGCTACGCTGCTTTGGTGCGCAAGGTTGAGATTGTCAATCATTCCGATCAAGAACTTGAGCTGGAGGTGCTGGACGGCATGCCGGCTGTGCTGCCCTTCGGTATTGACAATACGGCTTACAAGGAGCTTGGATATACACTGAAAAGCTGGATGGATGTGTATAACCTCAATAACAGCATACCTTACTATAAGGTACGTGGAAGTACAGTGGATACAAGTGAGGTCCATCAGATTGAGGCGGGACATTTTATGTATAGCTTTGTGGAGCAGGATGGCAAGGCCAGACTAGTACGTCCCATTGTCGATCCATCCATTATATTTGGTGAAAATACGTCCCTGACCTTCCCTGACTGCTTTATCCATACACGTGTCGAAGACCTGATTTCACAGCAGCCAGTGACGACGAATAAAGTGCCTTGTGGGTTTAGCGGTTATGCGGCACGATTGGCGGCAGGTACAGCTGTAAATCATTGTTCGGTCATCGGGCATGTGGATGATATTCAATTGATCAATGAACGGATTACAGAAATTGCAACGATGTCTTATATCGATCAAAAGGCGGAGGAAGCTAGAACGTTAATCGAAGAGTTGACAGATGGAATGGCCACGCAGACATCCATTCCATTGTTTGACGAATACTGCCGTCAAAGCTATCTGGATAATCTGCTACGTGGGGGTTATCCATTATTGCTGGACAATGGCACGGAGCAACCCTTTGTGTATCATGTATTTTCGCGCAAGCATGGAGACTTGGAACGAGACTATAATTTTTTCAAACTCCAGGCGGGGTATTATTCGCAAGGAAATGGTAATTTCCGCGATGCGAACCAGAATCGGAGAAATGATGTGTGGTTTAACCCGGGCGTCGGAGATTTTAATATTCGTTTGTTTATGAGCCTGATTCAGCCGGACGGCTATAACCCGCTTGTTGTAAAAGGCTGTAGCTTTCAAATACGAGAGCTCGAACCGTTGCTGGAACAGGTGGAAGTGGCGGCCCATTCGTCTTTGTGTACTTTTTTTCAATCATCATTTACCCCGGGCGAGCTGATTCAGCACATCATTCATGACAATATTGGACTAAAGCAAACGGTAGAGACATTTGTGATCGAAGCCCTCAAGCATTCCGAACAATGCTATGAGGCTGATTTTGGTGAAGGCTTCTGGATCGACCATTGGACTTATAATATGGATCTAATCGAAAGCTATTTGAGTATCTTTCCAGACAAACAAGAAGAACTCCTGCTCTCGACCAGGGAGTACATGTATTACGACAGTCCGGCATGGGTACAGCCGCGCCGAAACAAATACGTGCAGATGAAGGACGGACGTATTCGTCAGTACGGAGCGGTTGTAGAAAGCAAGGAGAAGAAAGCTCAACTTCACATGCGGACTCGCGATGTTCACTGGGTTCGAACCGGACGAGGCAACGGAGAGATTTACAAGTCCAATTTATACGAGAAGCTGCTATCCTTGGCTGCCATCAAGCTGTCTACATTAGACCCAGAAGGCTTGGGAATTGAGATGGAGGCGGGGAAACCAGGATGGAATGATTCCATGAACGGACTTCCGGGGCTGTTTGCTTCGGGCTTTAGTGAGCTATGCGAGTTACAGCGACTCGTAAGATTTTTAATACATGCACAGATGAAGCTTTCGGCAGACTTTGTGCTGAGGCTACCGCTAGAGGTAGCCAGGTTGATCCAAGAATTAGGGCTCGCAGTTGAAGAGTACTACCACGATTTTAATGATGCGGAGCCTGGGAATGGTAGTGACGATCATGGCTTCTGGTCACGGATTTCGGATGCTAGAGAAGCATACCGTGAAACGGTTCGCTTTGGATTTGAAGGGACAGAAGCAGCATTGTCGTTTGCTGATGTACTGGAGTTTTTGCAGCGGGCTGAACGTAAGATTCAAGAGGGAATGGATAAGGCTCTGCGTATAGGAAAGGGGATATACCCAACCTTCTTTTATTATGAAGCCAAAGAATTCGAGGTACAGCAGGATGAGAACGGGGGGGTGTTTGTAAATATACATTCCTTTAAACGCAAGGATATACCGTTCTTCCTGGAAGGACCAACCCGGGCTATGAAAGTAACTGGCGACATTGTAAATGGGAGGAAGCTGTATCGACTTATCAGACAGAGCGAGCTTTACGACAAAAAGCTGGGTATGTATAAGGTGAATGAGAGTCTGGCGGGACAGCCGTTTGAACTGGGCCGTTCCAGAGCTTTCACGCCAGGGTGGCTGGAAAATGAATCGATATTTATGCATATGGAATATAAATATTTACTTGAGTGTTTAAAGGTGGGTCTATACACTGAATTTTTTGCAGACATCCAAAAAGCGCTACCCCCTTTTATGGACGCTGCGATCTATGGAAGAAGTACGCTGGAAAACAGTTCCTTTATTGCTAGCAGTGCTAATCCTGATGCAAGTTTGCATGGAACGGGCTATATTGCGAGGCTGAGTGGATCAACGGCAGAATTTATTCATATGTGGCTATGGATGATGACAGGCGGGCAGCCATTTGGCTATGATTCTAGGGGGCTTACCTTGAAGCTGGAGCCCAAGTTGCCAGGCTGGCTGTTCACAGCTACAGGTGAGTTAACCTTCTGCTTTCTCGGAAGCTGCCAGGTGACGTATTATAATACAAGTCGCATGGATACTTACGCGCCGGACTGCATAGTGAAACAGTATATACTGCATTATAGCAATGAGGAACAGAAGACAATAAACCAGGCTGTATTAGACCCAAAAGAGGCTCAGGATGTGAGAGACCGGCTGGTTTCTCGTATCGAGGTGCATCTGGAGAGATTGCTTTAATTCATTTAAGCCGTCATGCTGCAAAATAGAGCATGACGGCTTTTTAAGACCCTAATTTCTTGTATTAGTGCGGAATTACGCGGAAATATCTTGCAAATCTAATATAACAGGGCAGTGGTCACTGCCTGTAATATGGCAATCAATACTCGCATCTATTAAAAGCGGACGAAGCCGCTCTGAGACGAGGAAGTAATCAATCCGCCAGCCGATATTCCGTTCTCTCACCTTTGGCATATAGGACCACCAGGAATAAACATCCGTTCGATCAGGATAAAAATATCTGAAGGTGTCTATAAATCCAGCGTTGAGCAGCTGTGACATGCGGTCTCGTTCCTCGGGCGTGAAGCCAGCATTTCCGTAGTTGGCTTTGGCATTTTTGAGATCGATCTCCTGATGAGCCACGTTCAAGTCTCCGCAAATGATGACAGGCTTCAGAGTGTCTAGTTGTTGCAGATAGTTGCGAAAACGGTCTTCCCATTCGAGCCTGTATGGCAATCGGGATAAATCCCGTTTGGTATTCGGTGTGTACACATTGACAAGATAAAATTTTTCAAATTCCAGCGTAAGGGTTCGACCCTCCGGTTCTTCATTTTCTTCGAGTCCATAATGCACAGAGAGCGGCTTGATTTTGGTGAAAATAGCTGTGCCAGAATACCCTTTTTTCTCAGCATAATTCCAGTATTGCATGTATTCCTCCATGTTCTCCATGAGGATTTGTCCTTCTTGAAGCTTCGTTTCCTGTACGCAAAAAATATCGGCATTCGTTTCTTTTAGATAAGTATAGAATCCTTTGGTTACACAGGCTCTTAAGCCATTTACATTCCAAGATATTAATTTCATTTGATTAAACTCCTTACTACTCCACGCAGTCAAGCGGTGTAATGGGTATATCCTCGATTAAAAGGCTGTCCCAGACAAGCGCTCGAACAGCGCTACGGAAACAGCCTTTTCTACATTAAAATAGGTTGTAATACGATGCTGGGCTCCAACGTTCACGGTGGGTCCTATTTCGCTGGAAAATAAAAAAAGCTTCCTAAATAGGAAGCTTCGGCTATACGTCCCAGGAGGGATTCGAACCCCCGACCGACGGCTTAGAAGGCCGTTGCTCTATCCAGCTGAGCTACTGGGACATAAAATTCAAGCGAATATTAATATATCATATGGATGGAAAAGATTCAAGTCTTATTTTGCATTTATCGTTTATTTGGGCTCTACACCACATAAATTCAGACTACACATCGTTTTTTTTGCCTTATAAAAGGGTATGTTAGAATACAGGTGAATATGTTGAAGACGAGTGGTTGAACTTCGGCTGCTGTTTCTCATATAATCTACAAATACTTTAGCTTGCGGAGGAGAGGGGGTGCCTTGAAAATAAAGGACTCCAAGGTGACGACAAAAGAAAATAATATCGTATTGTTTCCGAAGACACTGGACTACTATCAAATTCAACTTACGGTGATGCTTGAAAACGAACGTTACGGAGAGGCGATGGCGATGCTGCGCTTTTTGATGCAGTGTCAGGGACAGGAGCAGAAACAATACGATGAATGGAACGCTCTATCACAATGGTTGGAAGCTGCATTTCCACAGTATGCTGACAGCGGAGCGGTAACGGACAATGTGGAAGAAGACGAAGTCAGTGAAGTTGAGTTGGCTCGCCGTCATGCACGTTTTAAGCAGGAACAGAATGCAGGCTACGGTAACAAGCTTTTGCAGATGGCTATGGATCAACCGTTATCCGAACAGACGATTCTAGCTTTGGAACAGCTATCCTACTTGGAACTGCCGGAGATCGACGATGCTTTGCTTCGCTGGATTACTGAACGGGAAATCCATCCTCTTCTTCAATTCCGTGTTCTACAGACATTGAGACGCCGCGGAATGGAAGGAACGATAGAAATCAGACGGGGTGATGAACAGACGGAAATCGATATTGAAACGGTTCCGTTACAGCCTGATGAGTTTCCAGAGGCGATTATGCGTATTTTGGAACGGGTAGCCGACCAGACTGAAGTGCATGAGCCCACACTATTCTATTTTGCACAGGAGCTGTGGTCACAGTTTGTGATGGCCGTGTACGGTACGAAAGATTATAGATCAATGTTGGTAGAAGAGGACGGAATGCCGGATATTTGGGCAGCAGCACTCCATCAGACCGTTTCGGAAAGTTTGAACGGGAACAATAATGAAGAAGAAACCCGCGCTATATATGGCATTACAGATGCACTGCGCTTCCGTTTTGAGCAAGCATATCGGTCGATGCGATTATTCGTAGCGGCGGGAATGAACACTCCTTAATGACCGGAAACGTTTACCTGTTAAAGCATTCAAGGGCTGCTCTTGAAAAAGACAGTAATGTTAGATATACTATAGTGGTTATTTTGTGTGCGTTGATTGTAATGAAAACTAAGTGAAGATTTTGTTGGAGGGGAAAGCATAAAATGAAAGCAACTTGGGAGAAAATAGAGAAGAACCTTGGGGTTCTTGAAGTTGAGGTAGACGCGGATCGTGTAGCCGCTGCACTCGACAAAGCTTTTAATAAAGTGGTTAAACAAGTAAGCGTACCAGGATTCCGTAAAGGTAAAGTGCCACGTCCTATCTTTGAAAAACGTTATGGCATTGAAAGTCTGTACCAGGATGCAATTGACTTCCTGTTGCCAGAAGCATACAGCCAAGCTGTAGAGCAAACAGACATCTTCCCAGTAGATAGCCCAGATGTTGAAATTGATCAATTTGCTAAAGGCGAAACTTTCAAATTCAAAGCAAAAGTTACTGTTAAACCTGAAGTAACTTTGGGCGATTACAAAGGCGTAGAAGTGCCTGTAAGCAAAATCGAAGTAAGCGACGAAGAACTGGCTCAAGAGCTGGAGCGCCTGCAACAACGTCATGCTGAATTGGTTGTCGTTGATGAAGATGCTGCTCAATCCGGCGATACAGCTATCATTGACTTCGACGGTTCCGTAGACGGTGTACAGTTCGAAGGTGGACAAGCTGAGAAGTATTCTCTGGAACTGGGTTCCAATACCTTCATCCCTGGCTTTGAAGATCAAGTGATTGGTTTGCACACTGGTGATTCCAAGGACGTTGAAGTAACGTTCCCTGAGAACTACCATTCTGCTGACCTCGCTGGTAAACAAGCTGTATTTAAAGTGAAAGTTCATGAACTGAAACGCAAAGTTCTTCCTGAATTGGACGATGAATTTGCTAAAGATGTAAGTGAATTTGACACACTTGCTGAATTCAAGGAAGACTTGAAAAAGCAATTGCTGGAACGCAAAGAAAACGAAGCTAAAGCAGCTCGTGAGGGCGCTGTAGTGGAGAAAGTTGCTGAAAATGCAACAATCGACATTCCTGAGGCAATGGTTAAGAGTGAAGTGCAAAACATGGTTCGCGATTTCGACAACCGTCTGCGCAGCCAAGGCATGAATCTTGAAATGTTCCTCGGCTTCTCCGGTCAAAGCAAAGAAGACCTGGAAGAGCAAATGAAAGCTGATGCTGAGAAGCGCGTACGCAACAACCTCGTGCTGGAGCAAGTGGCTAAAGCAGAAAACATCGAAGTTTCCGAAGCGGAAATTAATGAAGAGCTGCAAAACATGGCTGATGCTTACAAACGTTCTGTAGAAGAGATCCGCAGCATTCTGGAAAGTAACGGCTCGTTCGCTAACTTGAAAGAAGAGATCTCACTGCGCAAAACAATCGCTTTGCTGGTTGAAAACAGCAAAGAAGTTGAAGCGCCAGCTGCAGCTGCTGAGTAATTTAAACGATAAAATATACGGTGTATGCTGTAACAGGCTGCAACGTAGTAATTAGATAAGGATAAGGCACGTAGTGAAAGTTACGTGCCTTATTTTTACCTTAGACAATCCAAATTTTAGTCGTTTATGGAAAGCGCTGTGAATGGTGTTTTCTGTTTTACATAAGTCACTACCGTACATTTGCACATACATACGAAACATGGTTAAATATGAGAAGGTCTCGGCAGGACGTCTGTAAATAGCCTGCATTTTATATATGAGCACAGGCAAATATGACACGAGACTCTGAACATGTTAAAATATTTTGTAAGGTGTTCACGTTTCATGATTGCCGCTTCCGTTTTAATGGGACTTAAGGAAGCGGATGAATACAGGTGTTCATTTTAATAAAGAAAAGAGGTTGGTCGTGATGAGTCTCGTCCCTATGGTTGTGGAACAAACGAATCGAGGAGAACGATCTTACGATATTTACTCGCGGTTGCTTAAGGATCGCATCATTTTCCTAAGTGGCCCGATTGATGACGATGTCGCCAATCTCGTCATTGCACAGCTATTGTTCCTTTCTGCGGAAGACCCGGAGAAGGACATTAATTTGTACATTAACTCGCCAGGCGGTTCTGTTACTGCAGGCATGGGTATATATGATACAATGCAATTCATTAAGCCGGATGTATCGACGATTTGTGTAGGTATGGCTGCTAGTATGGGCTCTTTATTGCTCACAGCCGGTGCACCAGGCAAGAGATATGCACTTACCAATAGTGAAGTTATGATTCACCAGCCGCTCGGCGGCATTCAGGGGCAAGCCTCCGACATGCTGATTCATGCGGACTGGATTATCAAAACACGTGCCAAGCTGAATCAAATCTATGTGGAGCGTACAGGTCAGCCCCTCGAAAAAATCGAACGTGATACTGACCGGGATTTCTTCATGGAAGCGGAAGAGGCGAAAGCATACGGTATCATTGACCAGGTGCTGTCTAAACCGATTAATCTGTAAAGGGGTGGCTCTATGTTTAAATTTAATGATGAAAAAGGACAATTAAAATGTTCTTTCTGCGGTAAATCTCAGGATCAGGTTCGCAAGCTTGTTGCCGGACCGGGCGTATATATATGTGACGAATGCATCGAGTTGTGCACGGAAATTGTGGAGGAAGAATTGGGTCATGAAGAAGAAGTAGATCTGAAAGACATTCCAAAACCAATGCAAATCCGTGAAATTCTGGACCAATATGTTATTGGTCAGGATCAAGCGAAAAAATCATTGTCTGTTGCGGTATATAATCACTACAAACGTATTAATACACAAAACAAAATTGATGATGTGGAATTGCAAAAAAGTAACATTCTGATGCTTGGACCTACAGGTTCGGGTAAAACGTTACTTGCGCAAACCATGGCTAAAATTTTGAACGTCCCATTTGCTATCGCAGATGCCACTTCCCTTACGGAAGCGGGTTATGTGGGTGAAGACGTTGAAAACATTTTGCTGAAACTGATTCAAGCTGCCGATTATGATGTAGAAAAAGCCGAGCGCGGCATTATCTACATTGACGAAATTGATAAAGTAGCCCGCAAATCCGAAAACCCGTCCATTACGCGTGACGTATCGGGTGAAGGTGTACAGCAAGCGTTGCTTAAAATTTTGGAAGGCACAGTTGCTTCTGTACCTCCGCAAGGTGGTCGCAAGCATCCACATCAAGAATTCATTCAAATTGATACCACGAATATCCTGTTCATTTGCGGTGGTGCCTTTGATGGTCTGGAGCAAATGATCAAACGTCGTATCGGTAAGAAGGTCATCGGCTTTAACGCGACTAGTGAACAAAAAGATCTAAAACCAGGCGAATATACCTCCATGGTATTGCCAGAGGATCTGCTGAAATTCGGTCTGATTCCGGAATTCGTAGGACGTTTGCCAGTTATTTCTACGCTGGAGCCGCTTGATGAGAAGACATTGGTTCGTATTTTGTCTGAACCAAAAAATGCCTTGACCAAGCAATATCAGAAGATGCTGGAACTGGACAATGTGCAGCTGGAGTTTAAGCAAGATGCTCTGGAAGCCATTGCTCGTGAGGCGATCAAGCGTAACACGGGTGCCCGTGGCCTTCGTGCAATCATCGAAGGTATTATGCTCGACGTTATGTACGAAGTTCCTTCCCGTGATGATGTGACGACTTGCGTCATCAACGAGCAGGTAGTAAAAGACAAAATCGCACCGGAACTCGGTGGTACAGATAAGGATAAAAAACAAGAAGAGAGCGCCTAAGGATTGATACTTCGCGATCTCTACAATATGAGAAGCCCGATCTCCACTTCACTAAACCCGTATGAGGTTTTATGGGGTGGAGGTTTGGCGTTAATGGGAGAGAAAAGTACATGTTCTTAAGACAAGACACACGTCCCGTTAAAGTCGGGAATCTGACGATTGGCGGCAGCAATGAAGTCATCATCCAAAGCATGTGTACAACCAAAACGGCAGATGTGGAAGCTACAGTAGCTGAGATTCTACGCTTGGAAGAAGCCGGATGTCAGATAGTGCGGGTTACCGTCAACAATGAGGAAGCTGCCGCAGCTATTAAGGAAATTAAGAAGCGGATTCATATTCCGCTGGTTGCAGATATTCACTTTAATCACAAGCTGGCTCTACTGGCGATTGAAAATGGGATTGACAAGGTTCGTATTAACCCAGGGAACATTGGACGACGTGAAAAAGTGGAAGCAGTCGTTAAGGCGTGTAAAGAAAAAGGGATTCCGATTCGGATTGGTGTGAACGCCGGATCATTGGAACAGCATTTACTGGATAAGTATGGCTACCCGACGCCAGAAGCGATGGTAGAAAGTGCACTGTACCATATCGGGATACTCGAAGAGCTTGATTTCCATGATATTATCGTATCACTGAAGGCTTCTGACGTTCCAATGGCGATTGCGGCTTACACGAAGGCAGCTGAAATTATTAAGTATCCCCTCCATTTGGGCATCACCGAAGCCGGTACACTCTTTACTGGAACGGTTAAAAGCGCAGCGGGTATGGGAGCACTGTTGGCAGCTGGTATCGGATCCACCATGCGTATCTCGCTAAGTGCCGATCCAGTCGAAGAAGTGAAGGTAGCACGGGAGTTGCTCAAAACGTTTGGGTTGATCACGAATGCAGCTACATTGATTTCTTGTCCGACTTGCGGGCGTCTGGATATTGATCTGTTCTCTATTGCGAACGAAGTAGAGGATTACATTGCAAAACTCAAGGTGCCGATTAAAGTATCCGTACTGGGGTGTGCAGTTAACGGTCCGGGTGAAGCGAAGGAAGCTGATATCGGAATTGCCGGAGCACGTGGAGAAGGTCTATTGTTCCGTTATGGAAAGATGATTCGCAAAGTCCCTGAGGCTGAAATGGTTGACGAATTGAAAAAAGAAATTGATATCATCGTCAAGGCTTATGAGGAAACAGGTAAAATACCGGGACGTGAAGAGCGTCACACTGCCGAGAAGGTGTAGGCAAAAGCGGTTATTTTAAAACAGGTATAATCATAAACTATGGTCATTGTATAAGCGCCGTGGAGAGCAGCTCTGCTACAGAACTGTTTTTCGCGGCGTTTTTGTATTTCTCTCTGATCTTTTGAAAGACAGCCGTTTAGCTCTCGTGGAAAAGGAAATACTGTCTTTCATAGAACAGCATTTTCAAATTGCTGAGATGAGAAACGGAGGAAATACGATGGACTTGACTATGATATTGTTATTGGTGCAAATGTTTTTCGGGATTGTCATTGGTCTGTATTTCTGGAATCTTCTGCGGAGCCAGAAAACGAACCGTAGTGCGGTGGATCGGGAATCTAGGAAGGAATTGGATAAGTTGCGCAAATTGCGCTCTATTTCACTTACTAAGCCGCTGGCTGAACGCACGCGACCTGCCACGTTACAGGATATCGTCGGTCAGAAGGACGGTCTGCGAGCGCTCAAAGCGGCGTTATGCAGTGCAAATCCGCAGCATGTCATTATTTATGGCCCTCCTGGTGTAGGGAAAACGGCTGCAGCACGTGTGGTACTGGAAGAGGCTAAGAAGAATCAGTCCTCCCCGTTCAAGGGGGATGCTAAATTCACGGAGATTGATGCCACAACGGCCCGTTTTGACGAACGTGGTATTGCGGACCCGTTAATTGGTTCAGTACATGATCCAATCTATCAAGGGGCAGGAGCGATGGGTGTAGCGGGTATCCCTCAACCTAAACCCGGAGCTGTAACGAAGGCTCATGGAGGGATGCTGTTCATTGATGAGATTGGCGAGCTGCATCCAACGCAGATGAATAAGCTGTTGAAAGTGCTGGAGGATCGGAAGGTATTTTTGGAAAGTGCATATTACAATTCAGAAGACTCGCATACGCCTGCTTACATTCACGATATTTTCCAAAATGGTTTGCCTGCGGATTTCCGTTTGGTAGGTGCGACGACCCGTTCGCCGCATGAGCTGCCACCTGCTATTCGATCCCGGTGTATGGAAATTTATTTCCGTGCCTTGCAACCTCAGGAGATTGCTCGTATTGCTGAAGATGCTGTACACAAGTTGGGCTTTGGTCCTTGTCCAGAGGCAGTCGAGGTTGTACAGCGTTACGCGACCAACGGCCGGGAGGCAGTCAATATGATCCAGCTTGCTGCTGGTTTGGCGCTTACCGAGAAAAGGGAACGACTCGATGCTTCGGATGTAGAGTGGGTAGCGGGTAGCAGCCAAATTCAACCCCGTCCTGATCGAAAAATACCGGGCTTGCCACAAATTGGATTCGTTAACGGATTAGCTGTATACGGTCCGAACATGGGCATGCTGCTGGAAATTGAGGTTACTGCGGTTCCGGTTCCTGAAGGAAATGGAAGCTATAATATTACGGGTGTTGTGGATGAAGAAGAAATCGGAGGTAACTCCCGTACACTGCGTCGTAAGAGCATGGCTAAAGGCTCTGTGGAAAATGTTCTGACTGTTTTGCGTACGCTCGGTTTGTCTCCGTCCAATTACGATCTGCATATCAATTTTCCAGGGGGGACGCCAGTAGATGGTCCGTCGGCAGGGATTGCGATGGCGACAGCTATTGCCTCCGCGATGCGGGGAATTCCGGTGGATCATGAGATTGCCATGACTGGCGAGATTAGCATCCATGGTCGAGTCAAGCCGATTGGCGGCGTATTAGCCAAGGTCGAAGCTGCTTTTCAGGCTGGTGCCAAAAAAGTGATCATTCCGCAGGATAACTGGCAAGCTCTATTTGACAGCATTGAGGGACTAAAAGTCATCCCTGTACAGTCGGTTACCGAAGTGTTCCGTCATGTGTTTGGAGAAGAGATGACCACGGATGCGCCTGTACATGCGCCAATTGAGACTTTTCGCCCATCTCAATCCTCCTTGTTACAGGCGGATGGAACACATAATGGGACGATTTCAGATACAGGATCTTGCTAATGAACTAGTCTTTCATTGGTTTTTTTATAAAACATTTGATAAAATATGAAAGATAGCAACGTGAGGATTGTAAAATCCGGAACCTGAGAATCACTGGAGGTGCGAAAGCGATGGGACCCACCAAGACAAAAGGTCGTCGTTTTCCTTTGCTGCCTTTAAGAGGACTTCTGGTTTACCCGAGCATGGTTCTGCATCTCGATGTGGGCCGGGAAAAATCGGTCAAGGCTTTGGAAAAAGCGATGGTTGAAGACAATTTGATTCTCCTGTGTTCTCAATCAGAAGTTAATATTGAAGAACCCACACAAGAGGATATTTTTCGAGTCGGCACGGTAGCCAAAGTACGCCAAATGCTCAAGCTTCCCAACGGAACCATTCGAGTATTGGTGGAAGGGCTGGAACGCGCTGAGATTATTCAATATACGGACAATGAAGAATATTATGAGGTAATGGCGAAGGAACTGCACGAGGCAGAAAACGTACAGCCTGAAACGGATGCGCTTATGCGCACTGTATTAACTCAGTTCGAGCATTATATCAATTTGTCCAAAAAGGTAACACCGGAGACTCTCGCTGCGGTATCTGATATTGAGGAGCCAGGGCGACTGGCTGATGTAATCACAAGCCATTTGACGCTCAAAATTAAGGAAAAGCAGGATATATTGGAGACGATCGACGTAACTCAGCGTCTGGAGAAGCTCCTAGATATTTTGAACAATGAACGTGAAGTGCTGGAACTGGAACGTAAAATCAACCAGCGTGTGAAAAAGCAGATGGAAAAGACGCAGAAGGAGTATTATCTGCGTGAACAAATGAAGGCGATTCAGAAGGAACTTGGTGAGAAGGAAGGTCGCGCAGGAGAAGTTGAAGAACTACGCAACCAGCTAAGTGAACGAGAGTTGCCTGTTCCGGTGAAAGAGAAGGTCGAAAAGGAAATTGACCGTCTGGAAAAAATGCCAGCAAGCTCTGCCGAGGGTGGTGTCATCCGCAATTACGTCGATTGGCTGTTAAGCTTGCCGTGGAACAAGTTCACCGATGATGATCTTGATATCGTCAAAGCAGAAGAAATACTCGATAACGACCACTATGGGCTGGATAAGCCCAAGGAGCGGGTGTTGGAGTATTTGGCCGTGCGCAAACTGGTGAAGACCATTAAGGGACCCATTCTGTGTCTCGTAGGTCCGCCAGGGGTCGGCAAGACCTCACTGGCTCGCTCGATTGCCAAATCCATGGGCCGGGAATTTGTCCGCATCTCTCTCGGTGGTGTGCGCGATGAAGCAGAAATCCGTGGTCACCGCCGGACCTATGTTGGCGCGATGCCGGGGCGGATTATTCAGGGAATGAAGACCGCAGGAACATCTAATCCAGTCTTTTTGCTGGATGAGATTGATAAAATGGCCTCCGATTTCCGAGGCGATCCATCGGCGGCGTTGCTCGAAGTGCTTGATCCTGAGCAAAACAACACGTTCAGTGACCATTTTGTTGAGTTGCCGTTTGATCTGTCCAACGTGATGTTTGTTACGACAGCCAATGCTGCACATAATATCCCACGTCCGCTGATGGATCGTATGGAGACGCTCTATATTCCCGGCTACACCGAACTGGAGAAGCTGGAAATCGCCAATCGATATCTATTGCCTAAGCAGAAGAGAGAGCATGGCTTGGGAGAGGAACAATTGGTTATTGGGGAGGATACGCTGCTGCGTGTCATTCGCGAATATACCCGTGAATCCGGTGTGCGGAATCTTGAACAGCAAATGGCTTCTCTGTGTCGCAAGGCAGCGAAGTCAGTTGTTTCCGGTGGTGAAGGACCGATTCAAATCACACCGGATAATTTGAAAGATTATTTGGGTATCGCCAAATTCCGTTACGGTGTAGCAGAACTGGAGGATCAGATCGGTACGGTTACAGGCTTGGCATGGACCGAGGTCGGTGGTGAAACACTGATGATTGAAGTGACGGTCGTGCCTGGTAGCGGGAAACTGATTCTTACGGGTAAACTGGGAGACGTTATGAAAGAATCCGCGCAGGCGGCATTCAGCTACACTCGTTCCAAGGCAGTCGATCTGGGCATTGAACTGGACTTCTATGAGAAAAATGATATCCACATTCATATTCCTGAGGGAGCGATACCAAAGGATGGCCCATCTGCCGGAATTACGATTGCTACCGCATTAATTTCCGCTTTAACCAACCGTCATGTATCCAAGGATGTAGCGATGACGGGCGAAATTACCTTGCGCGGTCGCGTATTGCCGATTGGCGGTTTGAAAGAAAAGTCGCTGGCTGCCCATCGGGCAGGCTACAAAAAAATTCTGCTTCCCAAAGATAATGAACGGGATTTGAAGGATATTCCCGACAGTATCCGGCAGGATGTTGAATTTGTCCCCGTTGCCCATATGGATCAGGTGTTAAAGCATGCTTTGGTTGAGCAGGCAAGGGTACATTAGAGAGGAATTAAAGACACAATGAAAGTAACAAAAGCAGAATTTATAATCAGTGCGGTTGGCCCGGATCAGTTTCCTGTGGACGCTTTGCCAGAGATTGCTCTGGCGGGGCGCTCCAATGTTGGAAAATCATCACTGATTAATCGGATGATTAACCGTAAAAATTTGGCGCGTACCAGTTCTACGCCAGGTAAAACCCAGCAACTCAATTATTACCGGATCAATGATGAGCTCTATTTTGTGGATTTTCCCGGTTACGGTTATGCTAAGGTATCCAAAACGTCTCGCAAGGCTTGGGGGCAGATGATTGAGTCTTATTTGCTGGAACGTGAGCCGCTTAAACTGGTGCTTCAAATGGTAGATTTGCGCCACCCACCGTCCAAGGATGATATCATGATGTACGACTGGTTGCGTCATAATGGGCTTCCGGTCTGTGTTGTAGGCACAAAAGCAGATAAAATCCCTAAAACACGGCGAGAAAAGCACTATAAGGTAATCAAGCAGGAACTCGGAATACTTCCCGGGGGTTTGTTTATCCCCTTTTCATCCGAAGAAGGCATGGGCAAGGAAGAGCTGTGGTCGGTCATCTCCAGCTATATCGAGAATGACGACGAAGAGCAGACGGAATTGTAAGGTTAGGGGCGTCCTGAAGGACGCCTTTTTTTCGTGATGTTGGATTAAAAACATTAAACTCATTAAATGGGTAGGAATAATATATAATAAACAAAGGAAATCGTGGGATTTAAGCATAAAAGTGAGCATATGGTGGATAATGCAGCTGCGACTCCGTTATTTTCCGTTTATTTCCGATGAATGCCGGATATTTATGATTTGATGCGCAAGAAAGCGCTGCGGGTCTGATGTATAATAAAGCATAAAGCTTACACTACAGGTTTGAGGAAAGAATTGAGGAGATTGGTATGGCACAGCGGTTAGCCACAGAGTATGTAAAAACCACTTTGACCTTGTCAGAAACCCAAATGGACGAATTTTTACAGGCAGTGAATGATCCTCAGGTGCATTACCGCATTAAGGTTCTGGATAACGGAAGACAGGAAATCGTTCTGGAGCATATTGCAGGTGAGGAAGTTCATTTATTTTTTGAAGCCAAAGAGGGAGCGTTTGTCTGTGAATTAACTTGCCGCTTAGTTCATCCACAGCTAACCCTGTTTATACGCCAACTATTTGTTCGTTTTAAGGGTGAAGGTATTGTTTACCGCATGTATCAAGGATTCACTATGGTGTATTTTTATAATGAAGGTGCGGTTCGCAGAATTATGGAAAAGAATGCAGAAGGCTCCAGGCTGGTGTTTGAATATAGAAATACAGTGCAAGAGCTGCAACAGCTTTTTCAACATCAGAACGTCGAAAAGGAAATAGCAGATGTATACAATCTCATTAATTCGTTACTTGATGAGCGGAATCTGGCGCGTACTTTCTCTGAGCTGGAACAGATTGACCACAAGCTTCGGATGAGTTGCTCCAAATTATTTGCCCTGGAAGCTTAAGAGGCTGAATATATGGAATGAATTGTTATACAGTGTAGTCCCTTTCTTTACCGAAAGGGGCTTTTTTATTCCAAAAAAATGATTGCATTTGCTGCACATAGATGTTATTTTTAATCTCGTTGAAAATGAATATAGGAACCAGGATTCACTCAGGACATTGAATGTTGCGAGAGGTTATCCCTCGGGAAGTGAATGACGTAGGTCCTAGCGGATGAAATTTTTTTCAAACATTTTATTCCTAGGAAGGGGGAACCGAAAGATGGAATTGGAATACTCAACTTTCGGAAGACACGTTGCCGTAGATACTTGGGGTGTTGAGTTTGAATTACTGAATGATGCGCAGTTTCTGGAGGCTCAATTAGTTGAAGCTGCTGAAGCTTGCGGAGCAACGGTGATGTCCGTTCAATCCAAGCAATTCGAACCACAGGGAGCTACCGTGCTTGTACTGTTGTCGGAGAGTCATCTCTCTATTCATACGTATCCTGAGAGAGGGTTTGCCGCTATTGATTGTTATACTTGCGGTGAGACTGTTGATCCGCAGTTAGCTATTGATTACCTGGTATCCGTTCTAAAACCGAAAAAAACATATGCGAAGAAGCTGATTCGCGGCTTGGGAGAACTTCAGGTGGAATCCCCGGAGTGCAAGCTGGCTGAGTTGGTGTAAATCTCCTTTATGGAGCCGTGTGCGTCCTATATCATAACCATGGAACATTTCCATGGTTATTTGTTTTAAAAGTGGTTTACACTAAACTAAATCATACAGAACGTGCTTGATGTTTATGAAAGCCATCCAATTTTCATAAACAATTCATAAAACAGCCGAAGGGGATTCGGACTTCTGTGATATAATTAACATAGTTTATGATAACAGTGAGTATTCTTATTACAGTTTAGGCAGGTGAATTTTACAATGCACATCGTCGTTGTTGGGTTGAATTATCGTACGGCGCCTGTGGAAGTCAGAGAACGGTTTACATTTGCAGAACAGGATTTGCCAAAAGCGCTGGAACAACTCAAACTTACCAAAAGTGTGTTGGAGGGCGTAGTTGTCGCAACCTGCAATCGGACTGAAATATATGTTGTGGTGGACCGCCTTCACATGTGCGGTTATTTTATACGCAGTTTTATGGAACAATGGTTTGGTATTCCTCGTGATCAGTTTACACAACATTTATATATATATGAGGACGAGCAGGCAATTCGGCATTTGTTCCGTGTGACTTGTGGTCTGGATTCTATGGTCATCGGAGAAACACAAATTTTGGGACAGGTAAAGAATGCTTTTCTTCAGGCTCAATCTCAAAAAATTACAGCAACGTGGTTTAATATGTTGTTTAAGCAGGCCGTCACATTGGGCAAGCGTGCCCATTCGGAGACGTCTATTGGAGAAAGCGCCGTATCTGTTAGCTATGCAGCCGTTGAGCTGGGCAAACGGATTTTCGGGATGTTTACGGATAAAAAGGTACTGATCCTCGGTGCCGGTAAAATGAGCGAGCTTACCGTTAAGCATTTGTACAGCGGCGGAGCTGCCGAGGTTATTGTAGCAAATCGAACTTTGTCCCGCGCCGAGGATCTGGCCTCCAAGTTTAACGGAACGCCAGTTACGATGGAGGAAGGCATGAATCGGTTGGCGGATGTGGATATTGTGATTAGCTCGACTGGTGCTCAGGGGTATATTCTGGATCGCAATCGTGTCGAAGCCAGTATGAAACGTCGTCAGTCTCGTCCTTTGTTTATGATTGATATCGCGGTTCCACGCGATTTGGACCCGGCTATTGGCGAATTGCAGAATGTTTTCCTATATGACATTGATGATCTGGAAGGGATCGTGGAGAGCAATCTGGAAATGCGTCGTACTGAAGCTGCAAAAATCGAGCATATGATTGAAGATGAGCTTAGCGAGTTTTATCAATGGTTGAAAACGATGGGAGTGCGTCCGGTGATTCGTGCATTACAGGAAAAATCGGAGTCTATACATCAGGATACGCTGGAAAGCTTGTATAACAAGCTTCCCGAGCTGGATGAACGGCAGCGTAAAGTGATAAGCCGTTTGACGAAGAGTATGCTGAATCAGATGATGCATGATCCGATCAATCGGGTTAAGGAACTGGCTGTCCAAAAGCAGGGAAATGAGGCGCTAGACATGTTTAGCCACATTTTTGCTCTGGAGGATCGTTTGGAGGACGCCGCTCAGAAAGTAGATAAAAGCGATGCATCTGCGTTAATAAAACCGGAGGCTGGTGTTCATGGAAAAACCGGTCAGGCTCAGGCTTTGCCAGCGTCGTTTGCGCCGGCCAGCCTGTAAAGGTGGGTGAACAGACGTGGCCTCAGGCATGCTTATATATGATTCAATGATTTATGTTTTTGCCCTGAGCCTTCTGTTTGTATTTTCGGATGGAATTCGTCGCAATGCGAATGCTAAACGGACAGGTACAGGGCTTCTTATTGTCGTTGTAATGCTCCAGCTTGTTTTTATGGGAATGCGAACCTGGAATGAAGGGCATCTTCCTATTTTTGTGACCTACGACTTTCTGTTTCTGTTCTCATTTATCCTGGTACTGATTTCTTTGATTCTGTCACGTTATCAGCGATCGGAATTTGCGGTGTTGCTGCTTAATATCATTAGTTTTGCTGTTCTTGTGCTCAACAATATATGGATGGAGCCGATCGACAACCCGCTTGGAAATTGGCATACCGTACATGGGCTGCTTCTGATTCATATTGCGCTGGCTAATCTTGGCTTTGTCGCGATGACGGTAGCGGCTGTATTTTCGGGGTTGTATCTGTTTTTGCATCGTAAATTGAAAGTCAAGAAATGGAATGACACGATCAAGCGCCTGCCGAGTCTGGAAATGATGGATCGGTATACACATATGGCGCTTTTAATTGGTACTCCTTTGCTGGGAGTTTCTATTGTTGTTGCTGTTATTTCTATTATTGCCGAGGAACGCTGGCGTCTTTTGCTAGATACCAAAGTGCTGATGACAGCGATTGCCTTATGCGTGTATATTGTATTTTTAGTGAGCAAAAGATTGAACCAGCGTTCTGGCCTGGTCATGGCAAAGTGGTCTTTGGTTGGCTACACGCTGCTAGTTCTTAATTTTTTGCTGAATTCCTGGTCTGTATTTCATCAGTGGACGGGGGAGTGAAAAGCCATTTGCAGCATTTTGTCCCGATTTCGTTGAATTGTAACAATAAGCTCTGTTGTGTTGTAGGCGGCGGCAGGATTGCGGAACGAAAGGTTAAGGGGGTGATGGAAAGTGGGGCATCCATTACCGTCATTAGCCCGAATATAACGCCGGATTTGCAGATCCTGGCCGATCACAAGCAGCTCCACTGGGTAAATCGCGTATATCGCGAGGGTGACCTCCAGGGAGCCTTTCTTGTATATGCTGCTACGAACCAGAGAGAAGTGAATAATAAGGTTGCGCATGAGGCCAGACAAAGGGGTATACTGGTAAATGTGGCGGATCGCTCGGAAGAGGGAGATTTTATAACGCCGGGCATCATCCGACGAGGGAGACTGACGATTAGTATTTCCACCGAAGGGGCAGGCCCCGCTGTGACTGCTGATATTACATCAGCCTTGGATACGTTGTTCGGTAGCGAATACGAGCCTTATCTGGATTTCATGCACGATATGCGACAGGTCATCAAACGCAAGATAAGTTCCCCACAGCAAAGGACCAAACTATTAAGACGCTTGGCGAGTAGCGGAATTTTGGAACAGATACGACGTCATGAATTTATGGCTTGGACCGAAAAAGAAATAGATCTATGGATTGCGCAAAATCAGGAGGAATAACATGCGAACAATTGTGGTAGGCAGCAGACAGAGCGCTCTTGCGTTAACTCAGACCGGGCATGTCATTGAGGATTTGAATGCACTGTGCGCGGAGCATGGATTGGATTTACAATTTGTCGTGAAGAAAATCCTGACCAAGGGTGATCGAATATTGGATGTAACCTTGTCCAAAGTGGGTGGCAAAGGACTTTTTGTCAAAGAGATTGAACAGGCCATGCTGGCTGGTGAGATTGATATGGCAGTACATAGTATGAAGGATATGCCGTCCGAATTGCCGGAAGGTCTTGTCAATGGCGCTGTACCGCGCCGTGAGGACCCACGCGATTGCCTAATTACATTGGGCGCCAAGAGTCTGGAGGATTTGCCTTTAGGAGCCAAGGTGGGCACAAGCAGCTTGCGCAGAGCCAGTCAAATCAAGTCCATGCGACCTGATCTACAATTAGAGCCAGTACGTGGCAATATTGATTCCCGTCTGAAAAAGCTGGAGACGGAAGGTTTTGACGCCATCATTTTGGCAGCAGCAGGTTTGCACCGGATGGGCTGGAAAGACCGCATTACGTCCTATATACCAGAGGAGGCATGCTTACCGGCAGTAGGACAGGGAGCGCTCGGTATTGAATGCCGTGCGAGCGATGATGAGCTATTGGCATTGTTGAAACTCTACAACCACCAGGATACCTCGGCTACGGTTGCGGCTGAGCGAACCTTTCTGGGTGTGTTAAATGGGGGATGCCAAGTGCCAATCGGAGCTCATGCGGTTTGGGCTGGTCAAGAAATCAGCCTCACAGGGATGGTAGGTTCGCCAGATGGCGAGGTTATTTTGAAGGAAACGCTCCAGGGAAATGATCCGCAGAAGCTGGGAGAAGCGGTGGCGGCCAGTTTGATAGCCAAAGGAGCGGAACAGATTCTGGCGCAGGTGAGGGGATAGTGGAATGGTGGGAAAGGTATATTTAGTAGGTGCAGGACCCGGAGATGCAAGATTGATTACGGTCAAGGGTTGGGAGTGCATTCAACTGGGCGATGTCATTGTGTATGACAGACTGGCAAGCCCTCGCCTCTTGGGGCTGATGAAGCCAGGGGCCCAAAAAATATATGTCGGCAAACTGCCAGATCGTCACACCATGAAGCAAGAGGAAATTAATCAGCTGCTGGTGGATTTAGCCTTGGAAGGAAAGAAAGTCGTCCGGCTCAAAGGGGGAGACCCCACTATTTTTGGGCGAGTCGGCGAGGAAGCCGGGCTACTGCGTAAACACGGTATTTCCTATGAAATCATACCTGGCATCACATCAGCCATCAGCGTGCCTGCCTATGCAGGCATTCCTGTTACGCATCGGGAGATGGCCTCGTCGCTGTCTATCATTACAGGTCATGAAAGTCCTGATAAACTAGATAAAAGTATTCATTGGGATAAAGTAACGAACGCAACGGGTACACTGATCTTTATGATGGGTGTAGCGAAGATCGGCTATATCAGTGATCAACTGATAAAGCATGGTAAGCCGTCCGATACTCCAGTTGCTTTGATCCGTTGGGGGACCCGCGCCGAGCAAGATACGCTAGTGGGTACGCTGGCGGATATTGAAGCCAAGGTGAAGGCAGCGAATTTTCAACCGCCCGCCGTCATCGTTGTCGGAGAAGTGGTCAATCAGCGTGAACAGTTAAAATGGGCAGAGGATATGCCTTTGTTTGGGAAGCGAATTTTGGTTACTCGCGCACGCGCGCAGGCCAGCAGTCTGGTTCACCGGATTGAGGAGCTTGGCGGCGAACCTTATGAGTTCCCAGTTATCCAGACCGTCGTCCCTTCGGACGAGCAGGCAAAACAGAAAATCAAAGAGGCGTTTGCGCGACTTCCTGAATATGACTGGGTGTTTTTTACCAGCGTTAACGGAGTGGAATACTTTTTCACTCATTTAAAGGAACAGGGCAAGGATGTACGTGCGCTATACAAAGCTCGTATTGCCGCAGTCGGACCAGCCACAGCAGACGCACTTCGAAAACACGGAATTGTAGCAGAACAGATCGAAGGTCCTTTTCAGGCAGAGGGATTGCTTGAAACGTTCGAGCAAGATTTGCAACCAGGGCAAAACGTATTTCTTCCAAGAGGTGATCTCGCTCGTTCATGGCTGCCGGATCAGCTGAGAGAGATGGGACTGCATGTGACCGAGGCTGATTTGTATCAAACGGTGCTGGCTGCCAACACACAGGATGATGAACTTCTCAAGCTGCTGGAGGAGCGTGCCATTCACGCGATTACGTTTACCAGTTCCTCAACCGTAACCTTTTTCATGGAAGCCCTCAGACAAATGGGGATCAGTGATCCAGTATCGCTGCTGGAGGGAGTTACGATCGCTGTGATCGGCCCCTTAACTGGTGAGACAGCAACCCAAGCCGGATTGACTGTCAGTTTGATGTCAGAGAAGGCGACCATTGAAAGTCTAATTCAATCGCTATGTGACTGGAAACAATCAAGTACGGTTATGACATTATAAATTTTATTTTTTACAAATGAATGTATAAAAAAATGGAGGTTTGTAATTATGAGTGTCCCTTTTACCAGACATCGTCGTTTGCGTCAGTCAGCTGCCATCCGCAGCATGGTGCGTGAAACGGTTTTGAATCCGTCTGATTTCATCCAACCGATCTACGTAACATTTGGTACTGGAGTGAAACAGGAGATTAGCTCCATGCCAGGTGTATACCGTTTTTCTCTGGATCGGCTGGAGGAAGAACTGAAAGAAATTAGTGAGCTTGGCATTCCTGCTGTGCTCCTGTTTGGCATACCAGAAACCAAAGACAGTGTAGGGACTTCAGCTTTTGTGGACAACGGTATTGTTCAGGAAGCTACTCGTTTGATCAAATCGCGTTATCCCGAACTGCTGGTCGTGGCAGATACTTGTTTGTGTGAGTTTACGGACCATGGACACTGCGGTATGGTACACATGCATGAGCATGATGGTGAAGTGTGCGGTGAAGTATTGAATGATGAATCTCTGGAGGTGCTGGTACGTACAGCCGTTTCTCAGGCCAGAGCCGGTGCAGATATTATCGCTCCTTCTAATATGATGGACGGTTTTGTACAGGCGATTCGGCAGGGACTCGATCTGGAAGGTTTTTCGCATATTCCAATTATGTCGTATTCCGTCAAATATGCGTCTGCTTTTTATGGTCCTTTCCGGGAAGCCGCTGATTCTGCGCCGCAGTTTGGTGATCGCAAATCCTATCAGATGGACCCTGCCAATGCACGTGAGGCGTTGCGGGAAGCGGAGTCTGACGTGATGGAGGGTGCAGACATGCTGATGGTGAAGCCTTCTCTTTCTTATCTGGATGTAATGCGCACCATTAAGGACCAATTTGATTTGCCTATGGTGGCTTACAATGTCAGTGGTGAATATGCAATGGTCAAAGCGGCAGCCCTCCAAGGCTGGATTGATGAAAAGGCGATGGTGCTGGAGATTCTGACAAGCATGAAGCGTGCCGGTGCAGATATGATTATTACCTATTCTGCCAAGGATGCGGCAAGATGGTTGAAGCAATAAGTGTATTTTTCAGAAGACAGGAGTGATTAGAATGATCGACGAACAACGAACGGTACGCAAGGATACGCGTTCCAAAGCAGCCTTTGATGAGGCAAAACAATATATTCCGGGTGGCGTAAACAGTCCGGTTCGAGCTTTTAAATCCGTGGGTATAACACCGGTATATATTGATCGTGGGGAAGGATCACGTGTATATGATATCGACGGTCAATCCTATATAGACTATGTATGTTCGTGGGGACCGCTTATTATGGGTCATGCGCACCCTGAAGTGGTTAAAGCCTTACAGGCTGCTGTTGTAAAAGGAACCAGCTTCGGAGCCCCAACGCTTGCGGAAACGGAAATGGCCAAGCTCGTATGTGAGCGTGTTCCTTCCATGGACATTGTTCGAATGGTCAACTCGGGAACCGAGGCAACAATGAGTGCGATCCGACTCGCGCGTGGATTTACGAAACGCAGTAAAATTCTTAAATTTGAAGGTTCTTATCACGGTCATGCAGACAGCTTGCTGATTAAAGCGGGCTCTGGTGTTGCGACCCTAGGTCTACCTGATAGTCCGGGTGTACCTGAAGTCGTGGCCACACATACAATCACTGTCCCTTATAATGATTTGGCGTCGGTGAAGCTGGCTTTTGAGAAATTTGGCGAAGAGATTGCTGCGATTATTGTCGAGCCAGTAGCCGGCAATATGGGTGTTGTACCGCCACAGCCTGGATTTTTGGAAGGTTTGCGTGAGGTAACCCGACAGTACGGAAGTCTGCTGATTTTTGATGAAGTGATGACTGGATTCCGGGTAGGACTTCATTCTGCTCAAGGGCGCTTTGGTGTGACGCCTGATCTTACGTGTCTGGGCAAAGTGATTGGTGGTGGCCTACCTGTAGGTGCATATGGCGGCCGTCGCGACATTCTAGAGCAAATTGCACCATCTGGCCCGATCTATCAAGCGGGTACGCTGAGCGGAAATCCGCTGGCTATGGCAGCAGGTTATTCGACGCTAAAATTGCTGACACCGGAAGTATATGATCGTCTGGAAGAGCGGGCAGCACGGCTTCAAGCCGGATTCGAACGTAACGCGCGAGAGCTGGGGATTCCTGTCACGATTAACCGTGTCGGTTCTATGGTGTGTCCGTTCTTCACAGACGAGAAGGTTGTCAATTTTGACACTGCTAAAACGAGTAATCAGGACCACTTCCGCCGTTACTTTACTGAAATGGTCAATGAGGGCGTTAGTGTAGCTCCATCTCAATTTGAGGGCATGTTCGTATCAGGTGTGCATACAGTTGAGGATATTGATGCGACCATTGAAGCGAACTACCGCGCGCTCAAACGTCTATGAGTTGGAAAGGCAGCTGGAAAAGAAGAGGACCGTGGCTGGAAGTCACACCAGGGCGAGAAATTGCAACTGATGAAAATCGCGCTGAAGCTGTGGACCGCTGGTTGCTGAACCGTCTGGGATTACCGGACAAGCTGTGGCGCAGGCTACGGCATGAAAAAGGGATTGAACTTACAGGGGACCGGCTGCGGCTGGCCCTTTTTCCTGTAGTGGACCTCGGCGTCATCCCACGTTGGTATGATTTGAAGATACTATACGAGGATGATTTTTGCTTGGTTGTACACAAACCAGCGGGGATGGCGGTCCATCCAGACGGTGGTGTAAAGGATGGTCCGCTAACATTGGATCATGCTGTCGCATCCTATTATGAAATCAACGACATTCATACAGCAGTACGGCATGTACATCGTCTGGATGTGGACACGACAGGCCCGGTGCTTTATGCCAAAAATGAATTTGCGTTGCTCAAGCTGGACAAACAAATGCGAGCTAAAGACATCGGTCGTCGTTATGTAGCTTTGGTACGAGGGAAAGTACCTCCATCGCTGCGGACGTTGGATTGGCCGATTGGCAAGGATAGGCATCATAAACAGCGCCGCCGTGTATCCCCAACTGGACAGAAGGCGGTTACCCATGTGGAAGTTGGAGAAGTATGGGGGAGTGGTCCGAATGCGGTCAGTCTCGTGTATCTGACGCTGGAGACAGGTCGGACGCACCAGATACGCGTACATCTTAGTCATGCTGGCTATCCTTTGCTTGGGGACGTATTATACGGCGGTCGTGCTGCTGATTTTGGCAGACAGGCCCTTCACGGAGAGCGCCTCACCTTCTGTCATCCGCTGAGCGGCGAAACGATTATCGTCGAGGATGCTTGGCCGGATGATTTTCAAAAGCTGCACAAACAGCTATAAAAGATGGCATGCCTTCTATTTTGGCGCATATACTTGAACCTAGAAACGGTTTGCAATATGGAGTTTCCGTGCGCCTGACACGAGTCATAGGATGTGCGGAGGCTGCCCAAAGGAGGATGCCATCCTTGAATAAACAACAGAATGATCAGCCGCAAGGCTTGCGTTTTGATATTTATGAACGCATTCATTTGACGGAGGAAGCTGCCGGGATTGCCGAGTTGGAGGAAATTGAGCTTCTGCCACGCATTCAGGTTGTAACCCACGGCGACCATGCCGCTTTGCGAGGGCATTTGCTGCTGGAGGGCGTGTACCGCACACCTGAACAGATCACGAGCGAGCTTCATCATTTGATCCCTGTGGAAATTACCATTCCGCTTAACCGGGTAGGAAGATTGGAAGATATCTCCGTGGAGATTGAAAATTTTGATGTGGACCTGCTCTCTTTACGTAGTCTAAACATTACAGGGGTGCTTTCTTTGCATGGGGTGGAAAGCTCGCATGCAGAGGAGACTGCGGTTTGGCTGGATGAGGAATTTACTGTGGTGCATGCACCTGAACATCCGGCTCCATCTCTTTACGGCGCTGGAGAGCATCGTCACGAAGAGGCTTATTCTACCCAAGACTCGGTATACAACAACATTTCAGACCCGGAAACTTCATACAAAGTACCCGCACAACAAGAGTCAGCTTACTGGGAACAGTCGTCAGAGGATCAAGGGGAACAGAAGCCATCATTGGAGCATCAAGCTTATGATCCGATAGTAGATCCGAACCGATATTATGAGCCGTGGACGGGAAAAGTAGTTGAAGACAGCTCTTCCGAAGTTAAGCATGAGCAGGAGGCGTCGGAAGTGTGGGCATTTCAGCAAGAGGAAGCAGAGACGGAAGGGAACGAGCCCAAAGTATCCTCTGCATCTCCTAATGTAGCATACGACCCTTTGCTGTCAGAGCCACATTCTGCCACAGAGTCGGAGATTTATCTGGAGCCGCAGTTGGAAGCAAGTCAGGCGAATGACTTTGACTTCAGGCCTGAAGCGTCAGAACAGGTAAACCATGAAGTTCAGGATACCTTTACTGAGGAAAAGCCAGAGATGCGCGTGGCGCTTAACAGTAAAAAGAATGAAGGAGCAGACGAGCCGGACCCGGTTGTCTACTCATCATTGCTTCAATCCAGCCGTTCGGTGAAGGAAGCCGAACACCAGCAGCAGTTGGAACATGAACCGCAAGGTCAGGATCAGAAAGCCGAGGAAGAGCGTGAGGATGCCAAGTGGAAAAATCTTTTTTTCCATACACAGGATGAAACGCCTTTCCGCAAGGTGCGGTTATGCATTGTACAGCGCGAGGATACACTGGAAACGATAGCAGACCGTTATCAGCTCAGCACACGGGAGCTTCAATTGTATAATAGATTGGCAGAGCATCATGTAGAAGAAGGGCAGGTATTGTACATCCCTTGATTCGGTTGCTGAAACATGCGACCAAGTGCTGACTATCGTCAATGAGAAATGGGTGTTGACTATAGTCAATGGGAAATGTATGATGTGGTATAGTTATTGAAAGACTGAGATCGGGAAGAGTAGGCAGCAAGCCCTTCAGAGAGTGGAATTGCAGCGCTGTGAGGTTCCGCAGGAAGCTACTGGCCGAAGTCACCCGGGAGTCGCCTGTTTGAACGGTTCCTCATTTCATTCCTTCGGAAGGTAAGAGGTTCACGGTAGAATAAGGCCGGTCCGCAACCGTTATCTGCATAAAGTGTCACACCATGTGTAATGGATCAGTGGATACATGCACTAGGGGTGAAACAAAGGTGGTACCGCGAGAGAACAGCCTTTCGTCCTTTGAGGATGAAGGGCTTTTTTTATTTGCCAATTGAAAATCATGGAGGTATCCTGATATGTCAGAACAAGACAACAAGACAACCTTGGAAATGCCAACAACGTACGATCCCAAATCAGCAGAACAAAAATGGTACAAAACGTGGATGGAGAAGGGCTATTTCCGTGCCGGGCAACATCCAGAGGCAGAGCCTTTTACTATCGTTATTCCACCACCGAATGTTACGGGTATGTTGCATATTGGACATGCTCTTGACTTTACTTTGCAGGATATTATTATCCGCGCCAAGCGGATGCAGGGTTATGATGCCTTGTGGCTGCCAGGGGCAGACCATGCAGGTATTGCTACTCAAACAAAAGTAGAGCAGAAGCTACGTGAAGAAGGTTTGACTCGCTATGATTTGGGCCGTGAGAAGTTTTTGGAGAAAGTGTGGGAGTGGAAAGATCTTTATTTGGACAATATCCACAATCAATGGGAGAAAATGGGTTTTTCTCTCGATTATTCTCGTGAACGTTTTACATTGGATGAGGGACTGTCCAAAGCGGTACGCGAAGTATTCGTTAAACTGTACAAAAAGGGTCTGATTTATCGCGGTAAACGCATCATTAACTGGGACCCCGCTGCACGTACCGCATTGTCGGATATTGAGGTGGAATACAAAGAGGTGAACGGAAATCTGTATCACCTGCAATACCCTCTGAAAGACGGTAGCGGATTTATTACTGTAGCCACTACACGCCCTGAAACGATGCTGGGCGATACGGCTGTAGCTGTACATCCAGAAGATGAACGCTATAAGCAAATGATCGGCAAAACGCTTGTGCTTCCAATCATCGGGCGTGAAATTCCGGTCATTGCGGATGACTATGTAGATAAAGATTTCGGTAGCGGCGCGGTTAAAATCACACCGGCTCACGATCCGAATGACTTTGAAATGGGTCAACGTCACCAGTTGCCTCAAATTACGGTGATGGACGAGACGGGAACGATGAATGCTGAAGCAGGCAAATATCAGGGACTGGATCGCAGCGATTGCCGTAAGCAAATCGTCGCTGATTTGAAAGAGCAGGGTGTACTGATTCGTATTGAAGAGCATGTACACCAAGTAGGTCATAGTGAGCGTTCTGGCGTAGTTGTAGAACCTTATCTGTCGACGCAATGGTTCGTGGAAATGAAGCCTCTGGCAGCTAAGGCGATTGAAGCACAGAAGGCTGGCAACGGTGTAAACTTTGTACCGGATCGCTTTGAGCGTACTTATCTGCATTGGATTGAAAATGTGCGAGATTGGTGTATTTCCCGTCAATTATGGTGGGGACACCGTATTCCGGCTTGGTATGATGAGGAGACCGGAGAAGTTATTGTATCGGCGGAGGACCCTACCACTTTGCCTGAATATGCCGGTAGAAAGCTCAAACAGGATGAGGATGTACTCGATACTTGGTTCAGCTCTGCTTTGTGGCCGTTTTCGACCCTAGGTTGGCCTGAGCAGACAGAGGATCTCAAACGCTATTATCCGACGAATGTTCTGGTGACAGGCTATGACATTATTTATTTCTGGGTATCGCGTATGATCTTTACCGCGCTGGAGTTCACGGAAGAGATTCCGTTCAAGGATGTACTTATGCACGGTTTGGTTCGTGACGCGGACGGAAGAAAAATGTCCAAATCCCTGGGCAATGGTGTTGATCCGCTCGACGTGATCGACCAATATGGTACCGATGCAATGCGTTATATGATCTCCACCAGCAGCACACCTGGACAAGATCTTCGTTTCCGCTGGGAACGTGTGGAGCAGGCGCGTAACTTTGCCAATAAAATCTGGAATGCATCACGCTTTGCGCTGATGAATCTGGAAGGCGTCACTGCGGCAGATATAGACATTACTGGTGACTTGAGCACCGTTGACCGTTGGATTCTGCACCGTCTAAACGAAACTTCACGCGACATCACGCGTCTAATAGATGCTTATGAATTTGGCGAGACAGGCCGCCTTCTGTATAACTTTATTTGGGATGATTTGTGCGACTGGTACATTGAGTTTGCGAAGCTTTCCCTATATGGCGATAATGCAGAGGCGAAAAAGAAAACACAATCGGTACTTGCATACGTTTTGGATCGGACACTGCGCATGATTCATCCGTTCATGCCGTTTATCTCCGAGGAAATATGGCAGCATCTTCCGCATGAGGGAGAAACGATCACACTGGCCGCTTGGCCTGCTTACGATCCTGCTTTCGAGGATAAGGACGCGGTCGCTGAAATGAATTTGCTGATCGACGTGATTCGTGCTGTGCGCAATATCCGCGCTGAAGTCAACGTGCCGATGAGTAAAAAAATTGAATTGCTCATAAAACCCGGCGATCAAGCCGTTCTTGATATCATTAACCGCAATGGGGAGTATGTACGTCGATTCTGTAACACGTCTGAATTCGACGCAGGCTTAGAGTTCACCGCTCCAGATAAAGCCATGACATCTATTGTTAGCGGCGCAGAGCTATACCTGCCGTTAGCCGGACTGCTAGATATTGCCCAGGAAATTAGCAGACTTGAAAAAGAACTTCAGCATTTGAACAGTGAAGTGGAGCGCGTGGAGAAAAAACTCTCCAACCAAGGCTTTGTGGCGAAGGCACCAGCCAAAGTCATCGAGGAAGAGAAGGCCAAGCAAGCCGATTACTCAGATAAGCGCGCTAAAGTTATCGCACGTATTGAAGAACTCAAGGGATAATTTCACTCACAATAAAATGACCTGAAGGTGAAGAGGATGTCAGATACGATCAGGGGCGGCGACATAGCCCCTTTACAAAGTTATGATGAAGCAGTGGAATGGATTAATGGGTTGATTCCGTTTGGCATTAGACCCGGACTGGAGCGAATCGAACAGCTGATGAGTAGGCTGGGTGATCCGCAACGACATCTGAAATTTATTCATATTGCAGGAACCAACGGTAAGGGCTCGACTTGTGCCTTTCTAACCTCTGTGCTTCTGAAATGTGGATACGATGTTGGGACCTTTACTTCTCCGTACATCACCCGATTTACGAACCGTTTTCAATTCAACGGGACCGATATTCCAGATGAAACGCTGGTTTCACTGGCCAATCGCTTGTATCCGTTGGTGAAAGAAATCGCAGATAGTGAGTTGGGATCACCTACGATGTTTGAGGTGTCCACAGCGTTGGCTATTTTGTACTATGCTACGGTAGCTTTTCCAGATGTTGTGGTATGGGAGACAGGCCTCGGGGGAAGGATGGATGTAACTAATATCGTGAGTCCTATCGTTTCGGTCATTACGAATGTCGGCTATGACCATACGGACATTTTGGGAGATACACTGGAACAGATTGCAAGAGAAAAGGCTGGGATCATCAAGCCGGGTGTACCTGTCGTCAGTTGTGTTTCCCAGCCCGAGGCTATTCAGGTCATACGTGAAACGGCGACCAAGCAAGGAGCTACCTTGTACCTGGCAGGAGAACAATTTACGTATGAACGGTTAAACGGGAATGAAACAGGTCAGACCTTTTCATTCGCCGGACCCTTCCGACATATGGAAATCGACATCACGTTGTTAGGTGAGCATCAATGTTCTAATGCGGCAGGAGCTCTGATGGCACTTGAAGTCCTACGTCAGTATATGGCTTTTGTGTTGGATGATGAGGATCTGCTGGAGGGATTTAGGCAAGCTGCCTGGGCAGGGCGTCTCGAACAAGTCAGTACCTCGCCGAGAATTGTCCTTGATGGGGCTCATAATCCAGAAGGGGCACAAACGCTGGCCAAGAGTCTCCCACAAGTGTATTCGTACAAAAAATTGGTTTTAATGATGGGGATGCTATCAAACAAGCATCATGAGGCATACTTGCAGCATATACTGCCACTAGTGGATACGCTTATCCTGACCGAGCCCGATTTTCGCCGCAAAATGAATGCCGCTGATTTGGCTCATCTCGTGGAGAAGCTGCGGCCGTCTTATGCCAAAACGGATTTAAAAATTATTGTAGAAGGTGACTGGAAAAAGGCTTTAAACCTGCTTCAGTCACATACGGAAGCGGAAGATCTGGGGGTGGTGTCCGGCACGCTGTATCTTATTGCGGATGTACGGGCTACCCTTATGTATCAAACCGATTCGGAAAAAGGTTGGTGAAATTTGTTGATTACTTCGGAACATGTTCATTTTATCGGTATCGGCGGCTACGGGATGAGCGCGATTGCTCGGGTCATGCTGGAGATGGGATATACCGTGACTGGCTCAGATGTGGCATCACAGGAGCTGACAGAAAAACTGGCGGCAAAAGGCGCAAAAATATATATTGGACACACGCCTGAACATATTGCGGGCGCAGATATCGTCGTCTATTCAACAGCATTGTCACGTGACAATGTAGAGCGGGTGGCAGCAGAAGAATTGAATATTCCAACACTGCACCGTTCGCAGATGCTGGCTCGCTTGCTTAACGAACGTAAGGGTATAGCGGTTGCGGGTGCGCACGGGAAAACGACAACCTCTTCTATGATCGCTCTGGTTATGGAGAGATGTAACGTTGACCCAACGTATATTATCGGCGGCGAAATCACGAATTTGGGGACGAACGCCAAAGCGGGGAAAAGCGAGTTTGTCGTTGCCGAGGCGGATGAAAGCGATGGTTCTTTCCTACAATATCATCCTTGGCAGGGGATCGTAACCAATATTGAAGCAGATCATTTGGAAAATTACGATGGGGACTTCAATCGCCTAAAAAGTGCTTACGTGCAATTCTTGAGCCAAATTCGGCCGGATGGAGCAGCTATTGTATGCGCAGATGATCAGAACATCCGAGAGATGCTGCCTCAGCTCCAAACTCGGGTCATTACTTATGGGGTAGAGCATGAAGCGGATTACATGGCGACAGATATCCAACTGGGTGACCGCCGATTAAGCTTTACGATGAGCCGTAAGGGAACAGCACTCGGAACGATTGAATTGTCTGTACCTGGTAAACATAACATGTATAATGCGATGGCTACCGTGATTTCATGTCTGGAAGCAGGGATTCCATTTGATCAAATTGCTGCAACTATTGTGGAATTTCATGGAGCGAAACGTCGTTTTCAAGTGCTAGGTGAAGGCAATGACATTTTGATTATTGATGATTATGCGCATCACCCAACAGAGATTGAGGCTACGATCAGTGCAGCGAGAGCAACTGGCAAGCGTATTATTGCCGTGTTCCAGCCACAACGCTACAGTCGTACCTTTTTCCTGCTGGATGCGTTCAGCCGTGCGTTTAGCGAGGCTGGTGAAGTGATCATTACCGATATTTATTCACCAGCAGGAGAAAAACAGATTGAAGGTGTGCATTCTTCCAAACTGGTGGATTTAATCGTCCAAAACAGCAATGCGAATGCAATCTATTTACCAACCAAAGAAGCTGTGATCGAAGAGCTGAAAGATCGGTTACAACCAGGCGATCTTGTGCTGACAATGGGAGCAGGAGATATCTGGAAAGCTGGCGACGCGTTAGCACGCCATCTTCGCGGGCAACAAGTGTAATACGTATGAACATGGGCTGTTACGCCAATGTATTATAGCTTTGAAGGGTATTCCGAACACGAAGGTGTTTCGGGATACCCTTTTTTTGTAAAGCCGAGGCATATTCTCTCAGCTTGACTCATACAACAGACTATGAGGAAGTATGGGACAAGGAGGGAGTGCATCCATGAACAAGGCCAAGATGACATTCCGGTTCGATCAACAGTTGCCGGAAACAAGCCGGGAGGATAAGCTACAGGTGCTTCCGAACCAAAATGAGTCATTTACGAACGGACAGCGTGACACGATCAGAGATACGGAGTTATATCACGATGATGAGCTTTATCAAACGGATAACCAGCATAAAGGGATGGAACGGACTAGCAGTATGGAGAAACATACTCGAACTACACAACATTCAGAGCTTGGTAAGCCTGTGGAGACGAACAAACGCACTGCAACTCGGCGCTTTACTCCAACATTGAGGGTACAAGAGGGATGGGATGACCCTTTTGGTCGTTCGGCAGCTTCCTGGTCAGATGCGGACATTCTACCGGAAAGTCCGGAAGAGGACGATGTTGAGGTTGAGGAAACCTATTATTCCGGTCAAGAGTATAGAAAGCGTCCACCTCACCCTTCCAGATGGAGATTAATCGGTTCTGTAGCCAGCGCGTTGGTGACTGGAGGCATGTTCGGATATATTTTGTTGTTACTGTTTAACGGAGGCGGTATGGTCCCGGGATCTGATCCTTCTGCTGATGAGGCTGTGCCTGTTTTTAAAGAATCTGTTGATGTCGATAACACGTATGCAAAAGAGAATGCTGCCCCTGTCGCCGTCGTAGCAACTCAAGTGCCTCCACAAACCTATTATTTGCTGCAATATGGGGTTTTCAGCACTCCAGAGCGGGCTTTACAGGCAAAGGAAGAACTGTTGAAGGCAGGCATTGCAGCAGGGGGGGATAGCGAGGATCAAAACCGGGTATATGCAGGAATATCGTCGGATAGGGAGCAAGCCAAGTTGCTCAGTAATCAATTGAAGACACAAGGAGTGGAATTGTATGTCCGCGAGCTCGAATTACCCGGATTCGAAAAAGCGGCTTACGGAGGTAATGGTGATAAACTCACTACCTTTTTTCAGTTAAGCAACTCATTAGTGGGGAAGCTGAGCGGACTTTCTTCAAATTTGCTCAGAGAAGAAGGCTCAAATGCGGTGTCAGCCTCCGACATGAGCGAGCTGAACGACCTGCATCAGCAGTGGACACAAAATGTCGCTGCACTTCCCACTGGTCTTCCGAAGGAAGCGGCTGCCACCGCAACCTCGCTTGAAAAGGCGATGAACAGCGCAGTCTCTGCACTTGGAGAATATAACAAGAATACAGCCAAGGAACACATTTGGGAGATTCAGTCCTCCATGATGGAATATGTTTTGCGTGAGAAGGAATTTATTCAATTCATAAAACAGTAGACTAACCATACTTTCCGGCAAGGAACTGGAAATAGTTCCCCATGCCGGATTTCTGTTTGTATTGCAGTACAAATCACCGTATAATAATGAAGGTGTCAAAAAATGGCGAGGGAAGATCAGGATGAAAAAAAATGTAGGAATGCTTATACTGTTTTTATTGCTCGGTTGGCTTTTGGGTGCCTGGATTGCTAAGGCCCTTCAATCGGTCAAAGTCCTTTCCTTTCTGACCCACCCCACTACGATATCCTGGTCACCGAGAGCGGATCTGGATATTATCAGCTACAACATAACGATAAATTTTGAATTGAGCCTGCTTAGTCTGATCGGCATCATCGCCGCATTCTGGCTGTACCGCAGGCTCTAACTGATGAAAAGGAGCTTCCCTTATGGACGGGAAAATTACGCCCCGCATTATTCTGGCATCGACTTCACCAAGAAGGAAGGAATTACTCGCATATTTGAGACTCCCCTTTGAGGTGGTGCCGAGTCATGCGGATGAAAGCACGCCTGAGAGCTGGACGCCTCAGCAAATCGTGGAGACCCTTGCGGCCCGCAAAGCCGAAGCGGTCGTGCGCACTGCCGCACAGTCCCAGGAAGCTGGATTGGTGATTGGCAGTGATACGATTGTCGTGCTGGAGGATTCGGTATTGGGCAAGCCTGTCGACCATGCGGACGCGGTTCGCATGTTGACTGCATTGCAGGGAAGAACACACCGTGTGTACACCGGGGTAGCCTGCATACATACCGGAACCGGCAAGATGCTTGTTAGACATCGCCAAACGGATGTCACAATGAAGCCTTTGAGCCAAGAACAAATTGTGGCATACGTAAATACTGGTGAACCGTCTGACAAAGCAGGATCGTATGGCATTCAAGGCATGGGTGCTACGTTGGTGGAATCTATTCAGGGTTGTTATTTTAACGTCGTAGGATTGCCGCTTTCTTTGCTGTCGGACATGCTGTCCGATTTTGGAGTAGATGTGCTGCGTCCATAAAAGGGGATAAACATATGCTGGAGTCGCCAATACTGATGCTTCGCGACCTCCCCCATGAAGAACGACCAAGAGAGCGCATGATGACATATGGGGCGGATGCCTTGAGCAACGCGGAGTTGCTAGCAATACTACTGCGTACAGGAACACAAAGAGAATCATCTGTGCATTTAGCGCAGCGTATTTTGCAGCAGGCAGGGAATCTGCGTCAACTGGTGGATATGAGTCTGAGCGAGTTGACCCAGATTAAGGGTATTGGAAATGCTAAAGCGATACAGCTAAAAGCGGGTATCGAACTCGGGCGTCGATTGGCATTGTCACGCCACTTGGAGACCCCGGTGATTAGTTGCCCGCGGGATGTGGCAGATCTGCTGTTCGAGCAGCTTCGTTATTTGCAGAAAGAGCATTTTGTTTGCCTGTTTCTAAATACCAAAAACCATGTCATTGCTCAGGAAACGCTATCTATGGGCAGCCTGAATTCCGCCATCGTGCATCCTCGTGAAGTATTCCGGGCTGCAATCAAGTGCAGCAGTGCTTCGATTATTTGCGCTCATAACCATCCGAGCGGTGATCCGAAGCCAAGCCCGGAAGATATCCAGTTGACCCGCCGCTTGATGGAAGCGGGCAACATCGTGGGTATCGACGTGCTTGATCATATTGTGATCGGGGACGGGACCTTTGTAAGTTTGAAGGAACAAGGTCTGATATAATATAATATTTAAATCAAACATTTAAACACGACCGGATAAACCGGCCTGAATAAACCGTTTATACAGGGATAACAGATTTCAGGGAAGAGAAAAGGAGATTAACATCATGCTGGGTGGCTTTACAAAAGATTTGGGAATTGACTTGGGGACGGCAAACACGCTTGTATACGTAAGAGGTAAGGGAATCGTGGTTCGTGAACCATCTGTAGTCGCATTGCGTACAGATACAAAAACCATTGAGGCTGTTGGGGAATCTGCGAAAAAAATGATCGGCCGCACACCGGGAAATATCCGTGCAATTCGTCCAATGAAGGATGGAGTCATTGCCGATTTTGATACGACTGCAACGATGATTAAATATTTCATCCGTCAGGCGCAAGCACAACGTTCATTGTTTCCGCGCCATCCGAACGTGATGGTTTGCGTGCCCTCGGGCATTACTGCAGTGGAACAGCGTGCTGTTGAAGATGCGACCAAGCAAGCAGGCGCAAGAGAGGCGTACACGATTGAAGAGCCGTTTGCAGCGGCAATTGGCGCTGATCTGCCGGTATGGGAGCCTACGGGCAGTATGGTTGTCGATATCGGTGGAGGTACAACCGAAGTTGCGGTCATTTCCTTGGGAGGGATCGTAACAAGTCGTTCTGTACGAGTGGCTGGCGATGAAATGGACGAGTCTATTATTCAATACGTGAAACGTCAATACAACCTGATGATTGGTGAACGGACTTCTGAGCAGTTGAAAATGGAAGTTGGTTCAGCAATGCCATTAGAGCAAGTGGAAACATCGGAAATCCGCGGACGCGATCTGGTTACAGGCTTGCCGAAGACAATTACGATTACCTCCGATGAAATTAGCGAAGCATTGTCAGACACCGTGAATGCGATCGTGGACGCAGTCAAAGTAACATTGGAAAAATGCCCTCCCGAGCTGGCGGCGGACATCATGGATAGAGGAATTGTACTGACTGGTGGTGGAGCACTACTGCGCAACCTGGATAAGCTGTTGGCAGGTGAGACCGGAATGCCGGTGATCGTAGCGGAAAATCCTCTGGATTGTGTGGCAATCGGTACGGGTAGAGCACTGGAAAATATCCATTTGTTCAAATCGCGCAGCAGTTCTGCCGTCCGTTCCAAACGTTGAATCGGGGGTGTAGGAACTGTTTAAGCTGTTTGGCAATAAAAGACTATTTGTTCTATTGATTGGAATCGTTCTGTTTATTGCCCTTATGGGGATTACACTTGGACAGAGAAATTCCTTAACCTGGCCCGAGAAGTTCGCCAGAGATTCAATTGGCTTTGTGCAAGGTATCTTTTACAGGCCCGCTTCAGCAATAGCGGGCTTCTTTGAAGATATCGGCAATATGCGTAGTATTTACGAAGAAAATGAGCGGTTAAAAATAGCCGTGGCTAAGCTGACTCGTGACCAGATTCAGACTCATAATTATGTTGAGACAAATGCCAGATTGCAGAATGAACTGAAGTTCACCCAAACGCAAAAGGCGAAAAATAATTATGATTATCGTGTTGCTCAAGTGAACAGTGTTAGCAATGATTCCAAAACGCTCGTGATTGATATTGGTGAGAAGGATGGAGCCAAGGTTGGTCAGGAAGTCAGTTCACTTGAAGGATTTGTTGGAGTCATTAGCCGCACGGGGAATTTTACGTCTACCGTTACGCTGTTGACTACATTGGATCCTAAAAATCCGAATTCTTATGCTATTGCAGCGACAGTCTTGGGTAAGGAAAATCAATCGTTTGGTATGATTGAAAGCTATGATCCGGGTACGAACAGATTTCAAATGACTCGCATTGAAGAAAAAGATCCAATCGCAAAGGGTGATCAGATTATTACGTCTGGTGCAGGCGGGAAGTTCCGCAAAAACCTAATGATTGGAACGGTGGAGAAAATTCAGGTTGGAGAGTTCGGCAAAACACGGACAGCGATTATTAAACCGGCAGCCAGCTTTGTGGATTGGAAAGAACTGCTCGTCCTCTACACTCCTGAGGTACCGGAATAATGAAGATGCGCGGTCAGGTTTTGATACTGCTGCTGTTTGTCTTGTTTATAGCTGAAGGAACGATTCTTCCGTGGCTTCTCCCGGATAGTTGGCATTCAAGAATGGTCCCAAATTTTGTGTATGTCGTAATTTTGTTTGTATCTGTGTATTACAGCCGTCATACAGCGTTGGTGCTAGGTATTGTTTTTGGACTTATTCATGACGTAGTGTACTACGGGTTTATCATTGGCCCTTATTCTTTTGCAATGGGATTGTCTGCATACTTATTAGGGCTTGTGTTTACAGCTAGACGTGCACCGATGCCCATTATGATGGCGGCCGTGTTGATTGGTAGTTTCCTGCTGGATTCTATGCTCTTTGCCATTGATCAGCTGTTCCAGCTGAATCATCAGACTTTCAATTGGGCACTTGCTCAGTATATGATTCCTGATTTATTTATCCATTTTCTGTTCGCCCTCATCATTTATGTCCCTGTTCGCAAGCAATTACAGCGTTTGGGTACCCGTGTGAAAAAGGAAGAGACTGTCTAGGTCTTTTTACACACATTTTGTCCGGGTTAGCAGGGATTTGACGTCCCGGGGACGAAATGATTGAGATAGGAGGGACAGGCTAATGGCGGTGAAATCGAATCATGTCACGATTAAAGGCATCAAAGATGGCCTGGTATTCCTGCTTGACGATCAATGCGAATTTGAGGATTTGCTGGGTGAGCTGCGTTTTAAGCTGGAGCACAGTCATCAAAATATTTTAACAGGCCCGATCATTCATGTGGATATTAAGCTGGGAAGTCGGGAAGTAACGGAGGAGCAGAAGGAAAGTATTCTGGAGATTTTAAAGCGGAAGGGTAATCTGCTCATCAGGTCTGTAGAATCACCCGGATTGCCTGCGGTAGTGCAGGGCAAGCCCCCCATTCACACGGTGACAGGGATTATCCGCTCAGGACAAGTGCTTCATCACGATGGAAACTTACTCTTTTTGGGAGATGTTAACCCGGGTGGAATTATAACTTGTACTGGTGATATTTATGTCCTTGGCGCTCTGCGGGGCATGGCGCATGCAGGGATGGAGGGAAATAGTGAAGCGATTATCGCGGCCTCCTATTTTGCACCAACACAGCTGCGAATTTCCGAAATGATCAGCCGTCCACCAGATGAATGGGAGACGCGTGAATCCGGCATGGAATTTGCGTATCTCAAGGATGGCGCTATGCAAATAGATAAAATGAGCAATATTGTGCGTCTGGGCCGCGATTTTAACGTGTTCAAAGGGGTGTAGCACATGGGAGAGGCTATCGTCGTCACTTCAGGAAAAGGCGGCGTCGGCAAAACGACGACGTCAGCCAATATAGGAACAGCGCTTGCACTGCTCGGCAAAAAGGTGTGTTTGGTGGATACGGATATCGGTTTGCGTAATCTAGACGTTGTGATGGGTCTGGAAAACCGGATTATTTATGACCTTGTTGATGTAGCGGAAGGTCGTTGCCGTCTGAATCAGGCACTGGTTAAGGACAAGCGTTTTGAGGAGTTGTATATGCTGCCAGCTGCTCAAACCAAGGACAAGAGTGCTGTTACGCCGGAGCAGGTCAAGGATATTATTTTAGAGCTTAAGAAGGATTTTGAATATATATTGATCGACTGCCCTGCGGGTATTGAGCAAGGCTTTAAAAATGCCATTGCCGGTGCGGATCAGGCCATTGTTGTAACTACTCCAGAAAATGCTGCTGTACGCGATGCAGATCGGGTCATTGGTTTACTGGAAAGTTCACATGTGATATCACCTAAATTAGTGGTTAACCGCATTCGCAATAGTATGGTTAAATCCGGAGATATGTTAGATATTGATGGGATTCTACAAGTGCTTAGCATAGACCTTATTGGGATTGTACCGGATGATGAAATGGTAATTAAAGCAGCAAATACAGGAGAGCCTACTGTTATGAATCCGGATGCACAGGCAGCGATTGCCTATCGGAACATTGCGAGACGAATCTTGGGCGATACTGTGCCTCTTATGCAGCTGGACCAGAAGAAGAGCGTGATGACACGCTTTAAGAAATTTTTTGGTATGGGTGGATAAGGAAATCAGGAAGATTTCTAAGGTAAGTGTTACAGTAGCGTTCATTGTAATACTCGACACTTAAATAAGTGGCAACTTATTTAAGTGTTTTTGGTTTGCTTTTTTAATTTCTATGATAATGGTTCGTAAATTTAGGTCATTACATAAATGTTATAAATACAAAACATATCCGGTGCGCTAGCGCCGGTTTTTTTGATTTTTTAGGGTATGTATTTCCCACCCGGACAACATAAGTTGAAGCCCGTCCTCATAAGATGTAATAAACTTACCTCGCTGAGGGGGCTGAATAAGATGGACAAAAATTCCGGAATCAAGCAGCGCAGAAAAGAACGTATACAGCAGCTAATCGAGGAAAACAAAGCGGAGGCGTATTCCTCAGGCATAGATCAGAACAGGTACGGGTACAGAGAAATGAAATCGATGCCTGTAGTCAGTGCCAACTCGCCCAGAGACCCAGAAACCGAGTGGAAAAATGATCGACAACGTTGGCAGCAATCTTTTGGGGCAAATCGTGGTCCGTCTTTTTGGAGTTCCTTTTGGCGCAGAACTGTCATAGCAACAGTGTTATTTGGAGTGGTATGGGGCTTATTTCGCTGGGATATTCCCTATGCAGTAAATTTGAGAATGTTTGTCGCGGATGCCTTGAATAAGGACATGGATTTTGTAGCCGCCGGACAATGGTATAAAACTTATTTTGACGGAGCTCCTTCCTTTTTACCGATTTTTGGCGAGGAGCATGAAACGAACCAGGTAGACGCTAGTCGAAAGGGCTCTCCACCGATTGAAGGCAATATAACACAGCCGTTTGTACTGAGCCTTAAAGGAGTAGAAATTACGCCGAATGTTACCGATAACGGGGCAATCGCTGTTAAAAGTATAGATGCAGGACGTGTATTGGACGTATTAAACCATCCCAAAAGTGGGATTTCGGTTACAGTTCGTCACACTGGTGGCATCACAGCAACTTATGGAAGACTTTCACGCTCTATCTTAAAAGTGAACGATTGGGTTCAGGAGGGTGAAGAGATCGGTGTATTGCCAGCAAATCACGGCGGTAGTGAGGTGGCAACTTTATTTTTGGCAATTCAAAGAGGGGATCAATACATTGACCCGTCGGAAGTGGTAGCCCTTGATTAATGTCCGAGGGGTGACCCTATCACTGCATCCACTGTTTGTACTAGTTATGCTGACCTCTGTATTAACTGGACATTTTATCGAGATCATGACCTTGTTTACACTGGTGTTTATACATGAACTAGGTCATGCGACAGCTGCTTCGTTGTTGGGGGCGCGGTTGCTTTCCATACAGATGTTACCCTTTGGAGGAGTAGCTGTCATTGAGGATCAAGGGAAGCTCAATGCGTGGAAGGAAATTGTCATTGCTCTAGCGGGCCCCCTGCAAAACGGAATCATGATCATCATTCTTTTGTGGCTTAGGCATGTGAGTGGGTTGGAGCATGATTATGTAAATTATATAATTCAGGGAAATGCTGTTATTGCATTGTTTAATTTGTTGCCCATTTTACCGCTCGATGGTGGGAAAATATTACAGTCACTGATTAGCTTATTCTTTTCTTATCATCGCACATTAGTATGGACTTTTAGAGCCAGTATCGTAACCAGTCTGCTGTTTTGCCTGTATGGTATTTCGCCGTTATTAAGGCAAGATGAGCCTTTACATTTAAATCTGCTGGCGGTAGGGATTTTTTTGCTTTATTCTAATATTGTGGATTATCGGAATATCCCTTACCGTTTTATACGTTTTTTGCTGGGGAGGGACGAGCTTTTTTACCGCGAAGCGGCTAAAGGAAGCATTGCTTTACCTATTGTATCCCTGCCAGTGAAACATTTGGAGCCTGTTTTGCGTCTTTTCAGAAGAGATCGATATCATATGGTTTACGTTATGAATGAACAGGGACGGATTGTAGCTGTATTGCCGGAGCAACGACTTATACGCTCTTATTTTGCGGCACGCCCGCCAAATGGTGGAGAATCCAAGCCCAAATAATGTTTTATGAATTGAGGAAGAGGCTGTATTCAGAGAGGTTGAAAAACCATGAAGCAAATGATTGTACAATGCCAACAGCAGATGACCCAAATGGCACTGTTGGAAGAGGGACGGTTGGTTGAATATGCGGCTGAACTACCGCGAAAACGGGGAATTCTAGGTTCTTTTTTCAAAGCTAGGGTGGTCAATGTGCTACCGGGAATGCAAGCCGCCTTTGTTGACATTGGACAGCGCAAGAATGCCTTTTTGTATGTGGATGACGTACTTCATGCCCATTTGGACAAGCAGCCAGAGGTAAAGCCGTCCATTTCTGAACTGTTAAAGGTGGGGCAGGAAATCGTAGTACAGGTATTAAAAGAGGCAGTTGGTAGCAAAGGAGCCAGGGTGACCACTCATTTTTCACTTCCCGGCCGCTGGATTGTTTACATGCCCCGTGCTGATTATGTGGCCGTATCCAAGAAGATTGAGCGTGAGGGAGAACGTGCCCGTTTGAAAGCAATGGGAGAGCAACTGCGCACGGGTGAGGAAGGGGTCATCATTCGTACTGTTTCAGAGGAAATGAGTATAGAGGCGATTGAAAATGATCTGAATCAACTACGCAAGCAATGGGCGGCTATTCAGCGTAAAGCAAGTGAACACTCCGCACCGTGTGAATTGCACCGGGATCTGAGTATCGTTCAGCGTTTAATTCGCGATGTGTTTACACCTGAGCAGGATGAACTGGTCATTGACAGTGAGGAGCAAGCAAAGGATGCAGAAATAATGCTGCAACAGATCGGTTCTGCGAAAGCTCATGTAAGTATATTTCGCAGTGCAGAAGAAACTATTTTCAAAGCTTATGGCATTCATGAGCAGCTGGAACGCGATTTTGCGCGAAAGGTATGGCTTCAGGGTGGCGGATACATTGTCATTGATCATACGGAGGCATTGACCGTCGTTGATGTGAATACTGGGAAGTTTACGGGCGGCAGTAATCTGGAAGAGACGGTGACCCAGACTAACATTGAAGCAGCAGAAGAAATTGCCCGCCTGGTACGTGTCCGTGATATTGGTGGTATTATCATCATTGATTTTATTGATATGGAACAAGAGGAGAATCGTAGGGAAGTATCCTCTGTGCTGGAGGCAAGATTAAAAAAGGACCGGACTAAATCCTATGTTGTCGGTTGGACGCGGTTAGGTTTACTGGAAATGACCCGCAAAAAAGTGCGTGAAGAAAAGACTCTCGTATAGAACGTGCGTAATCAAAATTATTTCAAAACTAAAGGTTGAATGTGTACGAAGCTTGTGCTACAATCATTTAGTATGTGTGATGCGTAAGATTGGCTGCACATGCTGTAACCGCTCCAATCAGGTACTGAAGTGCAGTATCTTAAAGAAACTGCCACCTGCTATTAGGCGAGTCTGAGACATAAGGAGGTGCAAGCAAATGTACGCAATTATCGAAACAGGTGGTAAGCAATACAAAGTTCAAGAGGGCGACGTATTGTTCATCGAGAAGTTGGAAGCTAATGATGGTGAAACTGTAACGTTCGATCGTGTTCTGGCAGTGTCCGGCGACAATGGCTTGACAGCAGGTACACCGCTTCTTTCTGGAGCTTCTGTAACGGCTAAAGTTGAGAAGCATGGTCAAGGTCAAAAGGTCATCGTATACAAATACAAACCTAAAAAGAACTACCATGTGAAGCAAGGTCATCGTCAACCGTACACGAAAGTGACGATTGAAAAAATCCAAGCGTAAGAGGGTGCGATAATTGATTATCGTGCGTATTATACGACTGGAGGATGGCAGCATACAGGGGTTTTCTGTTAAAGGCCATGCGAATTTTGCTAAATCTGGCGAAGATATCGTATGTGCTGGTGTTTCGGCGGTAACCGTAGGAACTGTCAATTCGATTGTAGCTCTTACGGACGTTGAAATGGAAACGGAAATGGAAAACGGCTTTTTAAGCGCGTATCTATCTCCTGAAAGTTATCATGATGCGAACGCACAGGTTCAACTGTTGTTGGAATCCATGGTGATTATGCTGACAAGCATTGCTGAATCATACGGTAAGTATATTCAAATAGAAAATAAACAAAGAAGGAGGTAGACATCATGTTGAAATTGACATTGGATCTTCAGTTATTCGCATCGAAAAAAGGTGTAGGTTCCACAAAAAACGGACGTGACAGCAGATCGAAACGTCTTGGAGTGAAACGTGCTGACGGTCAAGCAGTTACCGGCGGTAGCATCTTGGTTCGTCAACGCGGAACGAAAATTCACCCGGGCACGAACGTGGGCATCGGTAAGGACGACACTCTGTTCGCGAAAGTGGACGGCGTTGTGAAGTTCGAACGTTGGGGCCGTGATCGCAAAAAGGTGAGCATCTACCCGATCGACGTTGCTCCAGTAGCAGCTACTGTAGAAGCTTAATAGCGGCTTAGACACGCTGAAAAGCCTCCGGCACTTTTGTCGGAGGCTTTTTTGCATGATGGTAATGAACTGGAAAGTTAGTCTGTGCTATACTGGATTAAGGTTGTTGACTAGTCCATTTAATTATCGCAGAACGGAGAGAAGCCATGTTCCAGCGGATAAGAGCGCCTTATCTGGCGTTGGGTTCCATTCTGATTCCTTTGGTTTTTTCACTGCTCTATCCCAAAGCATTAACGATTATCATACTAGCTGTGTGGGCTGTAGCTGCTGCTTGTTTTGGTATGTGGTATACCCATAGACAGGTTGAACTTGAGCGGAAAGCTGCTTTGCGTTCTTTTGAGCGTACAGCGATAGCAACGCTTAACCATCATCGGCATGACTGGATGAATGATTTACAGGTGCTTTATGGCTATATTCGTATGAATAAGCATGATAAATCAGCTGCTTATGTGGAAACAATAAAAGGGCGGGTGTCGGAAGACAGTAAAATATCTAAGCTGGGTATTCCCTCGCTGGTGTTTTATTTGCAGTCTTTTCGCGTGAACGCCGGAAATTTACAATTGTCGGTAAAGGTTGAGGAAGAGTTAAAGTTAGACGCTGTCATGTCTCCCGAAGACGGCGAGTCGCTTGCCTCGGCCGTCATACAAACGGTGCGTGCGTATCAATATGGCGGGGGCCGGTCGTCCTGGGGAGAAGTGCGCAGATTGACACTTTATTTCGGTATGGATCAGAATGATGTTATCGTCCGCTTTGAAGGAAGTGACATACCTGCCGATTTAAATATACTAAAGCAGGTCAGATCCGTACTCGGAAGTGAACGCCTTCGAACAGAGAAGCTCCCTACAGGAGATATGCTTCAAATTCGAATGCAGTGCCAGACATAAGGAAGGTGTAACCATGTTTGTAGATAAAGCGAAGATTTTTGTTAAAGGCGGTGACGGTGGAGACGGATTAATTGCGTTTCGCCGTGAGAAATACGTTCCTAATGGTGGCCCAGCTGGTGGTGACGGAGGGAACGGTGGAGATGTGATTTTCCGTGTAGATGAGGGTTTGCGCACCTTGATGGATTTTCGATACCAACGGCATTTTAAAGCCCAGCGTGGAGTAAAAGGTCGCAACAAAAGCCAACACGGAGCCAACGCAGAGCACATGATCGTCCGTATACCACCGGGAACAGTTATCATGGATGATGACACTGGTGAAGTATTGGCAGATATGACACGTCATGGCCAACAGGTCGTTGTAGCTAAAGGAGGACGCGGAGGACGCGGTAATATTCGTTTTGCTACACCGAGCAATCCAGCGCCTGAATTGGCTGAAAACGGTGCGGAGGGGCAAGAACGTTATATTACACTTGAGTTAAAAGTGATGGCTGACGTAGGCTTGGTCGGATTTCCTAGTGTAGGAAAGTCTACCTTGTTGTCAGTTGTATCTTCCGCAAAACCTAAAATTGGCGCATACCACTTTACAACGATTACCCCAAATCTGGGCGTCGTAGATGTGGGGGATCAGCGGAACTTTGTGATGGCCGATTTGCCTGGTTTGATCGAAGGAGCTCATGAAGGCACTGGACTGGGTCATGAATTCCTGCGGCATATTGAGCGGACGCGAATCATTATCCATGTTGTGGATATGGCGGGCTCTGAAGGACGTGACCCGTTTGAAGACTGGACCAAAATAAACGACGAATTAAAGCAATATAATGCAGCTCTGGCTGAGCGTCCACAAATTGTGGCGGCCAATAAAATGGATATGCCGGAAGCTGAAGAAAATCTTGCTCACTTCAAAGAGCAAATTGCTGCGATACGTCCTGACCTTGAAATCATGCCTATTTCCTCTCTGACACGTCAGGGGGTAAAGGAACTGCTCTATCGAGCTGCTGATCTGTTGGATCAAATACCGGACGAGCCGGTTGTTGAGGAAGTAGCAGAAGTCAATGAACGTAAGGTATTTAAGTTGGATACGGCCGAAGACGAGGGCTTTACGATTGTACGTGAAAACGACACATTCGTAGTGCACAGCCCCAAAATTGAGCGCATGATGAAGCGCATGCAGATGAATTCTCATGATGCCATCTTAAAATTAGCAAGAACGTTGCGTCATATGGGTGTGGATGCTGAGCTACGTAAGCGTGGTGCCACAGATGGTACATCTGTACGCATTGCTGATTTCGAGTTCGAATTTGTAGAAGGTAGCAGTTACTACTAAAAATGAAATAAGGCTTTAAAACCTGAACGGTTACTGCACTATAGGGAATTCTATAGAAGGCAGTAGCCGTTTTTTGTATTGTTAGCTTGCCGATTTTCAAGAGTTTCGATATAATGTCCTCTATACAAAAACATAAGTCTTTGAGGAGAGGACGTTCTTGAAAGAGCGCTATTACTTGGTACGGGAAGATATTTTGCCTGAATCTATTGTTAAGACCATACAGGTAAAACTGCTGCTGGCTTCGGGAGATGTTAAAACCGTACATGATGCTGTGGAGCAAGTTGGGCTAAGCCGAAGCGCCTTTTATAAATATAAAGATGGCATACATTTGGTTAACCAGTTGGAGCGCGAGCGAATTGTCAATATCTCTATTGATCTAGAGCATCAATCCGGCATGCTGTCCAGGGTGCTCGGTAGAGTGGCAGATTACGGAGGTAATGTGCTGACGATCCAGCAAAGTATTCCACTGCAAGGCAGAGCCAACGTAGTCATCTCAGTAGAAATGTCCAGGCTTAGTGATGAATTGGGTGTTCTGCTGGAGGGCTTGGAGAGCATTTCTGGAGTCAAGCGGGTCCGCCTGATTGGGCAAGGCTGAGCGATACAGTTCGTTAGATAAAAGTTGCAGGAGGGGAATGGATGAAACCGGTCAAAGTAGGATTGTTAGGCTTGGGGACTGTAGGTACGGGAGTCGTTCGAATCGTTGAGGGTAATCAGGAAGACTTGAGCAGACAAGTCGGTTCACCGATCGTCATTGAAAAAATAGCTGTAAAAAACATAGAAAAGTATCGTGCCATTGAAGTGGACACCGCCAAGCTTACGGAGGACCCGTGGGAAGTCATTCGAGATCCTGAAATTGATGTGATTATCGAAGTCATGGGTGGGATTGATCAGACGAAGGAGTACATTCTCGAAGCGCTAGAGAGGGGCAAGCACATTGTAACGGCCAACAAGGACTTAATGGCATTGCACGGTTCTGAAGTATTGGCAAAGGCACAGGAAAAACAATGTGATATTTTTTATGAGGCTAGCGTAGCGGGCGGTATACCGATCATTCGTACGCTCATCGAAGGTTTCTCCTCTGACCGTATTACCCGCATTATGGGGATTGTGAACGGGACAACAAACTATATTTTAACTAAAATGAGCCAGGAAGGAGCCTCGTATGAGGAGGTTCTTAAGGAAGCCCAAGAGCTTGGATACGCAGAATCTGATCCGACCTCAGATGTCGAAGGGTTGGATGCGGCCCGAAAGATGGCGATACTTGGGACCCTTGGTTTCCGTTCCAATGTAGAGCTCAAGGATGTAAGCGTGAGCGGTATTTCCAAGGTAACCAGTGAAGATATTGCTTTTGCTAAAAGATTAGGATATGAAATGAAATTACTTGGCATTGCAGAGCGTCAAGGTGATGAATTTACGATTAATGTTCAGCCAACTATGGTGCGCAAGCAGCATCCATTAGCTTCGGTGAACGGGGTGTTCAACGCAGTTTATGTACATGGTGAAGCGGTGGGTGAAACCATGTTTTATGGTGCAGGTGCAGGCGAAATGCCAACAGCTACATCAGTTGTGGCTGACCTGGTGGCTGTAGTGAAAAACCTCAAACTCGGCGTAAATGGGCTTAAAGCAATCGTACCCTACAATCCGAAGAAAATTAGCAATGACGAAGACGTGTATTTCAAAAATTTCGTGCTTTTGCACGTGGATGATAAAGCGGGGGTATTGGCACAGATTACGCAGGTATTTGCTGAATTCAATGTCAGTTTGGCATCTGTCGTGCAGCAACCGAATGAGACTAATCCCGATGCTGAAATTATTATCGTGACTCATTTAGCTAGCAAAGCAAGTATGAAAAAAGTTTTAGAGCATTTTGAAACTTTGGACGTGATCCGCCGCATCAAGAGTGTATATCGGGTAGAGGGATAGTCAATAAAAGCAGGAGGAATCATCTGTATGACCGTTTTGAAAACAGCAAGAGTGCGTGTGCCTGCTAGTACGGCCAACCTGGGCCCTGGCTTTGATACATTGGGCATGGCATTGTCTCTATACGCATGGATTGAACTAAAAGAGGCCAAGCAGACATCTTTTCATCTGTACGGAGATCAAATGAATGGCGTTCCCCAAGATAAAACCAATTTGATTTACAAGGTAGCACAAATGGTTTTTCGTGAAGCAGGTGTATCTGTTCCTGAGCTGGAAATTTCGATGTACTCGGATATTCCGCTTACCCGTGGTTTGGGCAGCAGTGCTTCCGCCATTGTAGGTGCCCTGGTGGCTGCTAATACGCTGATTGGCTCGCCTCTGTCGGATTCCAAGCTATTTGACATGGCAAGCGCTATCGAAAAGCATCCGGACAATGTCGGAGCCTCTCTGTTTGGTGGTATTATTACTGCTATGTGGGATGGCGAGCATGCCAAGCACTTACGGATTGAACCGGATGCTAATCTAGAGGTAATGGTAGTTATTCCAGATTTTCAACTGTCTACGTCGAAGGCCAGAGAGGTCCTGCCTACCCACGTATCCTTGAAGGATGCTGTATATAATATAAGTCATGCTTCAATGCTGGTAGCGGCATTGGCATCGGGCCGAACAGATCTAATCGCCGAAGCGATGCGGGATCAGCTTCATCAGCCTTACCGCGCGGCACTAGTGCCGGGTATGACAGAGATCCTACAGGATGCGCACCATTATGGTGCATTGGGTGTGGCCCTTAGTGGTGCTGGACCGACGTTGCTGGCATTGATGGATCAACGGGAAAATCGCAAAGCGGAGCTTGAACTGTATTTAACGGAGACAATGAACAAAGAAGGGATCACTGCGTCTGTTTTGAAATTGCGCCCAGAGGTTGAAGGGGTTAAAGTATATACAGAAGGGAATACACACCCTTTTATGGATATGATTAAAGGGGAACTTACGATATGAAACGAATTGCACTTCTTCCTGAGGGGACTGTTTCTCATGAAGCGATTAAATATTTGTTAGGAGATACACCCTGTGAACTTCTATTTTACAAACATATAGCAGACGTATTTCAGGCAATAGACAAGGGACAGGCAGACTATAGTGTAATTCCTATTGAAAATACGATTGACGGCTCTGTGAGTTTGCATATGGACTGGCTTGTACATGAGGTAGACATTCCAATGCAGGCGGAATGGGTATATCCTTCGATTCAAAATCTTATTGGACATCGTAGTGAATTTCTTGGGGATCAGGACGAGCTGGATTTGAGCAAAGTGGTCAAAATTATGTCCCATCCTGTAGCGCTTCCCCAATGTAAAGAATTCATACAAGCTTTCGCTCCTCAAGCTGAGCTGGAGAGTGCAGGAAGTACGGCCGAAGCCGTCGAAATTGTTAAACATAACCCAGGTAAAGGTTGGACCGCTCTCGGAACCAAGCTTGCGGCTGCCAAACACGGATTGGACATTTTGGCCAGCAAGGTGACGGATCACGATAACAATTTTACCCGCTTTGTCTTGATTGGACATGAACCTGTAAGGTTCCCGCGTACGCCAGAAGGCCAGCGAACCAGTATTTTGGTCACGCCGCCACAGGATTTCCCGGGAGCGCTGCATCAGGTTTTATCTGCATTTGCATGGCGCAGGTTAAACCTGTCTCGTATTGAATCGCGTCCGACCAAAAAGCAATTGGGGAATTATTATTTTTACATTGAAGTTCTGGAATCTCTGCATTCCGTTTTGCTTCCGGCAGCCTTTGCAGAGATCGAGGCTTTGGGGTGCCATGTACGCATTCTTGGCTCTTATCCAAGCTACAAGTATGTTGAAGCAGCGATCGAACCTATTTTGAAGGAACATTAATCGGAGGTGTGGTTGTAATGGCAGAACAATGGATTTATCTGGATGGGCAGCATGTAACTAAGGAGAACGCAAAGGTTTCCGTATATGACCATGGTTTCTTGTACGGAGACGGTATATTTGAGGGTATTCGTATTTATAACGGAAATATTTTTAAATGTAAGGAGCATTTAGAGCGCCTGTATGATTCTGCAAAATCTATTCAGTTGAACATTCCGCTGTCTCCTGATGAAATGTTGGAAGCCATGGCTGAAACGATTCGCCTTAACGAAATGCGTAATGGATATATTCGATTGGTTGTATCCCGTGGTGCTGGAAATCTAGGTTTGGATCCCCTTCGTTGTGCAAAGGCGAGTGTCATCATTATCGTCGAGCAGCTCGCCATTTACCCGGAAGAAGCTTATTTGACAGGTCTGAAGACAATCTCTGTCTCTCAGCGTCGCAACATCCCGGATGCTTTGAATCCAAAGATTAAATCATTGAACTACCTCAACAATATCCTGGTGAAGATCCAGTCTAACTATGCTGGTGTAGGTGAGGCTATTATGCTCAATTCCCAAGGATATGTGACGGAAGGTTCTGCTGACAACATTTTCATTGTCAAAAATGGAGTGTTGTACACACCGCCTTGTTATTTGGGAGCGCTTGAGGGGATTACTCGTAATGCTATCATCGATTTGTGTGCCAAGCTTGGATATTCGCTTAAGGAGCAACCTTTTACATTGCATGATGTATATGTCGCGGACGAGGTGTTTTTTACGGGAACCGCGGCAGAAGTGATTGCAGCTTATGAAGTAGATGGTCGTACGATTGGCTCCGGTGTTGCCGGTCCAGTGACTTTGGAGCTTCTGGCTGAGTTCCGGAAGATTGTGGATCAGGATGGCTATAAAGTGTGGCAGGACTAAAATAATCGAGATCCTTTTGACTGAATGCTTGTAAGAGTATTCGGTCGAGAGGATTTTTTTGTTTGTAGGGGGTCATTCGCCCGGGAGGTGCATAGGATGTAATAACAGAAGCCGGGCGTTTATCCCGCCCGAACGAAAGTCTAGGAGGTTTGTGACCTGTGAAAATACACATCGTCAAAAAAGGTGACACTCTATACTTACTGGCACAGAAGTATAATGTGACACTAGAGAAAGTTATCGCCGCCAATCCCCAATTGGCAGACCCTAATCAGTTGAGCATCGGTGAGAAAATCAAAATTCCGACAGATCCTGTTACGATGGAAACACAGCCGTCAACGGTCTATCAACACAAGGTTAAGCAAGGTGATACGTTATGGAAGTTGTCTAAGGCGTGGAATGTACCACTTAAGATAATTATTGATGCCAATTCCCAACTTAAAAACCCGAACGCACTTCTGGTTGGAGAAACAGTTAATATTCCACACTACAAAGAAAACGCATCTGATCTTTCTATGAATAAAAAAAATACCGCAGTGAAAGAAGAGATGACACAGCCTAAAACCGAATCCCCGACCAAGGAAGAACTTACCCAGCCCAAGGCGGAATTAACACAGCCTAAACCGGAGAATATGCCTAGCCCTAAAGAAGAAATGACACAGCCGAAAGAAACAGTGAATCCTCCTAAGCTTCCTGAATTAAAACTGCCTGAAGCTCCTATGGCGCCCGTCAATATGGCACCCGTGAACATGGCACCTGTCAATATGGCGCCCGTAAATCCTGCTCCACCTCAATTGCAGCCCATAATTACTCAACCTGCCCCACCTCAACAAATGCAACCTATAGTCACCCAACCTATAGTCACTCAACCGATTGCACCTAAACCGCAGCTTCCAATTAATATCGAAAAGCAACCTGTAACTGAAAAGTTTTGTGGCTGCACAAGCTCGAAGCCGATGGAAAATTCCTCATGGCCATTACAGCAACCGACATTTGATTACAGTCCGCCAATAAATGCAATGCCGAACTCGTTGTATCCGGGGATTGGGTCTCCTCAGAATTGGGGGGATGCTCCTGTAAATACTTCCTTTGCAGAACATGCCTCTCCTACTGTAGTTGCAGATCAGGGCTATCATCATGACTGTGAGCATCCATGGTGCTGGGGACCTGTGCAGACAGCAGCACCCATACATGCTCATCCCACACCTTATCCTGCCTATTCAGATTGCTGCTGCACCCCTGGATATTATCCGAGTCATGAAGCGTCTGAAAATACATCCTATCCTGTCTATCCTCCATTTATCCACCAAGGGGGTCCGCAGCAGCAACCAGAGAGTGCAGTCCAGGGTAGCCAGTGGGGCAACGCATGGGGAGGACCACAATATAGTATGCCTGCAAGTGGATACGTGTCCGACTTTAGCCAACCAATGGCTCAACACGCCGCGAATCATCCATATCATCCGTTCGCACATGGAAATGCACCTATGTATCCATTAGAGGGATATACAACGCCCTATATGTTTATGCCAGACTGTGGATGCCGGGAAGGAAACATCGAGTCGGCGCCAGCCTCTCCGGGAACGCAAGAGGTAGGTAACAATCTGACTATTCCATCGCAAAATGAAGGTGCTTCTTCAAAAAAAGACGATAGCGCGTCTAAAGGCAAATCAAAAGACAACTCTAGCAGTACATCCAAGGAAGAAACATCTAAAGCCAAGGTTTCAAGTGAACATGCTACTGTTAAGAAGCATAAATCCCGTAAATCGACAGGAGGAAGATCTCGCTCCTCATCCTATAGTGCTCGTGCACGTCAAAATCCATGGATTAATGACTGACGCAGATAAATATAAGAAAGAGGTAAACACTAGTACCGTCCCGATTTGTTAGTCATAAGGTGAAAGGAATAAATGTTAAAGAGGCTGTTATTCTGCTAGTTGAGAATGATAGTCTCTTTTTTTAATGCAGTAATCCTACACATGAATAATGTCACTAAAAAAGATGTTGCTAATTAGCGTAGTCATGTGGTATATTCTTATAGTTTTCTTTTACAAGATGATTAGCAACATAAAAACAAATTAGAATTAATTGAAAAATTCTCTTAAAAAAAGTGTTGCAAAGATAAAAGAAACATGATATATTATTTAAGTCGCCGCTGAGATGCGGTGAAGAAACAAAGTGAGTTAAAGTAAAGAGTTACGCAAGTTTGATCTTTGAAAACTGAACAACGAGTGAGTACGGATTTTGTTTACAAAATCCAAAAGAGATATTTTATCTCGTCAGTTTCAAAATGAGCTAATCGCTCTTTCTATATTGTTTCATCTTCGGTTCTTCTCCTTGGAGTGGATGAAGATAAAACAGGTTGACGTTACTTTGTAACGTCTTTAATGGAGAGTTTGATCCTGGCTCAGGACGAACGCTGGCGGCGTGCCTAATACATGCAAGTCGAGCGGGGTT